>CAUDEF010000029.1 GCA_958448515.1 uncultured Phascolarctobacterium sp. | reverse complement strand
CGTCTTTTTAGGTAAATTTGTTTGTCTTATTCTCTTGACATTTCACCGTCGGACTTTTGCACTGAATATTTTTTAATTGTGAAAAATATTCTTAATACTTATACCATAATTGCAGATTAGCTGTCTATGTATTTTTTCAGGCAAAAAAAGAGTATCTTAAGTTTATGCTTAAGATACTCTTTCAGTTTTATAATCCAATGCCTATCCATGGACCATGATGATGTCCGCCGCCGATACCGATACCGATGCCAATGGGAACTCTGCTGCTGCTTTTTTCGGTTTTTACCTTCATGAACCAGAAACGGTAAACTTTCTGTCCGTTATCAAGTGTTTGTACATTATCCGTATCCGTGATTATTCTGCAGCCGCCGAAATCAGCTTTATCACTTTCATAATCACGCAGCATTTTTGACATCTGCTTAAAAGTTTTTTCGTCATTGGTATAAAGTCTTAAAATTTTATCTGTTGCTGCCGTAAGGATAATTTGCTTACGCAGAGAACGGCTGGACGCTGTTTCCTTATAGACAAGTACTTCATCATCGGTCAGTTCCAGATACAAATCTGTGCCGGGTGAATTTAAACGCTCCTGCATTTCCTGCAATGTTATTGTTTCAGCGTTTGCAGGCTCATCCTTAATCTGCTCTGCAGCCAGGCAAATATTGCTGACAGCAAGCAGCAACATAAGACAAATTCCGAGTAAAAATCTTTGCATGATAAAACCCCCTTATGAAATTTATCAAAGCAGCAATAAAAATCGCAAGGCTGACTGTCCTTGCTAATAATATGTTACCATAAGAAAATATTTTAAGATATAAAAAATAAATGACAGAGAGCATAAGTATTATTAAAGGAGTGAATAGCATTATAAAGGGGCAGCGGCTGTAAAAAATATTTGTAAAATACAGGTAAAATCTTTCACAGCTTCGGTTCTTTTTTTTATTTATGAATTATGATAAAATGAATTGGTTAAAGTTTGTAAAATTCAGCGAGGAAGTGAAAAGATGGAATATGTTAAATCTGCTGATGTAGTCGTTATTGGTGGCGGTATTGTAGGTACTGCTGTTTTGCGCGAGCTGTCTAAGTATGATTTAAAATGTATTTTGGTAGAAAAAGAGCCTGATTTGGCTATTGGCACTACCAAGGCAAACAGTGCTATTTTGCACGCTGGTTTTGATGCTCCTACCGGAAGTCTGAAAGCTGTTACCAATGTACGCGGTAACAAGCTTTATCACGAACTGGAACAGGAAATGGATCTTGATATTAAATGGACCGGTTCTTTAGTTGCTGCAACCACTGATGAAGAAATGGAAACTTTGCAGGAGCTTCTGGAACGCGGTCAGGCTAACGGTGTTGAAGGTCTGAAAATTTTAAGCCGTGAAGAAGTACTGGCTAAAGAAAAAAATCTTACCACTGTAAAAGGTGCTTTGTGGGCACCAAGTGCCGGTGTATGCTGGCCTTTTGGCGCAGCTCTTGCTTTTGCAAAATGTGCTGTACAAAACGGTGCGGAAGTTATTCGTGACTGCAAGGTTTTAGGCTTTATTAAAGAGAACGGAAAAATTACAGGCGTTGAAACATCCAAAGGTGTTATTGCTGCTAAATATGTAGTTAATGCTGCCGGTGTTTATGCTGATGAAATTGCTAAACTTGCCGGTGACGAAAGCTTTACCATCACTCCGCGCAAAGGCGAATATATTTTGTTTGATAAAACTGCCTGCAGCAGTCTGGTGTTTGGCGTAGTGTTCCCCACTCCTACCAAAAAATCCAAAGGTATTTTAGTCTGCACTACTACTCATGGCAATACTTTTATCGGTCCTAATGCTCAGGAAGTAGACAGCAAAGAAGATCATGCAGTTACTGCCGAAGGCATGAATGAGATAATGAATTCTGCCCGCAAGCTGATTCCTAATCTGCCCATGGGTGCCGCTATTACTGAGTTCAGCGGTTTGCGTGCTGTTTCCAGTACAGGTGATTTCATTATTGGTGCTTCTGAAGTAGAAGGATTGTATAATGCTGCAGGTATGCAGTCTCCTGGTCTTACTGCTGCTCCTGCTGTAGCTGAAATGATTGCCGAAGAAATTGTTAAAGTTTCCGGTGCTGCCAAAAAAGCAGATTTTCAAGCTGCATTGCCGAAAAAACCTGTCTTTAACAGATTAAACTGGGACAAACAGGCTGAACTGATTAAAGAAAACAGCCTGTACGGCCGTGTTATCTGCCGCTGCGAAACCATTACCGAAGCTGAAATTGTAGAGGCTATTAATGAGCCCTGCGGCGCACGTACTGTTGATGGTGTTAAACGTCGTACCCGTGCAGGTATGGGACGCTGTCAGGGTGGTTTCTGCGGTCCCCGCGTAACTCAGATTCTTGCCCGTGAATTAAATATTCCCGTACCGGAAGTTTTAAAAGAACGTGCTGATTCTCATATGTTCTATGAAAAAAATAAAGTAAACGGAGAGGAGGCATAATAATGAATACTTTATATGATGTTATTATTGTAGGCGGCGGCCCTGCAGGCCTCTCTGCTGCTTACAGTGCCTGGGAAAACGGCGCCAAAAAAATTATTGTTATTGAACGTGACCGCGAGCTGGGCGGTATTTTGCAGCAGTGTATTCATAACGGCTTTGGTCTGCATCACTTTAAGGAAGAGCTGACCGGCCCCGGTTATGCTCATCGCTGCATTGAGCTGATTAAAGATAAACCGGAAATTGAAGTTCTGGTTGATACTATGGTGCTTGATGTTCTGCGCAATAAAACTGTTATTGCTGTAAGCCCTGAAAAAGGTCTGCTTAAACTGGAAGGCAAAACTGTAATTTTAACCATGGGCTGCCGTGAACGTACCCGCGGTGCCATCCGTATTGCCGGCGAACGTCCTGCAGGAGTATTTACTGCCGGTGCTGCTCAGCGCATGGTAAATATGGAAGGCTATCTGCCTGGTCATAAAATTGTTATTTTAGGCAGCGGTGATATCGGTCTTATTATGGCTCGCCGTATGAGTCTGGAAGGCTGCAAAGTGCAGGCTGTTCTGGAAATCTGTCCTTTCTCCAACGGTCTGACCCGTAACATAGTGCAGTGTCTCAATGATTTTGATATTCCTCTGCACTTATCCCATACCATTGTCAAAATACATGGTGAAGAGCGCGTTACCGGTGTAACTGTTGCCAAAGTTGACGAAAAAATGTGCCCCATTCCGGGAACTGAATTTGATATAGAATGTGATACTGTACTTTTATCTGTTGGTCTGATTCCTGAAAACGAGCTGTCCCGCGGTCTGATGCTGGATATGCATCCGCTGACAAGCGGCCCGATTGTGGATCAGCATCGCCAGACAAGTCTGCCGGGATTTTATGCTGCCGGCAACGTAGTACATGTACATGACCTTGTTGATTTTGTTTCTGAAGAGGCTGAAATTGCCGGCAAATTTGCGGCTTTGGAAGCTCAGGGAAAAATGAGCAGCAATTTACGCTCTGTTACCGTTACACCTGTTAACGGCGTAAGAACCTGCGTACCTCAGAAACTTTCTCTGCCTGAAGCAGGCGAAAAAGCCAAACTCTTTATGCGTGTAGCTGCTCCTCAGCGCAAAGTTAAACTGGAAGTAAAAAGCGGAGATACCTTGCTGGTAAGCAAAATGCTTCCGGTTGCCAAACCCAGTGAAATGATTGCTGTGGAAATTCCTGCAGAAAAAACTGCTCTGATGGGTGATGAAATAACTGTGGGCCTGGTAGTGCTGTAAGGAGGTAAAGAAAATGGCTGTAGAAACCAGAATAATGAACTGTATTATGTGTCCTTTAGGATGTGAAATGACTGTTACCATTGAAGACGGTAAAGTTACTGATGTTAAAGGCAATACCTGTCCTCGCGGACCTAAATATGCCCATGATGAAGTAACTGCTCCTAAAAGAATGCTTACTTCTACTGTTGCCGTAGAAGGCGGCCTTTTGCCTTTGCTGCCGGTAGTATCTGCTTCCGTACTGCCTAAAGAACGCATTTTGGACTGCGCTGCATATCTGCGCGGCGTAACCGTGAAAGCACCTGTAAAAACAGGCGATGTTGTCGTAAAAGATATTCTCGGTCTTGGCGTTGATATTATTGCCAGCCGTGATATGTAACAGTATGGTAAAATAAATTTAAATATTACTTTTTATAAGATTTTAACGGCTTTACCTGTTGGTAGAGCCGTTTTTTAATGATATGATAGGATTAGCATACAGCTACAATACTTTTAACGGAGTGATGGTTATGGCTTCATGGAATTGGTCAGCAAGTATTCTTGATCCCAAATATCTGTTTTTAGTCATTGCAGGCAGTTTTATCTATACTATAGGGTTTAATGTCTTCATCCTTCCCTGTGACTTGTACAGCGGGGGATTTATCGGTATTTCGCAGTTACTGGTATATGCGGGAGAGAAATTCATCAATCTTGATGTAAATACCTTTAACTATACGGGTGTTATTTATCTGCTGCTTAATATTCCTCTTTTATATATGGCATTTAAAGTATATGGAACAGATTTTATTATGAAGTCTGTGTTCTGTGTAAGCAGCTACAGCTTCTTTTTAAGTGCCGTGCCTGTACCGGAGCATAATTATCTTCCTGATACAATCACAGCCTGCATAGCGGGCGGTATTTTGTGCGGTATGGGGTCAGCCATGACCTTGATGTCTAAAGGCAGCGGCGGAGGAGAAGGTATCCTAGGCCTTTTAATAAGCCATAAATACAGCTTTATGAGCGTAGGCAAAGTTTTTTATATTGTAGATGTACTTGTTTTCAGTATCTGTATTTATCTTTACAGCCTGCATATAGCAGTCTACTCTATATTCTTTGCTGTACTGACAGCTTTTGTGCTGGATAAGCTTTATCTGCCAAATATTAAAGTGAATATGCTGATTATCAGTAAAAAAGAAGCAGTTGAGCAGATCGTTTTTGCTATAGTTAATCGTGGCGTTACCAAAATAAAGGGTATAGGAGCTTACAGCGGCGAAGATACCAATATTTTTCTGACCGTAGTCTCCAAAGCTGAAGCCAGACAGCTGAGAACTGCACTGCAGGAATTTGATGAAAATGTTTTTATTATCGAGGATGAGAATGTATCGGTAATAGGTAATTTTAAAAAACGGCTGTAAAAAGTTCAGTTATTATAATAAGTTTACTGAGGCGCAGGAATTAAAGACCTGCGCCTTTTTAGTTAAAAAAGCTTTTAAAGACCAGGAGGAGTTATTACATAACTCTAAGATTAAGAGTAAAAAGACGGGCAAAGAAAAGAAGCAAGAGAAAAAATAAATAAAAAAGAGAAACAAGAAAAGAAAATCTCACTCTTATAATGCGAGCAAAAGTATAAAATGTTAACCATAGCTAAAAAATATTTTTAAAAATTTTTTAGTAAAAAGATAAAAATTTATCGAAAAACAGGTAAAAACAAGGCAAAAATGTAATAAAAATAACAAAAAATCACAAAAAAGTTGGAGAGCATAAGGCAAGATATAAAGCATATCCGAATTGCAACGCAGCCTGGCGTATCAGAAAAAAGATAAAAAAAGTTAAGAAAAAAGTGTTGACAATAACTGTGCAGGATGCTATTATATACAAGTCGCTGAG
>CAUDEF010000028.1 GCA_958448515.1 uncultured Phascolarctobacterium sp. | reverse complement strand
TACCGCTTGTACTGTCAGCTTTAGAACTAAAATCAACACTAGCTCCATCAAGAGCTTTTACCTGACCAGCAACATTGGTTGTATCTGATTTTATAAACACATCAGAATCTTTAGAATAAATATGACCACTAATAGAAGTACTATCTGCAGTTACATCTGTTAATGAATTATCAAATAAACAAATCCCCCAGCCGTTATCTGTCTTTATATTAACATTGCTGGCATTTACAGTGGCACTGGCTTTATTATTCAGATATAATCCATATTCTCCTCCACTAATATCAACTGCATTAGAGGCCATTATGCTAGTTGCAGAATTATCCGATAAATATATTGCTCTATTATTTGTACCTTCAATATTCACTGTTTTAGATTTTATGCTTACATCAGCTCTATCATTTGCATAGATTCCATATTTGCCACCAACAATATTAATTTTCTCAGTACTGTTATCTGAACCTAAACTAACAACAGCTGATTTTTCTGCATCAAAGCCACTTAAGTTAAGTCCTCTTCCTTCGTCAGTATCAGCTATAATATCTATATATTTGGCATTTATGGTTACATTTGTACTGCCAAATGTTGTTATACCTCTTTCAAAGCCTGAAATTTCTACTTTCTCATTCGCAGTCAAGTTAACTATTAAATCACTACTACCACCATCACCATACGCCAACAAATAAAGCCCAGCCAATCTTTCTGCTCCACCTGCAACAGTCGATAAACTTATATTATCAGCATCAATATCTAAATTAGTCTTGCTATCATCATACCAATTCTGAATAGCTATGCCGGTACCACCTTTATCAGAAACAAAATCTCCTGATAAATTTATATCTGCTGCAGCATTATCAAAAAGCTTTAAGTTTGTTTCTGCACCACCGCTTGTATGCATATTAGCAGCATTTACAGTAAAATTACTGTTGCTGTCTACATATATGGTTGCAGCATCACCATAATCATCCCATGAATTAGAACCAAAATATAAATCATTTTCTGATGCATTAATTGTTAGAGAACCATCAACATTTATCGCCTCAGTTTTACCTATAAATACACCATCATATTCTTTTCCTTCAGCTGACCCTACATTAAAAATATTATTACCATGTAAGTGAAATGCTGTAGCAGTTCCCCCACTCTTTGGTGCATTAACTTCAACACCTTTATTAAAATAAAACTCTCCATCGTTATTACCTTCAAAAATTTGTACTTCTCTATCACAATAAAGAAAATCATCATATTGTTTACCAGCTACTGGCTTTTCCTCAATTTGCGCATACACGCTTCCCTGCATCACGCTCAGCAATACCAATGTGGCAAGCAATGTTCTTTTCTTTTTCATCATAATCGCCCTCTCTTTTTAACATGTATAATATTCTGCCAATAAACGTCCATTTTATATTTAATTTCCGATGATAAGTATTAGTTGATAATCATTATAACACCTTTGTACCCCCCCGCAAGACAACGAGCTTTTGATTTGCTCTTTTTTGACTTCAGAAGCACTCCACTATCGCAAAAACTTTTAATCACACGTTTAACTATATTATTTAAAAATAACTATTATCCGTATAAAGCACAAAAAAATACCGTATAAAGCACAAAAAAATACCGTATAATCAAAAACTTGATTATACGGTATTTTCTATTTCACCAGATGACAGGCTACCCAGTGTCTTTCATCAATTTCTTTAAGCTGTGGCTTTTCTTTTCTGCAAATATCCTGACAATATTCGCAGCGGCTCTGGAAGGGACAGCCTGCCGGCAAATCCAGAGGACTGGGGATTTCACCCTCCAAAGGCTGGATTTTCTCGCCGGGTTTAAAATCTACCTTGAACACAGCCTGCAGCAAAGCTTTTGTATATGGATGCCTGGGATTATTGGCAATATCGCCCTTTTCAATAAGCTCCACCACATTGCCCAGATACATTACTGCCAGCTGATGGCACATACTGTCTACCAGTCCCAGGTCATGGCAGATGAATAAAAAGGTAATGCCTTTTTCACGCTGCAGCTTAACCAAAAGTGAGCAGATTTTTTCCTGTACGGAAACGTCAAGGGCAGAAGTTGCTTCGTCGCAGACAATGATTTCAGGCTCCAGTGCCAATGCTCTGGCAATGCCAAGACGCTGACGCTGGCCGCCGCTCATATTATGAGGATAGCGGTCTTTGAAATCCTCCGGCAGCTCAACCATGCGCAAAAGCTCAGCAGCTTTGGCATCCACCTCACTGTTTTTAATAAGGCCAAAGTTTTTCAGCGGCTCGCAGACAATGTCCTTAACCTTCATTTTAGGGTTAAAGGCTGCCGTCGGGTCCTGAAAAACCATCTGAATTTTGCGTCTGTTCTGACGGCATTCTTCACCTTTAGCCAGCAGAATGTTTTTGCCTTCAAATATTACTTCGCCGGAGGTAGCAGGATGAATCTGCAGTATGGTACGCACCAGCGTACTTTTGCCGCAGCCGCTTTCGCCGATAATGCCCAGTGTCTGCCCTGCATAGGCACGCAGACTTACATTATCACAGGCAGTCAGCATCCTGCCGCCCTCTGCGGGAAAATTTTTAGTCAGATTTTTTATTTCTAAAATAACCGGCGCTTCTTTGCTGTAATCAGTAACGCTCATAGTATTTTTTACCTCCTATTACATGTACAGCTGCCAGAAGCTCTTTGGTGTATTCATGCTGCGGATTGCCGATAATTTCTTCACGGCTGCCGCATTCTACCACCTGTCCGTTTTTCATAACCATTATTTTATTGGAGATATAGGAAGCTACGCCCAGATTATGGGTAACCATGATGACTGCCGCCTTAAACTCGTTGCGCACATCTGCAATCTGGCGGATAATCTGCGCCTGAGTAGTTACGTCAAGGGCGCTGGTAGGCTCGTCAGCCAGCAGAATTTTAGGGCTGAAGGTCATAGCCATGGCAATACCCACACGCTGACGCATACCGCCGGAAAGCTCAAAGGGGTAGCTGTGCATAATATTTTCTGCATTGGGAAGGCGCATATTGGTCAGCATGGTGCACGCCAGCTGAAACGCCTCCTCTTTGCTTTTTGTCTTGTCATGGGCCAGAATATAATCGGTAAACTGGCTGCCGATTTTACGAATAGGGTTAATCATATTGCCGCAGTCCTGAAAAATCATGGACATATCTCTGCCGCACATTCTGCGCCACATTTCCGGCGTATTACACAAAAGATTGCGTCCTTCAAAAATAATACTGCCGCCGCTGACATGTCCGTTACCCGGCAGACAGCCCATAACAGCTCTGATAATGGTGGTCTTGCCACTGCCGCTTTCGCCTACAATGGATAAAATCTCGCCTTTATCTAAAGTAAAATCAGCATTGTGTACGGCAATTTTATCACCGTAGCTGATCTGTAAATTATTTACTTCAAGAAGCATTAACAAACAACACCTTCACTCATTATTGTGCCGGCTTGATTTCATCAGTCAGCCAGTAATAGTCTGCCGGTTTAATATGTGCACCGCTCAGAGAGGATTTGCTTACCATATTGGTTTTAGGATAACCAAAGAACAGTGCCACACCGTCATCTAACAGAATCTGCTGCATTTTAATCATTAAATCACGGCGCTTAGCCGGATCAAATTCTACTGCCAGCTGGTCGCTTAAAGCGTCAAACTGTGGATTGCTGTAGCCGGTAGCGTTTTGCGGCTGGCTGCCGTTAACATTGGTTTTCCAGTACCAGTTCAGATATACCTCCGGGTCACCGCTGTTGGCAGTAAGAATATTGGAGATAATCAAATCAAATTCGCCATTGCGGCGCATGGGGTCAAGTACGTTGTAGTCAACGTTTTTCATATTAACTTTGATGCCGATATTTTTTGCATCAGCCTGAGTTGCTTCCGCATATAAGGGCAGTTCGGCACGGCCGCTGTAATAAACAAAATCAAGCTCTAGATTTTTGCCGTTTTTATCTACATAGCCATCGCCGTTGGTATCTTTCCAGCCTGCTTCTGCCAGCAGCTTTTTAGCACGCTCTACATTATAGGTGTTCGGGTCGGTGAGCTGGTCAAAGCCGCAATCCAAAGATGGCGGTACAGGTGCCTTGCCGGGAATAAAAGTATCTTTTAAAAGCACTTTGTTATAGGTTTCGCGGTCCAGACAGCTGATAAGCGCCGCACGCACTTTAGGATCAGCAAGGGGTTTGCCTTCATTCATATTCATCTGCGCCAGTACAGTGCGCAGAGAGGCAATTTCAGAAATGGTATATTTGCTGTTTTTAAAGAGGTCAAGATCACCTGCGGCAATGTTAATAGCCATGTCAAGCTCACCGGACTGCAGCGCCATACCACGGGTGTTGGGGTCATCAATAGTAGGAATTTCTACTGTTTTAAAAGGCACGCTGCCGTTCCAGTAATTGGGGTTGGCTACCATTACAGCTTTAGATTTGTCATAGGTTTTTACCATGTAAGGGCCAGTGCAGATGGGGCCTTCCTTAGCATAGTCACGGTCGGTTACTTTGGTATTGATAATCAGAAACAGAGGGTCTGCCAGCATACCGGGCAAAGTCGGTACAGGCTTATCAGTTTTAATAATCAGGTTTTGTCCGTCAGCCTTAATTTCTGCATAAGTAAAGAAGGACTGAGCGCGGGTAGATTTGGCAAAGGTACGTTCTAAAGACTCTTTGGCAATTTCTGCAGTCAGCTTATCGCCGTTGGAAAAAACAACTTTATCGTTGATTTTAAAGGTCCAGGTTAATTTATCATCGCTTATCTGCCAGCTTTCTGCAAGCCAGGGCACAGCATTCATTTTGTCGTCAAATTTTACCAGGCATTCGCCAAGGCCGTAACGCATTACAACCCAGCTGAAAAAGTTGTCGGCAGGCTCCAAACTGTCCGCAAAATTGGTTACGCCAAATTTTAAAGTGTCTGTTACAGGAGCGGCCTTTTCGTCACCGCCGCAGCCTGCTGCTGCCAGAGCCAGTACACCAATCATTGCTGCCGCTGCAGTTTTAGTTAATTTGTTCATTGCAAAATCTCCTTTACCTGTTTATTTTTCCTGTTTGGGGTCCAGCACGTCACGCAGTGCATCACCCCACAAATTAAAGATTACCACTGTTATAAAAATCGTAAGTCCTGGGAAAATCATCAGCCAGGGAGCAGTCTGCATCTGCTGACGTCCTTCATTAAGCATCAGACCCCACTCAGGAGCAGGGGGCTGACTGCCAAAGCCTAAAAAAGACAGACCTGCCAGCTCCATCATCATGGCACCAATATCAGCAGCTGCTGTAATAATCATCAGCGGCAGAATATTGGGCAGAATGTGCTGCCACAAAATGTGCAGGGGTTTGCCACCATTGACAACAGCCGCCTCCACAAAGTCGCGTTTTTTGACTTTCAGCACCATACTGCGGGCAAGCCGTGCGTATTTAGTCCAGGTAACAACAGTCAGGGCAATAATGGCATTTACCAGACTGCCTCCTAAAATTCCGGCAATGGCAATAGCCAGAATCATACCCGGAAAAGAAATCATCATATCGGCAATACGCATGATTACTACATCAGCCTTGCCGCCAAAATAGCCTGCCACAACACCTAAGGTAGTGCCCACTGTAAAAACGCAGGCCACCAGAATCAGTACACTGCTTAAAGAATAGCTGGCACCATACAGCACGCGGCTGAAATTATCGCGTCCCAGCTTGTCCGTACCAAAAAGATGGTCGGCAGACGGCGGCTGGTAGGCATCCCTCATGGAAGCCGCCAGCGGGTCATGGGGCGCAATCAAAGGCGCTGCTGCCGCCACAGCCAGAAGCAAAAATACCAGAAAACTGAAAAAAGCAAAAGATTTATTTGTTTTTAAACCGATAAGTATACTTCTCATTTTATTTACCTGCCTTTCGCAGACGCGGGTCCAGATAATTATAAGAAATATCTACCAGCAGATTAATTACCATATACATGAGCGCAATCCATAAAACAATTCCCTGCACCAGCTGAAAATCACGGTAGATAATGGACTGTACCGCAAGATAGCCCAGTCCCGGCCAGGAAAAGACAATCTCTACAACAGCGGCGCCGCCCAGCAGATTACCGAAGGACAGGCCAAAAAGTGTAATCAGCGGCAGCATGGCATTAGGCAGAACCTCTTTCCAGAGGATGTAGCTTTCGCTCATACCGCGGGCACGGGCGCCGACAACATAATCCTGATTTAATTCTTCCAGCACAGTGGCGCGCACCTGACGGGTATATTTGGACGCCATTACAATACCCAAGGTAGCCGCAGGCAGAATCATATTTTCCAAAGTTACCCTGCCGCCTACAATGGGCAAAAGCCCCAGCTTTAAGCCAAAAATCCACAGCAGCATCAGACCCATCCAGAAATTGGGCACTGATACGCCGATAAAAGTAATGCCACGAATAAGATAATCTGTAAAGCTGTTTCTCTTTACGGCGGAATAAATGCCCAGAGGAACAGCGCACACAAGCATGAATAAGGAAGAAGCACCTGCTAAAAGCACTGTTGCCGGCAAACTGTGCAAAAGCTCATCAACTACAGGACGTTTCACCATGTAGGAAAAGCCAAGATTGCCCTGCAGCGCTCTGCCCAGCCAGTCCAGATACTGATAAATAAAGGGCTTATCAAGACCAAGCTCGTGCCTTAAAGCATCAATCTCCGCCTGGCTGACCATAATATCTTCATTGCCGGCAATCATCTGACGCACAGGATCTCCCGGCGAAAGCATTACCAGACAGAAGGTAATAAAGCTGATACCCAAAAGGACAACAGCTATCTGTCCCAGTCTGAATAAAAGCTGCTTTTTCGTCAACATACATCATCTCCACAATAAAAAATACCTTTCCACTGAAAGCAGAAAGGTATAAACAAGCATAATACCAGCAGGTACGCAAATATACATTCTGTCTCTCGCAGAAATATATACAAACCGAGGCTGCGATCTGACTTAGCCCTGACGGCATCACAGTGGCGTGACCGTTGCGGATTTGCACCGCATTCCCTTATTTACCTCTCTAAGAGAGCACCTCAGTTTATATAACGATTAATTTTGCCATGGTTATATATTAGCATATATTACTATTAAAAGTCAATATTCAAAAAGGCATTTCTATGCTTATAACAAATATTTTTTAAGTT
>CAUDEF010000027.1 GCA_958448515.1 uncultured Phascolarctobacterium sp. | reverse complement strand
ACCATAATACTGGGCATTGTCTTGTTGATATAGAACGCAGCATAGCCATAAATGATTATTAAAGAGAAAAACTAAAAGCCAGGCACTGATGCCTGGCTTAATTTATTTTCCGGAGGATTTAAAATGAATATTTTTCATAAAGCTAAAATTTATCGGACGGCAGCCTTAGCCTGTGAAGTAAAACAAAGCCTGGCATTCAGTACCCAAGTCCTGGCATCTGTAGGAAGATTCTGCCGTAAGGACTGGGGTGAAATTTCTGAAGAAGATAAAGCTGTTAATGCTGATGCTTTAAAATACAAAGACTTTCTTTTAGGTGCCTATAAAACCTGCAAGGGCAAAATCTTCATTACTGCCGAAAGCACAGACAAAATCGAATATGATGTTATAACAGTTATGTTTCCCAGTGATTATTAAAGTAAAAGGAGTTGAAACTACTATGGAAAACGCAAAAATCGCAAAAAAGCTTGTAGCTGTAATGAATGAATGCAGCCATGTTGCCAAGAATGGCATCAACAGTTTTCACAATTATAAATACGCTACTGCTGAGGATGTACTGCAAAAGGTTAACGAATCCCTTACAAAAAATAAGCTAGCCAGTATTGTCTGCCCTACCCTGGAATCAATGGTTGACGTTACTAATCTTAAAGGCAATACAGAACATCTGGCTACTGTTACTGTGCAGATACATCTTATCGACAGTGATAGCGGCGAAAGTGTAGATTTATTCGGTATAGGTTCAGGACAGGATGCCGGAGATAAAGCTGTAATGAAAGCGCAGACTGCTGCCATAAAATATGCCTTTATGCTCAGTCTTTGCATCGCTACCGGTGATGATCCTGAAGCTGACGGTAAGACTGACGAAACAACCTGTACCGATAGTCAACAGAATATAAAGCCTGTTGCCAGCAATAACCCAAGATCAGCATCTAAGAAAACCGCCAGTGAAGGTGTTGCAGTCTGCGTAGGCTGTGGTGAAGACATAACCAGTGAGAAGGTAGTGCAGTTTTCGGTAAATAAATTCGGTCAGCCACTTTGCATGGACTGCCAGAAGAAAGCAAGCAAAGCTGCATAAGGAGTATGTCGTGAAGAACTGGAGCAAAACTGATAATTATATTTTTACTGATATGCTGCGAAAGTCAGAGCAGTTGATAACGGAGCTTGTCCAAGACGAAGAAGAATTCAAAAACATAGTAACCATTGAACGTATCGCTAATATCCTCATTATCCGGCTACGAAAGTTTCTGAAGGTTATGACTGATGATGAAATATATACTATGCTTAAAGAAATGCAGTCGCTGAAGAAGATGCGTGCACCGAACAAACATAAGCTGGTGGAAATTATTAGAAATTTTTGGAGTTAAACCAAACACACAATATATAAATTTCATTGCAAATTATGTTAGTTGAAATTTACATAAAAATACACTTTAAAAATACTGGAAAAGATGTATAATTAAATTAAAGCTTATTCTAATATCTCTACACCATTATTACACCATATTTACACTGTCATAAACACTAGTCTACACAATGTAATAAGTATATATTTATTTTCCATTCATTTTTAAATATCCAAAAAAATGAATTTCAATGCTTTTTTAAATTTTATATCTTATTTTGTCAATTTAGTTGGCAGAAGCATAAATTTCATCTCCGCGCTAACTTCTAAGCCGTGGGTCGGGGGTTCGAATCCCTCCTGGATCACCAGCATTCATGCCGGTTCTCAGATTTTGAGAATCGGTTTTTTTATTTTCCAACACCTCACTATCGTTATAAAAAAATTGAATATTTTATCATACAGCATTAACGACAGCAAATTATAATTCATAAAATCTAATCACTTTAAGAATCTTTTACCTTATTTTACGACTAATATTTTAGCTATTATATCTTATTTTGGTAAAAACAGTTAAAATATTAGTCTTTTTTATTATCATTCAAATTAATTTGCTTTACTTATATTATGTTACACTACCACATAATATTCTAAATATACCACAAAATAATTTCTTATTTATACGAACCTTTACATAACATTCCTTTATACACTATAATTCATTAATACTTATAGTGCTAATTTTTTAATTATCATAAAGTAATACAATCCTTTTCAGAACGTTCTCCAGTTCCATAAGTATAAATATTTACAACATCATTTAAAATATAAATTCTCAAAGAATCAATTTATTCATCAACAAGAACTCTGCTTTCCTGCAGCAATTTGTTATATTATCTTCTATCCAATAATGTTTCAAATGCTGACTCCTACTCTCTACGATTTCAGTAATATATAAAGAACTCATATTTTATCACCTCGCAAATGTGAAAATTTTATTCAGCAGCACTCAGTCCCCCTGTCGAAGACTTATTTTATAGAACCTTTACTATCAGCGATGTAGCAAAATGTGATTAGTACATACTTAATATTCTGCTTATCTTCTATTTCCATGCAGAAAAAATGGATGCTGCCTGTAAAATACAGGATAGCATCCATATACTA
This sequence comes from uncultured Phascolarctobacterium sp., assembly GCA_958448515.1. GTDB lineage: Bacteria > Bacillota > Negativicutes > Acidaminococcales > Acidaminococcaceae > URXU01. The sequence continues at coordinate 7,721 of CAUDEF010000027.1, read as the reverse complement.
CGTGTAATTAAGAAATGTATCAAGAATTCTTGGTATATATCATAAAGGCGCTTTTCGTTTTATCACCAACCAATTTCTTCATTAATTTTATTACAAATAAATATTGTATCTCTACTTTTACTTGATATAAATTATCATATTATTTTTCAAAAAATAATTTCATATCTTCTTCAACAGTTGTGCTATTTGCAATACCAAAATTTTCTACAAGTACTTTTGCTACATTAGGACTGAGAAAAGCCGGAAGAGTTGGCCCTAAATGAATATTTTTAACTCCCAGATGCAACAAAGCAAGTAATACAATGACTGCTTTTTGCTCATACCATGAAATATTATAAATAACAGGCAATTCATTTATATCATGCAGTCCAAAAGCCTCTTTTAACTTTAAAGCAATAAGTGCCAGTGAGTAGGAATCATTACACTGACCTGCGTCAAGTACACGAGGAATGCCATTAATGTCACCTAACTGCAGCTTATTATATCTGTATTTGGCACAACCTGCTGTAAGTATAACAGTATCTTCCGGCAAAGCTTCAGCAAATTCTGTATAGTATTTACGGCTGTTGGCACGTCCATCACAGCCAGCCATTACCACAAATTTCTTTATAGCGCCGCTCTTAACAGCATCTACTACTTTATCAGCCAATGCCAGCACCTGATTATGCGCAAAACCGCCTATCACTTCTCCAGTTTCAATTTCTTCTGGCGGAGCACATTTTTTTGCATGTTCAATAACAGCTGAAAAATCTTTTTGCTCGCTAATATCTCCGGCAATATGCCTGCATCCTGGGTAGCCAGCTGCTCCAGTAGTATAAACTCGTTCTTTATAACTGTCTTTGGGCGGTACAATACAATTAGTTGTCATCAAAATCGGCCCGTTAAAAGACTCAAACTCCTCTTTCTGCTTCCACCAGGCATTACCATAATTGCCTATAAAATTAGGATATTTTTTAAACGCTGGATAATAATGTGCCGGCAGCATTTCAGAATGTGTATACACATCCACTCCGGTACCCTGAGTTTGTTCCAATAACATTTCCAAATCACGCAAATCGTGGCCGGAAACTAAAATTCCTGGTTTGTTGCCTACACCAATATTAACTTTTGTAATTTCAGGGTTACCATAAGCAGAAGTATTTGCTCTATCAAGCAAAGCCATTCCGGCAACACCATATTTGCCTGTTTCCATGGCAAGAGCAAATAAATCATCAATGCTGAGGTTTTTATCTAAAGTAGCTGCCAGAGCCTGCTGTAAAAATGCATCAATATTTTCATCGTCCTCAAGCAAAACATTAGCATGTTTCAAATAAGCAGAAAGACCTTTCAATCCATAAGTAATCAGCTCGCGTAAAGAGCGTATATCTTCGTCAGCTTCTGAAAGAATACCTGCACTTTTTGCTTTATCTTCCCAGCTACCTTCTCCATTCCATAATGCAGCATCTGGCAAATTCAAAGAACCAGTCAGCTCTTTCAGTAATTCAGCTTTGGCGTCTAAAGTCATCTGAATACGATTTTCAATGTCAGAACGGCTAAAATTAGCATTAGTAATTGTTGTAAATAAATTAAGAGTAACTAAATGATTAATATCAGTCGAAACAACCTTATTCTCTTTACGCAGCGCAGTTGTCACCGCAGATATGCCCTTGGTTACAAATACCAGTAAATCCTGCATTGCTGCCACATCTGGCTGTTTACCGCATACACCTGTTACAGTACAGCCTTTGCAGCCTGCAGTTTCCTGACATTGATAACAAAACATTTTATTTTCCATATAAACTCCTCCAGATAAATTTTTTATTACAAAAATATTATGTTTATACTTTCTTGACATGATGCTTTAATTTTACTATAATAACCAAAACTTATCTGTTGGAAATCCAACAAAAGGTGATGCTATGAAAAAATATTTATCTATCCTTTCTGCCTGCCCATTATTCAAAAATATATCATCTGATGATCTTCTGAAAATGATTACATGCCTAAACGGAAAAGCTGTAACTATAGGCAAAGGTCAGCCTGTTTTTTTAGAGGGCGACCCTGCACAACTGATGGGAATTCTGCTTACAGGTACTGTACAAATAATTCAAAGTGATTACTATGGCAATCGCAATGTTCTTTCAATTTTACAACCCGGAGAATGTTTTGGAGAAGTTTTTCCCTGTGCAAATTTAAAAACTTTACCTGTCAGCGTTTTCGCTCAAAAAGAAAGCATTATCCTTCTTTTAGATTTAAAACGCATACTTACAGTTTGTTCTAATGCCTGCAATTTTCATAATCAGCTTATCAGAAATTTACTCCAGGGAATTGCAGAAAAAAATCTGGCATTTACCAACAAAATACGTTATATGTCTCATAAAACTACCAAAGAAAAATTACTCTCCTATCTCTCAGATCAGGCAAAATTGCAGAAATCAGCAGAATTTTTTATTCCTCTCGACCGACAGTCACTGGCAGACTATCTTGGTGTTGAACGTACTGCCATGTCAACGGAATTAAATAAACTAAAAAAAGCAGGAATAATTGATACCAAAGGTTCCTGGTTTCGTATGATCAAAAATCCAAATAAATGAAAAAGCTTCATGTACATACATGAAGCTTTTTCATTTATTTTCTTAAAGAATATATGACAGATAAGCCACATATCCTGCCAGCATAAGAAATCCTTCCCATCTTTCAAGTTTCTTAGCGGTAAAAACACATATCATGAGCACAACTGCAGATACAATCGCAATAATCATATCAAAATTAAACGCCTGAGAAAATGGAATATCAGTAATCAACGCAGATAACCCAACGACAAAAAGGATATTAAAAATATTGCTGCCTACAATATTACCAATAGCAATGTCAGCATTCCCCTTACGCGCAGCTGTTACCGAAGTAAACAGTTCCGGCAGAGAAGTTCCCAGCGCAACTATCGTTAAACCTATAAATCTCTGGCTTAAACCTATATAGGCTGCAATACTGGTAGCCGCATTAACAGTAACATTACTGCCAATTATGATAAGTACTAACCCAACAATTGTATATCCAATACAGTGGGCCATACTATGTCCATATTCCTGGCTTTCTTCATCCACTTTGTTTTTAATCGCCATTTTATACAAATATCCAAGATAGATAACAAAGAGCATTAACAGGAATAAGCCATCATAAAAAGAAATCTTTCCATCCATTCCCTGATATCCTAAAAGACAGGTTACCATAATCATGAATGGAGTTTCTATAAGCATGGTAGAACGTGCTACCAACAAAGGAGTAATAGCAGCAGCCATACCTAAAATAATTAAAATATTAAGTATATTACTGCCAACGATATTACCAATTGTTATATCCGCATTGCCTTTTAAAGCTGCAGCTATACTTACAGCTGCTTCCGGAGCACTGGTACCCATAGCAACTATGGTAAGACCAATAACCAGCTGCGGTATACTAAATTTAGATGCAATTCCGGCTGCGCCTTCCACAAACCAGTCAGCACCTTTTGCAAGCATTATAAATCCCAGAACCAATAAACCTACTTCCAATAAAACTTCCACAATATCCTCCTTATTTTTTACAGCAAAGATAAATAAAAAAAGCGAGACCCCTGCTGCATTATTGCAACAAAGTCTCGCTATTTACTCACAAAGCCGGATCCCATTAAGAAATCGTACTGACGACTATGCAAACATAATTTCTATGCCAGCTACTCCCTCTTTACTGAGTTTACTAAATATTCCCTTTAATGTCAATATTAATTTTTAAAACTCTCGCCAAAAACAAATATTTTATATTTAGTGTACACTAATCACAAAAAGTATATTTTACAATCTTGATTTTTTTCGCTTTTTGTGTATAATATATCATATAGTTGTCACAATTTTTTATAAATTAAGATTAAGACAACATTTTTAGATAAAGCGTTAAGGAGGAAATACTTTGGAAATTTTATTAGGTTTCATAATTTTAATGTTATGCCTTGTTCTTGGTATCAGACATGGCGGTATTGGTTTAGCTGCTATCAGCGGCATTGGTCTTGTAATTTATACATTTCTCTTTGGTTATAAACCGGGTAAACCACCACTTGATGTTATGCTGACAATTATGGCAGTTGTAACCTGCGCAGGTTTTTTACAGGCATCCGGCGGTTTAACTGTTATGTTAAAATATGCAGAAAAATTCTTGCGTAATAATCCAAAACATGTAACTATTTTTGCTCCTATCACCACCTGGTTTTTAACTATTTTATGTGGTACAGGACATGTTGTTTATACAATGTTTCCAATTATCTATGATATAGCAATTAAACAGGGTATTCGCCCTGAACGTCCTATGGCAGTATCTTCTATTGCTTCCCAGATGGGTGTCTGCGCATCACCTGTTTCTGTTGCTGTAGTTTCTGTTGTTGGTTTTATGGCAGCAACAGGAAATCATCTCAGTATTATTCAGATTCTGGCAATCTCTATTCCTGCTACTTTTATTGGTGTATTTGTAGCCGCATTATGGAGCTATAAACGCGGTAAAGACTTAGCTAATGATCCTGATTTTCAAAAACTTATTCAGGATCCGGAACAGAAAGAATATGTTTATGGCAATACCGAAAGTTTGCTTGATAAAAAATTACCTGCTTCTTTCTATCGTGCTACTTTGATTTTCTTTGCAGGTATTCTGGTTATCGCAGTTTTAGGCAATTTCCCTTCACTGCTTCCGGCATTTGCTGCTAAAGCAGGTGCTGCTCCAAAACCAATTTCCATGACTGTTGTTATTCAAATGGTTATGCTTTTTGTAAGTGCGCTCATTCTTCTTTTGTGCAATACAAAAGCTAAAGAAGTTGGCAACAGCCAGGTTTTCCGTTCCGGTGTAGTTGCTCTTGTATCAGTTTACGGCGTTGCATGGATGGCAGATACTTACTTTGCCAACCACATGGGTATATTAAAAGAATTTTTAGGTAATGCAGTACAGTCCTATCCTTTGGCTTACGCTATCGTACTGTTTTTTACTTCTAAACTGGTTAATTCTCAGGCAGCAGCAATTGCTATTGTTATGCCCATTGCATTAAATGTAGGCATGGATCCGCTCTTAGTATTATCCTTTATTCCTGCCTGCTACGCTTACTTCTTCCTGCCGACATATCCATCTGATTTGGCCTGCATTGGCTTTGACCGTTCCGGTACAACTAAAATAGGCAAATTTGTTCTCAACCACAGCTTCATGATGCCCGGACTGATTGGTGTATTCACTGCCTGTGTAGCAGGTTACGCTATTGTTCATCTTATGTTTTAAAAAATTTTAGCAGCAGTTCTTAGTGAACTGCTGCTTTTTGTTATATTTGTGAAATTTATCTTCACAGCAGGCATAAAATATTCTCTGTTGAAGTATATAGAACATAATAAGTCATGAAAAGAGGTGTTGTTTATGAATAAAAGACTGTTAATTTCGATGCTTTCTATAGGCATGGCTGTGTCTGTAAATTTTGCAGATCCAAGCTTAACTCAGGCTAATACTCTCATGCAGCCAAAAGCGACTCAAATAAATAATTCACCCTGCTGCAAAGGCAATGACAATGCTGTAAAAAATACTGTAGTGCCTGGACATTTTAATGGCAATACTATTAATATCAGTATGCCTGTTATTATGAACAGAAACTTTAAAGATGCAGCTTCTTTTTTCAGTACCAATATCGCCAAAAATATATACGCCTATATGCCGCACACATCTAATGAATATGGTGCATTGTGCAGCGTTATGCTGAAAGATCAATATACTCTTGATGAAATTCGGGATATTGCCACAACAGCAGATTTTATCCATACCAGACATAACAAAAAAGCTCAGGAAAATGGTGAGTTTTCCAACTTCTATGCAACGGATGCCAGTTATGAAGTAAAGTTAAACAACTCAAAATATTTATCCATACTTCAATCCATTTATACTTATACCGGCGGTGCTCATGGCATGACTGTACGTTACAGCATGACAACGGATAAACAAACAGGCAAAGCAATAGAATTAAAGGATCTGTTCCGTTCAAATGATTATATTAACTATCTAAATAAGTTAGCATTAAACCAAAATAAAGACATCCATCTTTTCCAGCCAGTAACTTTAACAGGACAGGAAAATTTTTATCTTACTGATGATGGTCTTGTTATATACTATCAGCTTTACGAAGTTGCACCTTACGCAGCCGGATTTGTAGAGTATAAATTCTCTTACGCAGATATGGCACCAATAATGAAATAAAAAAAGAGTTAATAAGCATTTTGCTTATTAACTCTTTTTTTATACAGTTTTCTCTTTACTTACAGCAATAAATATTAAAACGCTTATAAGCATCAATACAGGATAATACAAATATGGAATAATAGCCAAAGGAGTAAGTCCTGTAAGAGCTGCTGCAGAAAGCAGCTGAGCACCATACGGCAAAAGTCCCTGCCCTACAGAAGCAAATATATCAAGTAAGGATGCACTGCGTTTAGGAGATATTTTATATTCGTGTGCAATTCTTTGCGCCAATGGGCCTGCCAGAACAATAGCAATTGTATTATTTGCTGAGGCAATATCCATTAAAAGCACTAAAGCACCAATACCAAGCTGACCTCCTTTAAACCCGGACACACTGCTTTGTACATAATGTAAAATCCAGGCAAAGCCTCCATTCATTTTAACCAAAGCACTTATACATGATGCTAAAATAGCAATAATAGTAATCTCATACATAGATGAAAGACCACCGCCTATAACAGGCATTATTTTATCTAAAGCCAAAGTCTCTGTATATAATCCTACCAGCATAGATACAATACTGCCGCCAATAAGCAATGCAAATACATTAACACCACATACAGCACCTATGAGAATCATCAGATATGGTACAACCTGAATAAAGCTGTATTCAAAACTGCCATTGTTTTCATACGAGCTGCCGCTTGAAATTAAATAAAATATTACAACCGTAATCAGTGCAGCAGGCATAACAATCTTAATATTAGCCAGAAATTTATCCTTCATAGCACATCCCTGCGTTCTGACAGCAGCAATTGTAGTGTCAGATATCATGGACAGATTATCACCAAACATAGCGCCGCACACTACCGCACCTATGCACATGGCCATTTCATAACCGGTTTTATTGCTGATATCTACAGCAATTGGAGCCAGCGCTGCAATTGTGCCCATAGAAGTACCCATGGAAATGGAAATAAAGCATCCCATTAAGAACAAACCTGGTATGGCAAGATATGCCGGTATAAAAGACAATGCCATATTTACCGTACTTGTAACACCGCCTGCAGCAGTAACAATAGCCGAAAAAATACCTGCCAGAAGATAGATCAGGCACATGGTAATTATATTGCTGTCGCCGGCACCACTGGAAGCAACATAAAGCTTTTGTTCAAAAGTAAATTTTTTATTCTGTAATAAAGCAACAATTAATGCTGCTAAAAAAGCAAATGTTGTCGGCATCAGGTAAAAATCACCTGTTACTACACCGCTTCCCACAAATAATATGATAAAAACAGCTATAGGCAATAATGCCGCTATGCTTCTTTCGCCTTCATACTCTAATAAACGCTGAAACATTTTCAATCTCCCTTATGCAATACTAACCTATATATGATATCAGATTTTCAACTTTTTGCATACTTTATTACAAAATAAAAATACCGTCTTTTTTAAGATGATATGCACCCAAAAAGTTGGACAAAATAATTAAGCGGTTATTAAGGACTTGG
>CAUDEF010000026.1 GCA_958448515.1 uncultured Phascolarctobacterium sp. | reverse complement strand
CAGGGAGCATGGTTCAGAGTACGCGGCAGCAAAATCAGCAGAGATGACAGTGCTGCCTTTGAAAACAAATACACCACCTACGAACTTGGCTACGATACACTGGACAAAGAAACAGAAGATTATAAACGCTATGCCGGAGCGTCCATCAGCTACAGCGACGGTACAAGCAGTTACGAACGTGGCAGCGGTGAAAACAGCGGCAAAGCCATCAGTTTCTACAGCACTACCATGAGAAACAAAGGTCATTATCTGGACTTTGTTTTCAAAGTTGTAGACATGGACAACGATTTCAGTGTTTTTGATACCAACGGCAACAACATCTCCGGTGCCATGGATAATCAGGGTATCTCCGTAAACGTAGAATACGGACGCAAAAAAGACCTGGGGGACAAATGGTACATTGAGCCTCAGAGCCAGCTGACCTTTGGCTATCTGGGAGGAGATAACTATAAACTGAACAACGGCATTGCTGTAGATCAGGGCGGTATCAGCAGTCTTGTAGGACGCATAGGCTTCAACATCGGCAGAGATATAGACGAAAAAACAAACCTTTACTTAAAAGCAAACCTGCTGCACGAATTCTTAGGCGATTACAGTCTCGATATGACAGACACAGCAACAGGTGATGTCCTGCGCAAAGATGGTTCCTTTGGCGATACCTGGGGAGAAATTGGTATCGGTGCAGCCATCCAGACAGGCAAAAACAACCATATCTACTTTGATGTAGAAAAAACCTTCGGCGGCGATTTTGAAAAAGACTGGGGCTGGAACGCAGGCGTGCGCTGGACATTCTGATGCTTAAAGGAAAAACTGTGAAAATAATAGTCTGTGATGATGAAAAAGAATATCTGGAAAGCGTAAAAAATATATTAGACAATATTGCTGAAAAAAGTTTTGCTGACAATTTTATAATCTGTTTGTAATAATTTATACAGCCTGCGGATATTTTTTTGCAGGCTGTAATTTTTTTGGAAAATTTTACAAAAAACTATAGATGAACAATTATTCATGTGTTATAATATGAGCATGATAAGAGCATAATTTTTTTTCAGTAATATCTGAACGATTACTCATATAAATTATGCTTATATATTTTTGAATTATATTTGAATAATTGCTCATATGTAGAAAGAAGTGATTTTGATGAAGAAAAATGAGTTGCACCAGCATAAACATGAAAATGGATGCTGTAATGGACATAATCATGGGGAAAGCTGCTGCGGCGAGCATGAGCATAAGCATGAGGACGAATGCTGCGAAGGAAAAAGTGCTGTGAACATTGATGGTATTCAGCAGGTCTATCTGCTGGAAAACCTGGGCTGTGCCAACTGCGCGGCTAAAATGGAACGAGCTATCGCTGCTTTGCCCGGCGTGGCAGGTGCCAATATTACCTTTGCTACCAAAAAGCTGCGACTTACAGTTTCCGAGGATGTTGACTTGCTGGATAAAATTCAGCAAATCTGCCAGAGTATCGAAAGCGAGGTTATTGTTCGCTCTGAAAGTGATAAAACGCAGACGGATGCAGAAGAGAATCTGTGGTCTGCCTTAAAAAAGAAAAGGGAGCTGGCAGAGATTATTGTTGGTGGCGCTCTTTTCATCAGTGCTGAGTGGCTGAGCATTGTTCCGGAAGAGTATCATTTATATCTGCTGGTTATTGCTTATGTACTGCTGGGCGGACGCATTGTTGCCGAGGCAGTAAGGAATATTTTTAAAGGCCATGTTTTTGACGAAAACTTTTTGATTACCATTGCTACTTTGGGCGCCTTTGCCATTCAGGCATGGGAAGAAGCTGTTGGCGTTATGTTCTTTTATCGTATTGGCGAATATTTTGAGCATTGCGCTGTGGAAAAAAGCCGCAGTCAGATTATGGAGGCTGTGGATATGCGTCCGGAGGTGGCAAATCTCATTACCGATGGAGAAATTAAGGTAGTGCCTGCTGCAGAGGTTAAAGCAGGTGATGTGCTGCTGGTGCGCGCAGGTGACCGCATTCCTTTAGACGGTGTAGTGGCAGAAGGTGAAAGCATGCTGGATACTTCTGCCATTACCGGCGAGCCCGTTCCGGTGCGTAAGCGTGCAGGTGATCAGGTGATTTCCGGCTGCGTCAATACTTCAGCCATGTTAAAAATCCGAGTAGAAAAAGTACTGGCAGAGTCCATGGTAACTAAAATCTTAAACTCTGTGGAAAATGCGGCTGCCAGCAAGCCTAAAATTGACCGCTTCATCACCCGCTTTGCCAGAATCTATACTCCCTTTGTGGTAGGTGCGGCAATTTTGACTGCGGTTGTGCCGTCACTGATAACAGGTAACTGGCAGCAGTGGATTTACACGGCGCTGACCTTTCTTGTTATCAGCTGTCCCTGTGCTCTGGTGCTCAGCGTGCCGCTGGCATTTTTCAGCGGTATCGGCGCAGGTTCCAGATATGGTGTTTTATTTAAGGGCGGCGTTGTTATAGAAGCTTTGAAAAATGTTAAAGCCGTTGTTTTAGATAAAACAGGTACTGTTACTAAAGGTGATTTTACTGTGCAGAAGCTTGCTCCTGCAGAGGGCGTCAGTGCAGACGAACTTCTGGCAGCAGCGGCAGGTGCTGAGCAGGTTTCATCACATCCCATTGCTGTCAGCATTGTCAAGGCAGCAGCTGATAAAGAGATGGATCTGTCAAATCCTGACAGCTTTGAAGAGTATGCAGGGGAAGGTCTGGCAGCTTTTATTAACGGAGAACGCATTTTGTGCGGCAACAGAAAGCTGCTGGCAAGGTTTGCCGTTAAGTGTCCTGATTATGAAGAGGCTGCAGGCGGCAGTGAAGTTTTAGTTGCTGCAGGCAGCAAATATTTTGGTCAGATCATCATCAGCGACACAGTTAAAGCTGATGCGGCAGCTGCGATACAGACCCTGAAAAAGCAGGGACTGGCAACAGTTATGCTCACAGGCGACAGCAAAAGAGAAGCTGCAGCCATTGCAGAGCTGACAGGCATTACAGAAGTGCACGCCAAACTGCTGCCTCAGGATAAATTAAGCAGAATGACTGAGCTGAGGAAAAAATATGGCAGCGTTATGTTTGTAGGTGACGGCATTAATGACGCGCCGGTACTTGCAGGAGCTGATGTAGGTGCTGCTATGGGCAGCGGTGCCGATGCGGCTATTGAAGCAGCCGATGTTGTCTTTATGAAATCTGAAATGCAGGCTGTGCCGCGGGCAATTGCCATTGCCAAAGCTACTGCCTCCATTGCCTGGCAAAATGTAATTTTTGCTCTTGCAGTCAAAGCTGTAATTATGGCAGCCGGACTTTCAGGTTATGCTTCCATGTGGGCAGCGGTTTTTGCCGATACCGGTGTAGCCATGCTGTGCGTGCTGAACTCTGTCAGAATTTTGTATAAAAAACTGTAAGAGGTTAAAAATAAAAAAAGTAATCGCAATCAAACTAAAATAAAAAGTTAGCAAATGCTAAAAACTTTTATTGACAATGCATATAGATGATGATATATTTTATATGAGTTATCAAATGCTAACTCCAGTTAAAATGACAGGAGATTATTATGAATTTAACAGAAGCTTTTGAAGGCCAGGAATATATCATTCAGGATGTAGTAAGCGGTGACGAGGAAGTTGATGCTTTCCTGTTTTCTTTAGGCTGCTACAGCGGTGAGCCTGTTACAGTTATTTCTCACCTCAGCAGTGGCTGCATTATTGCTGTTAAAGATGGACGCTATACCATTGATAATGAACTGGCAGAAACTATTTTGATTTAAAATTGTTTTAAAATAAAAGGCGAAAGCCTTTTATTTTTAGTATAAAGTTAGCTAAAGCTAATAAAATAAAAAAGTTAGTGATTGCATGAAGGAGGAAAAGTGATGAAATTTGCATTAGCCGGAAATCCCAACAGCGGCAAAACAACAATGTATAATGCCCTGACAGGACGAAATGAAAAGGTGGGTAACTGGGCCGGCGTTACCGTAGATAAAAAGGAAGCTGCACTCAGCCGTAAATATGGCGCAGCTGATGTAACTGTAGTGGATTTGCCGGGTGCATACTCCATGTCTCCTTTTACTTCTGAAGAAAGTATTACCAGCAGTTATGTAAAAAATGAAAATCCCGATGTAATTATCAATATTGTTGATGCTACTAATTTAAGCCGCAGTCTCTTTTTTACTACTCAGCTGATGGAACTGGGAATCCCTGTAGTGGTAGCTTTGAACAAATATGATATCAATGATAAAAACGAAACCAAAATTGACATTGACGCATTAAGCAAAAAGCTTGGCTGTCCGGTTGTCAGAACTGTTTCCACAGAAGGCAAAGGCCTTGACGAAGTTATTAACGCAGCTGCAGCACGCGTAAATACTCAGCAGATTGCTCCTTACAGCGAAGGCGAGATTGATCTTGTAAGTAAAGAAGCTGTTGTTGAGGCAGACAGAAAACGTTTCAGCTTTGTTAATGAAGTTGTTAGGGCAGTGGAAACAAGAAAAGTGCTGACCAAAGAGAAAAATTCTCAGGATAAGCTTGATGCTGTTTTGACTAACAGATTTTTGGGCATTCCTATTTTTGCTCTGGTAATGTATCTTGTTTTTGATATTTCTCAAAGTACCTTCGGACCATTTTTAGCAGACACACTGGTTGCCTGGATTGAATCCTTCCAGGAAAGTGTTGCAGGTATGGTAGAGGGCAGCTCTCCGCTTCTGCAGGCACTTTTAGTTGATGGCATTATCGGCGGTGTTGGCGCAGTAGTAGGCTTTTTGCCTTTGGTTATGGTAATGTACTTTTTAATTGCTCTCTTGGAAGATTGCGGCTATATGGCGCGTGTAAGTGTTGTTTTGGATCCGATTTTCAAAAAGGTTGGTCTTTCCGGTAAATCTGTAATTCCCTTTATTATTACAACAGGCTGCGCTATTCCTGGTATTATGGCCTGCCGCACTATCCGCAACGAACGTGAACGCCGCGCAACTGCCATGCTTTCTCCGTTTATGCCCTGCGGCGCTAAACTTCCGGTAATCGCACTTTTTGCCGGTGTATTTTTTGAAGACGCTACCTGGGTTGGTACTTTAATGTACTTTATGGGCATTGCGCTGATTTTCTTCGGTGCACTTTTGGTTAATAAAATTGCCGGTCACAAAAACAGAAAATCTTTCTTCATCATTGAATTGCCTCAGTACAAAGTTCCCAGTGTTAAACGCGCGTTTATGTCCATGTGCTCCCGTGGCTGGGCTTACATTGTTAAAGCCAGCACCATTATTTTACTGTGCAACACTGCAGTGCAGATTATGCAAACCTTTAACTGGAATTTTGAAGTGGTGGAAGAAGGATTAGAAAGTACCTCTATTTTAGCATCCATTGCTTCTCCTTTTGCCGTGCTTTTAATTCCTCTGGGATTTGGCGTGTGGCAGCTGGCAGCGGCGGCAGTAACTGGCTTTATTGCTAAAGAAAATGTTGTTGGCACTTTGGCTGTTGTTTATGGCATTACTAATTTTATCGATACTGAAGAGCTGGCTTTGGTTGGCGGTGCCAATGACGTGGCATCAGCTTTTGGTCTTACCTCTGCGGCTGCTCTTGCTTATCTGATGTTTAATCTTTATACACCGCCCTGCTTTGCGGCAATGGGCGCCATGAGCTCAGAAATCAGCGACAAAAAATGGCTGGCAGGCGGCGTTGCTCTGCAGTTTGCAACAGGCTATGTTGTAGCATTCCTTGTATATCAGATTGGTACTTTTATCACTACCGGCAGCGTTGGTACAGGTTTCCTTCCGGGACTTATCGTAGTTGCTGCAATCTGCGCTGCAGTAATGTATCTGATTTCCAATACTAATAAAGAACTGGCAAAGGAATACAAACTGAGTGCTGCAAGATAAGGAGTCTTAATTATGACTGATTTTATTCTGGCGGCGGTTATCACCGTAATAATTTTTCTGGCAGTCAGACATCTGCATAAGGCCAAAAAACAGGGCCTGCATTGTGTTGGCTGTCCGGCATCCAAGTGCTGCTCGGCAGGTAAGGGAAAGCCTTCCTGCTGCAGCGGGCAGAAAAAATAGTTAAATTTAAGAGGTATGGCTTTGGTCGTACCTCTTTTTTTGCGCTGCCGCAGAAGATAAAGCAGGACTTTTACTCATGTTTATGGAATTTTACTGCATGTAATTAGTTTTGGCGTGAGAGGGAGGATGCTTTATGAAAAAAGTTTTATTTGCAACTGCTGCAGTTACTTTACTGGCCTTTGCGTCTGTTGCCTATGCTGATGACAGTATCAGCTATTCCAAACCTATTAAGTTAAAAAAGCCTCAGGATAAAACTGTACATGAATTTGAATGGAATGACGTTGATTACACCGTTAAGGAAGAGGGCAAAAATTTGATTTTTACCTTTAATGACGGCAAATATACAGAAAAACATAATATTTCAGGATTTAAGTTCAGCAAGGCAGAAATTGGTGATCTGAATGGGGATAACCAGCCGGAGCTTTTTGTATATTTAAAATCTGATACTCCTGCCCGTCAGATGAAGCTTTTGGGATATTCCAGCAATAATGGCAAGTCCATGAGCATGGTGTATCTGCCGGATCCTGATGCAAAAGAGGCTGCCTACACAGGCTACAAAGGTTTTGATGAAATGGCTATGGTAGAAAATTCTTTCTGCCGCAGATTTCCTGTGATTTTGGAAAATGACGATCAGCTTTATATGAACGGTATGATAAGGCAGATTGATTATAAGCTGGTTGACGGCGAAGCAGGCAGAAGACTTGAAATTGCCAAGTACTACGACTATCCGATTATGGGTGAGTAAAGAGGATTTGTTATTACACCTTTTTACAGGCGAAAAAGGTGTAGCCAAAACGCCTGATTTTGTTCGAGAGCCTGCGCGGATGTTGTGAACCTACAGGTAACGCGCCTGGTGAAAAAAGTGCCGGGCGCTATTTGTGTTTAGAGAAGGTTGAATGCCGCCTCACCCACCGTCTTCGGCATTGAGTACGTGAACTTATCTTGAGTTTAGTAAAGTTTGTTTATAGCAGATTATTAAATTGTTTAGTTTAGGTTTCTCTTAAATTAATGGGTTGCGTGTAAATTTAGTTTATATTATGTATTACACCTTTTTACAGGCGAAAAAGGTGTAGCCAAAACGCCTGTTTTGTTCGAGAGCCTGCGCGGATGTTGTGAGCCTACAAGCAACGCGCCCGGTGAAAAACGTGCCGGGCGCTATTTGTATTTTGTGCAGGTTGAATGCCGGCTCACCCACCGTCTTCGGCATTGAGTACGCGAATTTATCTTGGCTTTAGAAAAATTTTATTTTGATTACATTTTTTAATTGCTTACATCAGTGCGATAGACGGCAGGCGGCTTGGCTTCTATATTGCGTAAATTAAGAGCAGTCCTCGGCATGTATTTAACCGAGGACTGTGCTTTAAAAGCCGCAATGTCCGCTATCGCTAGGCTACAGTAAGAAAAAGCCTTTTCTTGGCTCGTTCTTTTGGGCTCAAAAGAATGAGCATGAACGATAAAGTATGAAAAATCACTGTAGTAAATACAAGAGAAGAATTAAGTAGTTACTTTATACAAAAAAGACAATATATGGAAATGTTCATACAACATCTATAAAAACATTGACATTGAGTGATGTTTGTTGTTAATATATAGTGTATAACAAAATATCAAAAGGCTGTGAAAGGGAGTAAATCCGCAAGGCAGAGCTTTAGAGAAGCGGCGGTTGGTGCAAGCCGTGCAATGCAGCAGATTTTGTAGCCCCGGAGCTTTCAGACTGAAATAACAGTAGGTTTGAACGTAGACGTGCGTTAAACGATTTAAGTGCTCTGCTTTTGGCAGAGAAAATAGGTGGTACCGCGATAACTCGTCCTGTTCAGTTGAACAGGACTTTTTTATTTATGATTGTACAGGAGGAATATTTGATGAGTGAAGAACATAACATTCCTAAAGTTTATGACCCTGCTTCCGTAGAGAAAAAATGGTATAAATTCTGGGAAGAACATCGCTATTTTCATGCAGAGGTAGAAGAAGGCAAAGATGCTTTCAGCATTGTTATTCCGCCTCCGAACATTACCGGCCAATTGCACATGGGCCATGCGCTGGATAACACTCTGCAGGATATTTTAATCCGCTGGCACCGCATGATGGGACATAATACTCTGTGGATGCCCGGTTATGACCATGCAGGTCTTGCTACTCAGATTAAAGTAGAAGAAGTGCTGAAAAAAGAAGAAGGCAAAACCCGTTATGACCTTGGCCGCGAAGAATTCTTAAAACGCGTATGGCAGTGGAAAGATCAGTACGGCGACCGTATTATCAACCAGTTAAAATGCCTGGGCGTTTCCTGCGACTGGGAACGCAAACGCTTTACTATGGATGAAGGCTGCTCTCAGGCAGTACGCGAAGTATTCTGCTCCTTATATGAAAAAGGCCTTATCTATAAAGGCACCCGTATTACCAACTGGTGCGTAAACTGCAACACCGCTCTCAGCGATATTGAAGTTGAACATAAAGATGATGCAGGTAATCTGTGGTATGTACGTTATCCTGTTGTGGAAGAAGAAGGTACTTACCTGACCATTGCTACTACCCGTCCGGAAACCATGCTGGGCGATACTGCAGTTGCTGTAAATCCGGAAGATCCCCGCTATGGACATCTGGTAGGCAAAACTCTGCGCCTGCCTTTAACCGACCGTACTATTCCTATTATTGCTGACAGCTATGTTGATCTGGAATTTGGTACCGGCGCTGTTAAAATTACTCCGTCCCATGACCCCAACGACTATGAAATGGGCCTGCGTCACAACCTGCCCAGCATCGTTGTTATCGGCATGAACGGCTTAATGACTGAAGAAGCCGGCAAATATGCAGGTCAGGAACGTTATGAATGCCGTAAAAACCTTGTTAATGACTTAAAAGAACAGGGTTATCTTGTTAAAATTGAAGAACACGCTCATGCAGTTGGTCATTGCCAGCGCTGCGGCAGTGTTGTAGAACCTCTTGTTTCTACTCAATGGTTTGTAAAAATGGAGCCGCTGGTAAAAGCTGCAGTTGACTGCGTTGAAGACGGCCGCACTCAGTTTGTTCCGGAACGCTTTACCAAAACCTATACCGGCTGGATGGAAAACATCCGTGACTGGTGTATTTCCCGTCAGATCTGGTGGGGTCACCGTATTCCTGTATGGTATTGCGATGACTGCGGCGAAATGATGGCTTCCCGCACTGATTTAACTGCCTGCCCCAAATGCGGCAGCACTCATATCCATCAGGATGAGGACGCACTTGATACCTGGTTCAGCAGTGCTCTGTGGCCTTTCTCCACTATGGGCTGGCCGGAAAAAACTCCGCTTCTTAACCAGTTCTATCCTACCAGCGTACTGGTAACCGGTTATGACATTATCTTCTTCTGGGTTGCGCGCATGCTGATTATGGGTATGGAATTTATGCATGAAATTCCTTTTGAAAAAGTATTCATCCATGGTCTTGTTCGCGACAGCCAGGGCCGCAAAATGTCTAAATCCCTGGGCAATGGTATCGATCCGCTGGAAGTTATTGATAAATACGGCGCTGATACTCTGCGCTTTATGCTTATTACCGGCAATACTCCGGGCAACGATATGCGCTTCTACTGGGAACGTGTGGAATCTACCCGTAACTTTGCTAACAAAATCTGGAATGCATCCCGTTTTGCATTGATGAACATTGAAGGCTATGACCCCAATGCCAAACTTGCTCCGTACACTCTGGCTGACAGATGGATTTTATCCCGCCTGCAGCACACCTCTCAGTCTGTAACTGACCTTCTGGGCAAATTTGAACTGGGCGAAGCTGGCCGCCTGATTTATGACTTCATCTGGGGCGAAGTATGCGACTGGTATATCGAGCTTGCTAAACCTCGTCTGTACAATAAAGAAAATGCCGAAGAACGTGCTACCGCGCAGCATGTACTGGCACAGGTGCTTACCTCTGCAATGCAGCTGCTGCATCCTTACATGCCGTTCATCACCGAAGAAATCTATCAATGCCTGCCTCATGAAGCAGACAGCATCATGATCTCCAAATGGCCTGAAGCTGATCCGGCACTGATGGATGACGAAGCTGAACGCCTGATGAATGCAATTATGGACAGCATCAAAGCTATCCGCAACATGCGTGCGGAAGTAAACGTACCGCCCGGAAAGAAAGTTCCGGCAATCATGCTGGCAGCTGCTGATTTGAAAGACGGCATCATTGCCAACGAAAACTATGTACATCTTATGGGCGCAATCAGCGAACTGACTGTACTGGACGAAAATGCGGCTAAACCTGAAAACGCCATGGCAGCAGTTGTCAGCGGCATTGAAGTATATCTGCCCTTGGCTGGTCTTATTGACGTCGAAAAAGAAAATCAGCGTCTGACCAAAGAGCTGACCACTATTGAAAAAGAGCTGGCTCGCGTTAACGGCAAGCTGGGCAACGAAGGCTTCCTGGCTAAGGCTCCTGCTGACGTTATCGAAAAAGAAAAAGCTAAAGCAGAAGAGTTAAACAGCAAAAAAGCTGCTATTAACGAACGTCTTGAATATTTGAAAACCTTATAAGCTAAACAGCTTGCACAGGCACGGCTTTGCAGTCGTGCCTTTCTGCATAAATTTATGGAGGCAATTATGAATTATCAGGAATCTTTGGCCTATCTGGAAAGCCTTGGCAAATTTGGCATTCAGCTGGGCATGGAACGTATTGAGGGTCTGATGCGTGAGCTGGGCAATCCGGAGCAGAAAATAAAAACTGTTCATGTAACCGGTACCAACGGCAAAGGCTCTGTCAGCAGCATGATTACCAATATTCTGCTGGCGGCAGGTCTTAAAGCAGGCAAGTTTACCTCACCACATCTGGTAAAATATAACGAACGCATCAGCATTAACGGACAGGATATCAGTGATGAAGATTTTGCTGTTGCCATTACCGCTGTTAAAGCAGCTGCTGACAGCATTGTAAAAAAAGGTGTCTGCGAGCAGCCTACTCAGTTTGAAATTTTAACAGCGGCAGCTTTTCTGCATTTTTATCTGCAGAAGGTTGATTATGCCGTAATCGAAGTTGGTCTTGGCGGACTGTGGGATTCTACCAATATCATCACTCCTGTGGTATCTGTAATTACCAATGTTTCATTAGATCATACTGACCGCTGCGGTGATACTCTGGCGCGTATTGCCATGCAGAAAGCTGGCATCATTAAGGAAAAGGTACCCCTTGTTACTGCTGCTGAAGGCGAAGAAGCACTGGGTCCCATTGTTACCATGGCCATGTTTAAGGAGGCGCCTGTTTACCTTTACGGCAAGGCCTTTTACGGCACAGAGGTAACAAGCTCCATGGAAGGGCAGACCTTTACCCTCCATGCAGGCGATTTTTACCATTCTGACTACTCTGTTAAACTTCCCGGTGAACATCAGATAAAAAATACCAGCGTGGCAGTTGTAGCCGCCAAGCTGATTTCCAAACAGGATGACCGTATTAACGAGCTGGCACTGCATATAGGCGTAGCAAATACCCTGTGGCCGGGCAGACTGGAACGCATTGCCACAGAGCCGGATGTTATTTTAGACGGCGCCCATAATCCTGACGGAGCGCTGGCACTGCGCAAAGCACTGGATAAATATTACCCGGGCAAAGCTGTACAGTTTGTTTTTGGCATGATGGGCGATAAAGATATGACCAGTGTTATCAAAACTCTGATTACTGATAAAGATACTGTACATACAGTTAAGGTAAGCGATAACAACAGAGCGGCATCTGCTGAAGCTTTAACAGAGCTTATCGGCGGTAATGCCATTGCGGAAAATGATTTGATGCAGGCTTATACCAAAGCTGTGCAGGCAGCAGGTAATGACGGCGTTGTCTGCGTCTGCGGCAGTCTGTATCTTGTTGGCGAATTTAAAGCGCGTTTGCAGCGGGAGCAGGAGCAATGGCATTAAAAGCTTATACTGATAAACTGGATAAAATTGTCTATTACATGCTGCTTTTTACAGTAGCGGTTATCCCTTTAAATCAGGCGTTTACTGCCTTTTGCGTAAGCATTACCTTTATCTGCGCGCTGATTGGCTCCTGGCATAAACGTAAACGCAAAATTTTAAAAAAATGGCAGCAGGGACTTTTATATCTGCTCCTGGTTATCGGCTGGCTGTCCTTGCATCTGTCAGCAGATAAATTTGCTTCGTCCTTTAACTTTTTGTATGTAGTGGGACAGTATGCGGCGCTGATTTTTGTACTTTTGCGGTATGGCTGGCTTAGGCCCAACAGCTTTTTAGTACTGCCCCCTGTCAGAAACTGGCGCGAGCGCTTTCTGCGCCTGCCCCGTCCTCTGCAGCTTATCGGTGCCTTTTTGACCGTTTCTGTTGCCGTAAGTATTATCGGTATTTTGCAGAAGATCTTTGGCGCTGCTGTAGAAGGCGTGTGGGTGGACCCCAATACCTTTCCGGAGCTGAAAATAAGAGTGTATTCCACCCTTGTAAATCCCAATATTCTGGCAGGGTACCTGGTGCTGGTAATTTCTTATGTGGCGGCATTTTTCAGCGTCTTTAAAAACAGAAGGCTGCGTCTGTGGCTTGTTATTACAGGACTTTTGGCTGCCTGCTGCCTGCTCTTTACCTATTCCAGAGGCAACTGGCTGGCGTGCGGTGCAATGCTGGTAGTCTTCTGCATGCTGTTTTATCACAAGGCCTTTGTACCCGTGGCACTGGTAACTGCCTGCGCCCTGTACTTTGGCGGTGATGCTGTGTGGCACAGGCTGATCTCTGTTTTAAACAGTCAGGATACTTCCATGGCACTGCGCGTGGCATATTTCAGAAGTACCAATTGGATTATTGAAGCTAACCCATTGGGGGTTGGCTGGTATGGCTATCAGTTTATTTATCCTACATATAATTACTATCTGGCAGATACCAGTGTTATTATGTATCATTGCCATAATCTGTTTTTGAATGTGCTGGCAGAACTTGGCTGGCATGGACTCTTTGCCTTTCTGGCAGTGTGGGGCATGTTTTTCTGCTACGCGTGGAAGCTGGCCTTTAATCGTAAGGGCGTGTGGACTACTGCTGTAGGCAGAGGCTATGTGCTGGCAACTGTGGGCATTGCCGTTGGCGGCTTAACAGACCATGTGTATTTTAATACACAAATGGGTCTGCTGTTCTGGCTGATGGGCATACTGGTAATGCTGACTAACTATCTGGATAAATATGAAGTAAAAAGATAAAAGTAATTTAAAAAAGCTGCTTCGGCATTTGTGCCGGAGCAGCTTTTTTTATGCAGTAAAGCCTTATAATTACGCAAAAGCGTTAAATTTCAAAGTAACGTCCCGGAAAGATTTAGAAGATGTTAATCACGCGA
>CAUDEF010000025.1 GCA_958448515.1 uncultured Phascolarctobacterium sp. | reverse complement strand
AGATTTTTTAAATTTTAGCATTTCTACACCTCTTATAATTTTTAGATATTTTTAAAATTTTACCGAGCTGGCCGTGTTTCGCTTGTAAAATTTTAAATACAAAAATAAAAAACGCTTTTCTGCACAAATGCAAAAAAGCGCAACACTACTACCTACCTTGCTTTTTCCGTCTTTCGCAGAAATATACAGCATTATCTCAGGCAGTTCTTCTGGCTCTGCTTCATCGCTTACCTTGCCTTCCCAGTTTCCCAGTGACATTCTAAGGCTTGCTCTGCATTACAGCGGCGGGACCGCACAGGCTTTTAACCTGTTTCTCTATTAAGTATTTCTACACCTAAAATACAAAATCTATTCTGTTTGCGGTTATTTTACTATTTCGCCATTTCTTTGTCAATACTAATTACTATTTATCTTTAATACTTTATTCTATTTCTTTATCATTTTATTTATTTTATTATATTGACTTTTATAACGTTTAATGATAATATCCTAACAAAATAATATTGCATTAAAGTTCAGGTTTTATATAATGCTAAATCGTAATGATGCGGTCCCGCCACTGTAAAAGCAGGCTTACTGCCTGTTTGAAGCCAGAAAGCTGCCTGTACTTTTCTGATCCTGCGAGCGATATGGTGAAGAACAAGACTTCCTTGCCTTCCTGTGCCTTTGCAGGGGGTATTTTTATTTAGGAGGCAAAATATGGATGCAATTAATCAAACAATAATGTATTTTCACAAAGGTGGTCTTGTTATGTGGCCGCTGTTATTATGCTCATTAACAGTTATCTCCATTGCTATCGAAAGATTTTTATTTTATAAAAACAGCAGTTCAGGAACCAAATTTTCTGGAGAATATTGTCAGCTTTTAGCAGACAGCAAGGATTGTGAGGCTGCCGCTCTGGCAAAAAACGCACAAGGACAATGTTCTGCAATTTTAACTGCTGCTGCTGATAAAAATCTGCAAGGTGAGCATTTAGAAGCCTTTTTTGAATCTCAGGCAAGTATTTATATTGCTAAACTTCGCAATAAGCTTGATTATCTGAGCATTATTGTTACTCTTTCCCCACTTTTAGGCTTACTTGGTACTATTATCGGTATGATTGGTGCTTTTAGTATTTTTAATGTACAGGCCGGTGCTCCTCTTGCTATAACAGGCGGAATAGGTGAAGCCTTAATAGCAACTGCCGCTGGGTTGTGCGTTGCAATTTTATCTTTGTGCGTTCATTCATATTTTTCTCATCGTATGGATAATATTATTACTGATATGGAGCAGTGTTTCTCTGCCTGTATAGAAGCAGACAAACGAGGTAAACAGTAATGAAATTAAGAGACGTTCGCTGCAATAAAGTTCCAGAGCTCAATATTATACCGATGATTGATATTATGTTTTTTCTTCTGGTGTTTTTTATGCTCAGCACCATGTATATGATTGATTTAAAAACTATTCCGGTAAAGCTTCCTCAGGCTGCTAACGCAGCAACTGATACAATGTCTACTTTTGCTGTAACTTTAAAAAATGATGGCAGTATTTATCTCGGCGACGCGCAGACTGATATGTCTTCACTAATCATGCAGGCAAGCATGGAACAAAAAAACAACAGCAATTTTGCTGTTGTTATTCGTGCAGAAAAAAATATTGATTATGGTAAGGTAATCAAATTAATTGACAGGCTAAAAGGTGCAGGTATTACTCGTTTTGGTCTGGCTACTGACGGAGCTGTTAATAATGGATAGCCGCAAATATAGAAAAATAAGTTATCTTGGTTCTGTATTTATTCATATTATTGTTTTTCTGATTATCGCATTTACAGGTATTTTATCCTCTACTCATGCTAAAGAAGATATTGTTGAAATAGCTTTTGTTGGCGGAGGCGGCGGCAGTGGAGATAGTGCAGCAACTGCTGAAATAGCTGCTGAACAACAGGATGCAGCAGAAGATATTCAACCACTTGAAAACGATGCTATTGTTGAAAATATGCAGGAAAAGCCAAAACCACAGGTTAAAAAAGCTGCTTTTTCTCAATCTTCCACAAAAAGCTCCAATAATACAGGTGAAGGAAGTGGAAGCGGCAGCGGAACAGGCAGCGGTGGCGGTCATGGTTCAGGAGTTGGAACCGGCAGTGGCAGTGGTATCGGTCCTGGAAACGGTGCAACCTCTAATCCTGCAGTACCTCCACGAATAATAAAAAGCAGTCAGCCAGTTTATCCATCAGCTGAGAGAAATGCAAAAATTGAGGGTACTGCTATTTTAAGACTACTTATCACTACAGATGGTACAGTTGAAAATGTGACAGTAGTCTCTTCTTCCGGAAACAGTAATCTTGATGCTGCTGCAGTCAAAGCATGCTATAAATGGCGCTTTATAAGTGCCAAAAACAGTGTTGGTACAAAAATACCATGCTATGCAAATATTCCGATAACATTTAAAATACGAACATAAAAAAGGGTTATGAGTATAAACTCATAACCCTTTTTTTACATTTTAAAGGCGTTTGCCTCCAGCATGGAAGTTTTATTACCTTTTTTATCATATTTATATAAAGCAAGACGCTCAATATCCGCTTTTTCTACAGGCAGATTTAAATCATACTGCTCATTTAAAGCATTCAGCAGATCTACTGCTTTCATACTTCCCGTCTGAGTAATTTTGCAGTCGAAGATAAAAACAATGTTACCAGCAATATTTTCTGTGCTGATTTGCGAAATAAAGAATTTAACATCAATTTCTTTGACCTTGTCTTTTTTCTTAGGAGCAATCTTTTTAAACAGCAGCTCTGCTCTGTTATTAAAATCTGCAGCAGCCTCGCTTATATCACCGTCATAAGGCAAAGTAACACGATAACTTGCTCCGCCAGCCTGAGCCATCAGTGCAGGATAATTATTTTCTACGGCATCACCGGCAATAATTCTTATACCTCTCGGCAAAGCTTTTGCAAGTCTAACTGCAGCAGTTTCAACTTCCATTGGTTCAGCAAGTTCAATTTCAACAAATTCTGTATAACTTACAACACCAACGCCCAAAGCAGATGCCAGAGAAAATTTCATATGCGGATTAAATCCTTCAGAATATGCAGCAGGAATTTTGGCTCTGCGAATTGCTCTTTCAATGGTACGGATATATTCCAGATGGGATATAAAGCGAATGTCTTTGTCTTTAGTTATCTGCATACGAAGTTTCATTATGCTTTTCCTCCCCAGTCAATAATATCTACACCAAGTTTCTGGCATACACCGCAGCCGGTACAGGTGCTGCGGCGGCAGTCATGTGTCAGTTGCTGAACCTGAGCTTTTTCCCATTCACGCCACAAAAATCCGCGTGCAACAGCCGGCTGAATATGCTCCCAGGGGAACACTTCATCTTTGCTGCGGTCGCGTGCAGCATAAAATTCTTTATCCAGACCTGCTTCTGCCAGCGCTTCCAGCCATAAATCATAAGAGAAACAATCTGTCCAGCCGTCAAAGCGTGCGCCCTTTTGCCATGCGTTAAGCAATGCTTTGCCAAGTCTGCGGTCTCCTCTGGCAAAGACTGCTTCAATAATACCTGTTTTAGCATCATGGTACTGGAAGGTGATATTCTTTACTTTTAAAGCGTCTTTCAGTAAAAACTGCTTTCTGCGCAATGTTTCCAGATCATTTTGGGCAAACCACTGGAAAGGAGTATATGGTTTAGGTACAAAGGAAGATGCACTTACGGTTACCTTTGCGCCGCGTTTTCCTGTTACCTCATAATATTTATACTGAACCTTTTTTGCTAAATCAGCAATAGCCAGAATATCCTCGTCAGTTTCACCGGGAAGACCAATCATAAAATACAGCTTTACGCTGCTCCATCCGGAGGCAAAAGCAGCTCCAACAGCATTCATTAAATCATCTTCAGTAACACCTTTATTAATTACATCACGCATTTTCTGACTTCCAGCTTCCGGAGCAAAAGTCAGGCCGCTTTTGCGCACAGCCTGAACTTCCTTGGCAATATCAACACTGAAGCTATCTATACGCAAAGAAGGAAGTGATACACTTACCTTTTCATTTTTAAACTCTTCAATCAGTTCGTGAATCATCGGTGCCAGGCAGGAATAATCTGCCGTACTTAAAGATACCAAAGATATTTCGTTATAACCTGTATTATCAACCAGCTGACGTGCCAGTGCTTTTAATACCTCCGGTTTGCGTTCACGTACAGGACGGTATACCATGCCTGCATGACAGAAACGACAGCCACGGCTGCAGCCGCGGAATACTTCCAGCATAATACGATCATGTACAATTTCACCAAAAGGAACTATTGGCGCTGTAGGGAAATCTATGCTGTTCATATCTTTTACAACACGTTTTTCAACAGCAGCAGGAGCATTCTCATGTACAGGCACAACACTGGCTACTGTATTATCCTGATTATAAGTTACTTTATAAAAAGAAGGTACATAAATACCTTTAATTTTTACTACTTCATTTAAAAATCCCTGACGACCGCCATTTTTACCTGCTTTTTTCCACATTTTATAGCAGTCCATCAGCTCTACCATTACTTCTTCGCCTTCACCGATAATGGCAAAGTCAATAAAGTCAGCCAAAGGTTCAGGATTATATACACAAGGACCGCCAACTATAACAAAGGGATCTGTATCCTTGCGCTCTGCAGCTGATAAAGGCACTTTACCAAGGTCAAGCATATTCAAAATATTGGTATAAGAAAGCTCATACTGCAGAGTAAAACCCACAAAATCGCAGTCCTGCAAAACTTTTTCTGTTTCCAGAGTACGCAGAGGAATGTTATTCTCTCTCATTTTTGCTTCCATATCAACCCATGGAGCATAAACACGCTCTGCCGCAACACCTTCTTCTTTATTCAGCAGATGATACAAAATCTTAAATCCCAGATAACTCATGCCAACTTCATAAACATCCGGAAAAGCCAGAGCAATAGTTACCTGAGTTTCTTCGGCACTTTTAATAATACTGCCAAATTCCCCGCCAGTGTAACGAGCAGGCTTTTGTACACTGCTTAATATATCAATGGTTAACTGATTATCCATAAATCCTCCTTAAAACTGCAGTTTCTGATTACGAACTTTTATATTCTGCAAAAGTGCTACCAGCGCAACATTCGTAGTAAGCGAACTTACACCATAGCTTAAAAATGGCAGAGGCACACCGGTAACAGGCATTACCCCTGCAGTCATACCTATATTGACTACAATATGAAACATAAACATGGAAGCAACACCGACGGCAAGCAAAGTACCAAAATCATCTTCTGCATTTAAAGCAATAGTAATCGCTCTCCAGATAATAATCATATACAAAGATATGATAAATACACAGCCAATAAAGCCAAACTCTTCACCAACTACGGCAAAGATAAAATCCGTATGATTTTCAGGCAGAAAGTTCAGCTGACTTTGAGTTCCTTCCAGCCAGCCTTTGCCAAAAAAGCCGCCGCTGCCAATGGCAATCTTAGACTGAATTACGTGATATCCGCTGCCAAAAGGATCCAGCTCCGGATCAAGAAAAACTCTGATACGATTTTTCTGATAATCTTTTAAAATCATCCAGAATGCCGGCAAAAGTGCCACAAAAAGAACACTAAGCTT
The DNA here is from genome assembly GCA_958448515.1 of uncultured Phascolarctobacterium sp. Classification (GTDB taxonomy): domain Bacteria; phylum Bacillota; class Negativicutes; order Acidaminococcales; family Acidaminococcaceae; genus URXU01. Next base: position 16,967 of record CAUDEF010000025.1, on the reverse strand, counting down.
CGCAAACCAGTTATATTTAAATCCGCTGACAAAAATCATACCCAGCAATATGGCAATAAAAGTCAGTGACGTGCCAAGATCAGGCTGCTTCATAACCAGAATAAAAGGAATAAAAATATAACAAAAAACCGGAAGATAGTCCTTAAATGACTCCAGCCATTCAATTCTTTTTTCCATAAATGCCGCCAGGCATATTATCAAAAATACCTTGGCAAATTCACTGGGTTGGAATGATACAGGTCCAATCTGAATCCAGCGCTGAGCACCAAGCATGGTTACACCAAAAACCATAACCGCAAGAAGCAGTATTACATTTCCTATGTACATATATGTGGCATAACTTTTCAGCACACGATAATCAAATTTCAGTGATACAGCAGCCATTATAAGCGCCACAATCATGAAAGTAGCCTGCCTGTCAACATGCCAGGCACGGCCTGTACTTTCAGCAAACGAATAGGTAGCGCTTTCAATAAGAATAAGCCCACAGCTCATTAACACAAGAACAGCGCCTAACAGCCACCAATCCAAATTTCGTACAATACGTTTAAAATCCATGCTGTGTCCTTTCTTTACTCTTAAATTTTCTCAGCTGTTTCATCTGCTTCCGGAATCAAGCCTTCTTCACGGAAATGCTCTTCAAAAACTTTATATACAATAGGACCTGCTGCCGAAGTACCAAAACCGCCCTGTTCTACAAGAGCAACAACAACAAGTTCCGGATCTTCTACTGGTCCATAAGCAACAAAAATACCATGATCGCGTCCATGAGAGTTTTCTACTGTACCGGTTTTACCCGCAACCTTACGAGGCAAAGCATCAAAATAAGAAGCTGTACCACCCTCCTGAGTAGTAGCACTCATGCCCATCTGCATATAATCCAAAGTTCTCTGAGATACATCTAAATGTTTTCCCGGCGGACGTTCAGGCTTAAGAAACAGACTGCCATCAGCATTTAAAATACTGTCTACAAGATATGGCTGATATCTGGTGCCGCCATTTGCAACACTGCTGAGCATAGCAGCCAGCTGTAGTGGTGTAGCCAGATTAAAACCCTGTCCGATAGCCGCGTTGAATGTATCACCAAGCCGCCAGTCTTCATCCCAGATATCACGTTTTACCTGTTTGGAAGCTACAAGTCCTCTGCTTTCTCCTTCCAGATCAATGCCTGTTTTCTGACCAAACCCGTAGATGGCAGCATATTTGCTGATATTATCAATACCAACACGATAACCAAGTTCATAAAAATACACGTTATCAGACTTTGCCAAAGCTTCAATAAAGCTCAGCCAACCAAGAACTTCACCCTCAGCATTACCCATGGTAGGAACAAGCGGATGAAAACCGCCATCGTAAATTTCTTCATCAAGTGTAACCTTATTTAATTCAAAGGCAGCACTGCCTGTTACAATCTTAAAAGTAGATCCCGGAGGATACTCACCGCTGATAGCCTTATTATTCATGGGATAATTGGGATCATTATTAATTTCGTTCCAGTCATCATAGGAAATACCGTTTACAAAGAGATTAGGGTCGTAATCAGGACGGCTTACCATTGCTCTTACGGCGCCGCTGCGCGGATCAATAGCCACAACCGCCGCTGCTCTGGCATTGGGAGCAAGACCGGAACTGCGCAGATAAGCAAGATGCTTATCAATAAACTCTTCCAATGTTTTTTGCAATTTGTAATTAATAGTCAGTTTTAAATTTTTACCGGGAACAGGATCTACCGTATCATAATGCTGTACAACATTACCGGCTACATCAACCTCTTCCATAAAATAGCCATCCTGTCCGCGCAGATATTTATCATAACTCTGCTCAAGACCGGATTTACCAACAATACTGCCCTGCGTTACATCCTTAAAAATTCCCTGCTCTATTTCATAGGCACTTACTTCACCAACATAGCCAAGTGCATGAACAGCAAACTCTTTGTAGATGTAATTGCGAATGGGCTGTACTTCTAAAATTACATCCGGCATATCCTTACGCTGTTCTTCAATCTTAGTTACCATCTCCGGAGTAAGATTAGTTTTCAGCCTGATAGGCTCGTAGTAATTCTTGCTTCTTTCTATTTTCTTTTCAATTTCACTTAAAGGAATATTCAGCAAAGCGCTTAATTGTTTCAGCATTTCCGGATCATATTTACTTTGCTTCTGCAGTGCTACAGCATATCCGGGAAGATTATTTACCAGCTCATGACCATCACTGTCTAAAATAATGCCCCTTGGAGCAATAATTTTTGACTGACGCAGTCTGTTTCCGTCAGACTGCTTGGCATAATAATCGCCGCGCCAGAGCTGCAGATAAGCCATGCGTCCAATTAACACGATAAATAAAAACATACAAATACCAAACATTACATAAAATCTGTTAATGTTATGTTTATTGAGCATGACTTTCCTCCCTTTCCTTAATATGAAATATCCTCTTTTTTAATCCACTCATATATTTTTTTCGTAATATATACCATTGGTACTACGCAAAGCATATTACCCAGGCAATAACCCAAAGTATCCCATAAGAACCCCGGTAAAATGCTCCAGTGCCAGTCTGTACGAATCAACTCCAGCCACCAGTAACAGAACCTGATCAGCAGACTGCAGGCACCTATTAAAATAATATGATAACTGCTGTTTTCTTTAAAAATCTTTTCTTTGGTCAAGCCTACCAGATAACCAACAACACTTCTGGTAAATATATGAAAGCCAAAAATACCTACCGTCATGGCATCCTGCACTAAACCGACTCCGGCTCCTGTAAGAACGCCATATTTTTCGCCACGCAAAAGTGCATAGCTGTAAATTGCCAGTAATGATAAATCCACTGCCAGCCAGCCAGTATAAAAAACAGAAAATGAACCCTGAATCAGTATTAAAAGCAGAAACAGGACGGGCCAAATCAGTCTCCTCATTTTGCCTGTCCTCCCTGCACATCACTATCTAATTTAGGTTGCGGAACAAAGCTTGTAATAACAAGCACATATTCTACATCTGCTATATCAGCAGCAGGAATAACATTAGCCTGCTGTAATAATCCTACACTGTCCACTTTTGTAGATGTTACTTTACCAATTAAAATATTTTCCGGATGGCTACCGCTGAAACCGCTGGTTACGATAACATCGCCCTCTCTGATACTTGCCTCACGAAAAATATGATCCATAATCAGGCTGCCGTCAGCAGAACTGCGTCCACAGGTTATGCCAATAGCTCTGGAATCACTGCGCAAAACCCTTCCGCCAATTCTGCAGTTGGCAGATGTTATAAGCAGTACTCTGGCATAATCATCATAAACTTCATCAATTACGCCAACCATGCCATCCTGATTAACTACAGCCATTTCACGTTTCAGGCCTCTGTCAGCACCAACATTAATATACAAACTGTCGCGCAAGTCGCCAAAATTACGGGCAATTACCTTTGCCGGCACAGTAGTCTGATCCTTATGCTGCTCATTGTAACCAACAAGCTTGCGCAATTGCTGATTTTCCGCATAAATTGCTGCCATCGCCAGATTAGCACTGCGCAATTCAGCATTATCCTTCTTTAATTCTTCATTTTCACTTTGCAGCACTGTAAGTGATTTCCAAAACTCTCTGATACCATCAGCCGTATGACCAACAGCTGTTATACTGCTCTCAACAGGCAGCAGCACGAAGGCTACTGCTTTATTAATGAGAGGAAAACGGCTTTTTCCTGCAACAGCTAACGATAACATACTAAACATAATGATAACACTCAACAGCCCGAGCATATACTTTTTATTCATGCCAATCCTCGATAACTTTCTTTATTTGGAAGTCATGAAACCTTTTTTATAGACATCAACATTTTCTACAGCAATACCTGTACCCAGAGCAACACAGTTCAGCGCTTCATCAGAAACGTAAACTGGCATGCATGTTTCTCTGGAAATAAGACGATCAAGGTTACGCAGCATGGAAGAACCACCTGTCATAATAATGCCTCTGTCCATAATATCCGCAGATAATTCAGGCGGAGTACGTTCCAGGGTATTGCGTACTGCCTCTACAATACTGCTTACTGGCTCCTCTACAGCTTCGCAGATGTGGTTGGCATCAACCTGTATATTCTTGGGCAGACCAGAAACAAGGTCACGACCGCGAACCTCCATTACAGGCGGATTTTCCATAGGCATTGCAGTACCTATTTCAATCTTAATAGCTTCAGCAGTACGTTCACCAATCAGCAGATTAAATGTTTTTCTGATATAACGCACAATAGCAGCATCAATGGAGTCACCGCCGGCACGTGTACTTTTGCTGACAACAATACCGCCTAAAGAAATAACTGCAACCTCACAGGTACCGCCGCCGATATCAACAACCATGCTTCCGGTTGCTTCCTGTACAGGAAGTCCTGCACCAATAGCCGCAGCCATGGGTTCTTCAATAAGATATGCTTCACGCGCACCAGCTTCGATAGTAGCATCGATAACCGCACGTTTTTCAACTTCGGTAACACCGGAAGGAACACCAACCAGAATACGCGGACGTACAAAACTCTTATTGCCCATAGCTTTTTTAATAAAATGCTTCAGCATGGACTGAGTAATTTCATAATCAGCAATAACGCCATCCTTCATGGGACGGATAGCCACAATGTTTCCCGGAGTGCGGCCAATCATTCTTTTTGCTTCCGCACCAATTGCCAAAACTTCATTTGTATCTCTGTCCACAGCCACAACAGAAGGCTCACGGATTATAATACCTTTATCCTTGCAGTGCACAAGTGTATTAGCAGTACCTAAATCGATACCCATATCATCAGACATATTATTAAACAAACGAATATTGGGAAATTTAAATTTCATTCCTGTGTGTCCTCCTAAATCTATAATGCTCCATATTCCTGAAAACTATAATAAACACCATCACCAATAATCAAATGATCCAGTAAAGGTATACCCAATATTTTACCTGACTCGACCAGCATTCTGGTAACATTTCTATCTTCACTGCTTGGTGCAGGATCTCCGGAAGGATGATTATGTGCCACAATAATTGCGGCAGCATGCTGCAGAAGTGCCGGACGAAAAACCTCCCGTGCATGAACCACAGATGCTGTCAGTGAGCCTTCGGAAATCAGTTCTGTACCAATTATCTTATTTTTCGTATTTAAAAGAATAACAATAAACTGTTCTTTAACCGCATAACGCAAACGCGGCATCAGATAATCAGCTGCATCCTGAGGGCAGCTGACAAGACTTTTGGCAATAGGTCTGGCAGAAGCAATTCTTCTGCCAATTTCCAAAGCTGCCAGAACGGTTGCAGCCTTAGCCTGACCTAAACCTTTAATTCCGGTAAGCTCAGCAAGCTTTGTAATACCGGCAAGTCTTTTATATAGTCCGCCGTTCTCAGTCATCTCTCCGGCAATAGCCAGCGCAGACTTATCTGCTGTTCCGGTACGCAGAAGTATCGCAATAAGCTCTGCATCCGTTAAAGCCGCAGCTCCTGCCGCAGCCATTTTTTCCCGCGGTCTGTCACAAAGCGGTATTTCCTTGATTGTTTTGCTCAGCAAAACCTTCCACTCCTAATTTAGCCAGCATTAAATGCAAACGGGTGAGTGGCAAGCCCACTACGTTATTGTAGCAGCCATCAATTTTTTCTACAAACACGGCACCTTTTCCCTGAATGCCATAAGCACCAGCTTTATCCAAAGGCTCTCCGGTTGCTACGTATGATTTTATTTCATTATCTGATAAAGTACGGAAATAAACTTCTGTTTCACATACCTCTGCAGCAGTATTGCCATGATAAGATACGGCAACACCGGTTAAAACTTTATGTTTTCTGCCAGACAGCTCAGACAGCATCTTTACTGCTTCAGCTGCATCTTTGGGTTTTCCTAAAATCCTGCCTCCATATACAACAACAGTATCAGCTGCAATCACGGGCAGATTATCACCATGCAGTTTACTTACCGCATGGCACTTACCCCTGGCATTATCAAGAACTACTTTTTGCGCTTCACTTTCAGCACCTGTTTCTTCAGCATAATCTGCCGGGCAAACAATCGGCTCCAGCCCAATTTGCTTCAGAAGCTCCAGCCTTCTCGGTGAAGCAGAAGCTAATATAACCTGCATGAATCTAACCTATTTCTTTTCCGGATTATCGCTCATATCGATAACCATTTTCTGAACTTCAATTTCTACAATAACAGGCTGTCTTCCCTGGCGCACTGCGTCACGTTTAAAAATACGCGCATAATTAAATGCTACCAGGAACCACAAAATTGCACCTGCCGAAATAAACATCAGTCTGTCCATTTTGAAAAACACTGCCAGACTGTTGCCAAAAGCAACACCTGCCAGAATACCTAAAATAGGAAAGCCATACATAATCAGCTGTGCTTTGCGTTTATCAAGCTCCTGATACTCAATTCCTACAATATCCCCTGCTTTTGCACTTACAGGATTCCAGCAATCAAGATACTTGGGCAGATTACTGCCTGTACTTCTTGTTTTATCTATCTTTACTTCGGCTCTTTCGCCTTGTTTTTTTACAACAATACCCTTAATATCAGTCATCACTAAACCTCACTTTTAATATGCGCACAGGAAAATATACCAGTAGCCGAAGCCAAAGATTACTCCGTAAATGGCAAAAAATACTATAATTCCCTGCCAGCAGATAGGATAGCCAAAATTGATATATTCACCTAAAATACCGCGTTTATTAAAAAAAGTATATTTAGTGCGGCGTTTGAACCAGTTTTGTTTCTTTTCAGGTCCAATAATCTTGGCTACCAGAAAAATATAGAAAAAAGCACCGAAAAACACCAGCATAATTCTGGTACATACCAGCGTAGGGTCAACAGCATTAATTGCGTCCATTACTAAAAATCCTCCAAAGTACTCAATCTCTCATTATCTTATAATTCAATATATTTATCCGGCATCTGTTTGCGCAGCTGCTGAACAAATTTATCGCTAGCCTTAAAAAGAAGTCCGGCAAGCTTATTCTTTTTGCCTTCTGTAAATACCAGCAGCCTTTGCGGATTGCTGTCAAGAGAGTTATAACGATGAATATAATGACTGATTTTTGTTTTACGGAAAAAGCTCTTTACATATCTGTTGGTAAAGCTTTCTGTTCTGGTTAAATCAACAAAATAACTGCGTCTGATACCAAAACCGTGGCTGACAACTTCCAAAGTGTGGTTTTTATACAGAATAAGAGTATAGCCAAAAGATACACGCCAGATCCAGAGCAGAAGGAAACATACATTCATACCCCATCCCAGCGGATCAAAATGACCTGTAGTATAATAACCATAACCTTCGTAGGCAAACAACGCACCAATGATAAGCAAAGTAATAAATGCTATCACTTTTCTGTCACCGCTTGCAGATGACTCTTCACGATACAACTCTTCCAAAAAAATTCCCTCCATCACTCTTTATAAATTATAGAGAAACTCTTTCCCTTTTAAAATCCTATTTATTATATCAAATTTTTCAGCTAAAGCATATACTTTCTTCATGTCAAATTATGAAGAAAATGCTAATTTTTTTATGAAAAATTCACAGTTTTTACGGAGCAAAAAAGAAAGTCGAGTTACATTTTCAGCAACCCGACCAGCAGTTAATTATCCACGTATCTGACCGTTTCCGTTAATCAGATATTTTGTGCTTGTCAGTTCCGGCAAAGCCATTGGTCCTCTGGCATGCAGTTTTTGTGTACTGATACCAATTTCAGCGCCAAATCCGAATTCAAAGCCGTCTGTAAATCTTGTTGATGCATTGACATAAACAGCCGCAGAATCAACGCGCATCTGAAATTCATCGGCGTTGCGCAGATTCTCTGTAACTATACATTCGCTGTGACCGGTACTGTATCTGGCTATATGTTCAATTGCCTCATCCATATCAGCTACAACCTTTACCGACAAACGCAAATCACCGTACTCAGTGCTCCAGTCTTCTTCTTCAGCTGCTGCGGCCAGTGCATCAAGCTTCTGAACATTTTCATCACCGCGAATTTCCACCCCTGCCGCATGATATTTTTCCATCATGACAGGTAAAAATTTATCGGCAATATTTTTATGTACCAGCAATGTTTCCATGGCATTGCATACTGAAGGGCGCTGAACTTTGGCATTATAAGCAATATTAACAGCCATTTCAATATCAGCAGATTCATCTACAAAGGTATGACACACTCCGGCACCGGTTTCGATTACCGGTACTGTTGCATTCATAACAACTGTTTTAATAAGTCCGGCACCGCCGCGGGGAATAACTACATCCACAAGACCATTAAGATGAATCAGCTCGGTTACTGCCTGACGATCAGCAGTGTCAATAAACTGAACTGCTCCCTGTGGAATGCCTGCGCATTCTGCTGCTTCAGCCAAAATGCTTGCTACAGCTTTATTGGATTCCATTGCCTCACTGCCGCCCTTTAAAATAACAGCATTACCGGACTTCAGACACAAACCTGCGGCATCAGCAGTAACATTAGGACGAGCTTCATAAATAATGCCTACAACACCCAGCGGTACACGCACTTTGGTAATCTTAAGGCCATTTGCCAGTCTGCTGCCGCCAACTACAACGCCTACAGGATCTGGCAGAGCAGCAACCTGACGCAGTCCTTCTGCCATAGATTCAATGCGTGCCTCAGTAAGCTTTAATCTGTCAAGCATGGAAGAACGCATGCCTTTTGCTGCAGCTTTTTCCATATCTGCGGCATTGGCTTGCAGTATAAATTCTTTATTATCCAGCAGAGCCTGAGCCATAGCAAGCAAAGCTTTATTTTTTATATCTGTTTTTGTGACAGCAAGTTTTGCAGCAGCTTTTTTGGCAGCGGCAGCTTTTGCTTTTACAAATTCATAAATATTCATCTTCATCACCATTACAATATTACTAAATCGTCACGATGAATTACTTCATCATAATTTTTATGACCTAAGACATCCTGAATCTCATTGGATTTACAACCTTTTATTTTTTCCAGTTCCTCATTACTGTAATGCACCAGACCACGTGCCAGCTCATGTCCCTCAGCATCTTTAACGCTTACGGTACTGCCTGCCTCAAAATTGCCTTCCACACCCGTAATACCTGCAGGCAAAATACTGCATCCTCCTGCCTTATGCAATGCACGGGCACAGCCATCATCTACAATAATACTGCCCATAATACGTGCACCAAAGGCCAGCCAGCGTTTTCTGAACTGCAGTCTGTTTTCACGGCTGACAAACAGTGTACCAATTTCTTCACCGTTTAAAATATTGGGAATGGCATTTTTTTCGGTACCGCTGGCAATAACCAGATGAATACCGCTGCTTGTTGCAGCTTTGGCAGCCTGAATCTTGGTTGCCATACCGCCTGTACCACGCAGGGAACCTGCTCCTCCGGCACTGGCTTCTATCTCCGGCGTAATTTCCGTAACAGTATGCACTAATTCAGCATCCGGATCAGTCTGCGGATTAGCTGTATAAAGACCATCTACATCGGACAGAATAATTACCAGATCTGCATCAGTAATGCCTGCAACAAGTGCAGACATATTGTCATTATCACCTATTTTCAGTTCGTCCAAAGCAACTACGTCATTTTCATTAACAATGGGAATAACTCTCTGCTTTAAAAGTTCCATGAAAGTATTGCGGGAATTGGTATAGCGATGGCGGTCAAGAGACTCTGTTTTAGTAAGCAATACCTGAGCCACCACCTGTCCGTAGTCAGCAAAAAACTTTTCATAGGTATGCATCAAAACACCCTGACCCACAGCTGCCGCAGCCTGCTTACCGGGTATGGTATCAGGTTTCTTTGGAAGACCAAGTCTGTCCACACCAACAGCAACAGCACCTGAAGTTACAAGTATCATTTCCTTGCCCTGATTCTGCAGATCAGATAATTCTCTTGCCAGTCTGTCAATCTGACTGAAATTGCGCTTACCATTACTGTATGTAATAGTGCTTGTACCCACCTTAACTACAATTCTTCTGGCATTTTTTAAAGCCTTTCTGTCAAAACACATAACCCCTCGTACCTCAAATCATATTTTTAGTTATTATCTTTATATTCAAAAACCATATCGCGAATACGAACTGTTTCGCCTTCCTGAACGCCTTTTTCTTTTAACGCTTCGTCAATACCAAGACGTTTCCAGATTAACTGGAAGCGATACAACGCTTCATCATTATCAAAATTGGTCATTGCTACAAGGCGTTCAATATTTTTACCGCGTACTTCATAGTCAGTATCATTACCGATGACAATTTCAAAGCTATCCGGATCAATTTCATCAAAGCGGCTTAATTCTTCTTCGTCTTCCTCCGGCACATATTGCTGCAATAAGTCATAAGCTTTATACATCAGCTCGCGCAGACCTTCACCTGTTGCAGCCGAAGCTTTGAAAATTTCATAGCCTTTGGCTTCTACATGAGCTTTTAAGCGTTCATAGTTTTCTGCCGCTTCAGGAAGGTCCATTTTATTAGCAACAACAACCTGTTTACGGCGCGCCAGACGCTCGCTGTGCTTTGCAAGCTCAATATTGATTTTTTCAAAATCTTCTACCGGATCGCGTCCGTCAACACCTGCAACGTCTACAATGTGCAGCAGTACTTTTGTGCGTTCCACATGACGCAGGAAGTCATGGCCAAGGCCAACACCCTCATGGGCACCTTCAATAAGACCGGGAATATCTGCCAGTACAAAGCTTCTTTCCTCATCAATGCGCACTACGCCCAATACCGGACTTAAAGTAGTGAAGTGATAAGCTGCAATTTCCGGACGAGCCGCACTTACCTGAGCAATAATGCTGGATTTCCCAACACTTGGGTAACCTACAAGGCCTACATCTGCCAGCAGTTTCAGCTCCAGTTTCAGCCAGCGGTTTTCACCAGGTTCACCTTTTTCGGCAAAAGTCGGAGCACGATTGGTACTTGTAACATAGCAGGCATTGCCTTTGCCGCCACGTCCGCCTTTAGCCGCTACATATTCCTGTCCGTCTTCAGTAAGATCGGCCATAACAGCACCGGTAACGTCATCACGTACAAGCGTACCCATGGGCACCTTTACATAAACATTATCAGCACGCACACCGGTGCAGTTTTTAGTACCGCCCTGACCGCCTCTTTTAGCAACATGCTTTCTTTTATAACGGAAATCTATCAAGGTATTGAGGTTTTTATCGGCAACAAGAATAACGTCACCGCCGCGTCCGCCATTACCTCCGTTAGGGCCGCCTTTTTCCACAAATTTTTCTCTGCGGAAGCTGCTCATGCCGTCGCCGCCATCACCTGCTTCCACGTAAATTCTCGCTCTGTCAATAAACATTTTTATTTCTCCTGTTATTTCATTATTTTAAAATTACTTATATGTATGCTTATTATATCCTGTTTTAGTATTTTACTTCAATACTTTCTCAAAAAAACCACACGTAAAATAAAAAAATACTTCAGCATTAGTATTTTGCTGAAGTATTTTTATTAAACTTTATACAATCTCTTCAAAAAGTTCTGCACCTACATTGCATACTGGGCAGGTATATCCTGCAGGTAATTCATCACCTTCATAGATATAGCCGCATACTTTGCAGCGATATTTTTTGCCGGCTGAAGCCTGTTCGGTCTGAGGCGCAATATATTTTCCGCCAAGATCTCCGCTGCGATCTGTATACATGGTATGCAGCATCTGCTCAGCCAGCTCACTTAAAGGCTCGCCGTAAAATTCTTCGTACAGCTTAATAATCTGCGGATTCAAATGGCTGCTGCGAACAGCTACGCTGTCATCACGTTTATACAAACCTTCGATACGTTTTTTGCGCAGTTCGTCACCTTTATATTCGCGATCCTTAGGCTGACCGCCGCCGCCAATACAGCCGCCGGGGCAGGTCATAACTTCTACAAAGTGATAATCAGCTTCGCCTGCTTTCAGCTTTTCAATAAGCTTTCTGGCATTGGCAGTACCATAAACAACGGCTACTTTTAAAGTTTTATCAGCTATTTTTACTTCTGCCTCACGTATACCGTCCATACCGCGTACAGCTTCAAGCTGCAGCAGGTTTTCCGGCACATCTTCCTTAGTAATAAAGCTGTAGGCAGTTCTGATGGCAGCTTCCATTACACCGCCGGTATTGCCAAAAATGACGCCTGCACCGCTGCCAAGACCCATAAAGTCATCAAACGCAGCATCTTCCAAAGCAGCAAAATCTATATTTTCATCTTTTGCCAGCATAGCAAGCTCACGGGTAGTGATAACATAATCCATGTCACGCATGCCTTCAACGCCTAAATATTTACCCGCATCAGACATTTCCTCTCGGCGGATTTCAAATTTTTTGGCAGTACAGGGAGTAAGGGCAACATTAACAATTTTAGCCGGATCAAGATTCATCTTTTTAGCAAAATAAGTTTTGATAGTAGGTCCCTGCATACCAATAGGACTTTTAGCTGTAGAAACATGCGGCAGCATCTCCGGATAATAGGTTTCCACAAATTTAACCCATGCAGGGCAGCAGCTTGTAAACTGAGGCAGAGTTTTGCCATTAACAATGCGATCTACCAGTTCACTGGCTTCTTCCATAATAGTTAAGTCGGCTGCAAAATTTGTGTCTAATACATAATCTACACCCAGTTTGCGCAGCAAGCTGACCATTTTACCTTCTACAAAACTTCCGTCAGCCATGCCAAATTCTTCACCTAATGCAATACGTACAGAAGGAGAAGAGCTTACAATAACAATTTTTTCAGGATCTTTAATTTCAGCTGCCACCTGATAAATCTCAAACTTTTCAGTTATGGAGTCAACAGGACATACATTAGCACACTGACCACAGTTAATACAAACAGGAACATCACCGGTAGCACTTAAATCATAAGTACCGCATACGCCGATATCATTTGTGCATACAGTTTTACAGGCACCACATTTGATACACTTAAACTCCAGTCTCTGGATGGACGGATTGGTTGGTTCAATAGGAACACGAATTTCTGTAAATTGATGTTTTGACATAATTAGCCTCCTTAACATTTCATCCCTGAGTAAATTATATGTCAATAACACTTTTTTATCAATAAAAATTATTATTTTTACATTATTTTAACAATTCAGTTTATTATAATATTAATGGTAGGATTATGCTATACTTAGTTTGCAGAAAATATTTTTACAGGAGTACGATAATGCAAAAACTGCTTACAGAGCGGCTCATCCTGCTGCCGCTTACAAAAAAACAATTTTATAATTATATCTTTCACCCTGACCTGCTGGAAAAAGAACTTGATATAAAATACGAAGGCGTTAAACCAGGCGGAACTTTTTATGATGCACTGCAAAAGCGTTACTTAAAATTTTTATCCTGTCCCAGACAGCCGTTTTTTCACACACTGTGGCTTATATGTCTTGCTGACGGCAAAACTGCTATCGGCAACATCGCTTACAAAGGCCTGCCTGATGATAACGGTGTTATAGAAATTGCCTACAGCCTTGGCGAAAAATATCGCGGGCAGGGTTATATGACAGAAGCCGTAACATATTTTACCAATTACGCACTCAAACTTCCCGGCGTACATTCTATTGTTGCAGTAACAGAATACACCAACAGCAAATCTATTAAAGTTTTGCAAAATAGTAACTTTTTTTACACTGGTTCTAACAAAATCTATTTATATTGGACAAAATCCACTATATAAACACACAAATTGTTTTTCATTGCATTTTTAAAATATTACCTTGACAAACAGCACCTATATTGTCATAATGTAGGAAATGTGAAAAACATGTTTACAAACAAAATACTTAAAATGCAATGAACGGACAAATTTATCAGAGCTGATGCAAGAGAAACAGCGGTTGGTGCAAGCTGTTACAGACTGAATAAAGAAACTCACCCGGAAGCAGCTGTTTTGAATTTTTTAGAAACAGACGCCCAGACAGCGTTACGTCTCCGAATTAGCTATTCGGGAAAATGAAGAAAATTTTAGGGTGGTACCGCGATTTTCGCCCCTATCTGCGCTTGCAGGTAGGGGCTTTTTTATTACCGTATTTTAAGTAGCTTTTAAGAAGAAACATACATTTTGGAGGAATCAGTTTATGGGAATGACGATGACAGAAAAAATTCTAGCTAAACATGCAGGTAGAGCAAGCGTCAGTGCCGGTGATCTGCTTGTTTCTCAGGTAGACCTGGTACTTGCCAACGATATTACAGGCCCCCCGGCTATTACCGAATTCGAAAAAATAGGCCGTCCTGTATTTGATAAAAATAAAATTGCTTTGGTCCCCGACCATTTCTCTCCCTGCAAAGATATAAAATCTGCAACCATGTGCAAGAGAATGCGTGATTTTGCCCGCAAACATGAAATCACCAACTATTTTGAAGTTGGCCGTATGGGTATTGAACATGCACTGCTGCCGGACAATGGACTTGTTGCTCCCGGTGAAATTATCATCGGCGCAGATTCTCACACCTGCACCTACGGTGCATTAAACGCTTTAAGTACCGGTATGGGCCAGACCGATATCGGCGCAGCTATGGCCAGCGGCACAACCTGGTTTAAAGTTCCGCAGGCTATCAAGGTTACCTTAACCGGCAAACTGCCTCGCTTTGTCAAAGGCAAGGACATTATCCTTACCTTAATCGGCATGATTGGTGTAGACGGCGCACGTTACCAGTCTCTGGAATTTTTCGGCGATGGTATCAGCCAGCTTTCCATGGCTGACCGCTTTACCATCTGCAATATGGCAATCGAAGCCGGTGCTAAAAACGGTATTTTCCCCGTTGATGAACAAACCGAAGCTTTCCTTGCTCAGCGCGTAACAAGACCCTGGGAAGCAGTAACTGCAGATGAAGACGCAGTTTATGCCCGTGAAATTACTATTGAGCTTAACAAGCTTACCCCTGTTGTAGCTTATCCTCACCTGCCGGAAAATACTCATCCTGCAAGCGAAGGAAAAAATATTAAAATCGATCAGGTTGTTATCGGCTCCTGCACTAACGGCCGTTTAGAAGACCTTGCTCAGGCTGCAGAAATTATGAAAGGCCGCAAAGTATGCGACCATGTACGTATGATTGTTATTCCTGCAACACAGGAAATCTATAAAGAAGCTATGCGTTTAGGCTATATTGATGCCTTTATCGATGCAGGCGCTGCAGTATCCACCCCCACCTGCGGACCCTGCCTGGGCGGTTATATGGGCATACTGGCCGCAGGTGAAAGAGCGGTATCCACAACCAACCGTAATTTCCGCGGCCGTATGGGCCATGTAGACAGTGAAGTTTATCTGGCAAGCCCCTACACTGCAGCAGCAAGTGCTGTTACCGGCTATATTACAAGCCCTGAGGAGGTAATGAAATGAGTAAAGTTTGGCGTTATGGCGACCATGTAGATACAGACGTAATTATTCCTGCAAGATATTTAAATATTGCAGATTTTAAAGAACTTTCCGAGCATGCTATGGAAGATATTGATACAACCTTTGCTCCCAATGTACAGCCGGGAGATTATATGGTAGCAGGCAAAAACTTTGGCTGTGGTTCCAGCCGTGAACATGCTCCTGTTGTTATCAAAGAAAAAGGCATCAAATGCCTTATTGCTGACAGCTTTGCCCGCATTTTCTACCGCAACGCCATTAACATCGGTCTTCCAGTACTGGAAATCGGCAGCGAAGTAGAAAAAATTGAAGCTGGCGACCAGCTGGAAGTTGATATGGCAAAAGGCGAAATCAAAATCATTAACAAAAATATTACTATCACAACCAAGCCCCTGCCGGAATTTATCCAGAAAATTGCCGACTGCGGCGGACTTATCAACTACATTAAAGGAGAACATCAATAATGAAAATTACTTTATTGCCCGGTGACGGCATTGGTGTAGAAATTGTTGACGCAGCTGTAGAAGTACTTGATGCTGCTGCCAAAAAATTTAATCTGAATATTGAATATGACAAACAGCTTATCGGCGGCTGCGCTATTGATGCTACAGGTGTACCTCTTCCGGAAGCAACTGTAGCTTCTGCCAAAGCTGCTGACGCTGTACTGCTTGGCGCAGTTGGCGGCCCCAAATGGGATAACGTGGCCCCGGAAATCCGTCCGGAAAAAGGTTTGCTGGGCATTCGCAAAGCACTGGGCCTGTATTGCAACCTCCGCCCCATGAACGTTTCCAAATTTACTGCGCATCTTTCTCCTCTTAAAACAGAAAAAGCAGAAGGCGCTGATCTTTTAATCGTACGCGAACTTACAGGCGGTATTTATTTTGGTCAGCATAACGAAGCTCATCTTAATGCTGACGGCATTGAAGAAGCAAGTGATGTTGAACTCTACACCCGTCCAGAAGTTGAACGCATTGCCCGCTTTGCTTTTGAAGCCGCAAAAAAACGTCGCGGCAAAGTTACCAGCGTAGATAAAGCCAATGTACTTGGCTCCAGCCGTATGTGGCGCAAAATTGTTACCGAAATGCAGGCTAAGGAATATCCTGAAGTTGAGCTGAATCATTTTTATGTAGATAACTGCGCTATGCAGCTGATTTTAAACCCCAGACAATTTGATGTTATCTTAACAAATAACATTTTTGGCGATATTTTAAGTGATGAAGCAAGCACCATTGCCGGCAGTATCGGTCTTCTGCCCAGTGCCAGCCTTGGTGACGGCGCAGGCATGTACGAGCCTATTCACGGCAGTGCGCCGGACATTGCAGGACAAGGCATTGCCAATCCTTTAGCAACCATTCTCAGCATTGCCATGATGCTGCGTTACTCCTTAAATCAACCTCAGGCAGCAGATGCTATCGAAGATGCTGTTAATGCTGTTATGGAAAAAGGCTATCGCACTCCTGACCTGTATGCAGAAGGTCTTACCAAAGTATCCACCTCTGAAATGGGACATCTTGTAGCACAGGAAATTTTAAAATAATCATATAAGCAAAACCCTGATTACGGAAAATGAACTGCACCCCAAAAGTTGTACTTTTGGAGGTGCAGTTTTTTCATGA
>CAUDEF010000024.1 GCA_958448515.1 uncultured Phascolarctobacterium sp. | reverse complement strand
CCTACAAGTAACGTCCCGTTCAAAAGAAACGGGACGTTAAATAAAAAATTAACGTAATTACGCAAAAGTTTTTTATAAAAAAACTTTTGCGTACAAATGCTTGCGGGGGGGAGAAGGTGGCGTATAATGATTATGAATAGTTATTATAGATAAAATGATAACTATTCATAATAAAAAAGAAAAATCTTTGAAAGGACTGAGAATATGCAGAGTGCAGGCAAAAAAGAGCTTAGTAAAAAGATTTTGTGCAGTATTTTAGCTGCCGGCGTACTGTCCGTTGGGGGAGTACAGTGTGTTTGGGCTAATCCTGTTGATAGTGAAGGTAATGAATTAACAATTGGAAAACAAGAGGTTGAAGGTAATGGTTCTGGTAGATATGCCTATATAGTTGCTGATGGCAAAGAATATTCAACTGATGGTGATATTACCATAAACGCGCAGGCTGAAAGTGGCGATAGCAGAATTTATGCTATAGCTGCTGAAGATGGTATAGATTTAACATTGAATTTTGATAAATTAAATGTTACTGCAGTTGATATGATGAAAGAGATAAGAGCCATACGCAATAATAATGGTGGAACCCTTCGATTAAACGGCGATATAAATTTTGATTTGCAAGGAGCAGGTAAATATATTGTCGCTGTTGATTGTTGGAATGATGGTAAGACAGTACTGAATGGTGATATAAATTTAGAAGTAAATGGTAAAAATGGTGGATTTGTAAATGCAGTTAACTGCTGGGAGGGAGGATATGTTGAGTTTAATGGTGGCTTAACGAACTTAGTTACATATGGAGATAATGTACAAGTTAACACTGTTCAGAGTGCCTCTAAATATGATGTAGAAACAACTGTTGTTTTTAATTCTGATATAACTAATATTACAAATGACTCCAATAAAAGTGGTGGCAGTAATTGGGCAAATGATGTAGTTATTGAAGGTTCGAAATCTAAAGTCATATTCAATAGCAATGAAGTAAATTTAACATCTATTAATGAAGATTATACAGCTCAAAATATAAATTTAATATCTGGCGGTTTTGTTGAATTTAATGCTGATAAAACCACATTAAAAGCTGAATCTGATTATGGTGTAAATGGAATTGGTGGAACTGGTATTGCTAAATTCAATAATGGCATAGTTAATATTATTGGTGAAGTTAATACTGATAATGGACAAGGTACATCCAATGCTATAGGTATTTTTACAGGCACTCAAGTTTCTGAAAATGTTGAAGAATTTAATATAAATATTTTTGGCGCAGGTGTTGAGAGCACAAATGATGGTAATACAAATGGTACTGCAGGTATTTATGCTCATGGAGATGATGTAACTGTTGCGGCCAAAAAATTAAATGTAACTGTTACTCCAAAAAGTGCACATAATCAGATTGCTTATGGTTTAAGGGCAGATGTAGGAGCTAAAATAAGTGTGAGCGAAGATACAGCAACTACTATAAACGTTGGTTCTGCAACTGGAGATACTTCTTATAATGAAGCAGTTGGCGTTTATGCAGGTAATTTTTATGATAAGTATATATCTGTAGGTAGTGTTGAAATTTTAGGTGATACCACTATTAATGCATATGGAAACACTGATGCAAAAGCTTTGTATGCTAGTGATGGAGGCACTATCACAGTCGGCAGCGAAGGCAAAACTGTTTCTTTAGTTGGTGACGTTGTTGCTGACGGAGAAAACAGCGTGATTAATATTGCCGGTAATTCTGTATTCAATGAAAAAGATACAGAGTTTACTTCTACTAATAGCGGCACTATCAACCTTGCTGGTGGTAATATGAGTGGTCAGTTATACATCCAAAGCGGAGTTGTTAACTTAAATGGAGCAACTTTTACTACTAGTGATATTGCAAATGATATTACCGGTGGCGGCAAACTTGTATTAAAAGATTCCGGTGTACTTTCTACAACTGCTGACCAGATATTCACTAATGATGGAAGTACTGTTACTGCAATAGGTACTGTTAGTGATATTTTGGAAAGTACAGAAAATAAAGTTACTTTTGAAAGCGGTACCGTAAGCTTAACTGATGCAGAATATACTTTTGACTTTGTTAAATCTGCAGTTGAAGCTATGGGCGAACATAAGTATGAAGGAGATAAAACCAGCAATACCGGTATTGTAATGACAGGTGATTTAGTAGGTGGCATTGAAGATAATAAGATTTCTGTAGATGATGCTGCTTCTGTTGGTGATGACATTGCTCTTGATAAAGTAACTGTTGAGGCAGATAATAACCTTTTGGTTGGTGCTGTTGTAAGTGGTGAGCAAGAGATTGAAAGCATTACTATTAAAGATTCTGTTACTAACGGATTTAATGCAGGCAGCCTCAACTTAGCTAGTGGCTCTGCTGGCATGGTTATTACTAATGACAAAAACGTAACCCTGGGCGGCAGTGCAGGCGGTAATATTATTACTGTTAATGGTGCGGAACCTGCTGGTGATGGAGTTAAAGTTGTTGTTGGTTTGGATAGCGGTACCAATGTTGATGGAGTAACAAATAACAAAGGCTCTTTCACTATCGGTAACGCTCTGGCAACTTCCGAAACTGAATACACCTTAAATGGCAGCGTAACTGTTAATGCGGATAGTAACTTGACCACTAACGGACAAACTAATATTACTGGTGGCGTAACCTTAAATGGCGGTAATCTTGACGCAGCAAGCGGTGTGTTGAATGCTAATGTTACTGTAAAAGAAAATACAACTAGCACTATTACTGGTACTGTAAATGTAGGTACTTTAGCTGGCGCAAGTGGTGCAGTTATCAATGTTGGTACTGCTGATAAAACTGCCAGCACCTCCATTGAAGATGCTAATTTAAATGGTGCGACCATCTGCTTTGACCCTGCATGGGATCAGGAAGCTGGTACTCACGGTATTGCGTTTGTAGATAATGGTAGTATAGCTGATGTTGACGGTACAGTACTTATTGGACGCAACAACTATGTTGGTGTAGGTACAGCAGACAGCCAGGCAGCGAAAGAAATGTTTGCTAAAACCGGTCTGACTTTTGGCGAAAATGATATTACCGCAGCTCTTTACATTGCCGGTAATCAGACACTTGATGGTACAAATGGTGCTATTGTTGTAGATGGCAGCAAAGCTGAAGCAGAGGATTTTGGTACTGTTAGTGGCGGTACTTTCACCGCAGCGGATAACTCTGTAACCATGGTTGATGGTCAAAGCATTAAAGATAACGCAGCTTTGAGCGGTGTAACAACTGCAATTATTGCTGACGGTGCAAAACTTTTCATCGATAACGCTAAAAAAGGTGAAACCTATAAAGTAATTTCTGGATCCGATACTGGTTGGGAAAATGACAATATTATTTCCGACAACTCTCTGTTAGTATTTGCTGGTGACACAGATAATGACAGTACTTTCAATGTTACCGCAAGCTATGACAAAGTAGACAATGTTTACGGCACTGGCGCAGTAGTAATTGCTGATGTTGTTGATAAAACTTTAGAAGTAGGTACAGATGACAATGCAGCATATGGCTTCTTCAACGCAGCAGCAAACAGCAACAACAATGTTACCAAAGATGCTCAGGTTGCAGCCTTCAACAGTGCAGCAAACATGGGCGAAATGGGCGGCGTAAACCATGCAGCCTACAGCGTAAGCAACGCCATGACCGATGCAGTAGCAGATCATCTCTCCATTGCAACCCATGGCGACCAGGATAAAGACATCTGGGCACACTATGTACATAACAAAGAAAACATTGAAGGCATCAGCCTTGGCGGCATCAACGCTGACTACGACCTCCAGTACAACGGCATCGTAGTAGGCAGTGACCTGTACAAAAACGGCAAAGCAACAGCAGGTATTGCCCTCAGCTACATTGAAGGCGATGTAACTAACAGCAATATTGCTTCCTACACCAAAAACGAGGCAGAATACTACGGCGCATCCGTATACGGACGTATTGACAACGGTAACAGCGCAGTACTCGGTGATATTACCTACATGCATGGCAGCAGTGACATAACCCAACAAAACAGCGGCTACAAACTCACTGCAGATGCAGACACCGACGTATTCAGCATTGGTGTAAGAGCAGAACAGAAAGTAGAAGCAGGAATTGGTCACTTTGTACCCTATGCGGGACTGCGTTACATGCACATTGGTACAGGCAACTACACCAACAGCATTGGCATGAGCTATGATGTAGACGAACAAAACCTGTGGCTGCTGCCTGTAGGCGTAACCTACAGCTGCGAAGCGCAAAAAGGCGACTGGACAATCCGTCCGGTAGTAGAAGCAGGCTATGTATGGGCAATGGGCGACAGAGATACCAACCAGACAGTAAGCCTCAACGGAGCAGCAGATGGCTTTGGCTTTGACACAGCAGACAGCGGCAGCTTCATAAGCCGTTTTGCAGTAGAAGCAGAAAAAGCAAATGTTATCTACAGCTTAGGCTATGAATATCAGAAAGGTGATACTGTAAAAGCCAATAAATGGATGGCTAACATGACATTCACTTTCTAATTTAACAGCATAAAAAGAAAAACAGTCGGCATTATGCCGGCTGTTTTTTTGCAATTTACTTAATTATGATTTACTAAACTGTAATTAAAATATCGTACAAAGAACCGGAAATTTCCGGTTCTTTTTGTGTTTTCAGGTTTTAAATAATATACATTGTAATGCTTTAAATAGCTTTAGAATATAATAAAACTACATTGCAATGCACTTTTATCTTGAAAATATTACTGTAACTACATTATAATGTAGTTAAGGAGTGATGCATATGCTGAAAGAATATATACAGCGTCAGGAGTATTTGAATAAATTAATTGCGTTAAAAAACAAACCTGTTATAAAAATAATAACCGGTATTCGTCGCTGCGGAAAATCTACGCTTATGCAGATGTTTGCAGATTATCTGCTCACCTGCGGTATTACACAGCAGCAGATAATTAAAATTAATTTTGAAGATTTTACTTACAGAAAGCTGCTTAATCCGGAAGCATTGCATGAATATATTATAAACAACACATCTGCAGATAAAGAATATTATCTTTTCTTTGATGAGATTCAAAATGTTGCTGATTTTCCGGCTGTAATTAACAGTTTAAATTTGCGGGAAAACTTTGACATATATATTACCGGCTCCAATGCTTATATGCTTTCCAGTGAACTGGCAACACTTATTTCCGGCAGGTATATGGAAATCAAAATGCTGCCTTTATCTTTAAAAGAGTTTTCTGCGGCTTTCCCCAGGCTGCCTGCATCTGCTTTATATAAAAAATATCTGGAAACAGGAGCTTTTCCGGGAGCTTTAATGTTTCAGGAAAATCAGCAGCTGTATGATTATCTGGAGGGTATTTACAATACAGTTGTTATTAAAGATATTATGACGTGGAAAAATATTTCAGATCCCTTAATGCTGCAAAGTGTAGTTAGATTTGTTTTTGATAATATCGGCAGTGAATTATCCGTCAAAAAAATTACTGATACTATGACAAGTGCAGGAAGAAAAATTGATGTTCGTACAGTAGAAAAATATTTGCAGGCTCTGCAGGAAGCTTTTATTATTTATCCTGCCAGAAGGTATAATATAAAAGGAAGGCAGCATTTGCGGGGTAATGAAAAATACTATGCAGTTGATATGTCGTTGCGAACTATGCTTTTGGGACAGCGTGCTTTCGATGCAGGTCATATTCTGGAAAATATAGTTTATCTGGAATTGCTGCGCAGAGGATATGATGTTTCCGTTGGCAAGGTAGATTCCTTTGAGGTTGATTTTATAGCTGTCAGCCAGGAAGAAACCATGTATGTTCAGGTTGCGGCTACAGTGAGAGATGAACAGACTTTAAAACGGGAATTGCAGTCTTTACAGAAAATAGCGGACCATTATCCCAAACTGCTTTTAACTTTAGATGAAGACCCAATGGCAGATTATAATGGTATAAAGAGATTGAATGTATTAGACTGGATGCTTAAATAAAACAGAATAAATATTAGTGGAGCTTTGACCTCAGCATGCGCGGCTATACCGGACAGCGTGAAGGATTCAGCGGCAGCGTACAGGCTGTATATGCGTTTTGATTTTAAATGAAGATGAATTTAAAAAGACTGGGAATATTCCCGGTCTTTTTTGTTTGCCTACTGACAAAAATAACAGTAATTAATGGTAAAGATTTTAAATTTGTTTTATTTATTACACTACTTTCCGGCAGATGAACAGTAAATTTTGCGAGTTACATTTTTTATTTACATTGCATTGTAGAAAAGGTAGAATAAAATCGTATAAATATTTTGTTTTTTATCAGGCTAAATAGATGAATATGTGGGAGAGATATTATGGATTTAAAAGATGTGCAAAGGCTGCTGAACGCCACAGTGCTTACAGGCAGTGAATTTCTTGATCGTCCGGTAGAAACCTGCTGCGGCAGTGATCTTATGAGTGATGTGCTGGCCTTTACCAAAAGAAACACGCTTTTGTGTACAGGTATGACTAATCTGCAGGTTATCCGTACAGCTGATATGACAGATTTGTGCGGACTGGTGATTGTACGCGGCAAAAAGCCGGGCAAGGATGTACTGCAGGCAGCTGAGGAGAATAGTCTGCCTGTGATGACTACAGAGTGCACTTTATTTGAGGCCTGCGGTATTTTATATCAGGCTGGGATTAAAGGTTGTTCAAAGAGGTAGTAAAGATGAGTGAAAATAAATCAGTTAAAATAGATTTTGAAGTTGCCGGCGGAGATTTTGAGCGTGCCGGAGAAGCTTCTGCCAAAATTAAACGCATGCTGCAGAAGGTTGGTGTGCCGGCAGATATTGTGCGCCGCATTGCTATCGGTACTTATGAAGCAGAGATGAACGTTATTATTCATGCTGGCGGCGGCAAGGTAGAGGCTGAGGTTTTCAGCGATGAAACGAAAATAGTTGTTTCTGATAATGGCCCGGGAATTCCGGATATAGAAAAGGCTTTGCAGGAAGGCTGGTCCACAGCTCCTGACTATGCCCGCCAGATGGGCTTTGGCGCAGGCATGGGCCTGCCCAATATGGTAAAATGCTCCGATACCTTTGATATTCAGTCTGAGGTGGGCGTGGGTACAGTTATTACCATGAGTTTTAAACATATCAGTGAAGATTTATAGAAAAGAGGTGTACGATGGCTCCGATAGAGTATTTTCATTCTGTTAAGTTACAGCAGGATAAGTGTCAGGGCTGCGTATCCTGTGTTAAGGTTTGCCCCACGGAAGCTATCAGAGTCCGCAGCGGTAAAGCGGAGATTTTAAATGACAGATGTATAGACTGCGGTTCCTGCGCCAAAATGTGTCCTTATCATGCTTTTACTGTTGCCATGGATACTTTGCAGGGACTGGAGCGTTTTTCCTATAATATAGTGCTGCCCGCACCTTCTTTATACGCTCAGTTTCCGGCTAATATTCCGGTGGAGGATATCTGGCAGGGACTGCATAATCTTGGCTTTGACGAGATTTTTGATGTGTCGCTGGCATCTGAGTACATTGCCCTGGAAATAGAAAATTATGTTAAAAGCTACACCGGCGGACGCAAGCCGTTAATTTCCAGTACCTGCCCTGCAGTGCTGCGCATGATTCAGGTTAAATTTCCTGAGCTTATCAAGCAGATTGTGCCTGTGCTTGCTCCGGCTGAGGCGGCGGCAATTTATGTTAAAAGAGAGGCGGCTGCCAAAACAGGTCTTCCCAAAGAGCAGATCGGTGTCTGGTTTATTTCGCCGTGTCCCTCCAAAGAGAGCAATATCCGTCAGTCCGTTGATGTGAAAGAATCACAGCTTTCCGGCAGTTTCAGCATGAGCGAGGTTTATGGCAGGCTTTTAAAATGTCTGGGTGGTGACGGCCCTGTTAATGTGCGCACCGGTTCATCCTACGGAATGCGCTGGGGCGGCTATGGCGGCGAGATTAAATCTGCCGGTTTAAATAACGCCCTTGCTGTAAATGGCATCAAAAATGTGTATGAGGTGCTGGAGCAGATTTCCATGAATAAAATGCCTCAGCTTGATTATATTGAGTGCAGTGCCTGCTCCGGCGGCTGTATTGGCGGCGTACTGGCTGCCGAAAACCGCTTTGTGGCAGAAAGTAATCTGAAACAGCGCGTTAAAGCCATGGTAGAAAATGAAAACGGCTCACGCAGAGAAGTTATGCAAAAGAGCATGGTTCTGCAGGATTTTCCGGCTTCGGCAGAATACCGCAAAAAAATTGTGCCAAGGCCCATGATGCAGCTTGATGAAAACATTATGGAAGCTATGAAAAAGTTTGAGCAGATGGAAGAAGTTCTGCAAAGCCTGCCCGGTCTTGACTGCGGTGCCTGCGGCGCACCCAGCTGTCAGTGTCTGGCAGAGGATATTGTGCAGGGCAAGGCCCACGTTACAGACTGCATTTTTAAACTGCGCAGCAGTGTCCATAAGCTGGCTCAGGGTATGCTGGAGCTGGCGCGTCAGGTTCCCATTTCTCACGAGCCTGAACCGCTGCAGAATTTTGAGGAGGACGAAAGATGAAAGTAAAGGATATGATGGAAGCTTTAGACTTGAAGCTTGCTACTCCGGAAGTAGGCCTTGATGGTGAAATTACTGACGGTTATGCTTCCGACCTTTTGAGTAATGTTATGGGACAGGCTCAGCCGGGCATGGTATGGGTCACCATGCAGGGCCATCAGAATGTGGCGGCAGTGGCGTCGCTCATTGGTCTGGCGGCTGTTATTGTAGCAGGTGATGCAGCTGTTGCCGAAGATACTCTGAGCAAGGCAGCTTTAAATGAGGTTGTAATTTTTACTACGGCAAAACCTGCCTATCAGGTTATTGGCGAGCTTTATGAGCTTGGCATCGGTAAAAGATAATGCGTACGGTTTTAGCCGACTTTCATGTGCACACTTTGCTTTCGCCCTGCGCTGAGGTAGAGATGACGCCTCATCACATTGTTCTGCGGGCTGCAGAATTTGGCATCGGCGCAGTTGCCATTACCGACCATAACAGTTCGGCCAATGTAAAGGCGGCTCTTGAGGCTGGAGAAGCTTACGGAGTGAAGGTTTTTCCCGGTATGGAGGTAGAGTGTCTGGAAGAGGCGCATATTGTAGTTTTATTCGATACTTTGGAGCAGATTAACGCCTGGCAGAAAATTGTAGATGACAGGATGAACGGACTGCTTAATAACGCAGATAAATTTGGTGCCCAGTTTGTAGTTGATGCTGAGGATAATTTTCTTTATGAGGAAAAGCGGCTGCTGCATGCTCCGCTGAAAATGACTGCCTCAGAAGTGGTGGCGCAGGTGACGCAGCTTGGCGGCATAAGCATTGCTGCCCATATTGACAGGCCATCCTACAGCATTGTGGGTCAGCTTGGTTTTATTGAGCCTGACTTTGGTTTTGCGGCGGCAGAGATTTCCGCAGCAGGCTGGCAGGCTTCCATGCAGACAAGGCTGCAGCGTCTGGCAGGATTTCTGCCTTATGTGACAAATTCTGACGCACATAATATTATGGATTTTGTGCAGGGTCCCAAAAATATATTAAATGTAGAAAGTTTATGTATCGAAGAACTGAAACTGGCTTTAAACGGCCTGGAAGGACGTGTATGGCAGCCGGGACAGTTTGCTGATACATCTGAATTATGATACACTAATTAAACTTAAATTAATAAATAGTATTGAGTATATAATTGAAAAATGATATACTGAAAGTGTATCTTATTTTATTGGGTGGAGGAGAATCATTATGAGCCTAATCAATCATACATGCAGCTGCTGCGGCGGCGAAAATCCTGAAAAGGTTCAGGTTGATGCAATTTTAGCAAAATACGAGGGCAAAAAAGGTTCCCTCATTCCTATTTTGCAGGAAGTGCAAAATTTATATAACTATCTTCCCAAGGATGTACTGGAATATGTAGCAGAAAAAACAGGCGTGCCTATTTCTGAAATCTACGGCGTAGTAACCTTCTACTCTTTGTTCCATCTTAATCCCCGCGGAAGAAATATTATTCGTGTCTGCCAGGGAACTGCCTGCCATGTTCGCGGCGGCAAGATGATTCTGCAGGCGCTGGAAAAAGAGCTGGGCATTAAAGCTGGACATACTACTGATGATCTGCGTTTTACTCTGGAAACCGTAGCCTGCATCGGTGCCTGCGGTTTGGCGCCTGTCATGCAGATAAATGATGATACTCACGGCAGACTGACTGCAGATAAGCTGCCGGCAATTTTAAAAAGGTACCAGTAATTATGCGCGAGCTTTCACTGCATATTTTGGATTTAGCGCAAAATTCCATTGAAGCAGGAGCAAAAAATCTGCAGATTGCCGTTAATGAAGATGAACAGGGTTATTTTGTTTTTCGCATTAAAGATGACGGCAGGGGAATGAGCGAGGAACTTTTAAGCAAAGTTCGGGATCCGTTTACTACAACGCGGCTGAGCCGCAATGTTGGTATGGGGATACCTTTTATTGATATGGTAACTCAGCAGTGTGGCGGGCATCTTGATATCAGTTCTGTCAAAGGGCAGGGAACATTAATTGAAGCCTGTTTTGCCAGGGATAATATTGACAGACCGCCTTTGGGCAATATCATTGAAACGATAAAGGTTCTTTTGGCCGGTGCTCCGTGGATTGATCTGATATTTACATATCAGCAGGGCAGTGCTTCCATGACGTTTTCAACCAAGGAAGTACGGGAGATTTTAGGCGAGGCTGCTGATTTTACCAATCCTGAGGTCTATACCTGGATGGAGGGTTATCTGCAGCAGGAAATAGACAGGGTACGCAATGTGGAGGTTTAGGTATGAAGAGTTTAGAAGATTTACATAAATTACGTGAAAAATTAAAAGCAGATATCAAACTGCGCAAAAATGACGGCGTAAAAATTATTGTAGGTATGGGTACCTGTGGTATCGCAGCCGGCGCCCGTGAAGTTATGAGTGCCATTTTAGATGAGCTGGCAGTACGCAAGCTGGTTAATGTACAGGTACAGCAGACAGGCTGCATCGGCATGTGCGAAAAAGAAGTGCTGGTTGACGTTGTTCGTCCCGGTGAACCTCGTATTACCTATGGAAAAGTTAAGCCGGAGGATGTTAAGAAAATTATTGCAGAGCATGTGGTCAACGGACGCATCGTTGAAGAGCTTGTAGTGGGAAAACTGGAACAAGACTGATTTTTTGGAGGGGAAAATTATGCAGCATATCAGAGCTCATGTTTTGGTTTGTGGCGGTACAGGCTGTAAGTCTGCAGGTTCTACAGAAATTCAGCTGGCCTTTGCCAAATATCTTGAAGAGTATGGTTTAAAGGATGAAGTAATGCTGGTAGAAACTGGCTGCCATGGATTTTGTGAAAACGGTCCGCTGGTTATCGTCTATCCGGAAGGTACTTTCTATTGCCGTGTTAAACCGGAAGACGTAAAAGAGATTGTAGAAAGTCATTTATATAAAGGACGTATTGTAGAACGTCTTTTGTATCGTGAACCATTAAGTCATGAAAAAGTGCCTAATTATTCTGAAATAGGCTTTTATAAAAAACAGCATCGTCTGGTTCTGGAAAACTGCGGTGCCATCAATCCTGAATTAATTGAAGAATATATTGCTGTAGGCGGTTATGAAGCTTTAGCTAAGTCTGTAACTACCATGAGCCCGGAAGATGTAATTGAAGAAGTAAAAAAATCCGGACTGCGCGGCCGCGGCGGCGGCGGTTTCCCGACAGGTATGAAATGGCAGTTTGCCAAAAATTCTGTCAGCGATAAAAAATACGTTATCTGTAACGCCGATGAAGGTGACCCGGGTGCGTTTATGGACCGCAGTGTTTTGGAAGGCGATCCTCACCGCATTCTCGAAGGCATGGCAATCTGCGGTTATGCTATCGGCGCAGATGAAGGCTATATCTATGTACGCGCAGAATATCCTCTGGCTATCAAACGTCTGCGTACTGCTATTGAGCAGGCTGAAGAAATGGGCCTTTTAGGCGATAATATTTTCGGCAGCGGCTTTAATTTTAAACTGCATATTAAAGAAGGCGCCGGCGCATTTGTCTGCGGTGAAGAAACTGCGCTGATGGCTTCTATTGAAGGCAAACGCGGTATGCCTCGTCCTCGTCCTCCGTTCCCGGCAGTATCCGGTCTCTGGGGCAAGCCTACCAATATCAATAATGTAGAAACCTTTGCCAATGTTGCGCAGATTATTGTTCACGGTGCTGACTGGTACTGTCAGTTTGGTACTGAACGTTCCAAAGGAACTAAAGTTTTTGCGCTGACTGGTAAAATTAATAATACCGGCCTTGCTGAAGTGCCCATGGGTATTACCATGCGCGAAATTATTTTTGATATTGGCGGCGGCATTACCAACGGCAAAAAATTTAAAGCTGTACAAATCGGCGGTCCGTCCGGTGGCTGTCTGCCGGAAAACATGCTTGATCTGCCCGTTGATTATGACTCTCTTATTGCAGCAGGTGCTATGATGGGCAGCGGCGGCCTGGTTGTTATGGACGAAGATACCTGCATGGTTGATGTGGCTAAATTCTTTCTTAACTTTACTCAGTCCGAATCCTGCGGCAAATGTACTCCCTGCCGCGAAGGTACCAAACGTATGCTGGAGATTTTAAACCGCATTACCGAAGGTCAGGGCAGAGAAGGGGATATCGAGCTTCTGGAAAGCCTGGCGCGCAATATTAAGGAAACCGCTTTGTGCGGACTTGGACAGACAGCGCCTAACCCTGTTTTAAGTACTCTTAAATATTTCCGTGATGAGTATGAAGCTCATATTAAAGAAAAACGCTGTCCGGCAGGCGTGTGCGAAAAACTTGCCAGCTATCAGATTACTGATGCCTGCCGTGGCTGTACCTTATGCGCTAAAAACTGTCCTGTACAGGCTATCAGCGGTAAGGTTAAGGAAAAACATGTTATTAATCAGGATATCTGCATCAAGTGCGGTGCCTGCTTTACTGCCTGCCCGTTCAAGGCAATTACCAAAGGTTAAGGAGGAGCATGAACGATGACTATGGTAAATTTAACTATAAATGGTAAACAGATTCAGGCTCCACAGGGTTCCAGCGTTTTGGAGGCTGCCCGTGCGGCAGGTATCTATATTCCTACATTATGTTATCATCCTGAACTGCGTGCCGAAGGCGCCTGCCGTCTGTGCATGGTAGAGGCCAGCGGCGCACGTACACTGGTTGCTTCCTGTGTATATCCTGTCAGCGAAGGCATGGTTGTAAATACTAATACTGCCAAAGTTCGTGAAGCACGCAAAACAGTTGTGGAGCTGCTTTTGGCAAATCATCCTAAAGACTGCCTCAGCTGTCAGAAAAGCGGTGACTGCGAGCTGCAGAAAATTGCTGCCGATCTTGGCATGCGCAAAATCCGTTTTGAAGGCGGTGAAACCAAAGCTCATACTATCGACTGCAGCAATCCGTCCCTGGTACGCGATCAGGAAAAATGCATTCTCTGCGGACGCTGCATCCGTATCTGCCGTGATGTGCAGGGCATGAACGTGTACAGCTTTGCAGGCAGAGGCTTTGGTACTATTGTTTCTACTGCTTTTGAGCATGATCTGAAAGATGCTGCCTGCACCTACTGCGGACAGTGCGCAAGCGTTTGCCCGACCGGTGCTATCGTAGAAAAAGACGATACAGAAAAAGTATGGGAGGCAATTAACGATCCTGATAAAGTTGTTATTGTGCAGACTGCTCCTTCCGTACGCGTGGCGCTTGGCGAAGAGCTGGGCATCCCGGCAGGCAGTGTGGTAACCGGCAAAATGGTAAGTGCTTTGAGAATTCTTGGTTTTGACAAAGTTTTTGATACCAATTTTTCTGCCGATCTTACCATTATGGAAGAAGGTCACGAATTTTTGGACCGTCTGCAAAACGGCGGTGTTCTGCCCATGATTACCTCCTGCAGTCCTGGTTGGGTAAATATGATAGAATTGAAATATCCGGAACTTTTACCGCATCTTTCCACAGCAAAATCTCCTCAGCAGATGTTCGGCGCTGTGGCAAAAACCTACTTTGCCGAGCAGGCTGGTATTGATCCGGCTAAGATTGTTTCCGTATCTGTAATGCCCTGTACTGCTAAAAAAGCTGAAGCGGCTCGTGAAGAAATGTGCGACAGCGGTTATCGTGACGTAGATATTGTTATCACTACCCGTGAGCTTGGCAGAATGATTCGCGAAGCAGGTATTGATTTTGCAAATCTGCCTGAAGAAAACTTTGATTCTCCTCTGGGAACAGGCACAGGCGCTGCGGTAATCTTTGGCACAACAGGCGGCGTTATGGAAGCAGCACTGCGTACAGTTGCCGATGTTGTTGCCGGTGAAGATCTGCCAAAAGTTGATTATGAAGAAGTACGCGGTATGGAAGAAACCCGTGAGGCTGTAATCAACATTGCCGGCACAGAAGTAAAAATAGCTGTTGTCAACACACTTGGTTCTGCGCGCAAAATGCTGGAGCGCATAAAAGCAGGCACAGCAGATTATCATTTTATAGAAGTAATGGCGTGCCCCGGAGGCTGCATTGGCGGCGGCGGTCAACCTGTACCGGTTAACCGGGAAATACGCAAAATGCGCCGCGAAGCTCTTTTAAATTGTGACCGTATGAGTGAATTACGAAAATCACATGAAAATCCGGAAATTAAAGCTCTTTATGATAATTGGCTTGGAAAACCTCTCGGAGAAAAAGCGCATCGTCTACTCCATACACACTATAAAGCTCAAAAACGTTAAATGTATATAACTGTACTACAGAAACACCTTTCAGAATCTTAATGGAAGGTGTTTTCTTTTTATTTTTGTAAATAAAAGACTTGAAAGTTTACAACATTGCTGTTATTATTATAGACGTCGGACACAATGTATATTAAAACTTGACTAAACAGTTAGCTGAAAAATATATGAAAAAAATGTGAAAAAAAGTAGATAAATGTGTTATAATTGTGTCGGAAAAAGAAGAGTAAGACAAAAAAATTTAAAAAAAATGATTATAAGTGGCAGGAGATTTTGATGCCACGTCGAATATAGGTACTAGAAAAGAGTATGAGTGTGTGATGAGCATTCATGTTCTGATGTTTTAGGTAAAGTCTTATTTGCTAGCTGAGAAAACTTCAACAGCAAATAGGTTTTATAAGGGTGAATCCCTTAACAACAATGTCCTAAGTTTAAGGAGGAAGGTAAAAATGATCGACATTAAAGATCGCATTTGTGACGTAGTAGCTGGCAAAGTTATGTCCGCTGAAGCTGCTGCAGAATTCGTAAAAGATGGTGACAACGTAGGTACCAGTGGTTTTACTCCGTCTGGCTATCCGAAAGCTGTACCTCTTGCTCTTGCTGAAAAAGGTAAAAAATCTCCTTTCAAAATCAATGTATGGACTGGCGCATCCGTAGGTCCTGAAATGGATACCGCTATGACCGAAGCTGGTATCGTTGACCGTCGTATGCCTTATCAAACTAATGGCGATATGCGTAAAGCTATCAACAATGGTTCTGTAAAATATACTGACCTTCATCTGAGCCATGTTGCTCAAATGACTCGTTATGGTTTCATGGAAAACCGTCGTGACGTTGACGTTGCAATCATCGAAGTTTGCAAAATCATCGACCTCGGCGAAGGCAAAGTAGGCCTCATTCCTACCACTTCCATGGGCAACAGCTCCTCTTTCGTACAAAGCGCTAAACAAGTTATCGTTGAAGTTAACACCACTCAGCCGGTAGCTCTGGAAGGCATGCATGACTCCTATGTTCCTCTGGATCCTCCGAACCGTAAAGCTATTCCTGTTGAAAAACCGGAAGATCTTATCGGCACTCCGTACATCCCCTGCGAACTCGACAAAATCGTTGCTGTTGTAGGCTGCGATATTACTGATAAAGTTCGTGGTCTTGGCGATATTGATGACGATGCCAAAGCAATGGGCAAAAACCTGGTAGACTTCTTCAAAGCTGAAGTAGCTGCTGGTCGTCTTCCCAAAAACCTGCTTCCGCTGCAATCCGGCGTAGGCTCCGTAGCTAACGCAGTTATCAACGGTCTCGTAAACTCTGATTTCGAAGATCTCACCGTTTACACCGAAGTTATCCAGGACGGTATGTTCGACCTGATCGACGCTGGCAAACTTCGTGTTTGCTCCGGTACCGCTCTGAGCCCGTCTCCTGAATGCCTCGAAAAATTCTATGAAAATGTAGAAAAATACAAAAAATACATCATTCTTCGTCCGCAGGAAGTTGCAAACAGCCCTGAAGTTGCACGTCGTATCGGTGTAATCGCTATGAACACCGCTATCGAAGTTGACATCTATGGCAACATCAACTCCACTCATATCTGCGGTACCAAATTAATGAACGGTATCGGCGGCAGCGGCGACTATGCTCGTAACGGCTTCCTGACTGTATTCTTCACCACCTCTTTAGCTAAAGGCGGCAAAATCAGCTCTGTTGTTCCGTTCTGCAGCCATGTTGACCACACTGAACATGATGTTGACGTTATCGTTTCTGAACGCGGCGTAGCTGACCTCCGTGGTCTCTCCCCGAAAGAACGCGCTCTGGTTATCATTGACAAAATTGCTAACCCGAAATATCAACCGATGCTTCTCGATTACTTCCACAGAGCATGCGAAGCTTGCGGCAACAGCCAAACTCCGCATATCCTGAGCGAAGCATTTGATTTCCATACCCGTTTCAACGAAACCGGCACCATGGAAAAATAATCTGAACCTGGTTTAGATTTTACTTGTGTTTGTTGCTTGCCTGTGAATGTGGGATTTGCAGGCAAGTAATTATAAAAATGTTGACGAAGCCAAAATGGCTTTGCCATATACCGTCTAAGACGGACACTCTCACCATAATTTCGGATCCGTCCAATCCGAAATGTGCAAACAAATATTTAAGGAGGATTTGAAATGGCATTTGAACAAATTAAAGCTGGTTTTGACAAGTATATGGCTGGCGTAGAAGCTAAACTTGAGAAAAACCCTGAACGTGCAAACCTTGCACCTAACAGACTGTACACCCCGTTGGATCTTGGTGAAAACTTCGACTATGTTGAAAAACTGGGCTTCCCTGGTGAATATCCTTACACCCGTGGCGTACAACCCACCATGTATCGTGGTCGTTTCTGGACCATGCGTATGTATGCTGGTTTCTCCACTGCAGAAGAATCCAACAAACGTTATCGTTACCTGTTAGCTAACGGCGGCAGCGGCCTGTCCTGCGCATTCGACCTTCCGACCCAAATCGGTTATGACTCCACTGATCCGATGTCCGAAGGCGAAGTTGGTAAAGTAGGCGTTGCTATCGACTCTTTGGCTGATATGGAAATCCTGTTCGACGGCATCCAACTCGACAAAGTTTCCACTTCTATGACCATCAACGCTCCTGCTTCCGTACTTCTCGCTATGTACATTGCAGTTGCTGAAAAACAAGGCGTTTCCGCTGATAAACTCCGCGGCACCATCCAAAACGATATTCTGAAAGAATATGCTGCTCGCGGCACTTACATTTTCCCGCCTAAATCTTCCATGCGTTTGATCACCAACATTTTTGAATATTGCTCCAAAAATGTTCCGCTGTGGAACACCATCTCCATTTCCGGTTACCATATCCGTGAAGCTGGTTCCACCGCTTCCCAAGAAATCGCATTCACCATTGCTGACGGTATCGCTTATGTAGAAGCTGCTATCAAAGCTGGCCTGAATGTAGACGACTTCGCTGGCCGTCTGTCCTTCTTCTGGAATGCACACAACAACGTACTCGAAGAAGTTGCTAAATTCCGTGCTTCCCGTCGTGTATGGGCAAAAGTTATGAAAGAACGTTTCGGCGCTCAAAAACCGAAATCCATGATGCTCCGTGTACACACCCAAACCGCTGGTTCCATGCTGACTGCACAACAACCGAACAACAACATCGTTCGTGTTGCTCTCCAAACTGCAGCTGCTGTAATGGGTGGTACCCAATCCTTACACACCAACTCCAAAGACGAAGCTTTGGCACTTCCTACCACTGAATCCGTAACCATCGCTCTTCGTACCCAACAAATCGTTGCTTACGAATCCGGCCTGGCTGACACCGTTGACCCGTTGGGTGGTTCCTACTATGTAGAAGCTTTGACCGACAAAATCGAAGCTGAAGCTTGGGAATACATTAAGAAAATTGACGAAATCGGTGGCGCTCCTGTAGCAATCGAAAAAGGCTACATCCAAAAAGAAATCCAAGATTCCGCTTACAAATGGCAAATGGAAATCGAAAAAGGCGACCGTATCATCGTTGGTGTTAACAAATTCCAACAAGAAGAAGAAGCTCCGAAAAACCTGCTCCGCGTAGACGGTTCCGTAGGTCAATTACAAGCTGAAAAAATCGCTGCATTGAAAGCTCGTCGTGACAATGCTGAAGTTGAAAAAACTCTGGCTGAACTCGAAGCTGCTTGCGCAGATGAATCTGTAAATCTGATGCCTTTCATCCTCGCTGCTGTTAAAGCTTATGCTACCGAAGGTGAAATCTGCGGCGTTATGAGAAAAGTATTCGGTGAATACCAACCTCATACCACTCTTTAATTTGTAAACATCTAACATTATACGGAGGTAACTTATAATGGCAAACGTTAAAGTTTTAGTTGCTAAACCGGGTCTTGATGGTCATGACCGCGGTGCAAAA
Organism: uncultured Phascolarctobacterium sp.; assembly: GCA_958448515.1. Lineage (GTDB taxonomy): Bacteria > Bacillota > Negativicutes > Acidaminococcales > Acidaminococcaceae > URXU01. The sequence continues at coordinate 9,023 of CAUDEF010000024.1, read as the reverse complement.
GTTGTAGCTCGTGCATTGCGCGACGCTGGTTTTGAAGTAATCTACACCGGTATCCGTCTGACTCCGGAACAAATCGCTGAAGCAGCTCTGCAAGACGACGTAAATGTTGTTGCTCTGTCCCTGCTCTCCGGCGCTCACAACACCCTTTTCCCGAAAGTTGTTGAACTCCTGAAAGAAAAAGGTTTGACCGACGTTCTGGTTATCGGCGGCGGCGTTATTCCTGACGCTGATATCCCTGGCCTGAAAGCTGCTGGCATTGCAGAAGTATTCACTCCTGGCACCCCGACCAGCAAAATTGTTGACTTCATCAACGCTAACGTTAAATAATTTTTAAACGTTAATCTGCAGGCCGGGCTTGCCCCGGCTTGCACTTTAAAATTATCTTATTCAGACAAGGCGGTGTGAATTTTGAAGATTGTAGAAGATTTATTGAATCATTCTCGTCTTGCATTATCTAAAGCAATTACTGCTGTTGAAAATGAATATGACGATGCTGTCAAAATTATGACAGAAATTTATCCACATACCGGTAATGCGTATGTAATTGGTATCACAGGACCTCCGGGTGCTGGTAAAAGTACTCTGACTGATAAACTTGCTAAAGAATACCGTAAACGCGGTAAAACTGTCGGAATTGTAGCAATAGACCCTACAAGTCCATACTCTGGCGGCGCTATCTTGGGCGACCGTATTAGAATGATGGATCTTACTGCAGATCCGGGAATATTTGTTCGTTCCATGGCTACTCGTGGAAGTCTGGGCGGCTTATCCCAAAAAGCAGGCGATGCTGTAAAACTTATGGATGCTTTCGGCATGGATGTAATTATTGTTGAAACCGTAGGTGTAGGTCAATCTGAAGTTGATATCGTTAAAACTGCAGATACTACCATGGTTGTTGTAATCCCAGGTATGGGCGATGATATCCAGGCTATTAAAGCAGGTATACTTGAAATCGGTGACCTCTTCACTATCAATAAAGCTGACCGTGAAGGAACTGACAAGCTCAACATTGAGATTGAAATGATGTTAGAATTGAATCCCGAACATGTTGGCTGGCGTCCTCCGATTAACAGGACCGTAGCCAGCAAGGGTGAAGGTATAGAGGCTGTTGTTGATTCCATTGAAGCTCATAAAGCATATCTGGAAGAAACCGGCAAATTGAGCGAAATTCGCAAAGCTCGTATTAAAAACGAAGTTACTGCTATGCTCAATGATCGCGTAAATCGCTACATCGACAAAAACGTAATTTCAACTGACGATTTTGATCAGCTTGTTATTAAGATGCAAAATCGTGACATTGAACCGTACTCTGTCGTTGATGATATTGTTGGTAAAGTTTTAAAATAAACACCAAATTTATATTCTTAGGAGGAATTTACTATGGCATTCAAAACTATTTGTGTTGACCATGTAGGTATTGCTTGCGCTGACTTAGAAGCAGCTACCAAAATTTACACTGAAGTACTCGGACTTCAAGTAACCAACCGTGAAGAAGTTAAAGAACAAGGCGTTGCAACCGTATTCATTCCCTGCGGCGAAACCCTTCTCGAACTCCTCGTTGATATCACCGAAAACAATGACGGTCCTATCGGCAAATACATCGCTAAAAATGGCCCTGGCATCCAACATATCGCTCTGCGCGTTGATGACATCAAAGCTGCAATCGCTGATATGGAAGCTGCTGGCGTAAAAATGATCGACAAAGCTCCTCGCAATGGTGCTGGCAACATGAAAATTGCTTTCATTCATCCGAAATCTGCAGGCTGCCTGCTCGAACTCTGCCAATGCGCAGACACCTATGTTGATTAATTTTTAAGTTTGGCTCTGGTGAATATTTAGTTTACTTTGGGTAGAAGTTATGCAAGTGACGTAACTTCTACGCATTGTATATAAATTTGTTCTCCCAATAATGATGGAGGTGTAAGATTTTGTCTACTCAAGAAAGAATTGAGAAAATGCTCAAAAAAGCCGAAGTTATCATGGCTGCCGGCGGCGAAAAACGCGTAGCTAAACAACACGAATCCGGTAAAATGACCGCTCGTGAAAGAATTGCTGCACTCCTTGACGAAGGTTCCTTCGTAGAATTGGATCGTTTTGTTCGTCATCGTTGCACCAACTTTGGTCAAGAAAAGAAAGAACTTCCTGGTGAAGGCGTAACTACCGGTTACGGTACTGTTGACGGACGTCTTGTTTATGTATTCGCACAAGACTTCACCGTTGAAGGTGGTTCTCTTGGCGAAATGCACGCTGCAAAAATCGTTAAAGTTCAACGTTTAGCACTTAAAATGGGTGCTCCTTTGATCGGTTTGAACGATTCCGGCGGTGCTCGTATTCAAGAAGCTATCGACGCTCTCGCAGGCTATGGTAAAATCTTCTTCGAAAACACCATTGCTTCCGGCGTTGTTCCTCAAATCTCTGCAATCATGGGTCCTTCCGCTGGAGGCGCTGTATACAGCCCGGCACTGACCGACTTCATCTATATGGTAAAAAACACTTCTAAAATGTTTATTACCGGCCCTGCAGTAGTTAAATCCGTTACCGGTGAAGATGTAACCCAAGAACAACTGGGTGGCGCTATGACCCACAACAGCACTTCTGGTTGCGCTAACTTCGCTGCTGAAAACGACGAAGACTGCCTGCAACAAATCCGTTACCTGCTTTCCTTCCTGCCTTCCAACAACATGGAATCCGCTCCGATTGTTGAAACTGGTGACGACCCGATGCGTACTGATGAAGCTCTGAACACTCTGCTTCCGGATAACTCCAACCAAGCATATGACATGTTCGACGTAATCAGATCCATCGTTGATAACGGTGAATACTATGAAAACCAAAAATATTGGGCAACCAATATCATCACCTGCTTTGCTCGTATGGACGGTCAAACCGTTGGTATCATTGCAAACCAACCTAAAGTTATGGCTGGCTGCTTAGACATCAATGCATCCGATAAAGGTGCTCGTTTCATCCGTTTCTGCGACGCATTCAACATTCCTCTGTTGAACCTGGTTGACGTTCCTGGCTTCCTGCCTGGCTGCAACCAAGAATACGGCGGCATCATCCGTCATGGTGCTAAATTACTGTATGCTTACTCTGAAGCTACTGTACCTAAAATCACCATGGTTACCCGTAAAGCTTACGGCGGTTCCTACCTGGCAATGTGCTCTCAAGACCTTGGTGCTGACCAAGTTATCGCTTGGCCGACTGCAGAAATCGCAGTTATGGGTCCTGCTGGTGCAGCTAACATCATCTTCAAAAACGATCCTGATGTTAAAGCTAAAACCGCTGAATACATCGAAAACTTTGCAACTCCGTATCAAGCAGCTATGCGTGGTATGGTTGATATGGTTATCGAACCCAAAAACTCTCGTCCCACCATCATCAACGCTTTGCAAATGCTCGAAAGCAAACGCGAAACTCGTCCTGCAAAACGTCACGGCAACATTCCTTTGTAATTCGAAGCAAAAGATTGCTTAGTGCCTAATTAAAATTTTAGAAGATGAGGTGAAATAAATGGGTCCTGTTACCACTAATCCTTGGTTGATCGCTCTGATCAATATGGTCATCGTATTTGGCGTATTGGCAGCTATCGGTGTAATGATTAACATTATCCGTATGATCGACCCTACTCAAAAAAAAACAGCTAAACCGGCAGTAGCTCCTACTCCGGCAGCTGCTCCTGCTGCAGCTCCGGCTGCACCTGTTCAAGATAACAACGAAATCATCGCTGTTATCGCAGCAGCTATCGCTGCTACTGGCTGCAGTGCAGACCAAATCGCTTGCGTACGTCGTGTACCTAATGCTGGTTGGACTGCTAATGCACGTGTTGAAGCTATCAGTGTTCGTAAAGAATGCTTCTAATCTGATTTAAGATTATACTATTTATTAAAAACGAGATTTTAAGGAGGATTCATATCCATGAAAATGTATACTATCACCGTTAACGGTACTGCATACGAAGTAGAAGTTCAAGAAATGGGCGGCGCTGCTGTTGCTGCTCCTAAAGCTGCTCCGGCTCCTAAAGCTGCTCCGGCTCCTGCTCCTGCAGCTGCTCCTGCACCGGCTGCTGCTCCGGCTCCTGCTGCTAAACCTGTTGCTGCTGGTTCCGCAACTGTTTCCGCTCCAATGCCTGGTAAAATTCTTGAAGTTAAATGCAAAGCTGGCGACGCAGTTAAAGCTGGCGATGTTCTCTTAATCCTCGAAGCTATGAAAATGCAAAACGAAATCATGGCTCCGGCTGACGGCACCATCTCTGACGTTCGCGTATCTGTAGGTCAAACCGTAGGTACCGGCGACGTTATGATCGTTATGTAATTCTAATTAGTTAATTCGTTCGCAAGATTAACTGATTATTGTTCCTTGGAGGGCTCCATTCGCAAGGAGCCTTCCACAAATTGAAAATTGGGAGGATATTAAATGGAAGCATTTGTTGTTGCTTTACAATCCGTGTGGAATGACAGTGGTTTCGCTGCATTTACCATGGGCAATGCAATCATGATGGTTGTTGGTTGCATTCTTCTTTATCTTGCTATTGGTAAAGGCTTCGAACCTTTGCTGCTTTCTCCGATTGCTTTCGGTTGCTTACTGGCAAACGTTCCTAAAACTGGTTTTGAAACTACCCCCGGTGTTATGTCTGTAATTCTCTATGGTATTCATCACGAAGTATTCCCTCCGCTCATTTTCTTGGGCGTAGGCGCAATGACTGACTTCGGTCCTTTGCTTGCTAACCCTAAAACTCTGCTTTTAGGTGCAGCAGCTCAAGCTGGTGTATTCGTATCCTTGCTTGGTGCTATGATGTTAGGTTTCACTGTACAAGAAGCATCTGCTATCGGTATCATCGGTGGTGCTGACGGCCCGACCGCTATTTACCTGGCAGCAAAAATGGCTCCGAACCTGTTAGGTGCTATCGCAGTAGCTGCATACTCCTACATGTCTTTGGTTCCGCTGATTCAACCGCCTATCATGAAACTCTGCACTACTGAGGCTGACCGTAAAATCGTTATGGAACAACTTCGTCCTGTATCCCGTTTCGAAAAAATCGTATTCCCGATTGCTACCACCATTATCATTTCCTTGCTGTTACCTCCTGTAACTGCATTGATCGGTATGTTAATGCTTGGTAACCTGTTCAAAGAAGCTGGCTGCCTGGATCGTCTTTCCGACACCGCACAAAACGCTTTAATGAACATCGTAACCATCATGCTGGCAACCGGTACTGGTTTGACCATGAAAGCTGAATCTTTCCTGAACTATCAAACCATCCTCATCATCTGCCTCGGCCTCGTTGCCTTCGCAGCTGGTACCTTCGCAGGTGTTGTATTCGGTAAAATCATGTGCATGATCGACGGCGGCAAAACTAACCCGCTTATCGGTTCTGCAGGTGTATCCGCAGTTCCTATGGCTGCTCGTGTATCTCAAAAAGTTGGTCAACAAGCTAACCCCGCAAACTTCCTGCTCATGCATGCTATGGGCCCGAACGTTGCAGGCGTAATTGGTACTGCAGTTGCTGCAGGTACTATGCTGGCTATGATTGGCGCTGGTAAATAATTAAATTAAAAAGTCGATACTTTTTTGGTATCGACTTTTTTTATTCCCTAAAATTCGTTATAAGAGCTTTTTTATCAAGTTTAATAGGGAACATAAGCATTATTGTAAAAAAACGCCCAGAAGGGCATTTTGTGCTTCCTGAGCGTTATTCACAAATATGACATATTATTTTAAGGCTTTTGTTTTTGCAACACTATACTTTGTTACAGAATAAAAAAATAGCCGGCACAAAGTGTCGGCTATTTTTTGTTGCCTAAAACCAAGTTCGCAATTGTTTTCGACAACGTTCTCCCAATTCTAAATGTTCGCAAATTGAAAATTGGTAGGATATTAAATGTGTTGCTTCACGTATGATATTTTAGCAAAGAATAAAATTAAAACTGTTGCGCAGGTCACACATTTTAATATAGTAAATATTGTAACTATAAACAAATTTATGTAACAAAAATTACAACTGGTAAAAATAAAATCGGTGAATCCGCAAACACTGATTACTGCTGGGTTTACAGCCCTTATATATTAATTTTACTACCAGATAATTAAAAAAATAAGTAAAATATGAAAAAAATAAATGAACTTTTTGTAAGAATAAAGTAAATAGTGTAACTAAAGCAAAAGAAAAAAATGTGACCTATGCAACAGAATATACACTAAAGTGAATTTATAATAAGCAAAGATAAGAAAACAGAGTTACTTATCTTAATGCTTTAGAAAGAGGTGAGCAAGGTGGGCGCAGTTACTACAAATCCTTGGATGATTGCTGCTATTAATATGGTAATCGTTTTTGCAGTACTTGGTGCACTGGGTATGTTGATCAAACTGATCAAAGCAGTAGATCCAACAACTAAAGCTAATTAAGGTTTTTAAGCAGCTTGTCTGCTTTAAGCAGCTTCGTTGCTTAGATGGTTTAGCTTGAATTGCTTATTGTTGAAAATGGGTAAGGGGAGACCTTGTATCGATAATAAATGATTTAGGATAGATTCTGGTAATGAAGCATAGTTATTGTCGCAAGACAATATGCTCTTATATTATCTCCCTATTTGGGAAACAAGGAGGAAATTTATCACATGGAAGCATTTGTAGTTGCTTTACAGTCCGTATGGAATGACAGTGGTTTCGCTGCATTTACCATGGGCAATGCTATTATGATGTTAGTAGGCATTATTCTTCTTTACCTGGCAATTGGTAAAGGCTTCGAACCTTTGCTGCTTTCTCCGATTGCTTTCGGTTGCTTACTGGCAAACGTTCCTAAAACTGGTTTTGAAACTACCCCCGGTGTTATGTCTGTAATTCTCTATGGTATTCATCACGAAGTATTCCCTCCGCTCATTTTCTTGGGCGTAGGCGCAATGACTGACTTCGGTCCTTTGCTTGCTAACCCTAAAACTCTGCTTTTAGGTGCAGCAGCTCAAGCTGGTGTATTCGTATCCTTGCTTGGTGCTATGATGTTAGGTTTCACTGTACAAGAAGCATCTGCTATCGGTATCATCGGTGGTGCTGACGGCCCGACCGCTATTTACCTGGCAGCAAAAATGGCTCCGAACCTGTTAGGTGCTATCGCAGTAGCTGCATACTCCTACATGTCTTTGGTTCCGCTGATTCAACCGCCTATCATGAAACTCTGCACTACTGAGGCTGACCGTAAAATCGTTATGGAACAACTTCGTCCTGTATCCCGTTTCGAAAAAATCGTATTCCCGATTGCTACCACCATTATCATTTCCTTGCTGTTACCTCCTGTAACTGCATTGATCGGTATGTTAATGCTTGGTAACCTGTTCAAAGAAGCTGGCTGCCTGGATCGTCTTTCCGACACCGCACAAAACGCTTTAATGAACATCGTAACCATCATGCTGGCAACCGGTACTGGTTTGACCATGAAAGCTGAATCTTTCCTGAACTATCAAACCATCCTCATCATCTGCCTCGGCCTCGTTGCCTTCGCAGCTGGTACCTTCGCAGGTGTTGTATTCGGTAAAATCATGTGCATGATCGACGGCGGCAAAACTAACCCGCTTATCGGTTCTGCAGGTGTATCCGCAGTTCCTATGGCTGCTCGTGTATCTCAAAAAGTTGGTCAACAAGCTAACCCCGCAAACTTCCTGCTCATGCATGCTATGGGCCCGAACGTTGCAGGCGTAATTGGTACTGCAGTTGCTGCAGGTACTATGCTGGCTATGATTGGACCTGCAAAATAATTTTGAATACTCCCCTGAGCAGGGCACGAGTTTTCGTGTCCTGCTTATTTATTTGTGTAAATACTTCTGATAGCCTGTAAATATCAGTATAGTATACTTTTTAAAAGGATTTTTAGTTAAATGATGATATTTAAAAATCCGCATACAAAAGACATATAAAAAAAATACTATAAAATTAGAATTGATGTTTTTCTATAAAAACACAATATCCATTTAAAGTGTAAAAAATACAAAAATATCACTTTTTATTTTGTTAAAGAAGTGCTATAATATGAATATCGGATTGATAAAATATACAGAGAAAAAAATCCGCTTGTTCTTTCAAATCTACATATTATATTGTTTGTTATATGATGCTCAGGCATTGTATATAAATAAATTATATTAAGGAGGAATTAAAAATGTCCCCAGCAGTAAAATGTCTCATTCTGTTGGCAGTAGTTGCACTTTTATTTGTTACTGAACTCATACCTCTCGCAGTTACTGCTATGGCAGGCGCGATTGCATGCGGCCTGCTTGGTCTTATTCCTGCAAAACAGGTATTCTCCGGTTTGTCTAACTCTACCGTAGTACTGTTCGCAGGTATGTTCGTTGTAGGTGGCTCCATGTTCTACACCGGTCTTGCTCAAAAAATTGGTAACACCGTTGTTAAAATGTGCGGCACCGGCGAAAACAGCCTTATGTTTGGTTTGATGCTTGTTGGTACCTGCTTATCCGCAGTTCTTTCCAACACTGGTACTGCAGCTTGCTTACTTCCTGTAGCACTCGGTATCTGTTCTGCAGCAAAAATTCCTGCTTCCCGTCAATTAATGCCTTTGGCATTCGCTTGTGGTTGGGGTGGTATCATCACCATGGTAGGTACACCGCCTAACATTATCGCAGTAGGCGCTATGCAGGCAGCAGGTCTGAAAGATACTTTCGGCTTCTTCGAATTTGCATGGATCGGTATTCCTATCTCTGTAGCTGGCATGATCTACATGATGTTTGTAGGTAAATATCTGCTTCCGAAAGCTGAGCTTGATGCTAATCAGGAAATCGAACAGGAAATCGAAGCTAACGAAACTTCCAGCGCTAAAGTTGCTATCTCTGGTGCTATTCTTGCATTGGTAGTTATCGCAATGGCAATTGGTATTCCTGGCGTATCCCTGGAAATGGCAGCAGTTATCGGCGCTCTCGTTTGCGTACTGACCGGCTGCTTAACTGAAAAACAAGCTTATGCTTCCATCGACTGGGTAACCATCTTCCTGTTTGCAGGTATGATGCCTGTATCCACCGCTA
>CAUDEF010000023.1 GCA_958448515.1 uncultured Phascolarctobacterium sp. | reverse complement strand
AAAAGTCAATATTCAAAAAGGCATTTCTATGCTTATAACAAATATTTTTTAAGTTGCAAAATATTAAGCTTTTAGCAAATCAGTCTGCTGCAGATCCTGCATAGTGCGCAGTAAATACTACTGCAGGACTTTTTTATTACGCTTAATCATTTGTCTTTTAAAAATCTTTCTATTTGCATCGCAGTATTTTATAAATTTTTATTTATTTTTAAAACTTATGCTGTCCGTCAGCCAGTAATAATCTGCCGGCTGCACATCAGCATTCTGCAGGTAAGACCTGCTTACCATATTGGTTTTTGAATAGCCGTAAAATATTGCGGCGCTGTCATCTAAAATCAGCTGCTGCATCTGTATTATCAGCTCACGGCGTTTGGCAGGATCAAACTCTACAGCCAGCCTGTCGCTTAAAGCATCAAACTGCGGATTGCTGTAGCTGCTGACATTTTGGGGATTGCTGCCGTTAATATCAGACTTCCAGTACCAGTTAAGATATACCTCCGGATCGCCGCTGCTGGCAGTTAAAATTCCGGCAAGCAAAATATCAAACTCACCGCGGCTGCCGATTTCGCTCATGGCTCCGGCATCTACATTCTGCAGCTTAATTTTAATACCTGCCTTTTTGGCATCTGCCTGAGCAGCCTCGGCATACAGGGGCAGCTCTGCCCTGCTGCTGAAATATACCAGCTCCAGCTCCAGATTTTTGCCGTTTTTATCAACGTAGCCGTCACCGTCAGTATCCTGCCAGCCTGCTTCTGCCAGCAGCTTTCTGGCACGCTCTAAATTGTAGGTATTAGGGTCAGTGAGCTGGTCAAAGCCGTAATCCAGGGACGGCGGCACAGGTGCCTTGCCGGTGATAAAGGTGTCTTTGAGCAGTACTTTATTATAGGTCTGGCGGTCAAGGCTGCTGATTAAAGCGCTGCGCACACGCCAGTCTGCCAGCGGTCTGCCTTCTGCCATGTTCATGCGTCCCAAAGTTGTACGCAAAGACGCAAGCTGAGAAATATGATAGTCCCTGCCGCTAAACAGCTCCAGATCTCCCGGGGCAATGGTTACTGCCAGGTCAATCTCGCCGGACTGCAGGGCCAGTGCTCTGGTGCTGGGGTCATCAACGGACACAATATTAACTGTTTTAAAAGGCACTTCCCCCTGCCAGTAATGAGGGTTAGCCTGCATTACTGTTTTAGCCTTGCTGAAGGACTGCACCATGTACGGGCCGCTGCAGACAGGCCCTTCTTTGGCATAGTCACGGTCTTTGACATTGGTATTGATAATTATAAATAAGGGGTCAGCAAGCATACTGGGCAAAGTCGGCACTGGCTTATCTGTTTTGATATGCAGCTTCTGTCCGTCAGCCTTAATTTCTTCATAGGTAAAAAATGAGCGGGCACGGACAGATTTGGCAAAGGTACGTTCCAGAGACGCCTTTACGATTTCGGCAGTCACTTTATCGCCATTGGAGAATGTGGCCTTGTCATTAATTTTAAAAGTCCAGGTCAGCTTATCTTCACTGATCTGCCAGCTTTCCGCAAGCCAGGGACGCAGATTCATTTTATCATCAAAGCCTGTCAGCGTTTCGCCAAGTCCGTAGCGCATCAGCGCCCAGCTGAAATAATTATCCGCAGGCTCCAGACTGTCGGCAAAATTGGTTACACCAAAATTTAAAGTATCGGCAGATTTATTATCACTGCTGCCGCAGCCCCCTGTTACCAAAGCTGCCAGCAGCAAAACCGCAGTAATTTTTTTCATGTAGTTCTCCTTTACAAAAAAAGTCCCTCTCTGCACAGAAAGGGACCGAATACTGATATTTTAACATTACTTTGCTGACCATACAATAAGTTTTGCTTAATTCATCTGCACTCCGGTAATTTTTTTACCTTGGGCAGATACAAAAATAAAACAACGGACTGGGTAAGCATATACGCCATATAGGCAAGCCACAGTCCATGGTTGGCAAAAGACGGCACAAGCACTGACTGCACGGCATAAAAAACAACCGCTGCCGTGAACATCATATTGCGCAAAGGCGCGGTATAAGTAGCGCCGCTGAAAACACCGTACAGTGCAAGGCCAACAAAGGAAACAGCAGGATATAACAGCACATACAAACTGTACTGCTCTGCCATAGCCGTTACTGCCGCAATATCGGTAAACAGGCTGATAAACCAGCTGCTGGTGCAAAAATACACTGCCATTAAAATTACAGCTGTTATTAAAGACCATTTATAAGTGAGCCTGATAGTTTTATCAAACATCTGCCTGCTTTTTTGCCCTATGGATTTGCCGGTAAAAATGGCTGTGCCGTTGGCAATACCATCTAAAAGATAGCTCATTAAATCCTTAATCTGCAAAAGTACTGCATTAGCCGCCAAAACTACCGTGCCAAAGGTTGCCCCCACTGCCGCTACTACGTTATTAACTGCCAAAAGGCAGGCAGTTCTTATCATAAGATTGGCATTTACCTTCAGCATAGCGGCAAAACTGCGCCAGTCCAAAAGTTCGCCCACAGGCAGTTTGCTGTAATCAAAGCGGCCCAGCTTCAGCATCAGAAATATGCCCACTGCCGCGCCGTACAGCTGGCACAGCAAAGTAGCCCAGGCCACGCCCTCAATGCCAAGCTCAAAAACCAGTACAAATAAAATACTTAAAATAATGTTCAGCACATTGGAAGACACCTGCATTAAAACCGAGGCTCTGATCTGCGCCTGACCCATAAGCCAGCCTAAGGACACATAATTAAAAAGTACCAAAGGCGCGCCCCAGATGAGAATATCATAATACACTCTGCAAAGCTGCGCCACCTGCTGCTCCGGCGCAATCAGCTCCAGATACAGTCTGACAATGGGCACCTGCAGGATAATGCAGGCAAAGCCTGCGACCAGCGCCAGCACCAGCGGCTTAAAAAACGCCAGCATACCGGCAGCCTTATCACCTGCCCCCAACGCCTGAGCTGAGTAGCCCGTAGTGCTGACACGCAAAAAGCCAAACAGCCAGTACAGATTGTTAAATAAAATTGCTCCCAAAGCTACGGCAGCAATATATTCCGGCTGGGGCAGCCTGCCCATAACGGCAGTATTAACCGCTCCCATCAGCGGCTGAGTCATGGTAGACAGCATAAAGGGAACTGTAATTTTTAAATATTCCTTATCATTCAGCATTTTAACACGCACCAATTCAGAAAGATTATCATTTGCAATCTATATTGATTTAGCAAACAAACTCATGCTACAATATAGCACATCAAAGATTAAAATGCAACAAAGGAGATTTACCATGTCTGATACATTAACCTTATGCGGGCACAGCATCTGCCGCGGCGAAAAACTGCGCACCCTGCTGCCTGTTCCTGACACTGATATAGAAATTCCTGCAACTATTATTAACGGCGCTCGTGACGGACAGACTCTGCTTATTACCTCCGGCATTCACGGCGGCGAGTATCCCGGTGTAGCAGCAGCCATGGAGCTGGGCAGCCAGCTTGACCCGCAAAAGGTACACGGCTGCATCATTATTCTGCACCCTGTTAATATTCCTGCCTTCTGGGCACGCCGGGAATTTGTCGTTCCTCAGGATAATAAAAACCTGAACCGCGTTTTTCCCGGCAGGGCGGACGGAACCCTGTCTGAAAAAATCGCCTATCTTATCAGCAGCAACTTTTTCCCCATTGCTGATTTTTATGCTGATTTACATAGCGGCGACATTCACGAAGCGCTTTATCCCTACGTTTATTATCCCGGCCAGCCTACTGCCGAGGTAGAGACTAAAGCCAAAGGCGCAGCTCTTGCCATGGATATGCAGTACATGGTGCGCTCTTTAGCTACAGGCGGCGCCTACAACTACGCTGCCAGCACCGGTCTGCCTTCCATTTTAATTGAGCGCGGCGGCGCAGGACTGTGCCCGGCCGATGATGTTGCTGCCTATAAAAAAGACCTGCATAACCTTTTATGCTATCTGCATATCATCGATGAGCCAAAACTGCCGGTTGCCCATACACCTGTTGATGTAGAAAACGTCCTCTATCTGGAAGCAGAAGCCAACTGCTGCTGGCACAGCGCTGCAGCAGCCGGAGAAATAGTTAAGCAGGGCCAGCTTTTAGGCTATACAACAGATCTTTTCGGCACTGTTTTACAAAAATACTACGCAGAATTTGACGGCGTTGTATTATATCTGTGCCCGGGTCTTGCTGCTCCGGCAGGCAGTCCCATTATTACTTACGGAAAAATAAAAGCATAAACTTAATTATCCAGGCGGCTTACAAATACTGTGAGCCGCTTTTTGCTTTGCCACACAAAAAACCGCACTTGCCGCAGCTTTATACTGCGTCAGATGCGGTTTTATTATTTCAGCCAATTTTACAAATTAGTATAACCCATCAGATAACGGTCAATCTCACGAGCTGCTGCGCGGCCCTCGCTGATAGCCCACACTACCAGAGACTGTCCGCGGCGCATATCGCCTGCGGCAAAAACACCGGGTACGCTGGCAGCATAGCAGGGCGCGTCCACATTGCCTGCTTTGCCGCACTCTGCGCCAAAAGCTTCTGCCACATATTCTTCTGCGCCCATAAAGCCCATGGCTAAAAGCAGCATCTGACAGGGCAGCTCTCTTTCACTGCCGGGCACTTCTGCCATAATCGGACGACCTGTTTTAGGATCGCTGCCGGATTTTTCCAGGCTGACAATTTTTACAGCGCAGATATTGCCTTCAGCATCTGCTAGAACTTCTTTAACTGTTGCAGTAAAAAGTCTGGGATCACTGCCAAATACGGCAGCTGCCTCCTGCTGGCCGTAGTCCAGCTTATCTACACGAGGCCACTGAGGCCAGGGGTTATTGGCACTGCGCTGAACAGGATTCTGCGGGAACATTTCAACCTGATGCACAGATCTGCAGCCCTGGCGCAAAGCTGTGCCCACACAGTCATTGCCTGTGTCACCGCCGCCAACAATAACCACGTCTTTGCCTGCGGCAGTAAGGCATTTGCCGTCTCTGAAATCAGAGTCAAGATAACTGCGTGTTACGCTGCTTAAATATTCCATGGCAAAATGCACACCGTTAGCATTGCGTCCCGGCACCTGCAAATCTCTGGGTTTGCGGGCACCTGCCGCCAGCAAAACTGCGTCATAGTTTTCTGTAAGCTCAGCAGCGTCAATATCCTTGCCAACGTCAATACCGGTCAGAAAAGTGATGCCTTCATCTTCCAGCAGCTGTACACGGCGTTTTACATAGCGTTTGTCCAGCTTCATATTAGGAATGCCGTAGGTCAGAAGTCCGCCGATTCTGTCATCACGCTCAAAAACAGTTACTCTGTGGCCGCGCTGGTTTAAAAGGTCAGCAGCCGCAAGACCTGCGGGGCCGCTGCCTACAATGGCCACACTTTTGCCGGAGCGGTGCTGAGGAATGCGTGGTTTGATATAACCCTTTTTAAAGCCTTCTTCAACTACGGCCAGCTCATTTGCTCTGACGGTTACAGAACTGCCGTGGAGTCCGCAGATACATGCCGCCTCACATAAAGCCGGACACACTCTGCCGGTAAACTCCGGAAAGTTATTAGTTTTTTGCAATCGTTCCAGCGCCTGCTCCATGTTGCCGGTATAAATCAAATCATTCCATTCCGGCACCAGATTATGCAGGGGGCAGCCTGTATAACTGCCTCCCAGCTTCATGCCGGACTGGCAGAAGGGCACACCGCAGTCCATGCATCTGGCACCCTGGCGGCGGCGCTCCTCCTCACTTAAAGGAATCTGAAATTCCTGCCAGTTTTTAATACGCTCCAGCGGAGCAAGAGCAGTATTATTTTTTCTTGTATATTCTAAAAAGCCTGTTACCTTACCCATTTTTATCCCCCTCACTCTTTGCTGCTGGCATTAAAGGCAGCAATTTCTGCTTCTTCTCTGCTCATGCCCTGACTTTCAAATACGGCAATGGTGCGCATCATCTTATCATAGTCACGGGGCAGAATCTTTTTAAAGCAGGAAACTTTGTGCTCTAAATCTGCCAGAATCTTTTTAGCTTTAGGGGATCCTGTAGCCTGTACATGCTCTGTCAGCAGCTGTCTGAGCTCGGCAATATCATGTTTTTCCGTTACCGGCTCAACAGAAACCAGCGCTTTGTTCATGCGCAGGTACAAATCTCTGTTTTCGTCCCATACATAGGCAATACCGCCGGACATGCCTGCCGCGAAGTTTTTGCCTGTGGGGCCAAGTACAACTACCTTGCCGCCGGTCATATACTCGCAGCCATGGTCGCCTACGCCTTCAACAACTGCTACGGCGCCGGAGTTTCTGATGGCAAAGCGTTCGCCTGCCATACCGTTGATAAACGCCTTGCCGCTGGTTGCGCCGTACAAAGCTACATTACCGATAATAATATTATCTTCTGCCTTATAAGCCGCGTTTTCCGGAGGATAAACGATAATTTTGCCGCCGGAAAGGCCTTTGCCTACATGGTCGTTGCAGTCGCCCTCAATTTCCAGTGTCAGACCTTTGGGAATAAAGGCACCCAAAGACTGGCCCGCGCCGCCCTGGCATTTGATAACAAAGGTATCATCAGCAAGAGTATTGCCGTGGAGCCTTGTAATATCGCTGCCCAGCATGGTTCCCAAAGTACGGTCAGTAGAGGTTACACGCACGCTGACAGTTTTCTTTTCGCCTGCTGCCAGTGCTTTTTTCAGCTTTTTAATCAGCTTCATATCTACAGTGTTTTCCAGTTCAAAGTCATAGCTGTCTTCCGGAGAGAAGTGACGTTTAATATCCTGTCCGGCAAAGGTATTGGTCAAAACAGCGCTTAAATCAACAGTAGCCGCTCTTTCATTTACCGCATGCTCACGCACCTGCAGCAAATCGGTACGGCCAACCAGTTCTTCCACAGTGCGCACGCCCAGTTTTGCCATGTGTTCGCGCAAATCCTGAGCCACAAAGCGCATAAAGTTCATTACATATTCAGGTTTGCCCATAAAGCGTTTGCGCAGCTGAGGGTCCTGAGTGGCAATGCCCATGGGGCAGGTACCCAGATTGCAGACACGCATCATTACGCAGCCCATGGTTACCAGTGCTGTTGTAGCAAAGCCAAATTCTTCTGCGCCCAGCATGCAGGCAATAGCTACATCGCGTCCGCTCATCAGCTTGCCGTCAACTTCAAGTGCCACACGGGAACGCAAATCGTTCATAATCAGGGTCTGGTGCGCCTCGGCAATGCCAAGCTCCCAGGGCACGCCTGCTGTATGAATGGAGCTGCGGGGCGCCGCGCCTGTGCCGCCGTCATAGCCGCAGATAAGCACAGCCTGAGCGCCGGCCTTGGCAACACCGGAGGCAATAGTGCCAACACCCGGTTCAGAGCAGAGTTTTACAGAAATACGCGCTCTGCGGTTGGCATTTTTCAAATCGTAAATCAGCTGCGCCAAATCCTCAATAGAATAAATATCGTGATGAGGCGGCGGTGAAATCAAGGTTACGCCGGGAGTGGAATGTCTTGTACGGCCAACTTCCGGAGTTACTTTTTTGCCCGGCAGATGTCCGCCCTCGCCGGGTTTAGCACCCTGAGCCATTTTAATCTGAATGTCTTTGGCAGATACCAGATAAGCACTGGTTACACCAAAACGACCGGAGGCAACCTGCTTAATGGCAGAATTAGCCAGCGTATCAAAACGTGCCGGGTCTTCGCCGCCTTCGCCGGAGTTGGACATGCCGCCCAGAGTGTTCATAGCTATGGCAATACATTCATGGGCCTCACGGGAAATAGAGCCAAAGGACATGGCACCTGTTTTAAAGCGTTTAACGATAGAATCCACACTTTCAATCTCATCTAAAGGCAAAGGTTCTTCCTGATACTGCATTTCCATCAGCCCGCGCAGGGTATGGGGGTTGCGCGGGTCATCCACCAGCGCCGCATACGCCTTATAGGTATCATAACTGCCGTTCCAGACAGCCTGCTGCAAAAGGTGAATAATCTGCGGACTGTACATATGGTCTTCCTGTCCTGCACGCACCTTATGCTCACCTTCGCTGTCTAAAGTAGGGTCACCTGCAAGTCCAAGGGGGTCAAAGGCTTTGGAATGATGAGCGTCAACAAGCTGTTCAATTTCTTTTAAGCCAATGCCTTCCACGCGGCTTAAAGTGCCGGTAAAGTATTTATCCACCACTTTTTTATCAATGCCTACAGCCTCAAAAATCTGCGCAGACTGATAGGACTGAATGGTGGAAATACCCATTTTGGAAGCAATTTTTACAATGCCGCTTAAAACTGCCGCGTTGTAGTCTTTAACTGCAGTGTAATAATCCTTGTCCAAAAGCTCCTGATCTATTAAAGCACCAATGGTATCGTGGGCAAGATAAGGATTAATGGCTCTTGCGCCGTAGCCAAGGAGCGCCGCAAAATGCTGTACATCACGAGGCTCAGCAGATTCCAGCACCAGAGAAATGGCAGAAGATTTTTTAGTACGGATCAGATAACGCTCTACTGCAGACACTGCCAGAAGGGACGGAATAGCTACATGGTTTTCGTCCACACCGCGGTCGGACAAAATAACAATATTGGCGCCGTGTCTGTAAGCGCGGTCCACAGTTACAAAGAGCTGATCCAGCGCTCTTTTCAGCGGTGTATTTTTATAGTACAAAATAGAAACAGTTTCAACTTTAAAGCCTTCTTCATTCATGGAGCGAATTTTCATCAGCTCTACCTGACTTAAAATAGGCTTGTTGATTTTCAGCGCCCTGGCATTATCTGCCTTTTCCTCCAGCAGATTGCCGTCATTGCCCACGTAAACAGTGGTATCGGTTACAATGTTTTCACGGATAGCGTCAATGGGCGGATTGGTTACCTGAGCAAAAAGCTGTTTGAAATAGTTAAACAGCGGCTGTTTATGGTCAGAAAGCACTGCCAGCGGTACATCAATACCCATGGACGCAGTAGGCTCTGAGCCGGTGCGCGCCATTGGCAGAATAGTATTTTTAACATCTTCATAAGTATAGCCAAAAGCCTTCTGCAGTCTGGTCAGCTCTTCGCGGGAGTAGGAAATGCCCTTCTGGTTGGGAATGGGCAAATCTTCCAGATTCAAAAGACCTCTGTCCAGCCATTCGCCATAAGGCTGACGTGCCGCATAGCTTTCTTTCAGCTCTGTATCTTCAATAATGCGTCCCTGCACTGTATCAACCAACAGCATTTTGCCCGGCTGCAGGCGGGATTTTTTCACAATATGTGCTGCATCTGTATCAAGAGTGCCTACCTCGGAAGATAAGAACAGCTTATCATCATCGGTAATATAATAACGGCTGGGGCGCAGACCGTTGCGGTCAAGAACAGCGCCTACACTGTCGCCGTCAGAGAACAAAATGGAAGCCGGGCCGTCCCATGGCTCCATCATAATTGCATAATACTGGTATAAATCGCGTTTTGCGCGGGTAATAGTATTGTCCTTCATCCACGGTTCGGGAATAGTAGTCATTACCGCCAAAGGCAGGTCAATGCCGTTCATTACCATAAATTCCAGAGTGTTGTCCAGCATGGCAGAGTCAGAGCCTGCACTGTTGACAACGGGGAATACCTTATCCAGATCATCATCACTTAAAACAGTGCTGTGGAAGGTTTCCTCACGGGCCAGCATTCTGTCCACATTGCCGCGAATGGTGTTAATTTCGCCATTGTGGCAGATAAAATGGTACGGATGCGCTCTTTCCCAGGACGGATTGGTATTGGTAGAAAAGCGTGAATGAACGCAGGCAATGGCACTGCCGTAATCCTCGTCCTGCAAATCAAGATAAAACTTGCGCAGCTCCTGCACAAGAAACATACCTTTATAAACAATAGTACGGCTGGATAAGGACGGCACATAGGTATTGTCGTTAGACTGCTCAAATACCCTGCGGGCAATGTACAGCTTGCGGTCAAATTCCAGTCCCCGCTGCACGCCCTCCGGTCTGCGGATAAACGCCTGCTGAATGCTGGGCATTTTTTCCAGTGCCTTCTGTCCTAAAATTTCCGGACATACGGGTACTTCGCGCCAGCCCAAAAACTCCATGCCTTCTTTGGCAACAATTATTTCAAACATCTTTTTCGCCTGATTACGTTTTAAAGTATCCTGCGGAAAAAAGAACATGCCTACGCCATAATCACGGGCT
Organism: uncultured Phascolarctobacterium sp.; assembly: GCA_958448515.1. GTDB lineage: Bacteria > Bacillota > Negativicutes > Acidaminococcales > Acidaminococcaceae > URXU01. The sequence goes on along the minus strand of CAUDEF010000023.1, from coordinate 17,753 downwards.
TCACCCAAATCCAGTCCCATGGCAGCAGCCGCCTTGCTGAAAAAGCGATGAGAAATCTGCAGCATAATGCCTACGCCGTCGCCTGTTTTGCCCTGAGCATCCTTACCGGCGCGATGCTCCAGCTTTTCAACAATTTTCAGCGCATCATCTACGGTAGAATAAGTCTGTCTGCCTTTAATATCAACAACTACACCAATGCCGCAGGCATCGTGTTCAAACTGCGGATGGTACAGCCCCTGCTGGCTGAAGCCCTCCTGTCGATTTACTTCTTTCATAATCCAACCCCTCATTTCAGATTATTACAAACCAAATACTTTGTTACACTTTTATTTTGTTAACAGGTGTTAATTGTTAAAATTATAACCTTTTGTATTTTATAATGTCAATTACTTTCTTGCAAATAGCTTATTTTCGCTATAATTGGAAATTTTCTACACAATTATACTGCTTTTTGTATACAATAGACAAACTGATATGTAACATCATTTATATTATTTTTTACAAAAATTCTAAACAAAAACTATTATTTATTGTATAATTGACATATACCATTAATATATGAACGGACGGCATCTGCTGTTTTGTTCTGACAAAGGAAGTGACTGTTATGTCCATACTGTATCCAACTGCCGCGGAATTTAAACAGATGCTGGCAGAAAAGAAAACCTTTCTGGCAGATTTTTTTGCTGCCTGGTGTGGCCCCTGTAAAATGCTGAACTACGTTTTGCAGGATATTGACGAAGCTATGGGCGATAAAATTGACATTGTCAAAATAGATATTGATAAGGAACCTGCTTTGACAGAAGAGCTGGATATTACCATTATTCCGGGACTGCTTTTCATTAAGGAGGGAGAAATTGTTTCCCGCTACAGCGGCTTTTTGCCTCTGGAAAGACTGCAGCCCAGACTTGAAAAGCTTATCGGCAGCCAGCCCCCTGTTGAACCTGAGCCGGAACACAACTATGATCTGATTGTTATCGGCGGCGGCGCTGCAGGCTTGACTGCTGCCATCTACGCACGCCGTGCCGGACTGAAAACTCTGGTACTGGAATCCTTTGCCCCCGGCGGCAAGCTTATTAAAACCTTTGAAATTGAAAACTGGCCCGGCATCAAAAATGTCAACGGCTCTCGGCTGGCCTATGACATTTATGAACAGGCCATGGCTCTTGGCACTGCCTATCTGTACGAAAAAGTAACCTCTGTTGCTGCCGGCGATATTAAAACCATCACCTGCGAAAGCGGCAGAGTATTTAAAGCTCCTGCTGTTATTATTGCCACCGGCACTGTGGAACGCACTTTAAACATTCCCGGCGAAACAGAAATGATTGGCCGCGGCATCAGCTTCTGCGCTGTCTGCGACGCAGCCTTTTACCGCAACAAGCCTGTTATTATCGTCGGCGCAGGCAATGCAGCTTTTGAAGAATCTCTCTACCTGTCAGAATTTGCTTCTGAAATCACCATTCTTGCCCGCAGCGATAAATACAATGCGGAGCTGATTATCCAGCAGAAGGTTGCCGACAACCCAAAAATCAAAGTTCTGCCCTTCCGCAACTCTCTGGAAGTATTAATCGAAAACAACAAAGTTGCCGGCATGCGCGTTTTAAATACTCAGACTAACGAAGAAGAAATCATCCGCGCCAACGGTATTTTCCCCTACATCGGTGCTGACCCTGCAACCAGCTTTGTCAAAGACCTGGGCATTACCAATCCGCAGGGCTATCTTATTGTAGATGATTTTATGGCTACCGGTATTGAAGGCATCTATGGTGCCGGCGATGTATGCGCCAAAGTACTGCGTCAGGTAGTAACCGCTACCAGCGACGGTGCCATTGCCGCTCAGAGCGCATTAAAATATCTGCGCAAATAAAGCTTGACAAAGCCTGCGCCTGCAAGTACAATACTTATAATCTCTTTGCACTGCATAGTAACTACAATGCAATCTGATCAGGCGGTAAACCTTCTCTGGTTTTGGCAGCCGGGCCCTTTGGGCAGCAGACTCGAAACACAGCGTCTGCGGGACAGTATACTACTATTCCGCAGGCGCTTTTATTTTGCCTGCGACGCAAAGACCAAAGGAGGATAATATGAAATTTGAAAACCAACAGGAACGTCTGGCAATGATTGTTTCCATCAACAGTATTCTGGCTAACTTAATTTTAGCCCTCGGCAAACTGGCTGCCGGCATCATGGCCAATTCTGCCGCTATGATTTCTGACGCCATTCACTCTGCCTCTGACGTTTTCAGTACCTTTATTGTTATGGCAGGCGTAAAAATCTCCAACAAAGCTTCTGATGACGAGCACCAGTACGGCCACGAACGTCTGGAATGCGTGGCAGCTATTATTCTGGCAGTAATGCTGACTTTGGTTGCCCTTGGCATAGGCTACAGCGGCGTACAGAAGGTGCTGTATGCTGACGCCTCCGAGCTGACTGTTCCCGGCCAGATGGCGCTGTGGGCGGCAGTAATCTCCATTGCCGTAAAAGAAGCCATGTTCTGGTATACTAAAAACGCCGCCGATAAAATCAACTCCGGTGCGTTAATGGCTGACGCCTGGCATCACCGCAGCGACGCTCTTTCTTCTGTAGGCAGCTTTATCGGTATTTTAGGCGCACGCATGGGCTATCCTGTTTTGGACCCTGTAGCCAGCATTATTATCTGCATAATGATTCTGCACGCCTCCTACGAAGTATTTAAGGACGCTACTGATAAAATGGTTGACCGCAGCTGTGACTGCGCAACCACTGTTGCTCTGCAGGAGCTTATTGAAAAAGTTCCCGGCGTGGAGCATATTGACAGCCTGTCTACAAGAATGTTCGGCAACCGTATTTATGTGGATGTGGGAATCAGCGCTGATGATAACCTGCCGCTGATTAAGGCTCACCATATTGCCGAAACTGTGCATGCCGCTATCGAAGCTAATTTCCCGCTGGTTAAGCACTGCATGGTACATGTAAACCCTGCCAGCGAAAGCGAGCATGACTATTGTCCCGTACTGCCGCCGGAGCTTTTGCCCAAAAACAGATAAAAGCTTTGACAAAAATTCCTGCCTTTTGTAGAATATTTTTTTAGGCAGGTGAACACAATGAACAAATATCTGACGGCCTTTAAAGCCGCTTTTCCTTTAACGCTGCCAATCTGCGCAGCGTTTTTATTTTTGGGTACTTCTTATGGTTTTTTAATGACCCAGAAAGGTTTTTCCGTATGGTATCCGTTTTTTATGAGTATGCTGATTTTTGCAGGTTCCATGGAGTTTGTCACCATCAATCTGCTTTTAACGGCTTTTGACCCGCTTTATGCTTTTTTAATGGCGCTGATGATTAACTCCCGCCATCTTTTTTACGGCATTTCCATGCTGGAAAAATTTAAAGACACCGGCTGGAAAAAGCTTTATCTTATTTTTGGCATGTGTGATGAATCCTTTTCCATTAACTGCACTGCCAAAATCCCCCCTGGCATTGATAAAGGCTGGTTTATGTTTTTCGTAACTCTGCTTAACCATTTTTACTGGGTTGCAGGCGCAGTAATCGGCGGACTTATCGGCAGTAATCTGTCCATTAATACCAAAGGTCTGGACTTTGTGCTGGCTGCTTTATTTTTATCCATCTTTGTAAGCCAGTGGCAGTCAAACGCATCCCATGGCTCAGCCCTGTGCGGACTTATTGTTACCGCCGCTTCTCTTGTACTTTTTGGCCCGCAGAATTTTCTCATCCCAGCCATGATAGTGATTACTGCTGTTTTTCTTACAGCCTATTATAAAGGAGGCCTGCGCTCATGACACTTACCCAGGAGATAATTACCATTGCCGCCGCAGTTTTAGGCACCATGGCAACAAGGTTTCTGCCCTTTTTGCTGTTTCCGCCCCATAAAAAAACTCCGCCCGTCATTAAGTTTCTGGGCGAAGTTCTGCCGCCTGCCGTCATGGGCATGCTGGTAGTATATTCCTTTAAAGATGTGCAGTTTTTAAGCGGCAGCCACGGCATTCCCGAGGCACTGGCCGCACTGCTGATAATTATTCTGCAGCTGACAGTGAAAAATATTTTGCTGACTATTGCCGGAGGTACAATTTTTTATATGTATCTGGTGCAGCAGGTGTTTTAAAAACAGTTACTAACATATATCTTATCATAGAAACCATCTACTCTAATTTTTCTTTTAATATTTCTTCTATCGTTTTACCTCCAATCAACGGAAATTTACTACATATATCGTCAATAATATCTTGATCTAATCTTAATTTTATCGCACCAGCTAGCTGTGCCAACTGTTTGCTCACTCCTTCAATCTCTTTTTCACTAAGTCTTTCCACATTATTAATTATAACTATAGCGTAACCTAAATATTTATTGTTTCTCTCATTTGTCGTATATGCCATATTTAAAAGCATATATATATTTAATGCTTGTGAAATACTTAATCTTGATTTATTATTCTCAATATTACTGATAGCTTGCTTTGTCACATTTAATTTTTCTCCCAAAAAAGAAGCAGTCCATCCAGCAATTATTCGCATATTTTGTAAGTTATTTTGTATTAATTTTATAAATTTCTCAGAAGTATCATTCTCTTTTTTATAATTAGCTACCAGCTCATCCGCCAACTTTTTAGAAATATCATTCGCATATTCTACAGAATAATGTCCTAATCCAAACATTTTCATCAATAATGGTTCACAAACAAATTTAAATATTCCACTATCTTTATTCATTTAAATCACCATTTTTATATTTACGTAATTCTACTTCTTTTCTCATAACAGCTATCAATATTGTACATGGTACAGTCACTCTATAAGCTGGACCAGCAATATCAAATAAAGTCCATAAAGTAACTAACGCCATTCCTATAGGTCCAGTTAAAACGCCTAATACTCGTGTAATAGTAGCATTAGTAGCTAATGTCAACCCTCTTCCTAATATCATTTTTGCAATTGTATTTGCAATAATAAGTGCTAACTGATATGAAAGGAAGCCACCACTTCTAAATATACTAATCAAAACCAAAGTTAATTCCGCATTGATATCTATTGAAGCATATTTTTTTTGTGCTTCTCTAGCCATTCTTTTTAGCTCTTCTCTTTGCTCTTCATCCATGTTATTAACTGCATCTTCTAACACTTTTTCAAGCAATCTATTTTCAATAAGTTCAACGCTTTGGCTTTCATTAAAATTCACTTTTAATTTTTCAGCTACATCAATGAGCACTTCTCTATAGCTATTACGTTTACCTACTAAACTGAATAATGTATTTGAACCAAATAATAAAAATTCTTCTTCAATTTTTTCCAGATAATAATGGTAATTTTTTCCAAACGTCATGTACTCATCAGTACTAGTTAAAGTTTCTGTAAGTTTTCCTTTCTCTAACATACTTTCCACAAAAATCCCTAATAATTCTTGATCAGCATCTTTCAGAAATTTTAAATCTTTATCCATCTTTACCAACTCCATTTATAATATATTTTATTGTGTGTTTATTATATTCCATTTTTATTTACTTGTCAATTATATTTTACTTGTAAATTGTTTTAAAAAAATAAAAAAGCAGGCACCCTGTGTGTCTGCTTTTTTACCGGCTTAATTGCACCCCAACGCAACAAGTCATTTAATGAGGAGGATTGGATCTATCAATTTTTCAGAACGGCATTTGAAAATATACCAGCAAATTGTCCGATTTGCATAGTTCTGTAACATAAATCAATATCTCGCCCTGCTGACACAACAAAAAGCCGTTTCTCTTACGAGAAACGGCTGGTGTAACAGTCTTGATTCTGCCACTCTCACATAAACAGAACCATTCTTGGTAACATCTTTCCTGTCGCTCGCAGGTCAAGCAAAATGCTTATATAAAAAGTATGCTGGATTCAGATAAATCTGTTACAGCGGCGGGACCTCTTTGGATTTGCACCAAACTGCTTTTTATACGAAATATTGATTTGATGTGTTAATTGTACTAAATCTTAATAAGCTTGTCAATACTTTTGCGACAAAATTCTCAAATTTATTTTTGAGATATAATATATCAGTAAATGATTATTATTAAAATCTTACAAGATAAAGAAAAAAGCACTTCCTCTGCGTTCAGGAAGTGCTTTTTTATGCAGAAACTTAAGCATTAATTTTCAGTGAATGTAGTATAAATTCAGCTGATACAGAGCTTTGACAAATTTATCCCAGGTCATCTCTGTCACTCCCTTCTTTAACTTCCGTTCTTAACTATGGCTTAAGTATAACACAGTATTACGTTTTTGTCCACATTGGACTTTTTATGTCCCGATATTGTCAAAAGCCTGTATTTATCAGGCTTTACGCCGACTGCGCAAAAAAATAAACCGAAGAAAAACAGAAATTTTTCTCCGGTTTGTTGTTATTTATTTTTAAAATACCAGTTCAGCGCAGGAGGCACCAGAAGATTGATACCCAGTACCCGCACAAGCTGATAAGCAAGAATAACGGTTACATCTTCACCCATGCTCATGCCGGCAAGAGCCATTTCGGCAATACCGCCGGGAGCCATGGCAAGAAAAGCAGTTATCAGACTGAATCCGTAACGCTCTGACAGCACAAAGGCTACGGCAACGCTGACGCCGACTAAAATCACCGTGCCTAAAATCGTCAGGGGCAGAATGTTTTTAGTTTTTGCAATGCGCTCGCCATCAAGAAGCATACCCATGTAAAGACCAATACTTACCTGCGCCGCTGCCATAAGCACATTAGGTACCGGCTGCAGCTGACCTGCAGTTACGGCAAAAACAGCCGTTAAAATAATGGTGCCCAGAAACATTGGCGTGGGCAGGTGAATTTTTTTGGCAATAAAATTGCCCAGTATGGCAAGGGGTATAAAAAGCAGCCAGTGATAACCGCCGTTATTAACAGCGCCGTAGCTGTCACCCAGGTGAGCATCCAAAAATAAAATGGCAAGAAAAGGTACGGAAATCACCACGCCCAGCAGGCGGATAACCTGCATTACCATCACCACATTAGGATTGGTGCGCTTGTTTTCTTCTGTCAGCAGCATCATCAGCGTAATACCGCCGGGCATCATGCCCATGACGCAGCTCTGCAGATCTGTTTTTGTCAGACGGGCAATAACGATAGCCAGTACAATGCTGACGCCGATAGCGATGATATTGGCTTCAATAACGCCGCTGAACTCATCCAGAAAGGTTGCCAGCGCCTGACTGGTGCAGGTAGCGCCAATACCGTAGCCAGCCACCATAAGACCGGCCATTCTCAGCTTTTTAGGCCAGCTGACCTGCATTCTGCTGCCAAACAGCTTGCACAAAACAGCAGTCACTATTCCGCCCAGCATATATGGAATAGGTACATGCAGTTTAACAAGCATGCTGCCTAAAAACGCCGCTGTTGCAAAAAGTAAAACTCTATTCAGCATATTCTTCCAAAGTACCCATAATACGGGCAATCAGCTCGCCGCGCATAGTATGCTGGGCAGAAGAATAAGTCATAATCTGCTCATCAGTCAGACCCATTTCGCGTTTGAACAGGGCTTTTTGTGCCATAGCGGCATTTTTGGAAAGCTTGTCGGATTTGGTCAGGATAATCTGCACCTTAAGTCCACAGCTGAGCAGCCAGTGATAGCACTCCAGATCACTTTCCATGGGCTTATGGCGAATATCAATAAGCTGGCACACCAGAGCCAGATTTTCGCTGCCGGAAAGATATTTGCTGATAAAGCCGGACCACTGCTCTTTATTGCTGCGGTTGGTACGGGCAAAGCCGTAGCCGGGAAGGTCCACAAGATAAAAATGCGCTCTTTCGTCAAGACCTTCATCCATGCGTTTGGCTTCCAGCTCATAAAAGTTTATTGTTTGTGTTTTGCCGGGAGTAGAGCTTACTCTGGCTAAACCGTTACGACGACATAAAGAATTAATCAAAGAAGACTTGCCCACATTACTGCGGCCGATAAATGCTGTTTCAATCAGGGCAGGAGCAGGATACTGCTCTGCCTTAACAGCTGATGCAATGTATTTGGAACGTATAATATCCCAGTTGCCTTTAGTCATTTTTTTCCTCCAATGCTAATTCCAACACTTCATCCATATGTTTTACAGGAATGAAATTCATCTGACGACGTACATTATCGGGAATCTCATCTAAGTCAATCATATTGCGGTAAGGCAAAAGCACGGTTTTAACACCGTAGCGATGGGCAGCCAGCACTTTTTCCTTAATACCGCCAACGGGCAGCACTCTGCCGGAAAGGGTAATTTCACCGGTCATGGCAAGGCTTGCCTTAACTCTGCGTCCTGTCAGGGCGCTGATCATGGCAGTTACCATGGTAATACCTGCAGAAGGGCCGTCTTTGGGGATAGCGCCTTCGGGCAGATGGATATGCAGATCTTCTGTTTCGTAGAATTTATCCGGCAGGCCCAGTTCTTCGCTGCGGCTGCGGATGTAGGTATAACCGGCCTGAGCAGATTCTTTCATTACATCGCCCAGCTGACCGGTTAAGGTAAGACCGCCCTTGCCTTTAAATACCAGCACTTCTACTTTCAAAAGCTCGCCGCCGACGCTGGTCCAGGCAAGGCCTGTTGCCGTGCCTACTTCTGCGGCAATGCTGATATCTTCTTCCATAAAGATGGGCTTGCCTAGGTATTTTTCCAGATTGCCTTCGGTGATTTTTGCGCCTTTTCCCTTGCTGGTAACAATTTTATAAGCAATCTTGCGGCACACACCGGCAATTTTGCGCTCCAGATTACGCACACCTGCTTCGCGGGTATATTCGCGGATAATGCGGCGCAGAGCCTTATCGCTGATGCTGATTTTATAATCTTCCAGACCATGCTGCTTTAATTCTTTCGGCAGCAGATGCAGTTCGGCAATTTTGGCCTTTTCGTCTTCGGTGTAGCTGGAAAGAGAAATAACTTCCATACGGTCTAAAAGCGCCGCCGGAATTGTTTCTACGGTATTGGCGGTTACAATCCAGAACACGTTGGATAAGTCAAAGGGAAATTCGATAAAATGATCGCTGAAAGAATTATTCTGCTCCGGATCAAGAGCCTCCAAAAGTGCAGAGGCAGGATCGCCGCGGAAATCAGAAGTCATTTTATCAACTTCGTCCAGCAAAAATACAGGGTTCATACAGCCGCAGTTTTGCATGCCGTGAATAATGCGGCCGGGCATGGCACCAATGTAGGTACGGCGATGACCGCGGATTTCTGCCTCATCACGCACGCCGCCCAAAGAAATGCGGGTAAACTTGCGGCCAACAGCGGTGGCAATGCTTCTGGCAAGAGAGGTTTTGCCTACGCCTGGCGGGCCAATAAGGCACAGAATGGGGCCTTTGGCACTTTTAGTCAAAGCACGTACTGCCAGATATTCCAGAATACGTTCTTTAACCTTTTTCAGTCCGTAATGGTCTTTATCAAGCACTTCTGCCGCGTTTTTCAGATCAAAATTATCTTCGGTAAAATTGCCCCAGGGCAGTTCCAGCACCGCGTCAAGATAGTTGCGGATAACAGAACTTTCTGCCATCATGGGCGGCATTTTTTCCAGACGCACCAGTTCTTTTTCCAGTCTTTCCACTACGTCTTCCGGCAAAGCAAGCTCTGCCATTTTGCGGCGGTACTCATTGGCTTCGGCTTTTTGCTCATCGCCGTCGCCCAGCTCTTTATTAATGGCCTTAATCTGTTCACGCAGATAGTAATCCTTCTGATTTTTTTCAATCTGCTTGCGCACTTCAAGGGCAATATTTTTTTCCACGGTAGCAATTTCCAGCTCTTTGGCAAGCACTTCATACAGCTTCTGCAGGCGTTCCTTAACGGCAAAAACCTCCATCAGCTTCTGCTTTTCGCTGAGGCCAACAGAAAGATAACCGCAGATCATATCTGCCGCACGGCCTGCGTCAGGAATAGCCTTAAAGCTTTCAATGAGCTCCTGATTAACTTTTTTGGTTAAAATCGCCCATTGCTCAAAGGTATCAATTACCGCGCGGCGCAGGGCTTCAGTTTCGGTATCATCGCTGTCGGCAACGCTGACTACAATTTCGCCATGACCCTGAAAATAGGGCTTTTCGCCGGTAGACTCGGTAATAGACCAGTATTTTACACGCTCTAAGCCTTCTACCAGAATGCGGATAGCACCGTTGGGCAGTTTAACTTTCTGTTTGATTTCGGCAATTACGCCGCAGGTATATAAATCATCTATAGTAATTTCAGTTACAGCAGCATCCTTTTGGGTAGTCAGAAACAGCTTATGGTCGGTAAGCTCTGCTTCTTCAACCGCACTGATGGATTTTGCCCTGCCGATATCAAGATTAATCAGCATTCCCGGAAAAACCATCATCCCGCGCAGGGGCAAAAGGGGCCTGGTAATAATGTTATCTGACAAACATATACCTCCTTTCAAGTGTAAAAAAGGGAGAAAGGCATTGCCCTTCCCCCTTGCATTTATGTTTTATTCCACAATCATTTGCGGTTCAACATGCTCACGTACGGTAGCTTCGGTAACGATACATTTTTTTACATCATTACGGGAAGGCACATCATACATGACATTGCGCATGATTTCTTCAATAATGGCACGCAGTCCGCGGGCACCAGCATTGCGTTTCAAAGCTTCTTCGGCAATGGCATCAAGGGCGCCGTCTTCAAATTCCAGCTCCACATCATCCATAGCCAGGAAATGCTGATACTGCCTGATAAGAGCATTGCGTGGCTCTTTTAAGATACGCACCAGTGCGGCTTTATCCAGAGAATTTAAAGTTACTACAACCGGCAGACGACCTGCAAATTCGGGAATCAGACCAAATTTCATCAGGTCTTCGGGCAGTACCTCGCTGAAAATTGCGTCATTGTCAATTTCAGCTTTCTGGCGGATGTCTGCGCCAAAGCCAAGATTCTTTTTACCGATGCGGGCACTGATAATATTTTCCAGTCCGGCAAAAGCGCCGCCGCAGATAAAGAGAATATTGGAGGTATCAATCTGGATAAATTCCTGATGAGGATGCTTACGGCCGCCTTTAGGCGGAACGCTTGCCACAGTGCCCTCTAAGATTTTTAAGAGAGCCTGCTGCACACCTTCACCGGAAACGTCGCGGGTAATAGAAACATTTTCGGATTTACGGGAAATTTTATCAATCTCGTCAATGTAAATAATACCGCGCTGAGCAGCTTCTACATCATAATCAGCATTCTGAATCAGCTTTAAGAGAATATTTTCCACGTCCTCGCCCACGTAGCCGGCTTCAGTTAAGGTAGTAGCATCGGCAATGGCGAAAGGAACCTGCAAAATTTTAGCCAGAGTCTGTGCCAGCAGGGTTTTGCCGCTGCCGGTAGGGCCAAGCATTAAAATGTTGGATTTCTGCAGCTCTACTGTGCGTTCTGCAGCAGGATTCTTCAGCTCATAATTAATGCGTTTGTAATGGTTGTATACGGCAACAGCCAGAGATTTTTTTGCTTCATCCTGACCGATTACATATTCATCCAAAATCGCCTTAATATCTTTGGGCTTGGGCAAATCGCTGACAGCAGGCATGGTTTCGGCAACAGTTTTCTGATAATCCTCATCCAGCATATCCTTGCAGAACTCGATACATTCATCGCAGATATAAACTCCGCGACCGGCAATGAGTCTGCGCACCTGGCTTTCACGCTTGCCGCAGAAAGAGCAGGAAAGATTATTATCATGCCCCTCGTCAAAATTCATATTTTATATCTCCTTAATGTAGCATCAAGCTTTTTGGCTGCGAGTAAGCACCTGATCAATAAGGCCGTATTCCTGCGCCTCTTTACTGGTCAGATAGTAGTCGCGTTCGGTATCGGCAGCAATTTTTTCAACAGTCTGACCGGTATGTTTTGCCAAAACGCCGTTCATTTCTTCACGGATACGCAAAATTTCGCGGGCGTGAATTTCAATTTCGGTAGCCTGACCCTGTGCTCCGCCCAGCGGCTGATGAATCATTACGCGGGAGTAAGGCAGCGCAAAACGCTTTCCGGGAGCACCTGCTGCCAGAAGTACGGATGCCATGCTGGCAGCCATACCCATGCAGATGGTGGATACTTCAGGCTTAATATACTGCATTGTGTCATAAATAGCCATGCCGGCGCTTACACTGCCGCCTGGGCTGTTAATGTACAGATGGATATCCTTGTCGGGATCTTCGGCTTCTAAAAACAATAACTGAGCAATAACAACATTTGCCATACCGTCATCAATAGGGCCGGTTACGAAAACTATTCTGTCTTTTAAAAGACGGGAATAAATATCATAGGAACGTTCTCCACGGCTGGATTGTTCAACAACTATAGGCACATAGTTCATCTTTGTATAACTCCTTTACTGCCCTTGTAAGCTGAATTATTTTGCGCTGTCGATAACTACGTGAGCAGCTTTGCGGCGCAGAATGTTAGCTAAAAGCAGACCCATGGTGCCGTTGGAGCTGATGATTTTCTTAACTTCTTCAACGGTAGCGCCATGCTGAGATGCGATTGCAGCGATTTCCGCATCAACATCAGCCATGTCAACCTGAATGTTTTCAGCTTTAGCGATAGCATCTAAAACGAGGTCGGTTTTAACGTTTTCTTCAGCAACAGGACGTTGGTTTTCACGGATTTTAGCCATGTCAAGGCCGGTGTATTGCATGTACATTTCCATGGACATTTTGCGGCTTTCCAGGCTCATTTTCATTTCATCAACCATTTGGCTGATGCGGTCTTCGATCATGATTTCAGGAACGGTGAATTTAGCGTTAGCTACAGCCAGATCAACCAGAGCGCGTTCGTAAGCTACCTTAGCGTTTTCTTCAGCAGCTTTCTGCATGCGTTCTTTGTAGTTAGCGCGGAGTTCTTCAACAGTTTTGAAATCGCTGTTTGCAGCAACATATTCGTCGGTTAATTCAGGCAGTTCTTTGCGTTTTACGTCCTGAATGTTTACTTTGAATACAGCTTCTTTGCCAGCTAATTCTTTTACGAAATATTCTTCAGGGAAAGTTACTTCAACATCGGTGGAGTCGCCTTTTTTGAGACCAACCAGCTGATCTTCAAAGCCGGGAATGAAAGAGTTGGAGCCAACTTCCAGAGGATAGCCTTTGCCTTCGCCGCCGCTGAAAGCTTCGCCGTCAACAGTGCCTGCAAAGTCGATAATAGCAAAGTCGCCTTTTTCGATTACGGTATCGTCAGCAGCTGCTACCATTTTAGCGTTGCGGTTACGGAGTTCGTTAACTGCGTTTTCAACAGCTTCGTCGGTAACTTCTACTGCTTCTTTTTCTACATGGAGGCCTTTATATTCGCCCAGTTCCGGTTCCGGTTTCAGGGTTACTTTAATGGTGAGTTCCATATCTTTGCCTTCTTCGAATACGGATTCTTCTACTTTAGGATCAGATACAGGGATGAGTTTTTCCTGGTCTAAAGCATCGCTGTATGCTTTGTTGGCAACGATTTCGAAAGCTTCCTGTTTTACAGCTTCTTTGCCATAGTGCATTTCGATGATGTTGCGGGGTGCTTTGCCTTTACGGAAGCCAGGGATATTTACACTGCCTGCGATTTTAGCAACAGCTTTTTTAAAACCTGCGTTTACAACATCAGCAGGCGCGGTAATTTTTAAAGTAGCTTCATTTTCAATTCTTTCTACGGTTACATTCATTGAATAAAATCCTCCCTTAGAGTTATATGGATAAATTAATATAATCGGATTAAATTGTCAGCTTTCCCAATCGCAATTATGCTGACATAAATCGCTCATAATATCATATCACATACAAAGTATTTTTACAATACTAAAAAGCCCGATAGACAATGTCTATCGGGCAAAATTTCAGTTGGAGCGGAAAACGAGATTCGAACTCGCGACCCCCTCCTTGGCAAGGAGGTGCTCTACCGCTGAGCTATTTCCGCATCTGCGCTGTTCCGTATCAGGAACGATATTGATTATATTATATTACAGTGAACTTGTCAACAACTTTTTTGAAAAAAGTTTAAAGTTTTTTGTTTTTATTTTTTTGTTAGCATCTTTGCCTTACTTTTCTTTTTTATTATTTACTTTAACATTCATGCTCATTCTTTTTTAAAAAAGAACGAGCCAAGAAAAACTTTCTCTCGTTCCGTTTGCTTCCGCGGATGTTGACAGCCTAGTCGGCTCGCGCGCGGTGAAAACCGTTGCCGCGCGCTATCTCCACTTTTCTGAAACTTTTCGTCGGCTGTCCCACCGACTATCGCCTCTAAGTACGCAAAATAAATCGTACTTCATATAATATGCTCTATACATAGCAGAAAATCTTACTGCGTAAAAAAGCAGCTGCTATGTTGCCAAAGACGGTAGGCGCGCCGGAAACAATCCTGCTGTAACCTGCATCAGTTCCCGGCAGCGTTTTAAACCGGGAACTGTACGACAAGGCGCGCAATATCCGCTTTGGCTGCACAAACAAAGAAAGGCGCTTTTGGCTACACCTTTTTCGCCACAAAAAAGGTGTAAAAAAACTAACTATAATCAATTATAAAAATGATGAATGTATCAGAAACCTATTCATAAAATAATAAGTACTCAAAATACTACCAACAAAAAATCCGCAGACAATTCTGCGGATTTTTGAATATCAAATCTTAATATTTACTTATCAGTCTGCATCATAAACATAAGCTACGTCTTTGCCGGCAGCTTTTTGCAGTACACTGTACTGAACATCGCCTTCGCGGATATCCTCAAAATCTACATCTTCAGTTACGTCTTCGCCAATTACACGCAGTACATTGCCGCCATAGGAAACGTCAGTCAGCTGTACATAAGCGCGGCCTTCGGTGAATACCAGGCGAGCTTTGCCTTCAGCGTCAGTTTTTACAACTTTTTTGTTGCCCTGATAATCTACATAGCCAACTTCAGCGCCTGCAACCGGAGCTTTGTTTTCGTCAACAACTACATATACCAGCTGAGCTTTGCCCGGAGTTCTTTCATAATGAGCTGCTGCTTCATAAGCATTGTGGAACGGATTGTAACCGCCTGCAAAAGCTGTTGCACTTACTGCCATCGCCATAACTAAACCTAACATCATTTTTTTCATAACCAATCACTCTCTTTCATTATATAACATTTATTTTATTGCAAGAATTTTATCTCTTCCTGTTAACTTTATTATACTAGAATCTTACTGGGAATTCAATTAGCACCCGATTAGAGAAAGATTAAAATTTGATTAGAAAAATGGATCAGATTTAAAGAAAGCAAAAAGCAGTCAGCATACAGCTGACTGCTTTTAAATACACAGCTTACTCTATAATTAGAAAGTAAAGCGCATACCTGCGTTCCATTGCCACGGAGTTTCTACATCTCCGCCAAAGGTTTTTACTACGTCTGCATATACATAGCTGCTGTCAGATGTTTTGTAGTTTACACCAAAGCCGCATTCATACCAGGTGTCTCCCAGATCCTGGCTGTAAACAGCATTTTTACCATCATACAATAAGGTAGTATCAGCTTCACCTGCAAATTCATGGAGCAGGGATGCTTTTGCATAGATGCTGCCTTTTTCGCTGATGTTTTTGCCTGCTTCAAAGCCGATTCTGCCTACAAAGCTGTCCATTCCGTCCTGGCTTACATACATCGGAGCGGAGTTACCGCTGCCATCTGTTACAGTTGCAGTGTAATCTTCGCCGCCAATTCTCATGTAGGTTAATTGTGCCTGCGGTGTTACATACCAGTCATTTTTCATTTCCAGTTTTTGTCCGTATTCTGCACTGATGGAGGTTCCCCACATGTCGTAGTCACCAGTTGTTGTACCAGCTTCTGCATAGTTGGTAAATTCGTTGTTCAGTTTACCTTGTTTTACTACGATGTCGGTGTACTGTCCTTTATCTCCCAGCCATGTTCCGTACAGGGTTAAAGAGGTGCTGTCGTTTTCACCGCTGCCGTTTGCATAAGTTGTTTGACCGTCATTGTGGCTGATTGCCGCACCATAGTGCCAGTCTTTAGCAGCCCAGTCATAGCCTAACTGGAAGTAGTTGTACTGGTTTTTGAATGCTCCGCCGTATTCAAATTCACCGCGGCTCATGCGTGCCCAGATGCCCTGATCTCCTTCGCTGCTGCGCAGTTCACCAAGGCGCTGGCTTAAGGTGCTGTCTTCCTGACGCCATGCTACAAGTGCTACGCTTGCAATGTCACGCATGTTATCCATGGTAGTAGTGGAAGTATTAACTTTAATGTTATCCACTTCAATACTGCCAGCGCCATTACCACTGCCATCAGTGCCAAATATCATTTCTCCGCTTACCGCACCATTTACAATGCCTTCTTCGATGCTGGCAGTCGCGCTTACCTGTTCTCCCCCTGTTACACTTACATTACCAGCTAAAGAATTGAGTGCCTGTTTAGCAGCATTTGCATCTTCAAAACTGTCAGCAGTAAGACCAGTAAAGTTTACATTAATTTTAGGAGCAGCATTTTCTGCAAATAAAGCATTTGCTGGAGCAGTTTCTTCTTTGCCAATATTAAGCTTGCCGCTGGTAACAGAACCACCATCTTCGATTTCAGCTTTGATATTTACAGTACCGCCATTACCTTCTACTTTATCTAATTGTACAGAATGATTTTCACCGCCATTAATGTTAATGATACCACCATTAAAGTTTAAAGTGTTAACAAAGCTGTCTGCATCAGTAGTCCATTGAGCACCATTAGCTAAACCTAACTGCATGCCGGTAACAATATCCAGACCATCTGGAATATCATCATTCCAAGCTGACTCCTTATATATATTCCCTACAAAATATGATTTATCATTATTAAGATTTAAATTAACTTTTGCCTCAATTGTTGTTCCCGAAGTTTTACTATCATATAAAAATACAATATCACCTGTCAATTGTGCTGTTTTATTACTATTTGTATTTATATTTGTGATTGCATATCCTCTAGTGACAATTAGATTTTTTGCATCTGCAACCAAATTACTATCAATATCAAGCTGTCCGTTTGAATAAATTACAAACCCCATATTGCTAGATACAACTTTCATGTTTTCAGCTTCAATATTAACTTTGGCAACTTGCTCAGGTAAATCATTAAAATTTTCATCAGTATTATTAGCTATAACAAACCCTGCACTATCGTCATCTGTCTCTCCATTGACTTCTACAATCAAAGTTTTAGCATTAATGTTATTAAACCCTGTTCCAATACTACCTCCCATTACATCAACACCTGTAACATCACTTCCACTGGCAGAAATTTTCACTTCATTTCCTGTGATATCTAAATCACTATAAACTTCTAAGCCAATAGCTTCATTTCCTTGAGAGTCAATTGTAATATTAGAATCGTCCCTGCCTAAAATAATACTACCTCTGTATGACCAAACTGCACATGGTATGAAATTATCTCCAACTTCTGTTGAACTTATTTTTATATCATTGCCAGTTAAGCTAATATTACTATCATCAGCAGTCGTAATTATTCCATATTTATATCCTGCAACATCTTTATTAGCTATTATTTCTATTGAATCATCAGAAATAAAACTACTATTTCCATCAATACGAATAGATTCTGCCGCACTTGCCCCAACAGGCACTGCCAGCATTAAGCCCAGTACAATAGCACAAACTAATTTTTGATTCTTTTTCTGCAAAACTAAATACTCCTTTGCTTACACTTGATAATTTTTATTACTGCCATTTAAGACTCGCTCAAAGGCAGTTCATTTTAACATATCAATATATTTTTATGCAACATATTTTTATGGCTGTACGTTACTTTTTTCATCTTTCTCTCAGCAAAATTACATTCCCACGCCATAATAAAGAAGCAGT
>CAUDEF010000022.1 GCA_958448515.1 uncultured Phascolarctobacterium sp. | reverse complement strand
TCCCCATTGCAGAATTAAGTTTCCAAGCCAACTACCGAACTTAATATAGCCGTTCTGCTCCATCAAATAATCTTCTACAATGTAAGCTTTAAACGCAGAAGAATTGATGACTTTATTCAAAATCAAAGATTGTACCCAGCTTGTTGTAGGAACAGAATTGTCGTTTGCATCTGCTGCTGGTTTACCGGCGTCTTGAATTCTTACAATACCGGTAAACACTGCTGCCGCTAAAAATTTAGCAAAATAAGCTACAATCGCTTGGAAGGTTCGTAGCGGTGTCATAATCTTATTATTCACTTGACTACTTTGTGCCTCAGCCTCTTCTTGTGTTGCTATACCTCTCAAATCGCTCAAATCACCAAGTCCTTCAGCAATCTCTAATGCAGTAGTTGCTGACGCCGCTGCATTAGTTTCTGACTGCCTTGCTGCCGCTGCACTTCCCGCTGCACTACTTGCACTACCTGCCGCATTGGTTTCTGACTGTTTTGCCGCCGCTGCACTTTCAGCTGCATTGCTCTCACTACTTGCTGCATTAGTTTCTGACTGCCTTGCCGCTGTTGCACTTCCGGCTGCATTACTTTCACTACTTGCCGCATTGATCTCTGACTGCTTTGCCGCTGCTGCACTTCCGGCTGCACCACTTGCACTACCTGCCGCATTGGTTTCTGACTGCTTTGCCGCCGCTGCACTTTCAATACAGCTTTCGGCATACTCTTTTGCACTAAAAGTACCATCTCCGCCGGGCTTTGTTCCTTCTGACCATGCTCTTGCCTTATTCATAGCTGTTTCAGCGTTCGTTTCACTATCAGCAGCACTTAATGCACTGTTTGCTGCAGCCGTTGCCTGCTGTATTGCAATATTTGCTTGCTGTGTTGTCTGCTGTATTGCAATATTTGCTTGCTGTGTTGTCTGCTGTAATAACTCTTCAACAACAGGAGTTACCTTAGCAGGGTCTTCTGTTGTTTCTATACTTCTGCCATCATCACTTACCCTAAAACTTTTACCTGCTTCAAAAGGAATAATATTATCAAAAGTATTTGTATCAACATCAACATTAAATACTAAAGCACGAGATAATTTCTCAGATATCTGTTGAGATATCAAAGTTAATATATCTAATGCATCTTCCACATCTTCAGCAAAATAATTGCCTTGATTTACTAAATCTAAAAGCTGAGATAATGGCAATTCACGCATAATAATTATTTTTTCACCACTTGGCAAAGGAGTACCACTTTTAGGATATGTCACAGTTTTTGCTTTTATATCGGCGGTATAGTTCTTTGTTTCTTGTACATTGTTACCACTGCCAACATATACCCTTAAATACTCCGGATGAGAATCTGGAATATCAAAGGTAATTGCAAATTTTGTAGCACTGTCATTACCTACGTATATATTCTTAACTAGGTTTTTCTGTACTGTCATACTCATCCTCCTAAAACAAAAAGGACCTTGCATCTAGCAAAGTCCTTTTTTCTTATATTAGTATTATACTATTGTTTTTTATTAGTTTTGTCCTATACACTTTTAGTTTTTATCTGGTTTTTTACCAAATAATGCTGCCCATAAATAATGGAGTATACTATCTGATGTTAATTCACCATAATCTAACCATTCTGCTGCAGTAACAGCTGCATCTGTTGCAACTATAGGTGCACCAATAGTCATATCTATGGTTTTAAGTAACTCTCTTACAAAATCATAAATATCTTTTTCATCATTATTTAATGTCTGAATAACTTTAAGGTTTTGTTCTGCGTATTCATAAACAGGTATATTAGATGCATAGTGCCTTTCATTTAATGCAATTTTTAAAATCTCCGGAACAATATCACGCAATACCGGTATGCCGCCAACAAAACTACTTACTGTTGTTATAGCTGTTTTCTTAGCAACATCTTCTGGTTCATCATCACCACTAATCATAGCTTTCATAACCGCTTCAATAGCAGCCGGTATAATAAGCCAATAGATTAAACCTTTTGCTAATTCTGTATATGCTTTTAACCCATTTTCTTTTCTATCCTTTTTAAATTTAAATGCTTTACTTACCAAAGTATTATGCAAAATAGAAAAGTAGCTATAATACATGGTGAATAATTTATCCAGTTCACTGCCACGCTGAATAGCAGCCATATCAACAGTTCTATTACTTCCAAATACTTTTCTTACAGCCTTATCCCCGGCAGCAACTGCTAAGGTTTCTATTTTATCAGGAGCTAAGTTTTTCTCCATCAAATTCTGATATGTTTTCTGGTATTCATGTAACCATAACGGACATGCCAGCATTAGATCAGTTTTTGTAATAAACCAGAATGCACTATTTCTTACACTGTTTAAAGCATTTTCTTTTTTATCCATTCCGCGTAATATATCAGCCATATCACGATCCATTGTTAATGCACGATTTCTTAAAACCACGCTCTTGCCCATAATGAAGTTATACTTTTTATTCGGCTCACTGTAAAAGTCTTTCAACACTTTTATAGTTTCTGCAGCTCCTATATAATCCATCATAGGACCAATGTTACAAACGTTCAGCAATGCTGTTGTTGCCCTAAAACCTAAAACTGCTTCTGTTTGTTTCTTGCGAAGATGTGCTGCACCTTTCTCATACCAGCTTTTTACTTTAGGTTCTCTTGCCCAGCAGTCCAATACCCAGTTTTGCAGCATCTTATATGTAGCTTTGCCATAATATGCTTCTATGGTTTCTTTAAAAGTATAATCATTGATTATCTTATTAACATCTCTCACTGCCTCACGCATAGCCAGCATATGAATATTATCACTCAAAACCTCACTAATTACGCCTAAATCATTTCTGAGTGCATAACCAATATTTTTTCCGGAACGTTCTTTCAATGTTCCTAAACCAATACCTAAACGTGCCATGCCACTCATAGATATCTTTCGGCTTTCGTCAGCTTCATTTTCTTCTACTCTGGTATTCTTTGCCGGATCATATTTTATTGGATAATAGCTTCCTTTGATGGGATAAACCATACCATCATCAGATAATATAGTAAAATCTATACCTTCCTGTTTCTCTAACACTACACCGGAAATGCGCGCTTCCATATCTACAATATCCTGCCAGTAATTGTCAAAAACACCCCAAAGATTAGTTACAAGCATCCAGTCTGCACCATCTAAAGTACGCAATAATTCCTCTACTTCAAAACTGCTTACTTTAAAACCATCCATAACACGTTTTCTGTTTATCTCAGTACCCCAGTTCAATGCAATAGAAATAACATTTTCCTTTGTAAGCATGCTTGTACCAAGTTTATACAGAGCTTTTGATTTAAATTCTTCCATAGTCTTTTTGGCCAGCTTCTCTGCTTCTTTTTCTGTTTTTCCTTCATTGGTGTACTTTAATGCAAGTGAAGATTCATAAGCCTTCATGATAGCAGCTAAATCATTACTTAACTCTGTAGCCATTTCCAGCTCTTTATCGGAAGCCTTGCTTAAAGGATTAAAAATATACTTCGTAGCCATATCCCCCATTTGTTCTAACACAAACTCAGGACGTAATAAGCTTACATGTATTTCATTGGCAACCCTTAAAACCTTATCCCTGTTTGAAATATTACCTGCATTGTTAACATCTTTATTTTCTTTGCTTTCATTATTAACCGCTATCTCTGTTGTAATATCGCTTACAACATTTTCTAAAAGCATCTTATTACCATTTTCATCAGTAATAGCCCTGAGCTTTTTGGCATTAATAGCTACAGTATACAGATTATCCATAATCTTCATAAAGTCTTTAAATTGTGGAATTGTAAGATCAGTAAAGCCCTTCTCACGTGCTTCCGTTCCAGTAGCTGCATTTAAAAACCAATCAGGAATATCTATACCCCCATCTTCATTAACAAACTGCAATTCAAGATTATTATCATAACCTACTAATAAATCTGCAATATTAATATCACCAGAAGGTTTAGGTGCATCTTTAGGAATAATCCCAAAAACATACAGTAAATGATTAAATATATATCTGTCCTGCGCCCCCATATTTTTATTTTTTAGTATGCTGTTATGCCGGTCTTTTAATTTATTTATAGATTTTCTTACAAGCTCTCTGTTTTTCACTGCCAGATCACCGATACTGTCATATACAAGCTGATGCTTTTTATATTTAACAGCATTTTCCCATTCATCTTTAACAATAGAAACATTTACAAGATTAGAAGCTTGTCTAGATTTTTTATACCATACTGCTGGAACAATAGCATCCGATAAAGGTAAAGTTTCAATTTTATTTTTAGCATAATTATCAATCAACGCTACATTACCATTTGCAACATCTCGTAAACCTCTCTGAGCTTTTTTAAGGTTTATAACATTTTCACGAGTTTTTTTCATTTGTTCAGTGTATTTATTGACAAACTTATTAACCCTAGAACGCAAATTTATAATAGCTTTAGTATTTTTGGTGTCTTTATCTTCTTTTCTAGTAGCTTTATTAAATTTTTTATCCCTATCAATAGCTCTTTCTATGGCGGCATATTCATAAGCAGTAAGCAGTTTTTTATATTTATTTGACATAACAGCCTGCTCTGCTTTTTCTCTTAATTGTTTTTCATTTTCAACATTTCTATCAAGTTCTTTTTCGTATTCAGCCATATAGGCATCTACAGCTTTTTCTAAAGTACCGCCTTTTTCTTTAAGCTGTCTTACGTATTCTTCAGCTGTCATATTGCCTATGGTCTGAGCTGCTACAGATATATTGATTCCTGGATTATTTTTTAAATATTTTTGAATTACAAAAACCGGCTCCTGACTTATGCGCTCATAAGCTTCTTCTCTTTCAGCAGCTATTTTCTGTTTACGTTCTTCTTTTGCAACATCTTTAATATCCTGCATAGCTACCTTTAAAATTCTGCTCATAGCTTCTTCTTTAATTTCATCAATTATTTTCAGCCACATTGTTTCTGTATTCTCTGTTAAATATTTAAAGCCACCAGCTTTTTCAAACTCTATAAGTTCTGCTTTTTTAACGGCTAAATCAATCTCATCCTGAGAAGCTACCATTCTATCCATAACTGCTTTTACATCTTCAGAAGGCTGTATTCCCATTCTTTTTATAGATTTATATATTTTTTTCAGCCATTGACTAAATCTGTAGAATACTCCACGCAAGCTATCAGTAGGTGCTTTACCACTGCCAACGTATGCTTCAAACCCTCTGGCAAACCTTTCCTGCTGCCACTCATACAATAATTCTTCTAAAGTTATTTGTTCTATACTACCATCATCATTTTTTCTTTCTGCAAATCCCTGCTTTATAGCAGTACGAATTAAGCTATCTCTCATCATGAACTCAGAGTATATAGCTGTATCTTTATATTCTTCTACCTGCCCTTCCTGCCATTCTGCCCATTTTACAATAGTTTCATAATCTTTTTTTATTTGAGCTGGTGCTCCAGAAATAGCAGCTAATTCTTTAGTGTCTTCTAAAAATACATGCGCCATTTCATGCAAGAAAGTACTCTGATCTGCATGCTTGTATAAATAAATTACTCTGCTGCCATTACTATTAATTTGTGCCTGTCCTTTAACATAATTGCTTTTTGGACTATAACTATAATTTTTTAAATCATTTTCATAAACATAAATATTCTTTAAAGCATCAGCACTACCACTAATAAGCTCAGAAACATATTCATTTTCTAATTCCTGCACTGTTCCTAAACTCCAAAACATATTATCTGTTGCGGAAACATATTTCATTCCTGCTTCATTTACATTTAACTGCTCAGCCAATTCATAACTTTTTTCATAATAGCTTTCTTCATTTTGATTATCAGTTAATTTCTGAATAGATTCATTAACAGACTTATATTCATCTGCAATTTTTTGTAGTTCCTCCGGAAGATCAATATAGGCATCCTGTGCTTCA
Source organism: uncultured Phascolarctobacterium sp. (assembly GCA_958448515.1). Classification (GTDB taxonomy): domain Bacteria; phylum Bacillota; class Negativicutes; order Acidaminococcales; family Acidaminococcaceae; genus URXU01. The sequence continues at coordinate 26,170 of CAUDEF010000022.1, read as the reverse complement.
TAGCGATATTTTACTGCATCATCTTTTGCTTTTCTGATTTTATCATTTAAATCAGCTTTACTACTTGCACTTCTAGCTTCCACTTCTCCATACAAATTGTGGTAAAGTTTAAAATCATCTTTTTCTTTAAGGGCATTTTCCAATCTTTCAATCCGATAAGCAAGTTCCCTATAATCATTTTGCTTTTCTGTACTGATATTGTTTTCTTCAGCAAAGGCATCAGCTTTATTTTGCAGCTGTTCAGCAGCTTCTTCACTTACATCAGAAAAAAATGATTCTTCAGCTTTTTGTTCAAGTTTCCACCATTTCTGTACAGCATCATTGTAATTATCTACTTCTGCTTTAAGAGCTTTTATCTGATTATTTATCAGCCTTCTAACATACTTCTCAGAACCGCCTTTAGCAAAGCCTTCATAATTCTGAATAATGTGCTGTATTTCATGAATAAGAGTTTTACTTGCTTCTTCCCTGCTATCCAAATTTTTAAATGAGCCTAAAGACTTGGCATTTAAAACAATATATTTACTTCCTGCATAGCCATAATAAGATTCATCTTTATTTACAACATATACTTTTATATCTCTTAATTCTGGATATGCTTTAAATAAATTCTGATTCGGATATATTTCAGCCAGCGTACCTTGCAGCATAGTTTCATTTTCTGCAGGTACTTCAAACTTGCTGATACTATAGCTCGGTAAAAAGTCCGGTATATCAAATCTCCATTTACCATCAGGACCTTTATACCAGCCTGTTTTATAATATATTTCCTCTCTGCCGGCATTATTTTTTTCCAGCTTCTTAGCTTCTTCCAGTCTGTCAAAATTTGCTGTTTTAGCATTTATACCTGCTGCCTGATTAAATCTGTTGATAACACCAATAGCAGCATCATCAAATACTACAAAACAACGGCCATCTCTAAGTCCAAGATAACTTATTCCTTTTATGCCATTTTTATTTAAAAATACTGATGCATCCTTTTCTGTACCTAGTACATTAGAAAGATATTTATAAATGTTTCGCCCCTTAATAGTGCTAGGATCTTCTTTAAGGACTGCAGTCGCAAATTGATTATAATAACCACCTTCTTGAACAACTTGTTTTTCAGCTATTTCTGTGAGTATATCTCTAACCTTTTTCGGCTGTTCATTCAAAGTTTTTTGTTCATCAAGTAATACATTTTTATCAGGAATATCAACCTCAAATAAAGAGCCGCGTGTTTCTCTTACCTCAATATTTTTATTTTTTATTTTTTCCAAAGAGGAAACATCATACTGTGTCTTACTGATTCTATCAATAAATACTTGTTGATGTTCTTTCACTGTATCCAATACAATAGCAATATTTGTCCTTTTCCCTTGAACCTTTGCCTTAGCCTTAGCACTGTTTAATATACTTTTAAATCTCCACTCATGGTCTGCCGGAACTTCTTTCTGCCATTGTGAAATTGATATTTTAGAATTATTTTCTATTTTATCTATTTCTTTCTGGAATACATCTCTAATTTTTTTATCTGAATTTATCTGTTTCGTAAAAATATCCAACAACAAATTTATATCTGATGCATATTCTGATTTTAAACGCAAACCAAATTGTTGCTGATATATATATGCCGCATGTTGTTCTAAAGTATCTAACTCGCTGATTTTCTTTCCATCAATAAATAGTTCTCTATCTAAACCACGAGTTTTTATTAAAGTATCTCTATAAGATTCTGCAGTTTTTTTATTTTCAGCAAAATAAAGGCCCCAGCCATGCGCCTGTGCACCTTCACCTGTTCCGATGGCACCCAAATCAAATTTATCAAAACTATGCGGCGTTCCATGATATGCTGTCTGATTAAACACAATGCCTTGTTGCTTGTAAACTCTGCCTTTACCTGTTATACTGTTAGTAAAGGAAGGTGCTTTCTGATTATCCACCCCCGGACTCGAAATCCGGGGCTCAGGATTTTCAGTGTAAGCATCTTCTATTTTTTTATACTCATCAGCATTAAAGATATTGTGGTTATAATACATTAACCGTCCATACATATCTTCTTTAACATTAACAACTAAATATAGTTCATTATTTTGTGCATCTTTTAATTTAGTATGCAGATAATAAAAATGCTCTCCTTCATGCTTTTCTTTATCTCCATCAGATTCAGTTATGAAATTGGCATTTTCTATTAGTTCCCTCAAATACATAACACTTAAAAGTTTTTCTTCTTTTGCACTGGTATGACTCATTTTCTTTCTGCCAATACTGCTAAAAGCTAAATCATTTTGTGTCATACCCTTGCCAATGCGTATTTTACCTAAATATTCATTTTCTACTGTTGTTCCTTGCAGGTTATCTCTGTACCATGCTACAGCTTTAGTTCTGAGTTCTTTTAAATCTTTATAGTTACCAAATTCATTGCCGGTTAACTCCGTAGTATAAAAATTATCTTTGTTTATTATATTAACTTGATTTAAACCACTGCCCATGTCAGCATTTACTTTAAATTTAAACCTTGCTAAATAATCTTCTGCAGTAAAATCTTTTTTACCACTTTTTCTCATTGCTTCAGCAAATCTTTCAGCACGATACGCAAAAAGCAATGCATTCATGTTGCCTGACTTTTGCAAATCCTTATTTTTTGCTTTAGCGAATACTTTACTAACAGCTTTATATACTTTTATACCTGATTCACTAAGGCCTTCAGTTAATGCAAGGTCTTCTTTTTTTATCAGCTTCATTCTTTTTTTAATTTTTTCTGCCAGTTCAATTTGACTTTCAATACTTTCAATAGTAGCCTTATTACTTTCTATCCATTCATCAGCGCCTTCAATTGTATAGTTATATTCTTCTACTCCATATTTATTATTACCAAGTAAAATCTCCCTCGCCAAATTCTTCAATTCTTTTTGGCTGGGAGCTTTTTTATTTTCAGCAAAGTAATTCATATACCATGCATCATTATTACTTGCTCTTAACCATCTTCCTGTTTCTTCATCACGATATTTTGCAACGCCTTGTTTCATTCCCTTTCTCATAGTTTCTATGATAGGAGCGTACATCTCATTTAATTCACTATTCTTTTCTGCAATAAAGACATCTGCAGCATTGTTAGGATCTTCATACTGATGTATAAGAAACTCTGCTAAATCCCTTTCATCTTGCTCTTCAAAAATTTCATTGACAATATTACTTATATTTATCAGAGTTCTTTCACTTTCTCCTGAAAGAATATTATCCATATCCTTTTTCAACTGCTCAGCTAATGTTTTATTTCTTGCAAAACTATTAACAGCAGCATCAAAACTAATATAATCATTTAATTTTTGTCTGAGTTCTTCATTATTGATTACTACTTTTAGGTAATCTGCTGTATGCATTACTAAATCTGACTTCGTTTCTTTTATTGTTTCAGCCTTATCAGCATCTAAATTGGCTTCACTAATCAACTGATTTAAAATTTTTGCCCCTTCTTTATCTTCACTTAAACTTAATGTATCTATATATACCTGCTTAAACTGGCTGCCATCTAAAGTATTTTTAAGTAATTTATTGTATGTTTCCGGATGTTCTATTGCCAGCTTATTAGATTGTTTATCTGCAGCTAATTTTTCTATCATCTGTAAGCCAGAAATATTTTTCAATCTACCAAATATTTCTGTTTTTTCCATCTGATTTAAAGCGGCCAAATCACGTACTAAACCAATACTTCTACCGCCTACAGCTAATCCACCAAAACCAATTGCTGCCGGTAAACTTTGGTAAAACGTTTCGCCCATTCGTTCAGCAATATCACCTGCACTATAGACAGGAATATCCCCTTGCGGATTATTATATGCGGCTAAATTATTAATAATCATATTGGAAGCCTCTTGTGCTGCTTCTTCGGCACTTTCAGTAAAGGTGACAACGCCTATATCTTTTGCATTGTCTTTCAGCCAATACTTTAACCTTGCCTGCATACTAGCAGTATCTTGTGCTCCCTGAATAATTTTTTCCAGCTGCTTTCCTGCTTCAACAGTTTTTTTATTGCCTTTCAAAATATTTATTATTTTACCTGTATTAGCTAATTCAATTCCAGACTCTACCAGTGCTGCAATAGATGCATAATTCATTGCCTGCTCATCTGTTAATAATTGATTGCCAGCTTTATCCTTGTAATTTATATAGTCAAGATAATAACCGCCAACCACTTCATCAAACATTGCGGCACCGTAACCAGCTCTAGCACCTAAAGAATATCCATAGCGTGCACCCTGAGATGCACCAACAGCAATACCTGCAGCACCGCCTAAACTTCCTGCCGCAGCACCTACACTGCCACCTAAAACAGCACCAGCAAGGCCTGTTAATTGTCCTTTTAAAATGCTGCGTATCATCATAGGTGCCTGTTGACTAACTCCACCAACTATAGCCTCTAAAGGTGCATCCAGAAGTTCAGGGATCTGCTTCATATTTTTCATTTCATTTTCGATATCTTTTATTCTCTGTTCTTCTTCGTTGGTTAAACCTTTTTTAAACTTCTTACTGCCAAGCTGATTACGTTCATAATGTAATTCATCTGTATGCCATCCTATTTGAGCAGCTTCTATAATACCATGTGTTTTGCTCACATCTTCTAAATCATGTAATGCAATAGCAGCTGCCGTTTCATCCATTGTGGCCAATGCTTCTAATCCCGGATATTTTTTATAAACCTTGTTTATATCTAATTGTTTTTCTTTCTCAGCATAAATTTCACGTGCTTTGTCCATATGTTCCGGACTTGTAAGCATTGCGCTTTCTGGTATACCGGTAGCTTTATTAATCTTTCGTGCTTCTTCTAATACATCCGCACTGCTATAAAACATATGCTTATATGCATTAGTTTTCTTTATCTCATTTACATCAATACCAAAAGAATCAGTTTCATATTCTTTAAACATTGTTGGTGCAGTAAAGCCATTTAATCCAAAATTTCCAAAATCTTTTTCTGGAGCAGATATCATGGTACTTATTTCTGTAATTTTATCCGGTAACTGGCTTTCATAATTATAATTCTGGTCCCTGTATTTTTCGCCTCTAGCATATATCAACGCTTTTTCTTGTAACTCTGCAAATCTTTTCTGATCCATTTCTATTCCTCTTTTCCTAAAAACATATTAATGCTATATCCACTCATAGCTTGTACTGGTCTGCCATCAATAAATGTAACCTCATAAATATCAGAACTTCCCGGAACTGCTTTAATACTTTTTATACCGGCTCTCAAAAGCTGACCTCTGCTTATCTCTAAATCATTAAGAAAATCATCTGCATATCCGGAAGAATATTTACCGTAATACTCTTTTATCATTCCTTTTTTAGCTGCACTGATTACCTCATAAACAGATGGCGTATAGCCTTTATCTCTTTCATATTCTTTTATAAACTCTACCCCGGCAGCTCTTGCTTCTGCCCATGCTGCATTATATTCAGCATCCTTCAATTTACTTCCTGACATTACTTCTTCTTTGATTTCATTAAAGTTATATTTAAATTCTCCCTCGCCTTTATCCCAGTCATTATAAGTTTTCATTGCATTATCAAATTCAGCTTTTGTTGGATTATTAGCTAGTACAAAATCTATAAACTCCTCTTTATTTTGAAATTCTCTAGCTCTTAACATCTCACTTAATGCACCTTTTACACCATAAGCAAAACCCTTGCCACTGCCTGAAGCTCTTCCACCATCAAACTCCCAGTAACCTTGCTTTACAGCATTTCTTGCACTTTCCAGTTTTTTAATATCATCACCAGCAAAAGCTTCAGCTCTCTTATAGGCTTCAGTAATAGGAACATTATTATCATGCCAGTACTTTACCTGTTTACTCCATTCATTAAATCTAGCATCATCAATTTTGCGCTTAATACTATCTTTTGCTTCAAAATGTTTAATTAACTTATTCTGATTGTTCTGTTTTTCAACTGCACTTAAAGGCTTTGCCCCTACATGAGAAAATCCGACAACATTATAAGTATCAATATCTATTGCACCAACGCCATGGCTGCCGCTTTGAATTACTTTACCTGTTGATGCATCATATACTCCAACATGAGTAATACCCTTATATGCATAACTGTCAGATTCAACTGCTTCAGGATCATTACTTGCAGTATATCCACTGCCTTTAACCTGCCAATAAACCACATCACCATCTCGCAGCTCTTTTCTATCTGTAAACGTCATACCTTTTTCTTCTGCGTTACGATACATTCCATCAGCTAAGGTACTTATCAAATCTGTATCACCGCCACTTTGCTTTATCGTATCACTTACAAAAATAGCGCATTGATTCTCTCCCAGATATTCTCCTTCCATGCTTTTAGCATAGTTTATACCTTTGCTGGCATCATAAGTATTTGCATCAAACTGTTTTAAAGCTTCTTCTATGTTTCCACCTGTCTGCTCATATAATTTATCCATTTCAGTCAGTTCATTATCACTTTTTATCCGTTCACTTATAGCTTTATCTATTGCAATTCTTTTATCTGGACTTAAAACACTGCCATAACCTTGCATTATTTCGGATGCCCTTATGTAATCATCTTTTGCTAAAGCTGTTGCTACAGCTGTCTGTATTAAACTGTTTTGTGCTTTTTCTGTTTCTAATGCTATTCTTCCAGTACCATAATTTTTATAACGTTCATAAATAATAGCACTATCTCTACGCATTGAACGCTGTAAGTCATCATCAGTTATGTAACCTGCTGATATATCATCCAATGTTGTATTAAGCTGTAATTTCATTGTTGTGTCCTGATATTTTTCGGCTTCTGCTATCTGATATCGTTGCATAACGTCCTTTTGATTAGTCCAGTCTTTTTCTGCCATAGTCATAAAAGCTGTATTACCACTGCCAAACCTTACTGAACGCGGTCCATTTTTCAGAATATCGCCTATAATTTTATTTCTTTCTTTTTCGTATTCAGCAACATTACCAAATGCTTTATCTTCTTTATTCTGAAATAACCTGTTGCGTACTTCGTTCATACGCATGTTATATTCATTATTAGCTTTCATTACATCTGCATTGACAATCTGTTCATATAACCGATCGGCACCCTGCTGTAATGTATTTGCCATCTGCATATTTTCACGTACTGCTGCCATTGCACCGCTGGTATTAATATTTACATTAATTCTTTTGTCTGCCTGAGCTCCCAGCTGGCTGCCAACTTCAAAAGGATTTATCACTGCCATATTTTTCACTCCTTAAATAAAAAAGCACCCTGAATTAACAGGATGCTTTTCTTGTTTATATCATTTTATCACGGTATTATGCTGGTTTTGTCCTATACATTACCAACTAAATGCTGGTTTTGTATAGATTTTCTTATTCAATGATAAATCAGGACTGTTTCCCCATGCATATCCACTGCCGTTATTACCAAAACTCTGAGCTTTTTGTATAGCTTCACTTTTTGGTGTATATAAATTTGCTGCAAGCTTCAGTCCGCTTTGCAGCATGCTGTTCATAACAGCTTTACTTCCGGCCTTTTTATACTGGTCTGCATTCCACTTATATACATTGCCCTGATTATAACTGTCATTGCTGGCATTAAAATAGCTGTCCACTTTCTGCCTGCCATTCCAGCGCTCAATCGCCATATCCATTTCAGCATTATAGGCACTGTCAGCCATAACATTTAAAGCACTGCCAGTAGCCTGCAATCCAGCTGCACCTAAAGCTGCTCTTTGCTGACCTTTAAGTGCATTGATTTTACGCCGTTTAACTTCTTCATTTAGTGCATTATTTTGTGCCTGAGTTTCTGCCTGCTCCTGCAGTTTTTCAGCATTCTGGTAGGCTATCTGTGCATTGGCATTTGCCGCTGCAGCCTGCTGTTCATAAGCTTGCTTTTGTGCTCTGCCCTGCAGATAACCGCCTGCCAACGTAGCTATCGCAACTCCTACTACACCCATGTTATTTCCTCCTGAATTCAAAATAATAATGCGGTAAGCTGAATACACCATAGTTTACTAACTGCATATCAGCTCCCAGCCATTTCAGCCATTTTATTATTTCTTTATTTTCTATGTTTACATAGTTATATACCCTGCTGTATTTCTTCAAAATTTGCTTTAGACGCGTTTTTGTTTCACGTCCTATAGTTACCCTATGCTGTTGCGTTTTCTCTGTCATGATAAGCCATATCAAGCCATAATCACTCATTACAGATGCTTTACGTATGCCAAATATGGCAGCAGGTTCATTATTGATATAAAGGCAGCCAATTTCATCACTGTATTTAAAAGCACGCTCCATATCATCTATACCATGATTACCCACTGCGCATAACAGCTCCTGTTTGTTGCTTTTCTTGATATGCTCCAAAATATACATGGCATCTTCCCATGCAGGTTTTTTATATTCAATCATATTAACCTCCCGGCTGAACGCTTGGAACGATAGATAAGATGGTTATAGGTAGCGGATCATGTTGTTCAATATTAATCTTCAATGTATCATCCCATGCAGCCTGATTAATAATTACTTTTTGTTTGCCTGTATATAAGGTTATAGGTTCGCCCCATTTTTCTGTATTACGCCATTTTATCTCATCCAGCTTGCTTTCATTGGTACCAAACAGTCCACCACGGCTATTTTGGAATAATACAGTCATCTGCGGTATTCTTTTTAATTTTCCCTGCCAGCTTCCATCCTGACCGTTAAATTCGATAGGCAAGGTCTGCAGCTTTGCCGTTATCGGCAGGCCTGCGTGAATTTTAGAAAAAGCTTTATTTAAAACTATTTTACCATCAGTAACAGTCTGCATTAACTGTACATTACCATCAGCAAGTATAGCTACATTCTGGCCTTCAAGATGTTCTAATCCTGCCAGTTCTTTAATTGGTTCTCCAGTGTAGCTTATTCCGCTATCGACAAAATACTGGTCTGCAGGTTCCGTACTTGTTGTTCTACGTTCAAGTTTTTCTATAAAATATTCACTGCCACGAAGTACCACTGCCCATAGTTCATCTTCTTCTGGTCCACTTATAGTACAAACGTTTATGAATTTACCGTTTACTGTTGAATGCTGATGCCAAGCATAAACATCTTGCTCTTTAAGATATGTTAATCCCAGAAGAAGTCCATCATCACGTACACACCATACAATACTGTTGGGTATCTGCTGATAAGCCATACTGATTATTTTATGGCCGTCAAACAGATGCTGTGCCAAAAGATTTAATTCCTGTCCAGTATATTTATCAACATCATAACTGTATGCAAGGTCCCTGATAATGTTTCCCTGTTCCTGAATGTAGATTATTCTGCTGCCTACAGTTACTGGCGGTACATCATTGATGCCGCGGTATTCCTGCGGCTGGCTGATAACGTTACTAGGTGTTATTGGCTTGCCATTACCAGTTACTTTATATTCACCGCCTGCCGTGAGCAGGATAAGCTCTGCAAATGGTACAATGCCACGGATGCCATTCATTTGCCAGCCATTCAACGTTGCTGTTATCGCATCATCATCTACGGTAGGAATGCTGGTGCCAAAATTATAGTAATCTCCGGTTTTGCTTGTCCAAAATGTTTGGGACTCACTTTTACTTCCTGCCATTACAAGACGATCTTCAAAAAATCCTATACAGGTAGGATAGCCCTGCTTCTTTCCCCATACACCAAAAGAAAAGTCTTTTGTTTCTTCAAGTGAAGCTAACGTTCTTTTTACAGTAGCCTGCACTGTTTTAGCATCTGTATAGCCAGTTATTTCAACATATCCCATATAATTATTACCGAATGACTGTATAGCTACATAGCCACGCTGCTTTTCGTTTTCTCCGGACCATGTATCAATGTTAAACTCTGTACTGGTTACACGATACTTAACTATTTTGTCTTCACTATTTTGTTCAGTAAAATTGTAGTTCTGACTTCTATTGCCAGTCTGACTTCTGACTTTTACCCATTTATCCTCTTCTTCACTGAATTTTTCTATGGTAAAATTACCGTCCCAAAAGCCGAAACTTTCAACATAACACGCACTGCCGGGCAGTACATCTACTGATAAGGTACTGTCATTATTTGTTGGAACGCCTTTTTTATATACAGAGTCTATATAATTGGTAAATGCAAATAACCTGCCAACATCATCTGCTGTAAAAATGTCCTTAGATGCTGTTATAGTTATATCTCCGGTCAGTTCAGATGCTTTTACAGTTACATCATCTTTATTATAGTCAGTACTGAACGGCCCGCCTATAATATCCATTTTTTCATACTTCCAGTTATTATTGGCATATCTTGTTAATGTCATGGGATGGTGATCCGGATGTACTAAAAATAAAACATCTGCACTTTGCGTTTTCTTTATTAATTCCAGTTCATTTTCTTTGTAGTCATTCTCAATCTCATATGGCTGGCCGTTATCATCTTCAATAATTCCATTTGTGGTATAAAATCTGAATTTACCTGCTGTTACTTCAATGATAATGTTTTGCTCTGTATTATATCTAAAGTCCAATAAAACAGCTTTTTTTGAGCCTGCTGTTTTGCCCATAAACTTAGTGCCAGGTCTGTTGGATATACCACCATATCTGAGTACAATAAAGTTCTGTAAAAGTGCTGCACCTACGTCATATTTAGCTATATCTGTTCTGCCGTACATGGATGGAGAAAGCTCACCGGCAGCAAAGCTAGGCTTTAGAATATTTAGTAACATATTGTCCCCTCAAATCTTGCACGTGCTAATCTATTGAGCCGCGGCTCAATCTTGTTTTCTTCGTTTGCATCAGATGCAGCCGCATCAACGTAGTATGCATTATATGCCTGTACGCAGCTTGCCGCTATTTCCTGACTACCGGTTAAAATCAATGCTATTTCAGCTGCCAGTTTCCATGCGAGTGCCTCTATAAACTGCTCATCAAATACGCTTACATCTTCAATATCTGCCGTATATTCGATACTTGCATTTTCTATATTGGTATAAATAACTGTACCTATGTCAGAATGCATTATACGGTATTCATTATCTTTCGGCAGTATTGTATAGTTTTTGTTATACAGTCTGCGTAGTGCTACAGCATCACCGGGGTATATGTAAATATATTTATACTCTATTGAAGTCCTGTCAGTTAAAGCCAACACTTCACGTTTTGTTGCAAAATTCCAAGAATGTTTTCTTAATACAGTCTTTCTTACAAAATCATAAAACTGTTTACAAGTACGCGCTGCTTTACTTGCTTCATCTAGGCTTTCTATTGGTTCAATGCCAATTCTGCCAAGTGCTAGATTACACACTTCTATTTTGTTCATATTGTCCCCCTATATAAAAAAGCCGAGAACAACTCTCGGCTTTTAATCTTATTCGCCGCTAATTGCAGCTAAAAGTTCTTCTTTTGTCGGATTTTCCGGAAGTTCTACACCTTGTTCAGTAGCAGTATTGAGAAGTTCGTTATACTCAATCATTTCTGCTATAACGTCTTCTTTACTTACACCTTTTGCAAGCTTAATGCCGCGGCTGCGTGCATGTTTGCAGAGTACCATGTAATTCATTTTTTCCAATACTTCTACGTCCATTAAGTCTACTTCCACAGCAGCCTGTTCTTTTCCATCCTGCTGTTCAGTATCATTTTCCTGCTGCTCAGTATCATTTTCCTGCTGTTCAATAACGTTTTCCTGCTGTTCAACAACAGTTTCTTGCTTTTCTTCAACGATACCGACTTTCACAAAATGTTCAGGTACTGCTACACCTTCAGGAAGTTCCACATATTCGCCAGCCTTATATAGTCTTCCGTGATAGCAGGTTCTTACTACCATGTATTTAATCATATTATCACCTACTTCAACTGAATATCAGTAGATGCATATGCCCAGATTTTACCGCCTACTGGGCTTGTACCAGTTACTGTAATACGCAGGTAGCGTTTAGGTTTAACCGGCAGAAAAGCCTGTACAAGCTGACAAGCTTTAACGGTTTGTTCGGATGTATTGTTGATATTAATAGTATATTCATCCTGCGGACTACCAAAATCTTCAGTATCTGCAGACTGTACTTTAATACTGTCAACACTGCCAGATGTAAGCTTTTGAGATAATTTCACATCAAGGTACAGCGGACTGGATGTACCACCGCCAAAACCTAAATCAATAATGCTACTTACAAGGCTCGCAGATGCAGCCTGATTCTCAATTAAAATTAATTCGCTGTCAATTACTGCCATTTTTATTCACCTCTTATTACATTACCTGAGATTCAGTATTGAGGAGTGCATCACATCTTAAAATCGGAGAGCTCCAGAAGTGTTCGATAGGTGCACCGCCAAATTCACGAACAGTCAGATTTACGTTTTGTTTTTTAGCTGCCAAAATAGCCAGATATGTTTGAACATTGCGGTTACACATAATAAATGTTCTTCCCTTGTCTACGTTTTCAATGCGGTTATATGCATCAATAAGTTTGTCTACAAATTCAGTATCATCACGATTGGTAAGGTCAATGTTAGCCAGACGTACAACATAACGCGGATCACGAATGCAAAGCCCAAAGTCCCAGTTATATTGGGATTCATATGCATAGAATTTTTCGCCTTTATCATTGGTGATAGGTACACGTGCATTGTCGCGGTATCTGTAGCCTGCTGGAATGCCTTTGGGAGTGATGCCATATACGGTATCAGGGCTGAAAGTACAAATCCACAGAGAGGATAATTTGCTGCCGGTGCCGCCTGCATCTACAATCTGTTTACCCCACACATCATCAGATGTCAGATCAGCTTTTTTGTAATAATGGGCAGAAAGTCCGGTAAAGCCTGCCGGATTAACGTTTTCATCACCATAGAAGAAAGTCTGGCTCATTTCATTACTCATAGCATGCTGATAAGCCATATTTTCAGAAAGTCTGAAGTCATTGCTGTAGCCGTTCATTTCCATCAGGCGTTCATCTACAACAGCATATGCTTCAACACCGCCGGTAGTGTAAGTTACTTCTTTGCTGCCGGATTTAGAAGTTTTTACACCACGGTTAAGCATTCTCCACGCGAGGTCCGGTAATTTAGTACGCAGCAGTACTTTTTCTTTGGTACCGTCATTGCATTCTTTCATGCCGATAACGCCCCAGAAATTGTTTGTCTGAGCCTGCAGCTCCACAATACGTTTCATAGTCATATCGCCCTTTTGAGCGTATTTAGTAGCAATATCATTAAGAGTAACAAGCCCAGTATCGCCATAAAGGCCAGTAATTGTAATTGCCATTATTCACACTTCCTTTTCTTATTTTGGATAGTTACTGTTTTTGAACAGTACGTCATTTGTAATTTTAGGTGCTGGATTACCACTGCCATCAGCCGGCTTATCTTCATGAATAAGTCTGCCAATAGTCTGCAGCATCTTCTGTACTGACGGATGGTTTGCTGCACCTGTATTTACAAGCACCTGCATTACTTCACTACCGCCAAACATATCAACGGCTTCTTTAGCAAAAGCAATATTTTCTTCAGTTAAAAGTCCATGCTTTTTGCAGTCTTCAACCCAGCCATTACGCTCAGCTTCAGCTTGTTTAATAGTATCCAGCATAATCTCGCTATGCATATTAAGCAGCGCATCCATGGTTTGCTGATTAAGGTTTGCGGTTTTAGCAATTTCTGCCAGTCTGCTTTGCTGCTGTTCGGTAATTGTTAAGCCTTCTCCCAGATTAAACACTAATTCAGGAGTCGGCTCAGGCTGCCCGGGCGGCTCTGGTGTTGGTTCTGGTTGCCCGGGTGTCGGTTCCGGTGTTGGTTCTGGTGTCGGTGTTGGCTCCGGTGTACCGCCGCCTGCACCATCAATTTCAAAGAATATCTGAAAATTTTTCATACTTCATTACTCCCTATAAAGTTATCGTAAAAAACCTGTTTCTTTTTCGGTGTTTTGGGACGTGCTCTGGCTTCTTTACGCATCATACATTCCAGTTCAAAACCATCACGGAATTTTCTGATATTGTTAAGAAGTTCGCTGCCTACTGCTCTTTGTCCCTGATAGTAGGCATTTACAGTACCATTAGCTGTGAATACTGCGGTATCGTTAATACCTGTCATTTCAAGTATGCCGTATATCAGCTGCCTGCCGTTTTCACTTTCCATGGTGTCTTGTAAAATTTCTTGAAAATTCATCAGAGAATCCTTTCTACCTTGTCAGTATCTACTTCACTCATAAGCCTTGCTGCTTCTGCATATTGTTTAACCGGCTGAGCAGCAGCTGCTGCTTCCTGTGCCTGCAGTGCCTGTGCCTGCGCCTGAGCTCTTTGTTTACGAATTTCTGCAACTTCATCTTCACTGCGCAGTATTTTTTCCGGTGCTCCACGTACCACTGCCACTGTTCTAATCACCTTATCAACATCAATAATATCCGGTGCTTCAGGATAAATAGCCGCAAGATTTCCTGCAAGGCCAACAACATTTTCAATGGCCGGTATGCTGACCATTTTCTGTGCCTGTGCAAGCAGGCTGACGAATTTAACATCAAGTTCTTCTTTGGTGATTTCTTCCGGCATGGGCGGCAGTATGCCATTTCGCTGGCAGATGCCAAAAAGCCTTAAAGTAACTACCTCCAGTACATTTTTGTAAAACTGTTCCAGTACAGGTCCAAGCATCAGAAGTTTTTCTTCATGGCGTTCTGCTACTTCTCTGGCTGTCATTTGCGGTGTATTCTGCGCTGCCAGCATAATCATTAAGTCATAATAAAAGCTGCTGGATATTTGCTGCTTAGTTTCATTGGCTAAAAGTATCATACCTTCGTAGGCTTTGGCGCGTGGATCTATTAATGGGTATGCCTGCTGTACTATACCGTCCGGTGCATAGTTTATGCCGCCGGGCATGTTATCCACGTCTTTCATAGATGCTGGATATACCATTGCAGGATCTACTGCGTTATCCGTTGCTCGCAGTTTATTTTCTTCAATTTTCTGCAGCTGCATACAGTCCCCTAACGCATAGTGCCCGCAGCCAATACCGTATGGAGTATTAGCTATCCGCTCCCACGGTGCCAGTATAAATGGCTGTTCATAATAACCGCTGATACGCAGGAATTTATCTGTACTTCCTGTTTCGTAATACAGACTGCGCCATGGGAAGTTTCCTAATCCAAGCTTTTCGGGATTGTAGTTATAATTACGCTCAATAAGCATTTCAACAGAAAACTTACTGGCAATATCTCCCTGCTTATATGCATTAAGTACAGACTGAGAAACATTTTCTTTACCAAATTCAGCTATCATGCTGTGTGCATCCATGTAAAATTTACGGCAGAACATTTCAGCTTTACCCATATTGTTGAGTTTTCCGGCATATTCTCCGCAGGTAAAATATCTGCACCACATGCCTGTATCGTAGTTCTGCGTTAGCAATGCAGCACCGGTTCCAAACTGACACATTTCTGCTTCGGTGTTATACAGCATTTCGTATGAATTACCACGCGCATGCAAACTCATCATGATATCATGCACATCATTAAGCCACATTCTGACCGGATGGTAGTTTGCTTTTTCTTCGTCTTTTAAAGAAAGCTCAAACCATGGTCTGCTGGGACTGGTTAAACCGCTGTGAAGCCCTGCAGCGCATCTTCTGCTGACTTCCATAGGGTAACTGTTAATAAGGCACCTGTCCCTGCGGCTGCCTTCCAGACTTCCATATTCTTCGTAAAATCTTCCACGATAAGGATTTATATAGTCTGATAGTTTTTTCCACAGGCTTTCATAGTTTGTACGCTCATTATACATTTGAGCAACAATGCCCTGTTTAAGTTTAAGCAGCTGATTGTCCATAAGTATTTCATTCAGCTTCATGTTATTCTCCTAACAGCATTTTCTTTACTGTATCTACTGTAAGCGTTAACTCACTGCCGCCTGTTTTGTCGGTGTATTTTTTACCACGCGCACTGGAAAGTTTTTCTTTCAGGCGTAGTCTTTCGTCTTCAGTAGTGTTATCAATAGTTGCTACAGACTGACTTCCCGGAGCACTTTGTTTGACTTGCGGCGCACTGCCACCACCGCCGCCACCGTGTAACTGTAATTCTAATTTCATGCTGCTCACCTCCTTCCAAAAGGGTCATATTGTCTTTTTCTGCGTTTATTAATTTCCTGGGCATATGCTGACTCGCGCTTGCTTCTTACGTCATAAGCAAAGGTTAATACTAAAGCATCTGCACTATCCGGAGATGGTATTCCTCGTGCTTTCATGCTTTTTTTACTTTCCAGCTGTATTTTACCGGCATCTTCGCCAACAAGTTCCGGAGCTGTTAAATCATCTGCCAGCTGTTGGTCATCCGGAGGCAAAGCACCGCCATTTTTCAGCCAGTCGCGGCAGTTCGCCCACATTTCTGCGCGTTTATTTCTGCAGTCAGGGCGCGTGCTTTTACCGTTAAACGCAACTAATGTCCAATCACGTCCCCACGCTTTACCTGCTGACTTTATTCCAGTTCCGTATGCAAGGTCTAAAAATACTGCATCTGCCTGTTCTTCGTCTTCCGCTCTGGCAAGCATAGCAGCAACTTGGATATCGTCATCATTTACCGGTATTGTAAACAGCTTTTTGCAAAATAACCCCTGCCGTAAATAACACCTCAGTGTATCTTTACCGGTCCACGCACAGTCCAGTCCAATGATTTTGGGGGCAAAGTTAAACTGATGCTCTTTGAGTACTCGTTTACGTGCTTCATCTACCAGTTTTGTAGAGATAAACTGCTTTTCATTGCTGCTTGGGAATTGTCCCAAAACATGGACTTTGTAAAAGTCGCTGTCTTCACCGTACTGCTCACGCCAGTCAGCATAAAGTTTTTTGTTGGTATGAGGAACGTCTTCACCGTTAATCTGCCTGTGATACCAGAGATTTCTGTGTTTATGAAAACATTCATAAAAACGGCCGTTTCTTCTCGTTGGGTTTCCGAACGCACACCAGATAATTTCTGTTTCTCCGTCAGTAAGTGCACCTTCCATGGTTTCCCAGATAATGTCTGCTATTGCTGATGCTTCGTCAAATACAATGAGTATGCGTTTATTTTTATTATGCAAGCCTGCAAAGCTTTCAGGATTTTCTTCACTCCATGGTATGCAGTCAATGCGCCATGTCTTTTCTTTACCCTGTTCCTTGCTGTAGATGCTGGATGAAGTATACTCAAACAAATCTCTTGCTATCCACATCTGATACCATTTTGCCAGCTCAGGCCATGTCTTAGTCCTTAGCTGGGTATCAGTGTTTGCTGTAACTACTCCGCGTGTTTCCGGATATGTTCCCACTGCCCATAAGATAAGCCATGCAACTAACGCAGATTTTCCTATGCCGTTACCTGATGCTACAGCATTACGAATTACTTCTTCAGCACTGATAAGTCCATCACGTATATTAGCCATTACATCTTTTTGCCACTCTGCCGGTCCTTCTTCATGTTCCAGCGGTGTTCCCGGCTCTCCCCATGGGAAGGATAATTCAACAAACTTTAGCGGATCGTGCTGACACTCAAAAAGATAGTCTGCTAATGCTTCTGCATCTTCCTGTTTAAGATTGTTTTTTGTTTTGGCCATTTCTCTTACGCTCCATACGTGTTTTAAGCAGGCTGCTGATGTTTACTTTGGCATCAATTTCAATTTTCACAAGGTACTTACCGTCCATTTTGTTCAGTATGTCGATTGCTCTTATTGCTGCTGCCGGGTCAACTTCAATGTTTCTGGCAATTTCAGTTAATCTTTCCTGCCGTTCGCAGGTGTCCATAATCGTTAATCTTTTAGCATCTTCAGCAAGTTTTTTTATTCTTGCCTGTACTTTAGGATTCTTTAGTAACTGACATGCCATAGAAGATGCGCTTTTTTCGCTATATCCTGCTGAGATTGCAGCCTTTGTTCCATCTCCACAATATTTGCGATACATTAAGCAAAATTTATCCTGCTGGGCAGTCAGCTTTGTAGTTTTACTTTCTGCCTTACCCTTGACTGCCATTTTTATCACTCCTTTACCTGTTTTTGGGTATAAAAAAACAGCACTGATACTGTGTATCAGCACTGTCTATTACTCTATGTTGATATTATAGCATGTGATTTTTGGTATTTTGTCCTATACACTTTTAGTTTTTTTAAATAAATTCCGTTCCTGCGCTAAAAATACTGCATCTACAAAGAATAGCTTGCGCTTTGAATAATATACTGTTCTGGTTACTCCCATGAGTCCCGATAAAACATTTGCACTCATCTTCTTTTCCATCTGATTTTTGACGGCTATGCCGATAGATTTATTTTTATATTCGCTGTATACGGTTTCAATGACTTCCAGCCATTCTTCTGGGTCAGAAATCGCTATACCTTCCGGACGGTCTTTAGGATAAATTTTCACACTTTCAATACGTTCAAGATTATGTATTGCTTCATGTGCTGTCGGATCTGTTACATGATATTTATTTTTAGGCATTATAATACCTGATTTACTACTTAGTTCTTGCCGTTTAATCTTTACTGCCTCTAAAATCTGCTTACGGTACTTAAAGTACTGTTCAGCTAATTTTATTTTATCGTCTATAAGCATGTTATCAGTCCTTTTCATAGCAAACTATCTCCACTCTAGGATTTTCACGGTCTAAATAATAATCCATATCACGTACAAGTACGCTGCTGTCATTTGGATATACTACTCCCTCAAACGCATCACAAATAAGCTTATGCAGATTATTCATATCATGCTTTCTTTTATCCGGCCAATATGCATATATTTCAAGTATTATTTTTATGCCTTTTTCCGGCATACTCCAACCTTGTTTTCTGCATGCAGTTTTAGCAGAATATCCTGCCTCTAGTTTCCAGTTTCTTGATTCTTCGGTTAATATTCTGCCCTGATGCCTATAACGTTTAATATTTGCATAACACTTATTGACGGATGGTGGAATACTCAGTTCAAGATTAAGTTTCATGTTTATCCTCTCCCAATATCTTTTAATGTCATTTTGGCATATATGCCCCATGTACCAGTGATATCGTTATAGACTTTTTTTACTTCGGTAAGTTTATAGCCGGGATAATTTTTTTCAAAATGTTCCTGGGTTTTTTCACAGTCTACTGGTAATAAAACGAGCTGGGCAAATTTACTTCTGCTTGTTTTGGTATCACTTACTGATACTTCAGGTTTTTTTAAATTTAAACTTGGAACCCAACGTCTGCGGCCTTTCGGGTCTTTAGAAAGATATGCTGCTATTGCATCCAATCCTGTTTCTGTTAATCTCAGTCTGTCAGCATTTGCAAATCCAATTGCTTCACCTTGTTTTTCGCCTTTACGTTTTGGTCTGCGCCATAAATTTTCTACAGCATCACGATCTAATCCATCAGCATTCATGATTATGTGATGATGTATTCTTTTGGACTTTACTCCCATTTCACTGACAAAAACATATTTGAGCGGTGGAAGGTTTAATTTTTTTCTTAAACGTGCAATTCTTCTTAAAAAATTTTTCACTTCTTTTTCTGCTGCTTCAATATCTGCTGGTAAATATTTTTCTGAATATGTCAGAGTGATATGAAAATCATTTTCAGAAAAGTTTGCTTTAAGTAACTGAGCAAAATATCTTTTTGCTCTTTTGTCATTTAAATTTTTCTGTTTGGGTGCACTAACTTTTTCTTTAGCTTTTCTGTTTCTTTTTCTTTCTGTTTCTGTGATAGGAAACAAATCAATTTCTAAATACTTTGCTTTTTTATTTGCTTTACCCATATAATAAGTTTTTGTTCTTATATTGGTTTTATTTTTCATAATTGATTCTCTCCTATGGCTCAGAAAATAATACTTACATACCAGCACAAAGACCACTGCCGCAGCCTTCATTTTTTCTTCTATATATAATGTTGAAAACAGGTGTTAAAAGCAGCCACATAAAATGCAGCTGCTTATTTTCATAAATTAAATTGTTTAAGCCTACATAAAAGACAAAATTTATAGTTAACTTTCTTTTTTCTAGGTTTTTCATTTAATATCTTTCCGCATTTGATACATACCCTGCCGCATAACCTTGTCTTCTAGCAACTCTTCTTTTAAAGCTCATTATTTTAATCTCCACTCAGAACCATCATAAACATATGCTTTTTCATTTTTTACAGTATAAAAATGAGGTCTATAATTATATTTTTCTGCCCATTTATAAAAAACAGCATTCAATTCATCTTCTAAAATACTTTGATGTTCACTTGTTACATCTGTTAAATAATCCTCTGCACATTCGCCAAATTCGCTATATGCTCGATCTCCAATATCTTCTAATAACCACTCAACATCAATTCCTATACCTGCTTCTTCAATTTCGCCAACCCATACAATCATTCCAACCGTCAAATCACTGCCTATATCATCTTCTGCAGCTCGTAGTGCATCTACAATATTGTTATATTCTCCTGAATAATTTTGTGAATATTTACTACCTTTACCATAAGCATATTTAATGGCATTTTGTTCTCTATAATCTTTCCCCATAATATTTTTAGCCATTACCACAGCTAAATCATGAGCTTGTTTTTCGTTCATAATATCACTCCTATTTATTATTTATATTTACATCATTACCCCAAACATCCCAACCCTCAGTATGCTTGCGTGCAAATAATTCAATACGTGGCTCATAACTTACAGTTTCAATCATTTTACGCATCTCTTCTGGTTTCTGGCTATGTTCCCTTTTTGGTGCTAAAATTAAAGTTTTTCCCTGTTTCCTTTTTCCATCAACCATTTTGTACGGTAATTTACCTTTAACAGCAAATATACAGTGCTCTGTCATGCCTCTGTAGTATTGACCTAACCCAATACGGTCTTTTCCCCATGTAATCATAGTTACATATCTAAAACCCCAGGCTTCAACAACTTTTAGCGCATCTTGAAGGAAATTGTTTGTAGTCCATAAATAAAGATGACAATTATCTTCTGCTATGTTCTGTACTGGTAAAGCCATAATATCCTTTGTCTTCATTAACTTATAGTGTCTGTCTGCTCCACGTTTAATCTTTCCTCCACCAGACTCATTCCATGGAGGATCAGCATAAATAGTTTTATATTTTTTTGAAGGAAAAATCATAGTATGAACCCATGTCTATTCACCCCTAAAAAATCTCCTGCTGCATTAAATCACATGCTTTAGGAATTTTTGTAGTTATTCGCTCGCCTTTATCTTCGATATTCTTTTTTCGTTTATTAAAATATTTTCCGTTTTTAGCTAGATAATCATGACTTACTTCTGATGGCGTTGGCAAATAGTATTCTTCCGGTAAAGGCTCATTATATTTATCACATAAATCTCTAATATCGTTTTTATATGAAATAATATGGTTTCTAATAAGATTCATATTTTCACCATCAGAATAAAACGGATCCTGCCCACCATACAGTCTGTAATGTTCCCAGCGCCTGAGTTCTTCGACAATCTTTTTCGCATATCGTTTTATTGTTATTTGTGGAGTTTCACATTGCATCTTCTATCACCATTTTCTTTAAATTAAAATAAATTTATTGGTATATCTTCCTCAGCAGCTCGACAGTATTTTTCATTTATCTCTATACCAATGTACTGCCTTCCATACTGGTTTGCTATTCTACATGTAGTTCCACTGCCGGCAAAAGGATCTAAAACAATATTGCCTTCTTCGCTGCTCAATAAAATACACCTTTTAGCCAATTCATCTGGAAATTTAGCATAATGTTTTATTTTTGAAGTACTTTTATTAACTGTTGCTATACTCCATACATTACGCATTTTTCTCATACCACTTATGTTTTTAGTATTTCCTTTACTTTGATATTCGCAAACCATATCCTTATCATTTTCATAACCACTGTTTATACCAACGTACCTTCCCCCTCTAAAAGTTTTTCTGTTTCCTATTCGTCTCCTTGACTGAGCATTACCAAAAGCTCTCTCACTACCAGCTATTTGTTCATTGTTGAACCCCACTGCACTTTCTATAGCAAATACACTATTAAAATAATATCTATTACTCTTAGTAAACATATAAAGATGTTCATAACAATTTGTTAAACGATCTTTAGTGCTTTCCGGCATTGCATTTGGTTTATGCCAAATAATATCATCTCGCAAAATCCAACCACAGCAATCCATTTTCAATACAAAGGATTCCGGTATATGTAATAATCTTTTTCTTTTTCGCGTGTCAGCTATATTGACCCAAAGCAATCCATTGTTTTTAAGCACACGTTTAATTTCGGTAAAAACACTCATAAGATTAAAAAAGTACTCATCTATGCATTTCTCTAATCCTATTTGGCCATTTACTCCATAATCTCGTAATCCATAGTATGGTGGACTGGTTACGCAACATTGAATGCTTTTATCTGGTAATGTTTTTAACACTTCCAATGCATCACCACATATTATTCTATTAACTTCCATATACCTTCCTCATAAATAATAAGGCTGCACTACACTTCCTCTTAATAAATTAAGTTCTGCGCTTGCTTGTATACAGACAGTGCAGCCTTATTTAATAACTATAAACGTTTCACCATTTTTAAAATCTTTGTACTCTAAAACCATAGTAGCTTCAAAATTTTGCCCATCTTCATCTTCTAACCGGACTTCATCATTTTCATTCAATCCACTTAAATACTCTATAAGCTCTTTTATTTTCATTCACGTTCACCACTCATATGCCAAAAGAGCAGGTTTAAGCCTGCCCTTCCTATGCACTGTACAAACTATGAAGATATTCTTCACATTTACTTTTGTATTCTTTTACCTCTCCGAAATGTCTTTGGTGATGGCAGCTATTACATAATGTAATCAGATTTTCTTCTATATCCTGACCCCCTTTAGACTTTGGCGGTTCATGGTGAGCTTTCACTCCAGCTTCTATAAACTGACCACATAATGCACAGCTGCAGTTATCTCTACGCCAAACTACTTCATGGAGCTTCTTCTGTTTAACACCTTTTAATCTTATAGCATTACTTTTTGGAAACATCATATTACCAGCTCCTTCTTCCTCTCAGCTGTAAGTAACGTCTATCTCTCAAATATAACTTTGGCGGATAAAGATTGTTGTCTATCAACATCTCTACAACCTTTTCTCTAAACTGCTTGTCAGCCATATATCTTCTGAAAATTCCCTGCTGGTAACTTCTCCAGCTGTATAAACACCTTTCAAATACTTCACGTTTAGTTCGTGCACACTCATTCCATTTCTCAAAATCTTTTAATATTTTCACCATTTAATTTCCAACCCCACTTTCTTTAATCGCTCTTCATATTCGTTCTGTAATAAAGTAGGAGTTTCCAGAAGTTCCAATTCGTGCTTATATTCTTCTAAAAACACTTCAAATCGTGTTTCTCTAGGTTTTAACTTGCCATAGCTCTTATCTAAAATACCTATAGCCACTGCCAATGTCTTATATGTTACCTGCTGACATACATCCTTTTTTATTGCTTCATACAACTGGTTGTATTCTTCTTCACTCAAAATAGCCTTTTGCCCTATATTCTTTTTAAGTAGAGCCCTGCGCTGTTTTCTTGATAAGCTACTCACGTGCTATCTCTCCCTCTGCCTTATAGCCTGTTCGATATCGAATATTGTTGGCCATCTTCGATTCTTTTTCCCAACAATCACAGCTGCAACTTCAAATGCTGCTGGATCTGCTTCTTTAAAATGCTTATGCATTCTTTTTACAGCTTCTACAAATCCAGATTTTCCATTGACTTTTGGAGGTTCAAGTCCCATCTTTCCCCACCGCAGCCAAGCATTTATAACATCAACTTCCTTTAACATACTCATTCCCACTGCCCACTATTCCACCTATTTACAGCCTTTATAACCATTTCCTCATCAGTCATTTTTCCTTCACGCTTTACTTCTACACTGCCGCAACCGTTTGGACAATATAGAAATAAACTATCTCCATCCCAGTGATGCTGCATCCCAGCAGCCGTTCTGCATTGCGGGCAGTTATGTAATGTAAGCCCATATGATTTATAGATTTTCATAAATTTCAGATTATCTTCTACCATTATCATTTACTCCATGCTATAATGTACTTGTGTTATTCTTAACCTGCGCTTCTCCATCTAACGGCGCAGGTCTTTTTTTATTTCTAAAGGTATAACAAGCACATCACCTGGGCTTATATTGCAGCCATTATTTTCTTTACTGATATCATAGATAAAACCATCTAAAGTCCTATACTTATCCTGTTTCTCATAATACCTTTCGGCAATTGTCCAGATGGTATCACCACTTCTGACAACATAGCTTTCCTTTTTCAGTTCATAGCCGGTATCAATGGCACTATATAATGCCATTACCAGCACTGCCAAAATCAACAGGTATTTCATAATCCCACCACCAATAAAACACTTAATATAATGCTTAAGCCAAACAAGCTTAAACATACTATCTTCATCATATGCAGAGCATGATCATCAGTATCTTGCTCTGCTTTTTCATTCTGCTTTTCTGTATCGTATTGAGGTACTTGAATGCTATTTTGCATTCTGCGAATCCTACATTGCCGATTATCTACACAGACTTTGTGAATGCCATCCGAAAATTTCATCAGCATTCCTTCCCCACCTTTTAATCTTTTATTACATAAATAACATTTACTTTTAGCCATCTGCTGTTCTCCTTTCAATTGCTTCTTTCATCATTCTATTTCGCCGTTCGGTATATATATCAATGACATTCTTTTTACGTCTTTGTACTTTTACCGGCGGCTTTTTCATTTCTCCGGTAAGCTCACTAAAGCAAGCATCTACAGCATCTACGTTAAGCAGGTATTTATTTCCAATTCTTCCTGCAGGAAGCTGACCTTCATTAATCAGCTTCCTAATCATCTTGTCGCTTACATTTCTGCTTTTAGCATATTCTGCTATAGTCATAAGCTTCATTTAATCACTTCCCTCTGCCAATAGGCCGGCGGCTTCTTCCAGTGTTGGCTGCTCTTTTTTACCGTACTTGGCAAATTCAAAAGCTTCTCTTTTAATATTGTTCATTGTTAAGATCTGAAAAGAATTAAGCTGCTGCCTGTAGCGATTGATTTCCTTTCCGTTAATGGTTATGGTATCTATTACACTTAAACCAATTTCGTAAAAAGGCAAGGTTGTTAATGTTGTGGGCTTTTCATGCTGTTCAATACCAAAAATCTGAGCTGTAATTTTCATTCCCCTGCCGTTATTTTTACTCTCAACAAAAGTTACTTTTGTTGGAATAATGTCCAGCTTTGCTCCGGTCAATTTATCTACTATAGGAAAACCAATCATCTGCTCAAAACATTCTTTGATATTTCCGTACTCTCTGGTAAAGTCCTGATGCGGTCTTTCCAGAAGTTTAATCTTTAGCCTGCTGTTTTTTCCGTTCAGCTTACAATAGCTGTAGTCAACAGTAATAGCTCCGTTAAAAGCTATACTGTGTACACAGTACTCCATTGCTTCATCCATGCTGCTCATCTCCTATTCTTCAAGATTAATTATTCTGAAGCTCTTATGTAATTTATTTGGATTCAAGTTTCCGGAATTTTAAAAGTCCGCCAAAATACTTTCTTACTCTTTTTTTCTGTTCTTTGTTTAAAACTAACTTTCTATCAGGTACTACATTTATTTCTTGATGTACTTTTTGTTGATTATCTAAAACAACAACATAACTAGCATTTAAAATTTCATTTGCTTCATAAAGTACATTTTGTACTTCTTTTGCTGTGTAGCCGTTCAGAAGTTTAGCAATCTTCTCTGCGGCTGCTTTTTCTTTTTCTGTCAGTACCGGTTTATCAAACACCACCCTTACCCCCTCTCTGCCATCTCCTTATGCTATAATCAATATAGAAAGGAGGTGCTTATTATGGATAATATAGAATTACGTGCTCATCATTTAGCTATTGAGTATGTAAAACACCAGGTAGAAACCGGTAAAATACCGGATGCGCCTATTACTTATGCCAACAAATACAAGATGGCATATAAGCAAATTTTAACCGAACTCAAAAGAGGGTTTTAAAATCCTTTGATGTTGTTATTTTATTAACAACATCATTGTTTATGGGTGCTGATTCAAGTGCCCATCCAGTTGTTTCTAAAACTGCTTTGCTTTCAGAAGCCGTAAATTCATTTTCAGCCAGCACCTGTAAAATGCTTTTTACGGCTTTTTCTTTTTTACTTTCCACCACTCTCACCCCCTCGTATTATATGTATTAAGGATTTAAAGATAACCCTTAGAACTTATTAGTCTG
>CAUDEF010000021.1 GCA_958448515.1 uncultured Phascolarctobacterium sp. | reverse complement strand
CTGGGAGACACCTGGTATGAATGCGGCTTTGGTGTAAACTACAAAACATCTGACAACAGCTACGTATATGCAGACGTAGTAAAAACCTTTGGCGGAGATGTAGAAACCCCGTGGCAATGGAACGCAGGTATGCGCTTCACTTTCTAATCTGAAATAAGATAAGCATATAAAACTGCATAAATAACAAAACATAAACCATAGTTTAGCAAATAGACTATGGTTTATGTTCTTTATAAAGAAAATGAGGATAAATATGAAAATAGCAGTATGCGATAAAGATGCAGAGTATCTGCAAAAGCTAAAAGAGATACTTACTAAAATTTTTGCAGAAAACAATCTGCATATAGATGTTAACTGCTTTACTGAAAGTAAAACTTTTTTTGCATATTTGGCAGAGTATAAAGTTGATATGGTAATACTTGACTTGGTGTTGGATGAACTAAGCGGAATAGAAGCAGCAAGAAAAATGAGGCAGCTGCAGGGAAAAAAGCCAAAGCTTATCTTTATATCAAGCATAAACAGCTATGCTGCAGAAACCTATGAAGTAAATGCAGCTGCCTTTTTGTTAAAGCCTGCAGAAAAAGAGCAGATAGAAAAAGTATTCAAAAGACTGTATGCGTAAAACAACAAATTTAAACCCTTTGTTAAATTTCAAAAACTGGCAAGCCTGCTTGTTACATATGATATAATAGACAATATATCTATGTAAGGAAGCAGGCTTTTTAATATGATTTTAAGTGCAGAAAATATGTCTCGCAGTTACGGGGACAGAGTGTTATTTGAAAATATAAGCTTTAATGTTGAAGAAGGAGATAAAATTGGTGTTATCGGTGTTAATGGCACCGGTAAAAGTACCTTGCTGAAGATGATTGCTGCCCGTGAAAATGGCGGCGGTAAGCTGACAGTTCCGGGCAACGTAGTAATGGAATATTTGCCGCAGGACCCGCCCTTTGAGCCGGAGGCTACAGTGCTGGAGCAGATTTTTAAGGGTGATTCACCCTTAATGGTGCTGCTGCGTGCTTATGAAACGGCTGTGGAGGCAGTTGCGCAAAATCCTGATGACGGCAAATTGCAGAAAAAACTTTTAGACCTGCAGCAGGAAATGGACAGTAAATATGCCTGGCAGCTGGAAAGCGAGGCCAAGGCTGTTTTAAACCAGCTGGGGATTGAAAACCTGCAGCAGAAGATGGCAGAGCTGAGCGGCGGACAACGTAAACGTGTGGCTCTGGCAGGTGTTTTGGTGCGTCCGTCAGATCTTCTGATTTTGGACGAACCTACCAACCATATGGATAATGCTACCGTAGCATGGCTGGAGCAGCAGCTGTTAAAGCGCAAGGGTGCGCTGCTTATGGTTACCCATGACCGTTATTTTTTTGACAGAGTAGTTAATCGTACTTTGGAAATTGATAACGGCAAGGGTTATCTTTATGTGGGCAATTACAGTTTGTTCCTCCAAAAGCGCGAGGAACGCCGCATTGCAGAAGCTTCTGCGGCACAAAAACTACGCAATATTTACAGACGCGAGCTGGCATGGATCAGCCGCGGAGCAGAGGCGCGCCGTACTAAGAAAAAGGATCGTGTAGAGCGTTTTGCGCAGATTGAAGCTGAGGTAAAAAATGTGCAGACTGAGGCTGCTCTGGAGATGTCTTCAGTATCAAGCCGTTTGGGTAAAACTGTTATTGAGCTGAATAATGTTGGTATGGTATATGACGGCATTGATTATATTAAGGATTTCAGTTATATTCTGCTGCGTAATGACCGTGTGGGTATTGTGGGGCCTAACGGTGCCGGAAAATCAACACTGATGGATATTATTGCCGGCAGACTGGCGCCTACAAGCGGCAGTATTACTGTTGGGCAGACTGTTAAAATTGGTTATTTTTCTCAGCACAGCGAATTTCCTGATTCTGAGCAGAGGGTGCTGGAATATATTAAAGAGGCAAATAATTATATTGATACGGCAGATGGCATGCGCATCAGTGCGGCGCAGATGCTGGAGAGATTTTTATTCCCTCCGGAGCTGCAGTGGGTGCCTGTAAACAAGCTGAGCGGCGGTGAAAAACGTCGTCTGTATCTGTTGCGCGTGTTGATGACGGCGCCGAACGTTCTGATTCTGGACGAACCCACCAATGACCTTGATATTCCTACTTTATCCGTACTGGAGGATTATCTGGACAGCTTTGCCGGAGCGGTAATTGCCGTATCCCATGACCGTTATTTTTTAGATCGCTTTGCCAATAAAATTTTTGCTCTGCAAAAGGGTGGAACCCTGCGCCAGTTTACAGGCGGTTACAGTGATTATGAAGAAACACTGGCGACAGAGGCTGCACTTTTGGCAGAAAATACAGTAAAAGCATCTAAGCCTGCCGTAAAAGAGCAGGAGGTTAAACCTGCCAAAAAGAAAATGACTTACAGCGAAAGGCTGGAGTTGGAAAATATTGACCAGGAAATAGGCCGCGCTGAGGCAGAGCTGAAAATGCTGGGCATGGAAATAAATAATTGCGGCAGTGATTTTGTGAAGTTAAATGATTTGACCAAAGAGCAGGCTAAAGTACAGCAAAGGCTTGATGAACTTGTAGACAGATGGGCATATCTGTCCGAGCTTGCCGAGGAGGAATAATGCTGAAACTGATGCAGGTGCAGCAGCGTGAACGGCTGAAGCATCTTTTGAGCGTAATGCTGCCGATTATCGGTACGCAGATTGCGACAATCGGAATGAACTTTTTTGATGCCAGCATGTCCGGGCAGGCAGGTGCAGTTGACCTGGCCGGAGCTGCTATTGGCGGCAATATCTGGATGCCGGTGCAGACAGGCATCAACGGTATTTTAATGGCAGGCATGCCTTTAGTGGCTCATCTTTTAGGAGCAGGCGAGCAGACTAAAATTAATATTGTTGTTAAGCATGGACTGCTTTTGGCAGTAGTTTTTTCTGTGCTGATTATAACCGGCGGTATTTTGTTTTTGCCGCTGCTTTTGACTCATATGGGACTGGAGCCTGATGTTTACCGGGTGGCATTGTGGTACATGGCAGGTATTGGCTTTGGCGTACTGCCGTTCTTTTTGATAACTCCGCTGCGCTGTCTGGTTGATACTTTAGGATATACCAGACTGACAATGAAAATTTATATGCTGGCGCTGCCTGTAAATGCACTTTTAAATTATCTTTTGATTTTTGGCAAGTTTGGCTTTCCAAGACTGGGAGGCATTGGCGCCGGAGTGGCAACGGGCATTACGTTCTGGCTGCTTCTGGGAATGTTTGTACTGGCGCTAAAGAAGCTGGAGGCTTTTAAAAAGTACAGTGTTCTCGGCATGGTGCAGCCCTCTGCGGCACGGATTAAAGAATATTTGCAGATAGGTGTGCCCATGGGCGTTTCTATCTTTATGGAGGCCAGTATTTTTGGTGTAGTGGCACTGTTTATCGCTAAGTTTGGCACGGAGGTAATTGCTGCTCATCAGGCTGCTCTTAATTTTTCGTCTTTGATTTATATGATACCGCTCAGTTTTTCTCTGGCATTGACTATTGTTATTGGTGTGGAAGCCGGTGCCAAGCGCTGGCAAAGTGCCAGGGATTATACTGTAATCGGCTTGGAGCTGAGCCTTTTATGCGCGGTGTTTTACATTGTGGCAGAATACTTTAACCGTGAGCTGATTGCGGCTATTTATACCAATGATGCGGTAATTGTTAATCTTGCAGTGCATTTTCTGATTTACGCAGTTTTATGGCAGTTTTTTGATGCAGTGGCGGCGCCCATTCAGGGAATTTTGCGCGGCTATAAAGATGTTAATGCTACCTTTTGGGCTGGTATGATTGCTTACTGGGGCATTTGCCTGCCCTTTGGCATGCTTTTTGACTATGTGCTGCAGCATGGCCCCTTTGCGTACTGGCAAAGTCTTGTTATTGGTGTAGTTTTCAGTGCGGTATTTTTGTCGTTGAGACTGCGCTGGCTGCAGAAAAAATTACTGCGGGGAGAGATTCATGCGTGAGGCTGGAACAAGACTGCATCTTTTAGATGCTCTGCGTGGATTTGCTATTTTTAATGTACTGGCATTTCATTTTTTATATGATGTTTATGTGGTATACGGACTTGCTCCTGACTGGCCTGCTAAAGAATATGTCAGATTATGGCAGGTACTGGGCAGCGGATTGTTTATCTTTATCAGCGGCATGGTGCTGCATGTCAGCGGCAGGTATTTTAAGCGGGGACTGCAGCTTAATCTGCTGGGGGCAGCCATTACACTGATAACTGCGCTGGTTATGCCCTCGCAGGCTATTTACTATGGCATTTTGACTTTTTTTGGCTGCAGCTGGTGGCTGTTTGCCTGTCTGAAGCCTGTGCTTGTTAAAATAAAACCGATTTTGGGTATATTTGCGGCGCTGATCTGTTATCTTGTGACTATGGATATTGATGCAGGTAAGGTTGTTATTGCAGGAGCTGTATTATGGCAGTGGCCGGAATTTTTATATACTAATGAGCTGGCTGTTTTGGGATTTCATAATGATGATTTTTCCTCTGCGGATTATTTTCCCTTGCTGCCTAATTTTTTTGTTATGCTGTGGGGCTGGTTTACGTATGCCTTCTTACAGGAGCATAACTGTCTTGCAATACTGAAAAAATGTAACTGGCGGCTTTTTACCATTCCCGGCAGACACAGTCTCGTTATATATATTGTGCATCAGCCGGTTTTGTTATTACTATGCAGAATATGGTTTGGCTGTTAGGAGATGATTTTATGCAGACACATTATTTTCAGAGATATCATTCCAAAGAAAATGTAGATACTGCTAATACTACTTTGCTTTTATCAAGGTTGTATCTGTATTCACCCAGAAAGTTTTTTGCTTTTTTAAATCAGGTTATTTGTGAAAGTGTTCAGGATTTTGACGTTGAATTAAAATTTTTGCTGCAGGAGAAAAGTACAGACAGTGTATTAGATGCAAGCATAGCACAGGAGAGTTTTAAAATTGCAGTAGAGACTAAATTATATAATAATTTTAGTGTTAATCAGTTAAAACGACATTTACATGCTTTGTGTGGTTATAAGTATCAGATTTTAATTACTCTTGATCCAGATAACATAAGTCATGATTTACAAAATAATATTACCAGTTCAGTACAAAATTTTAATATTGAACATAATTGCAATATAGTACATATTCATCTAACTTTTAAAGACGTTGTTGAAAAAATACATTTAGTACTTGATGAGCAGCGAGATTTAGAAATGCTGGATATCTTGAATGATTATGCGCAGTATTGTAATGACAGCGGACTTATATCTGATAGCTGGAAAATGATGCGTATGGTTTTGGCAGGGACAACATTTGATGATAATGTAAAAAACAGGTTGTATTATCATAATAGAAATAAAGGTTACTCTGCTCATAAGTATATAGGATTGTACAAAAATAAGACTGTAAGTATGATTGGTGAAGTTGTTGCTATTGTTGATAGCATTTTTGATGATAATAATAAATTGCATTTACAAGTTGTTCAGGGTGAGCTTACTGATGATATTAAGAAAAGAATTCAGCAGGCTATAGAAGACTCTAAAAATTATGGTTACGCCTTAAGTAAGGATGAGCATAGGTTTTTTATTGTTGATGAGTTTCATGAAACTGATTTTAAAAAAGTTTCTCCAAGAGCTCCAATGGGATACAGATATTTTGATTTATGTAATATTTTAGGAAGATCAGTTTTGCCGGATAAAGTAGAGAAAATAGCTGAACTTTTAAAGAATAAAACATGGATTTAGCTATGTATTAACCAAAATTTTACTTGTACTTTTAGGTTATGTCGGATATAGTATTTATATCAATAAAATTTGATGTAAATGGAGAAGAAATATGAGTGCGACCTGGTATCCTGTAATAGATTATGAAAAATGCATTGGCTGTATGGCGTGCAATAATATGTGCAGACATGGTGTGTATAAGCCGGATGGACCGGAAGGCAAACCTAAAGTTGTTTATGGCAGCGGCTGCGTACACGGCTGCCATGGCTGTGAAAGAAAGTGCCCGGCAGGTGCCATTCATTATTTTGGTGATGATGGGACTTTAGATATTGATTATGACTTTGAAAAGTACAAACCGCAGCTTAATTGCACCGGCAAGCCAAAAGTAGCCTTTGTCTGCGTGCATAATTCCTGCCGCAGTCAGATGGCAGAGGCTTTGGGCAAACTTCTGGCGGCAGATGTTTTTGAAAGCTATTCTGCCGGCACGGAGCTGAAAGACCATCTTAATCCTGATGCCGTGCGTCTGATGCAGGATAAGTACGGCATAAACATGGAAGAAACTCAGTTTAACAAGCTGCTTAAAGATATTCCAAAGCCTGACGTGGTAATTTTTATGGGCTGTAATGTAAGTTGTCCTAACGTTCCTTCACAGTATGCCGAAAACTGGGGACTGGAAGATCCCTCCGGCCAAAGTGATGAAGTTTTTTATGAAATAATGGCGCAGATAGAAAAGAATATTTTGGCTTTAAAGAAAAAGCTGACCTGAGAAAAAAGCTGTCAACTGAGGTGTTGGCAGCTTTTTAATTGTTACGCAAAAGATTATGCTCTATAGGCATTATAAAAGATAGATTTCAGGTATTTGCAGAGATATGAAGCAGGAAGTACAATTAAAGAAGAGAAATAAAATACTGTACAGGAGGCACAGATGAAAAGGTGGGCAATCTGCCGCAGGATTTGCCTGTTGACGATAAGCAGACAGATGTTACGGCAGGTGATCTGATTTTATATCAGGGTAATAAAATTGTTATTTATTACGACCGTAACAGCTGGAACTTTACCAGACTGGGACGACTGGAAAATATTACTCCCGATGAATTGAGAAAATTATTAGGCAGGGGAAATGTTACAGCTGCATTTTCGTTGGCAGAGTAAATAAAAAGAAGCGAAGGCAAAATGAGTAAAAATGTTTTGATTGTATCCGGCAGTATGCGTAAAGGCAGCAACTCTGATATGCTGGCAAAAGAGTTTGGCAAGGGTGCGGCAGAAAGCGGCAATAATGTACAGATTATTAACCTTGCTGATAAAAAATTTGAATTCTGCAAAGACTGCCTGGCATGTATTCGCAGCAACAAGTGTATAATCAGTGATGATATGGGTGAAATGCTGCCAGTGCTGCAGCAGGCAGATGCAGTTATTTTTGCCGGTGGCGTAACTCAGCCCGGTGATATTAAAGGTCATGAAGAGCTGCAGAAGGCTTATGAACTTGGCAAAAGTATAAAATAGTTATTTGAACACAAAAAAAGAGGTTCAGCTTATGCTGAACCTCTTTTGCTTTTTGCAGATTACAAACCTGCCTGCTCAATACCGCTGAACAGGAAGCCCATATGATTGACGGAGTTTAAGAGAACTAAACGCCATGTGTCTTCGTTGTATTCCAGAACATTAATACAGGTATTATCCTGTTTAATCTGCCAGAAATGCTCCATGCCAAGACCGAGAATATCGCAGATAATAGCCTTGTTAACTGCATCGTGAGCAGCCACAAGAATTGTCTGACCATCGTATTTTTCAGCATATTCATCAAAGGCTGCACGTACGCGTCTGCGAACATCTTCCAGTGATTCTCCGCCTTCGCCGGGCATTTGCACCAGATGGGGAGCTGTGTGCCACTGCTTAAATTCCACAGGATATGCTTTTGCTATATCAGGAGCAAGCACGCCTTCCCACAGTCCGTGATTAATTTCTGTAAGGCGCTCGTCTTTTTCTACCGGCAGATTATGCAGATCTGCGCAGAATTTACAGGTATTATAGGAGCGCTGCAGAGGGCTGGAAATGCAGGTGTCGATATGAATATCTTTTAATGCCTGCGCCAGCTGAGCTCCCTGCTTAAGACCGCGCTCACTGAGGGGAGTATCTTCCTGACCCTGATAGCGTCCTTCTATATTCCATGTTGTTTCGCCGTGACGAACTAAAATAATTTTTACCATCTTAACCCTCGCAGTTAATCAATTTTACATCAAGGATACCATCTATACCGCGCAGCTGGAGCATAATGTCATTAGGAATATCATTGCCTACAGCAATCGCCATGATATTGGTATCTTTAACTGTTGTGCTGCCAACCTGCATGCCGTTGATGTTGATGCCGGCGCTGCCCAGAATGGTTGCCATCTGACCAATCATATTAGGTTTGTTGGCATGAGGAGCAAGGAGCAGGTAGCCTTCCGGTTTAAAGTCTACTTTGTACTGGTCGATTTCAACAATTTTTGCTTCTTTGCCGTCAAACAGGGTACCTACAAGTTTATGAGCTGCTTTGCTGGTAGTGATTTTAACGGTGATAGCAGTGGTAAAGTAGCCGGGATTATGAGATTTTACTTCTTTTACATTCAGGTGACGTTTTTTGGCAATGCCGGGAGCGTTAACAAAGTTTACGCTTTCCTGCAGAATGGGATTTAACAAGCCTTTTAAGAAGGCAGTAGTTAAAGCCTGAGTTTCGGTTTCAGCCAGTACGCCGGTATATTCAACTTCCACTTCTTTAACGGGGCCTTCAGCCAGATAGATGCCGATAGTGCCCATGCGCTCTGCCAGTCTGAAATAAGGCTGGATAACTGCAGCGACGCTTTTGGGAATAGGCGCCATATTAACGGCGGTCATAACCGGTTTGCCTTCCAGTGCGTCAATTACGCCGTAGGCAACGTCAACTGCTACGCCGATTTGTGCTTCGATAGTGGACGCACCAAGATGCGGGGTTTGTACTACATTGAACATGCCGATGAAAGGATTGTTCTCCGGATTCAAGGGTTCTTCCGGATAAACGTCGATTGCAGCGCCTGCAACTTTGCCGGATTTTAACGCCTCGGCAAGAGCATTTGTATCAACGCAGCCGCCGCGGGCGCAGTTAACAATGCGTACACCGTCTTTCATTTTGGCAATGGTTTCAGCGTTGAGCATATTTTCTGTTTCTTTGGTAAGAGGAGTATGAATGGTAATATAGTCAGATTTGGCAAGCAGGGTATCAAGGTCTACCAGTTCTACGCCAACCTGCTGTGCACGTTCTTCAGTAATGTAGGGGTCATAGCCGATAGTAGTCATTTCCATAGCCTGCATGCGTTTGGCAACACGGCTTCCGATACGGCCTACGCCGATAATGCCGAGAGTTTTGCCCTGTACCTGAATGCCGTCAAAGCTTTTTCTGTCCCATTTGCCTGCCTGAATGGAAGCATGAGCCTGGGGAATATGTCTGGTCATAGCCATCATCATGGCTACGGTGTGTTCTGTTGCCGCCATGGTATTGCCTTCGGGAGCATTTAAAACTACAATGCCGCGGGCAGTTGCAGCAGGAATATCAATATTATCAACGCCAACGCCTGCACGGCCGATTACTTTAAGATTGGTTGCAGCGTCGATAACTTCTTTGGTAACCTGAGTCTGACTGCGGGTTACAAGGCCGTCATACTGCCAGATGCAGGCAATTAATTCTTCAATGGGCATATTGGTTTTTACATCTACATCAAAATGCTGGCGCAGAAGTTCCACACCTTTTTCGCTTACGTCATCACTTACTAAAATTCTCATAGTCATATTTATTTCCTCCTGTATCTTTCTTACTGATGTTGTTTTTGATATTTTTGCATAAATTCTGCCAAAGCCTGGCATGCTTCCATAGGAACTGCGTTATAAGCTGATGCACGGCAGCCACCTACAAGACGATGACCGCCTACACCTACAAAGCCTGCGGTTTTAGCCTGTTCAACAAAATCTTTTTCCAGCTCTTTATCTGCCAGATTAAAAGTAATATTCATTTTGCTGCGGTATTCTTTTTCGGCATGACCGATGTAGAATCCGTTGCTGTTATCAATAGCATCATAGATAACCTGCGCTTTAGCTGCGTTATTGGCAGCGATAACATCAACGCCGCCCTGTTTTTTGATCCAGTGCAAGGTTTTGTTAATCATATAAATGCAGAAGACCGGCGGTGTGTTATATAAGGAATCGTTGTCAGCAAAAGTCTGATATTTCATCATTGTGGGCAGATTGGTGTTTGCTTCTGCCAGGAATTCTTTTTTTGCAATTACGATTACTACACCAGCAGGACCGAGGTTTTTCTGTGCGCCTGCGTAAATGAGATCAAAATCTGCTACATTAACTCTGCGGGAAAGAATGTCACTGGACATATCGCAGATAACAGGAACAGCAAATTCAGGGAAGGTTTGATATTCTGTACCGTAAATGGTGTTGTTGGAAGTTAAATGTACGTAGGAAGTATCTTCCTTAATTGTAAATTCCTGCGGAATATAGGTATGGTTGCGGTCAGCACTTGAAGCTGCTTCATAGGCCTCGCCGAAGAATTTTGCTTCAGCCATGGCTTTTTTTGACCATACGCCGGTGTTGACATAAGCAGCGTATTTTTTTGTAAAGAAGTTGGCAGCTGTCATTAAAAACTGAGTGCTGCCGCCGCCCTGGATAAACATGATTTCATAGTTTTCCGGAATTTCCATCAGTTCGCGCAGCAGGTCTTTTGTTTCCTGGTGCAGCTTGGCGTATTCCTTGCTGCGGTGACTCATTTCGATAATGCTCATTCCGGTGTGTTGAAAATCAGTAAATTCTCTTTGGGCTTCTTCCAGCACTTCTAAAGGCATGGCAGAAGGTCCGGCGTTAAAATTATATGCTCTTGTCATGATAAAATCTCCTTTGGATATAAAAATAGAGAAGCTGTCCCTTGGGACGAGCTTCTCTTCTCGCGGTGCCACCCAAATTCGGCCGGACACAGGTAACAGGGTAAAAAAATAAGCTCTCCATCCCCCATGGGACGAGAACTTTTCCCGCGTTGCCACCCAAATTGCCTACGGCCATCTTTAGTTCGCTGTATCGGGCGAAACCGTCAAATTCATCATTTGCCGCTCCAAAGCGGAACAGTTCAGCTTTGCTGCTGTCTTGCATCAACCGACAGCTTTCTGAAAACTTGGCAGACTGCTTCTTTATCATAGCGTTCCTGTTATTGAGTTTATGTAGAGAATTATAACACTATTATTTTTTTCGTCAAGCAGTATGCTGAAAAAAGTTTTTCTTTATTTTATGTGGAGAATATTTGTATAGAATATTACATAAAAAGATGAATTTTCAGAATTTTCCTTGCCATATCAGATAAAAACTGATATGGTATAAGGTGTAGTTTATTTGTAGAGCAGCGTGGCTGCAGGGTAGAAAGGAAGTTAATATGGAAAAACAACAAACTGGTAATCAAAATGGCAGTTTTACCTCGTCTTTTGGCTTTATTATAGCCTGTGTAGGTTCTGCGGTAGGATTGGGAAATATCTGGCTGTTTCCGTATCGTTTAGGTGAGTATGGAGGAGCAGCTTTTTTAATTCCGTATTTGTTTTTTGTGTTTTTGTTTGGCTGGGTAGGTCTTTCGGCAGAATTTGCCATTGGCAGACTGGCGCGAACAGGAACTTTGGGATCGTATAAATATTGCTTTGCCAGACGCGGACTGGCAAAACTGGGCAAAACTTTAGGCTGGATTCCCCTTTTGGGCAGTCTGGGCCTTGCTATTGGTTATGCAATTATTTTGGGCTGGATTTTGCGTACCCTGTGGGGTTCTTTAAGCGGCGAGCTTTTAACTGCTGATCCGGCGGCGTATTTTGCTATGGCAAGCGGCGAGTATGGCAGTCTTTTATGGCATTTTCTGGTTATTGCCATTACCGGCGCTGTGCTTTTAATGGGTATTATTAAGGGCATTGAAAAAGTAAGTAAAATTTTAATGCCGTTATTTTTCCTGCTGTTTTTGTTTCTGGCAGTGTGGGTTTTCTTCCTGCCGGGCAGTGAAAAAGGCTACGAATTTTTATTTGTTCCTGACTGGAACATGCTTATGCGTGCCGATACCTGGGTAATGGCTATGGGTCAGGCTTTCTTTTCACTGTCCATAACAGGTTCCGGTATGATTGTTTACGGTGCGTATCTTGATAAGCAGGTTGATATTCCCAAGGCATCTTTGCGTACAGCCTGCTTTGATACCATGGCGGCTATGCTGTCCGGCCTTGCGATTATGCCTGCGGTATTCTCCTTTGGCATAGGTGCTGACAGGGGTCCTTCTCTGGTATTTTTAACTTTGCCCAGCGTCTTTCAGCAGATGCCCATGGGACAGTTTTTTGCAGTGTTCTTCTTCTTATCAGTTTTCTTTGCCGGCATTACTTCCTTAATCAATATGCTGGAGGCAGTAAGTGAAAGCTGGCAGAAAAATTTTGGTATGTCCAGAAATATTGCGGTAATTTTATGCTGCGTAATCAGCATGGCTGTGGGTATCTTTATTGAAGCAGAGCCTAAGGTTGGCAGCTGGATGGACTTTGTTTCCATTGTTATTGTTCCCTTTGGTGCAGTACTGGGTGCGGTTTCCATTTACTACGTGCTGGGCTGGGACGAAATCAAAAAAGAGCTGGAAATCGGTCATGGCAAGCTTTCTGCTGCTTTTGGCGTTGCCGGAAGAATTATTTATGTACCTTTAACTGTTCTGGTTCTTATTCTTGGTCTTGTTTATGGCGGCATTGGCTGATTTATAATATAGAAAAAGAGTGTTAACTGATGTTAACACTCTTTTTTGGTTTATTTTACAAGTTCAGCCAGGTTGGCTTTAGACTGCAGGCCAATTGCTTTATTCACCAGCTGACCGTTTTTGAAAACCATCAGGCTGGGAATGCTCATAATATTATATCTTTCGGAAATTTCTGCGTTGTCATCAACATTTACCTTAACAACTTTAATAGCAGGGTTTTCGTGGGAAAATTCTTCTAAAATGGGGGTCTGCATGCGGCAGGGACCGCACCAGGGCGCCCAGAAATCAACCAGAACGGTTTGCGCTGCTTCTAAAACTTCTTTTTGAAATTCATTTTGATTTACTTCCATTGCCATAATAAACACTTCCTTTTATTTATTAGATTATTTTTTACTGCGCAGATATTTTATAATTGCTGTTCCTGCCACAGCTCCTTCGTGAACTGCTTTGGCAACCTGCAAAAATCCTCCCGTACAGTCGCCGGCAGCATAAAGACCGGGAATATTGGTAGAAAAATCCGGCTGAACGGCGATAAATCTGCCGTTAATTTCGGCTCCCAGTTTGCGGGCTATGTCAGAGCTGTCCGCTGTACCAAGGGCTATAAAAAGTCCGTCAGGATGAATTTGAGTGCCGTCGTCAAAGGTAATGCCTTCCAGTTTATCAGTTCCCTGTACGGATGCCACAGGCCGGGTAATTACAGAAAAACCTGCATGGCTGATAAGGTCAGGGTCTTCTCCGTTAGTGAGCACTGTAACATTTTCTGCCAGATGGCTCAGATACTCTGCCTCATGTAGAGCATAGGCACCGCTGCCAAGAACGGCAACCTGTTTTTTGCGGAAGAAAAAGCCGTCGCAGACAGCGCAGTAGCTGATGCCTTTTCCTTCCAGCTGCTGCAGACCGTTTATTTTAACAGTCTGATTTTTGGTTCCTGTTGCCAGAAGCAGGGCAGGAGCAGAGTAAACGGAGTTTTTAGTAGTAACGGTAAAATCACCTGTATATTCAACGCCGATAACTTCGTCATGAATCATTTGGGCGCCTAAAGCTGCAGCCTGCTGCAGTCCTGCTTCATACAGCTGAGTTCCGCTGAGGGAAACACCGTAGTAATTATCTATTTTGTGGGCTTTAGCTAAAGCGTTGGGCCCGTTTTCGATAACAGCAGTTTTAAGATTGGCTCTCAGAGCGTACAAGGCTGCTGAAATTCCGGCAGGTCCGCCGCCGATAATAATCAGATCGTTCATAGCTACAGCTCCTTTTTTGCAAATTGTTTATGCTTTGATTATAAACTTGTTTCTGACATATGTCTGTAAAACAATTGTGAATTGTACTTATCTGTTTCTGTCAGCGGCAGGTACGGTTTTAGTTTCCAGCGGAGTTTCAAAATAGACGCTTGTACTTGGGAAAGCGCAGCTTACATTTGCATTTTCCATAATCTCCATCAGCTGCAGATTGACAGTTTGCAGTATATTAAGATATTCTACCTGACTGCCAGTTCTGGCATAGAAGGTAATACGGATATTCAGACTGCTGTCTGCATAAGCTATGAAGTGCACACGGATATCATCAGTATAAATCATATCCTCACAGCTGTTCAGATAGCTTTTTATGTTTTCAATAACATCACGCATCTGAGCTGCCGTGGTGCTGTAGGTAACGCCGAGAGTAAAATCGATGCGGCGTTTTTCGCGCAGGGTAAAGTTTGTAATGGGAGTATTAGACAGCAGAGAGTTGGGAATATAGACAAGCTCCTGCGGAAATGTTCTGATACAGGTACTGCGGAAAGATATTTTTTCTACTGTGCCTTCAATGCCGTTGGCAGTAACCCAGTCGCCGATTTTAAAAGGTTTATCCAAAATAATAATCAGGCTGCCGAAAACATTGGCCAGAGAGTCCTTGGCAGCAAATGCAACTGCCAGAGAGCCGATACCAAGGGAGGCAACAAAGCCGCTGATATCATAGTTCCACTCTTTGGCGATGGTAACAAAGCCTAAGACAACGATAATAATACGTATAATTGTAGAAAAAATATTGGACAGTGCTTCTTCCGTACGCACGCCTATGTGATTTAAAAGATCCAGCATCATACCGTGGGTAGTATCACTCAGATTATAGCAGCCCCAGAAGAAGGACAGAACAATAGTGCTGCGCAGAACACGGTCGATAAAAATGGTGTTTTCCATAATATTATGCGGCGCGTAAATAAGAGCCATATAAACGCCGCCTACATATAAAACAACATTAATCGGTTTTTCAAAGGCTTCCAGAATCTGTTCGTCATAGGGAAATGAGCTTTTTACGGCAAAGCTGTGAATCAGATTAAAGAGAAAACGTCTGTAAATGTAGCGAATAACAGTGAAAAGACATAAAAAGCCTATAGATGTATACCATGGCTGTATTGTAAGCAAAATTTCTTCCATGTATTTTCCTCCAGCGATTTTTGTTTATATTTTAACATTTGCCCAGGTGCAAGACAACGAATTTACAGTTTTTTTGCAAAGTTTTTGGGTACGAAAGATTTTTATATTAGCAATTATGGTATAATATCCTGTAATAAAACCCGAGGAGGATTTATTTCATGGAGCATTTTGTGGAATGGATTTTGGCCGGTCTGCTGATAATTGCAGGTCCTCTGCTGACAGTTTTTGACCTGCCGGGAAATACTCTTTTGCTGATAACAGGACTTGGGTTTGCTTTTTATGATGAAGCTATGTATTTTAACAGCCGATTGCTTGCAGCAATGATATTTATTTACGCATTAGGGGAATGCTGGGAGTTTTGTGTATCTTTGTTCGGTATCAAAAGACGCAAAGTTTCCTGGAAAGCGGTTTTTGTAATTGGTCTGGGCGGCTTTATAGGTACCTTTATGGGAACGGCGGTTCTGCCGGTGCTGGGCTCCTTTATTGGCGGTCTGGCAGGTGCTTTTGCAGCTGCTTTTATTTACGAATATCTGCGCAGCGGCAGCCGAAAGCCTGCCCTTGCTTTGGCCTATGAAGCAGCTAAGGTGAGGTTTCTGGCGCTTATCGGCAAAATGTCTGCAGGTATTTTGCTGGCTGTAATCTTAGCTAAAATGATAATCTTTAATAATTTATGAAATGAGGCTGAACAATGAAATTTACTTTTATGCACAATAATTTTAACGTATTTGATCTGGAAAAGAGTCTGGCGTTTTATGAAGCTGCTCTTGATTTAAAGGAAGAAAGCCGTATTGTAGCCGAAGACGGCAGCTTTATTATTGTTTATCTGACTGACGGTCAGTCTGCGCACAAGCTGGAGCTGACCTGGCTGCGTGACCGCAAAGAGCCTTATAATCTGGGCGATAATGAAATGCATCTTGCTTTTGAAGTTGACGATTATGAAGCTGCTCATACCAAACATCAGGAAATGGGATGTATCGTTTATGAAAACCCGGCTATGGGTATTTACTTTATCACTGATCCTGATAATTACTGGCTGGAAGTTGTACCTAAAAAATAAGAGGTGACAGGCTGTGACTGATTTAAAAAAAATGACTGTAGCTGCCAGCGGAAAAATGCGTCAGCCGGCTTTTGATATATTAAATGAAAAAGTGCATCTTCTGGCATGGCAGCAGGGCGGACGTGTACCGCAGGAGCAGTTTGACAAGTGGCTGGCAGAGGCTGACGCGCTGTATTCTGCCGGCAATATAAAAATTGACAGGGACTTGCTTGCCAAAGCGCCTAAATTAAAGGTCATTGCTCAGGCTTCCGTAGGCTATGATAACATTGATATTGAAGCCTGCACGGAAAGAGGGATTAAAGTGGGCAATACTCCTGATGTTCTGGCTGATGCTGTGGCAGACCTTGCCCATGGTCTTGTGATTGACTGCGCGCGTCAGATTGTGCAGGGTCATGAGCATGTAAAAAGCGGCAAGTGGGGCCAGCGCAAGGGGCTTGGCTTTGGCAGTGATTTAAAAGGCAAAAGGCTGGGCATTATAGGTCTTGGCAGCATTGGTAAGGAAATTGCCGCCAGAGCTAAAGCCAGCAAAATGGAAGTAGTTTATCATAACCGCCATCAGCGCAGTGATGATGCGGAGCTGGGCGTTAAGTATCTCAGCTTTGATGAGCTTATCAGCACTTCTGATTTTATAGTGCTTTCCGTAACCTTGAACCCCTCTACCAGAGGAATGTTTACCAAAGAGGTTTTTGCCAGAATGAAAAATACTGCTTCACTGATTAATGTGGCCCGCGGTGCCATTGTTGACACAGAAGCTTTATACGAAGCGCTGCGCAGCGGGCAGATTGCCCATGCGGCTCTTGATGTAGTTGATCCGGAGCCTCTTGCTGGTGAGCATAAGCTGCTTACTTTACCAAATATTACTGTTACACCTCATATTGCTTCCTCTACCAATGAAACAAGAGATGCCATGGCAGTGCTGACGGCAGAAAATATTCTGGCAGGTCTGAGCGGGCAGAAAATGCCGGCACAGGTTAATAAGATTCAGGCAGCAGAAGTTTTATGAGATATAAAATTTGTTTACATGCATTGAGTGTTAAAAATAAGGGGCAGCTGCAGGAGCTGGTGAAAAAAAGCTGGCCGCTGTCAGCTGAAAAAGCAAAACAGAAAGAAAAATACTGTGATGAGGACTTTGTAAAATATAAAAGAGTAAAGTTTGAGCAGTCCGGCAACAAGCTGCTGCGCATAGTGTGTATAAGCGGTGTTATGGTAGTCAGAGACCGCATGCAGCCTGTTAATGATATCATTATTGAGTTTGAGCGGCAGGCTGCGGATACAGTAAGAAGAATTTTGAAAAAATTACTGGCTTCCAAAGTTAAATTTGTTCTGGAAGAACCGGACCTGGGTTTGCGCATGCTGCAAAGACGCGGGGGTTTCAGAGTGTGGGATGCAGACTTGTATGATGCTGAGGATGCGACAACTGTTTTAAGGGCACATCTGCCCCTGCAGGTGTATGAAATCAGCAAGCTGTGGGGAAGTTTCAGCAGTAATCCCGGCGACAAGACTGCTGTAAGACAGCTGCGTGTAAGGCTGCGCCGCCTGCGTTCTGCACTGGTGCTGTTTAAGCCGCTGCTGCCTGTGGCTCAGGCAGAGCTGTGGAAACAGACCTTCAAGTCCTGGACTGATGTACTTGGAGATGCCAGAGAGTATGATGTGGCGCTGATGACCTGCGCCAAAATCAGAAACAGCCGTAAAGACAATAAAGTCATGGAGCTGGAAAAAGCGCTGCTGGAATGCAGAAAATCTGCGTCCAAAAAAGCGACCGGCTTTGGTAATCTTAACAACATTACCGGACATCTGGCAGGATTTTTACTGTCTTTGTATAATACTCAGAGTGACGCCAGATACAGCGAAATGAAAATAAGATTCTTTCTGCGTCAGCGATTATCCGAGTGGAGTGACAGGCTTCAGTCCTTTGAAATCAATGATGCAGTAATGGAAGATATGGAAGCTTTGCATCGTATCCGCATTAAAATCAAGCGTTTTCGTTATGCTCTGCTTACGGCTGCGGAGATTTCCTATACTGGAAGGCTTATGCGCAGTCTGAAGCTGATGCAGGATACTTTGGGTCTTTTACATGATAATTATGTTAATGATCAGCTTATTGCAGGTATTGTGCGGCAGCACGAAGATAACAGCGAGCTGCGGTATGAAGGTGCCATGTTCTGCGGCTGGGACAGCGCAAGACGTGAAAATATCCTGAGCAGACTGCCCGAAATGTGGGAAGAATTCTGCGGATGCCTGCAGGAATGGCAGGAGGAATATTTATAATGCCGATAAATATGGCTGAATGTGAAAAATATCTGAGTGCATATGGGTTTGAACCCTGGCAG
This sequence comes from uncultured Phascolarctobacterium sp., assembly GCA_958448515.1. GTDB lineage: Bacteria > Bacillota > Negativicutes > Acidaminococcales > Acidaminococcaceae > URXU01. The sequence goes on along the minus strand of CAUDEF010000021.1, from coordinate 16,701 downwards.
TGCGGCGGTATGCAGGGATGGTACCGCCACACTGATTTTATAAAGGACTGTATTGCCGGTGAGATTGCCAGGTATAGTGCAGATGACTATATTGTGGCAGTGCATAATGGCAAAGAGTCCGAAAACTGGCTGAAAAATAACTGGCAGGCAAAAAATGATGTAATTAAGCATCGTTTTCTGCTGCTTGACAGTAAATTTTCAGAATTATATGTCAAATCTTACTGGTTTGGCATCAGGGGCTGGCTAGAAGTTTTACATTACAGGAAAGGAGATCAAAGTAAAAGGTTTACAGATTTAATTTATCTGGCAGAGCAGCTGGAAGCAAGAAAATGATTTTTGGTAAGGAAAGGGGTTCATTATGTTATTAGCGTTATTTGTAATTACGTTAGTATGTTTTGCCATTGCCTATAAATGGTATGGCAATTTTCAGAGCCGTTTTTACGGACTCGATCCTGAAAAGCAGACTCCGGCAAAAGAGTTTCAGGATAATGTTGACTATTGTCCTGCTCATCCCGCAGTGCTGATGGGTCATCACTTTGCGTCTATTGCCGGTGCAGGCCCTGTTGTAGGCCCGATTGCAGCAGCAGCAGTACTTGGCTGGGTGCCTACCTTCTTATGGATTATCGTAGGTTGTATTTTCTTCGGCGGCGTGCATGATATGGGCGCGCTGGTAGCATCTATCCGTCATAAAGGTATGTCCATTGGTGAGGTTGTACGTCAGTGGATTGGCGCCCGCGGTCATAAGCTGTTTTTAGCTTTTACCTGGCTGAGCTTAACTCTTGTAATTGCAGTATTTCTGGAACTGGCAGCGCAGACTTTTGCCGCTGATCCGGCAGTAGCATTTACAGCCTGCCTGTATATTGTTATGGCTATGGTATTTGGCATCGCAATTTATCGCTATAATATTTCCTTAAAAATCAGTACCATAGTTATGCTGCCGATTTTGTTCGGTTCCCTTGTTTTTGGCTTGGACAGTGCCTGGGTACAGTCTGCCTTTGCCATGGGTGTTGATTTCTGGCGTGTTGTACTTATTGTATATATTTTTGCGGCTTCCATTCTGCCTGTATGGCTGCTGTTACAGCCCCGTGATTATCTGGCATCCTACATGCTGTACTTCTCCGTATTCCTTGGCGGCGTAGGTATGATTTTCGGCGGTGCCAGCTACGAAGTAAAACTGCCGGCTTTCAAAGGATTTATTACTCCTGCAGGTGACTGGTTGTGGCCGCTGCTCTTTATTACTGTTGCCTGCGGTGCTATTTCCGGCTTCCATTCACTGGTTGCTTCCGGAACAACTTCCAAGCAGATTGCCCGCGAAACAGATGCTGTTCCCGTTGGTTACGGCGCAATGCTTCTGGAAGGCGTTGTAGGTGTAATTGCTTTGGGTACCATTATGATGATTGGTGAAATGCCTAAAGGCGGTCCTACCGTTGCTTACGGACAGGGTCTGGGCCAGTTCTCTACTCTGCTGGGAATTTCTCCCAGCCTTGGTACTGCTATCGGCCTTCTGGCTTTAAACTCCTTCATCCTGACCTCTCTTGATACTGCAACACGTCTTGCACGTTATCAGCTGCAGGAATTTACCGGTATGAGCCTGAACAAATATCTGGCAACTGCTGTCAGCGTTGGTGTGGCTCTGGCACTTATCTTTGTTAAAACCGGTAAGGTTGCTGCATGGCAGATGATCTGGCCGGTATTTGGTGCTACCAACCAGCTGGTTGCTGCAATTGCCCTTCTGGCGCTTGGTGTATGGGTAATTAAGGCCCTGAAAAAGGATGCCGGTTTTATTATGTATCCCATGTATTTTATGCTCGTTACTACCATCGTAGCTCTTGTACAGATGATTCTGTCCGATAAGGCTAACCCTGTTGTAACAGGTATTTCTGTAATTTTGCTTATTCTGACCGGCGCATTGCTTAAAGAAGCATATGCTGCTTTGAAAAAATAAACTGTAAACTGGTTTCGTAACCTGTAATGCCAGCTGCAAGGCTCAATCTGCTATGTGTGGATTGAGCCTTGTTTTTTATAATATTGTTATTAAATAAATTATTCTTTGGCAGAAAATATCTTGCGCATGAAAGCGGAAAAAGATATACTGGATTTAATACACTTATTTTTGATAAAAAATTACTGATTAACATAAGGAGATTATCAGATGCTTACTAAAGATAAACGCAATAAATTAATCGGCAGCATTTTAACTCTTACCTTGGCTACCAGCCTTACAGCAGGCTGCGCCAGTGAAGAAGAGCAGGCAGCAGAGGAATGGAACAACGGCAATAACACCGCTCAGGAAGAATCTTCCAACAGCAGCTTCTGGAGCATGGTAACAGCTTTTGGACTGGGATATGCTCTGAGCAATCTGTTTAACAGCCATTCTGCGCCGCCTCCGGTAAAACAGCCGCCTGCCCAGACTGCTTCTCCCACTCCGGGCAAAACCACTCAGAATGTACAGGATGCAGACCAGAAATCTTCTGTAAGCAAATCTACATCTGCAAATTCTGTTACCCAGTCTAAAGTGGCAGCTCCCTCTGCAGCTAAAACAGGTATCGGCACCGGCTCCAAACGCAGCAGCGCCGTATCTTAATTAAGGAGCAGATTATGGCAGCAAGAAAACCTGGTACATGGATGGATAATGTCAGCCAGAGGCTGATACCTTATCTTGACAGCGATGATTACGAAGTACGTTATTTTACTTTAAATCCTTATTATATGGAGCAGCAGGAATACACCAATCTGCAGAATGCTTCTGCCGATATTTATCGTATTATGGCGCATCTGACTCAGGATATTATTAATAACGGAGATCAGAGCGTGGTAGATATTTTGAATATGACCCCTGAAATTACTCCTTTTATCCTTGATGATCATTCCAGTCATGTTTCCAATATTGCAAGGCTGGACTTTGTTAAAGATGCGGATACGGGACTCTTTAAACTGACTGAAATAAATGCCGACACTCCCTGCGGCATTCCCGAGGCTTATTATGCCAATACGGTGGCAGAAGAAGTGTGGGGCAAGGGCGGCGGTGCCGAGGATATTTACAGGGATGACCTGGCGCGTCCGTTTCTGGAACTGATTGAGGAGAATTTTGCTGACGCACAGGCAGTGAATATTGTCTGCGCTGCCAATAAGATTTATTCTGAGGACTGGGCCAATGCCTCCTATATCAGAAGCGTTGTCAGCAATAATGTGCTTAATCTGCCTCAGAACTGTTCTGTGTATATGTCAGATCTGCAGGATCTGATTATTAAGGAAGATGGCGTGTATATTGCCAATGTTTTAGGCAAGGAAATAAAAGCGGATATATTATATCGCCTGCATCCCATTGAACTTCTGGCAGAAGATGAAACAGAAGACGGCTATCCCATCGGCAAAAAGCTGATGGACCTTGCCAATATGGGCAGGGTGCAGCTGGTAAACCCTGTAAAGACTTTGCTTTTGCAGAATAAAGCTTTAATGGCTATTACAAAAATTCTGGCGGCAGCCAATAATTATTTTTCCGAATACGATAAATTTGTGATTAACAATTATATTCCTGCTACGAGTCTTGCGGCAGAAGATTTTAAAGGCCGCAAATTTATTAAAAAACCGATTTTTGGCAGAGAAGGCTGTAATATTACCATAGTTGAGGCTGATGGTACTTTCAGCTATGAGGCTGAGGAAAGTGATGACTGTGATGACATCTATCAGGAGTTTATAGACAGCAAAACAGTGGTTTATGAAACAGATGACGGTCCCTGGGAGGGCAAGCTTACTTATTCCTGCTTTGTCATTAATGGCAGACCTTCACAGATTTTCCTCAGATTTTCTCCCTATGATATTGCCGGTACGGAAGCTTTATGCGTACCTGTAGTAAAAGCTTAAAACAATAATAAAAAAGCTCAGTTCACTTTTTTGTGAGCTGAGCTTTTGTGTTTATAAAGTATTCTTATTCGTTGCAGTCTGCCAGCAGTTTTTTTGCGTCAATGTACTGAGCAATACCTGCGGCAACCTTTTTGGATTCTTTCATAGCCAGAACAACAGTTGCCGGTCCATGAACAACATCACCGCTGCTGAAAACACCGGCACGGGTTGTCATGCCGTAGGGGCGTTCGCGGGTAATAACAAAACCGCGTTCATCTACCTGAATGCCTTTAGTAGTGGATACAATGCGGGCTGCAGGCTTTTGGCCAACTGCCAGAATTACGCAGTCGCATGGCAGTACTTCCTGACCGCCTTCAGCGATAAACTGACCGTCTGCGGTCTGAGTAATATTCTGCAGGAGCATGCCTGCCACTTCTGTTTCGTCAACAGGGCAGGGATGACGGCGAATATTGTTTAAAGCACGCATCTGTTTTTTGTTAAAGTAAGCCATGGGCTGTTTTAAGAATTTAAACTGAACGCCTTCGTTGACTGCCGCATTGTATTCAGAGGGCAGAGCGGAGATATGGTCTTCGCTTTTGTGATAAACAACAGTAACATTTTTGGCGCCGCGTCTTACAGCAGTGCGGGCAGCGTCCATGGCAACATTGCCTGCGCCTACAACTACTACATTGTCGCCGGTGTGCAGTACGGTTTCGCTTTCGTCAAGCTTGCCGCTGTCTGCCAGTACTACAGTGCGCAGAAAATAAGTAGCAGTTAAAATACCGGACAGTTCCTTGCCGGGCAGGTCAAGAGTGCGGGGCAGAGAAGTGCCTGTACCCATAAAGATAGCATCATAGCCCTGAGCAAACAGATCGTCAACAGTAAAATCAACGCCTGCCAGCTGGTTGGTTCTGATTTCTACGCCCAGATGCAGAAGCTCGGTAATTTCGCGGCGAACAACATCTTTTTGCAGACGGAACTCAGGAATGCCAAAAAGCAGTACACCGCCGGGCTCGCCCTGAGCTTCAAAAATAGTAACGGCAAAATCTATTTTTGCCAGATCACCGGCTACAGTAAGGCCTGCAGGGCCGGAGCCGATAACAGCCACCTTGCCTCTTTTTCCGGTAGAAGGGGGAATGGGTTTTAAGTCATTTTGGTGGGCAAAATCGGCAACAAACATTTCCAGACTGCCGATTTCAATACCACATTTTTTCTTGGTTAAAACGCAGTGCGCTTCACATTGACGTTCATGTGGACATACACGTCCGCAGATTGCAGGCAGATTGCTGCGCTCAGAAATAATTTCGTAGGCTTCGCCGATATTTCCCTGAGATAATGCGCGGATAAACTGAGGAATATTATTTTCAATAGGACAGCCGGTGCGGCAGGTGGGGCGGGTGCAGTTTAAGCATCTTCTTGCCTCCTGAATTGCCTCAGCTGTGGTCATGGTTCTGCTCATGGTTTATACCTCTTTTTTTGTTTCTTGCTTTTCTTCTTCAATATTAAGTAAAGCCTTTTTGTTGTAAATTAAAGCTTCCAGCTGCAGCAGGTGATTGTTAAGCTCTTCCATATGTCTGGCAAGCTGTTCTTCGTAATCTGCAACGGGATCAGGCAGTTTATCGTGGTTTAAGTCAACCAGATCTTCGACATTGGCAGGTGCAACACGCATGCCATCCCGGGTAACAATTCGTCCCGGTATACCTACAACAACAGAATTAGGAGGTACCTCTTTTAAAACGACGCTGCCGCTGCCGATTTTAGAGTTATCGCCTACGGTAAAGGAACCCAGCACCTTGGCGCCGCTGGATACTACCACATTGTTGCCGATGGTTGGATGACGCTTGCCTTTTTCTTTGCCTGTACCGCCCAGTGTTACGCCCTGATAAAGAGTAACGTTGCTGCCAAGCTCTGCAGTTTCGCCGATAACAAGACCCATGCCGTGGTCAATAAAAAGACCGGGGCCAAGCTTTGCACCGGGGTGAATATCAATACCTGTTACAAAACGGGAAAAAGTGTTTAACATACGCGGGAAAACTACCCAGCCTTTGTTATAGAAATGATGTGCTATACGGTGGAGCCAGATGGCATGCAGACCGGGATAACACAATGCCGCCTCCAGTTTGGATTTTGCAGCTGGATCGCGTTGCATGATAACATTCAAATCTTGGTTTATTTGTGAAAACATGCCTAGACTCCTTTCAAGAAAATTTTATGATTATATATTTTAGCATAGCATTGTTAAAAAGGTAAATAAAAACCACAAGTTAGACGATAAATTTAAAAAAATTTTAAAATCCCTTCTATATGTTGTACATTATAAAATAATTGTGCTATAATAAAGCCACAAAAAGTTTACTGTACAGTGAGTATTGTCTGTAATACGAAAACAGTGACGGAGGTGCTGCTAAATGAACAAAGAAGATTTAAAAAATCAGGTATGTTCTGCAATAGATGCATATGCTGATAAAATAGAGGCCATTGCGGCTTCCATTGCCGATGAGCCGGAGCTTGGCTTTAAAGAAGTTAAAACTGCGGCAAAGGTAACTGACTTTATGCGTGATCTTGGTCTGGAGCCACAGACAGGGCTTGCCATCAACGGCGTTAAGGCAAGAGCCAAAGGTGCCAAAGAAGGCCCCACAGCTGCTGTATTAGGCGAGCTTGATGCCATCAGCTGCCCGGACAGCTGCAAGGCAGACCCGCTGACAGGCGCTGCTCATGCCTGCGGCCACAATCTGCAGATTGCTTCCATGCTTGGGGCAGCCTGTGGTATTATGAAATCCGACGCTTTAAAATACCTTGCCGGTGATGTAGTATTTTTTGGCGTACCGGCAGAAGAATATGTAGAGCTTGCTTATCGTAAAAAGCTGGTGCAGGAGGGCAGGCTGCACTTTTTAAGCGGTAAGGGACAGCTGATTTATGAAGGCGCTTTTGATGATATTGATATGGCAATGCAGATGCACGCTGACAAAAACATGCCTGAACCTACCGTATCCGTGGGCAGAACCAGTAACGGTTTTGTGGGAAAAACAGTGCGCTATATTGGTCAGACTGCCCATGCGGCAGATGCACCCCATGAAGGTATTAATGCTTTAAATGCGGCGATGCTGGGACTGATGGGTATTAACGCATTGCGTGAAACCTTTAAGGAAGATGATGTTATCCGCGTACATCCCATTATTACCAAAGGCGGCGATATTGTAAATTCCGTACCTGCTGACGTACGCATGGAGCTGTATGTGCGTGCCAAAACCATGGAGGCCATTGACAGAACTCACAGCAGAGTTGACGCTGCTTTAAAAGCCGGCGGTGATGCAATTGGCGCCACAACTGTTATTGAAACCCTGCCCGGTATGATGCCGCTGGCCTGCAATGAGCGCATGAATAACCTGTTTGCAGAAAATGCCAAAACAGCATGGCCGGATGTTAATATTAAGGACGCAGGACATTTCAGTGCCTCTACTGATATGGGCGATGTATCCCATCTGATACCGGTAATTCATCCTTTTATCGGCGGCACAACAGGACTTTTGCATACTGCTGATTTTAAAGTAGTTGATTTTAAAGCCGCCGTACTTTTGCCGGCAAAAGCTTTTGCCATGACTTTAATCGATCTTTTGTATGATGATGCTGCCGAAGCGAAAGCCATTCTGGCAGATTTTAAACCCATTTTAAGTAAGGAAGAATATATTGAAAAGCTGGAAAGCTATTTCAGCAAATAAAAAGGAGGATGCCAAATGTATAATATCAAACTGCATGCCATAGTTCTGGCACTGATTATCGTTGCCGAGCTGATTGGCGCACATGTATTTAAAATAGGTGTTGGTACTATTGTTTTACTGCCCATGCTGTATGCTCTTATGATGGGTATACTGACTACTCCCAAATTCTTAAACCTTTCCGGTAAAAAAGAAATGTTTGATGCCAGCGCGCTTTTGGGTATTACCCTGATGCTTTTAATGGCGCGTTACGGTACTCTGGTTGGCCCCACACTGCCGAAAATTATTGCCGCATCTCCGGCACTGATTCTGCAGGAGCTGGGTAACCTTGGTACAGTTTTAATCGGTGTTCCTGTAGCTATCTTTTTAGGTCTGAAACGTGAAACCATTGGTGCGGCGCACTCTATTGCCCGTGAACCTAACGTTGCTTTAATCGGCGAACGCTTTGGCCTTGATACCAGCGAAGGCCGCGGTGTAATGGGCGTTTATATCGCCGGTACTGTTTTTGGTACTATTTTCTTTGGTCTGATGGCAAGTATTGCCGCTTCCTTTGGTATTTTCCATCCCTATGCTCTGGCTATGGCTGCCGGCGTAGGCTCTGCAAGTATGATGACTGCAGCGGTTGGCTCCTTAAGTGCCATGTATCCGTCCATGGCTGATCAGATTGCTGCTTTTGGCGCGGCAAGCAACATGCTTTCCGGTCTTGACGGTTTGTATATGTCTATCTGGCTGGGTCTGCCCATGACCGAATGGCTGTACAGACGTATTTACAAAATTAAATACGGCGTACTGCCTGAACCGGGCGAAACACTGCAAAAGGAGGAGAAATAAATGACCATTAAAGATTCCTTTCTGGTACTTTTAATAGTTTCTTTTATGAGTCTTTTTTCCAATGTACTGGGAACTAAGGCTAATCTGGTAGAGTCCATTCCCGGACTTTTAATTCTGGCTGCTATTGCTCTGGCAGGTATTATTATGGCTAAAGTATTGCCGGGCAATATCCCTTCTGTTGCTTATGTAGTAACCCTGGGCTGTATTCTTACCTATCCTGCTGTTCCCGGCAGTGAATTTATTAACTACTGGGTAGGCAAAGTAGGCTTTGTTGCTTTGTGTACTCCGATTCTTGCCTATGCCGGTATTGCTATCGGCAAAGATCTGGATGCCTTTGCCAAAAACGGCTGGCGTATTGTAGTACTGGCCTGCGTAGTATTTACCGGTACTTACATCGGCAGCGCTGTTATCGCTCAGGTAATCTTAAAGGCTCTGGGACAAATCTGAAAATGCTGACTGCACACCATCTGCGGTGTGCAGTTTTTTATTGTATACATTGAATTTATGTGTGTGTTAGAGTACAATAATAGCAAGTATAAATTTAGGAGGTTGCATTATGGCAGAGATTTTAGCTGAAACTAAATTTCCCAGTGTTATTCATAATAATGAAGTATGCGATGAAATAGTAAAATGGGGCAATGCCAATGGTTTTCCCCTGCAGAAAGCAAAATTATATAATAAAATGAAAGCTTATGTAGGCTTTTCTCCGGACGGCTACATGATTAAAGCTGTTAAACTGCCGCCCATCCCCGGAGGCTGGGAAGTTGTTGTAGAAAAATACGAAGCGGAAGAAAGAATTATTCCCTTAAACGCTGATCCCAATACCAAAGAAGTAAACCGTTTCATCGTTAAAATGATTGATGAATATGTAAAAGAAGGTCTGAAAATGGAAATGGCTGAGGATATTTATGAATCCTACGGCACCTATCTGCGCGACCTTAAAGTTACCGGTCATACCGTACTGATTAACGCATTTGAAGACTTTATCGAAAACATGCGCTAAGCCATGAGCAGCGTTTTGGAAAAACAGCTGGTGCAGGCCATTGACAGACGTCTTGCCGTGTTTGTGCCCCATGGGGAAAATCTGGCTGAGGATGAAATGCAGCTGCGGGCTGCCGCCTATCTTATCAGTGAGATTATGCTGCCCTGCTGCTGTATGATGTGCAATAAGCAAAAGCTGCTTAATTTGCTGCGGCAGACAAAACTGGCAGAGCGTGAGAACGTTCCGCTGGAAAAACTGGCGGCTTTGGTTTATGACGATTTAGCCCGCTGCAATGGGCTGGGATAAAGACACCTTTGGGTGTCTTTTCTTTTTTTGCTGTTTTAGGTTATAATGTATCTATTAATGTTTATGAGGTGAAATTAATGTTAGGTACCATAGTTAATGCCGGAACCATTCTTGCCGGCTCTTTTATCGGCAGTTTTGTCAGCAAGGGTATAGACGAAAGATATAAAAATGCCCTGTTCAACGCTTTGGGACTGGCTACTATTGGACTTGGGGTAAATGCCGTTGTAAGCAATATGCCAAAATCCATTTATCCGGTGCTTTTTATTGCGGCGCTGTCAGCAGGCACGGTTATAGGTACCTGGCTTGATATTGATGCAAAATTTCACGGACTGCTGGCTAAGGCCAAAGGCGGTTCCAAGCTGGCAGAAGGGCTTTCTACGGCAATACTGCTCTTTTGTATCGGTACGCTGTCCATATTAGGCCCCATTGAGAGCAGGTTAAACGGCAATAATACCTATCTTTTTACCAACGCTACATTAGATTTTGTATCTTCTATTATTCTTTCATCTGCCTATGGCTTTGGTATAGCCATTGCTGCCGCAGTGCTTTTTTTGTGGCAGGGGGCAATTTATCTTCTGGCAGGTGTGATTGCGCCTTATATGACGCCACCGCTGATGGCTGAAGTATCACTTTTAGGCGGAATTTTTCTGATGAGCTCCGGCGTAGGCATTTTAAAACTGGCAGACTGCAAAACGCTGAACATGCTGCCCTCTCTTTTAGTGCCTCCCGTATGGTTTGCACTGATGAAAATATTAGGTTAAGAAAAAACGCTGAAATTGTTATTTGTTTAACAGATTTTCAGCGTTTTATTATTTTTATTTACAAAAATGCCGGCATTTGTTGACGAAAAAACAGACAGTGTTATAATTATCTACAATGCACTTATTTTGAGGGGGATATATATGTCTAACTATTATAATGTTTATTTGCCAAGCTACAGCGTTGGCCCGGATTGCTATGATGATATAAAAAATGTTACTGCCCGCTACGGCAAAACCGTTGTTATAATCGGCGGCAAAACTGCGCTGGAAAAAGCTCAGGCTGCTATTATGGCAGGCATTAAAGACGCCGGTCTTACTGTTACTGATGTACTTTGGTACGGCGGTGACGCAACTTATGAAAATGTACAGATGCTCATGGATGAAGCCGCTGTACAGAACGCAGACATGATTTTTGCAGTTGGCGGCGGCCGTGCTGTTGATACCTGCAAAACCTTATCTGATAAAATGGGCAAGCCCATGTTTGCTTTCCCAACCATTGCTTCTAACTGCGCAGCCTGCACTTCTATCTGCGTAATGTATAAAACTGACGGCTCTCTGGCAGGCTATCACTATATGAAACGCTGCTGTGAGCATACATTTATCAATACCACAATTATTGCCGAAGCTCCGGAAAAACTTCTGTGGGCAGGTATTGGCGATGCTCTTTCCAAAGAATACGAAGTATGCTTTGCTTCCCGTGGCTGCGATTTGCCTCACACTCCGCTTTTGGGCGTATGCCTGAGCCGTGCCTGCACTCAGCCTCTTTTGGACTATGGTCAGCAGGCTCTGGAAGACTGCCGTAATAATAAAGAATCTGTGGCTATCCGCGAAGTAGCGCTGGATATTATTATCAGCACCGGTATCGTTTCCAACCTTACCGTTGGCGGCAAAGAATACTATTACAACTCTTCTCTGGCTCACTGCTTCTATAACTCCTACACCTATCTGCCGCAGGCTGAAAGACACCTGCATGGTGAAATTGTTTCCTTTGGCACTGTAGTACTTTTAACCTATGACAAGCAGATTGAAGAACGCAATAAAATTGCCGCTTTCAATAAAGCGCTTGGCCTGCCTGTAACTCTTGCCGAAATGGAACTTACCGAAGAAGACATTGATAAATTGCTGGAAAAAGCTGTTACTATCAGCGAATGGAACGGCTCCAAACAAAAACTGAGCCTTGCAGAATTTAAACAGGCTATTTTTGATATGGATGCTTACGGCAAAACCTTATAAAATTTGCCAAAAGCAGCAATAAATGATAAAGTAAAGACATAACTTAATAAGTAACCGCTAGGGGCGCATTATGCTGAGAGGACAATGTCCGACCCTTTGAACCTGATTTACGGATAATACCGGCGTAGGAAAGTGGATAGCAAGATCAAGCTAATGATAAATTTGCCAGTTCTTTTGCCGGAACTGGCATTTTTTTGCTTATAGCGGAATATGGAGGTAAGAAAATGGCAACACAAATGCAGCTTGCAAGACAGGGCATTATTACTAAAGCAATGAAAATTGTAGCCCGGCAGGAAGGCGTAAGCGAAGAATTTATCCGTGAGGGAGTAGCGCAGGGCACTATTGCCATCTGCGCCAATAAAAACCACAAAAACCTTATTCCCCGCGGTGTGGGACAGGGTCTTAAGGTAAAGGTTAATGCCAATATCGGTACATCCAGCAGCTTTCCGGATATTGAGCCGGAACTGGTAAAACTTAAAACAGCCATTGACGCAGGAGCAGACGCGGTAATGGATTTATCTACCGGCAACAATATTACTGCTTCCCGCAGAGCAATTATCGAAAACTCTACTGTTATGGTGGGCACAGTGCCCATTTATCAGGCTACTGTGGAAACTATCAAAAAACGCGGCGCCGTAGTAGAAATGACCAAAGAAGATTTATTTGATGTTATCCGTATGCAGGCAGCAGACGGTGCCGATTTTATGACCATTCACTGCGGTATTACCCAAAGCGTACTGAAAGCACTGACTGATGAAGGCCGCATTATGGATGTAGTAAGCCGCGGCGGCAGCTTTATTACTGGCTGGATGCTGCATAACGGCAAAGAAAATCCTCTGTATGAATATTATGATGAAATTTTGGATATCTGCGCCGAATATGATGTAACTATCAGCTTAGGTGACGGACTGCGTCCGGGATGCCTGGCTGACGCTACTGACAGAGCGCAGATTCAGGAGCTTTTAAATCTTGGCGAGTTGACGCAGCGTGCCTGGGACAAAGGCGTGCAGGTAATGGTGGAAGGCCCGGGACATATGCCCTATAACCAGATTGCCGCTAATATGCAGCTACAAAAACGCATCTGCCACGGCGCACCATTTTATGTACTTGGTCCGCTGGTAACAGATGTGGCACCGGGCTACGACCATATTACCAGCGCTATTGGCGGTACACTGGCAGCTGTAAGCGGAGCAGACTTTTTGTGCTATGTAACTCCGGCAGAGCATTTGGGACTGCCAGATTTAAATGATGTGCGTGAGGGTGTAGTGGCTGCCCGTATTGCAGCTCATGCGGCAGACCTTGCCAAAGGCAATAAACAGGCATGGCAGTGGGATAACGAAATGGCTCAGGCGCGTAAAGATCTGGACTGGGAAAAACAGCTGCGCCTTGCTATTGACCCCATTAAGGCTACCGAATACCGCAACAAGAAAAATAAAAGCGATGATGAAGCCTGCTCCATGTGCGGCGATTACTGCGCCGTAAAAATTGTAGGCCAGTATTTAGAAGAACATAAAAGAAAATAGACAGGATGAGAGTAAATAAAAGCACTGCGCAGGCAGTGCTTTTATTTAGTTGTTCTAATAATATAAGTTTATTCTTAAGAAGTTTAATTATACTGTTCTTGAAAAGTTATAATCTTAGAAAGTGTTTCCGTGTTGAAAGGTCAGTACATGATTATATTTGAAATACTTTCTGCGTTTTTCTTTGTTGTGTTAATATATAATGTGATGTAGAATTATTTATATATTATTGCGAGATTTGTAGTTGTTTCTATAGAAAAAGACTTACCTTTCATAACATTTTTGTAAAAGTATTCTGATATATAGATAGTATAGGTTATTTAATTAAAGGAGGGCAGCAGATGAATATAGAAGTCTTTGACTCAATCAGAAAAATTGGTGAGACTGTAGCTGTAGAATTTAAACGTTGTGGAAACGGCATTGAACATGACACCTATGAAACAGTCTGTTCTTTTTTGAACAGATTTGGTGGAGATATTTTTATGGGAGTATTAGATGATGGATCTGTTGCAGGAGTTCCGGAAAATGCAATATCTGGTATGATTAAAAATTTTATCAGTGTTGTAAGCAATCCTACTCTTTTTTCTCCTACTGTCTATCTTGAACCGGAAATATTAAACTATCAAGGTCGTATGGTGCTTCATATTCATGTTCCGCCAAGTTCTGAAGTGCATACTTATAAGCGGGTAATTTATGACAGAGTTAATGATTCTGATGTAAAAGTTACGGCAACAGCTCAGATTGCGGCTCTTTATATACGTAAACAGAGTATTTTTACTGAAAAAAGAATTTATCCGTATGTGACAATGGATGATTTGCGAATTGATTTATTGCCTAAAATTCGTCAGATGGCAGTAAATAATTCTATGGAAACACATCCGTGGAAATATATGAATGATGAAGAGCTTTTAAGGAGTGCCGGCTTGTATGGTGTTGATCGTATTAGCGGTGAGAGGGGATATAATCTTGCTGCTATTATGCTTTTGGGACGAGATGAAGTTATCCAGGATATTGTTCCGGCTTATGTAACGGATGCTATTGTAAGAAAAGTAAACATAGACCGGTATGATGACAGAGAGATTATCAAAACCAATTTAATAGAAAGCTACGATTTATTAATGAATTTTGCACGTAAGCATCTTATGGATAAATTTTTTCTTGACGGAGAACGCAGAATTAGTTTGCGTAATGTAATTGCCAGAGAAATGCTGGTTAATACTCTTATACATAGAGAAATGACCAGTACGTTTATTGCAAAATTTGTGATTGAAAAAGATAGAATGCATGTGGAAAATGCTAATCGTGCAGTTAAAGACGGTTTAATTACACCCGAAAATATGGAGCCGAATCCTAAAAATCCTATCATAGCTTCTTTCTTTCGTAATATTGGGTATTCAGATCAGTTAGGCTCCGGAGTACGTAATTTATATAAATATACAAAGTTTTATTCCGGCAGGGAGCCTGAGCTTATTGAAGGCGATATTTTCAGAATAATTGTGCCGTTGGATGATGATTATTCCTTTGATTATGATGTTAAGACTATCCCTAATGACGAAAAAACTATCCCTAATGATGAAAAAACTATCTCTAATGACATAAAGACTATCCCTAATGATGAAAGGACTATTCTTAATTTATCGGGCGATTTTACAGAAACCCAGAAAGCTGTTATTAGGTATATTTTAGATAATCCGGAAATAACACAGGCTGAACTGGCAGGTAAATTGGATATGTCAGTTGTGGGAATCAAATATGTAATAAAGAAACTTAAAGAAAAAGATGTAATTTATCGTGAAGGCTCTAACCGTGGCGGATATTGGGTAGTTAAAATTCAATCAGGTGAGAAGTAAAAAGCACTGCGCAGGCAGTGCTTTTATTTTTTGCGGTATTATCATTAATATAAGTTTATATTTTTGAAGTTAAATTATACAGTATTTGAAAAGTCAGTGTTTTATGCTGAAAAATGTATTGAAAAGTCATGATTTTGGAAAGTATTTTAGATTGAAAAGTCATAAAAATAGTGCTAAAATTTACTTGAAAAGTCATAAGGAGAGGTGAGGTATATGCTGTATCGCAAGATTGCCAGAGTTATTGAAGAACATTTGCAGACTGCCTCCAGAAAAATTTTGCTGATTGACGGTGCACGTCAGACAGGCAAAACATATATCGTCCGTTACGTTGGGCAGAAAATATTTAAGAATTTCATTGAAATAAATATGATTGAAGATTTATTAGGGGATAAGATGTTTGCACAGGTAAAAAATATAGATGATTTTTACCTACAGCTCAGTATGGTTGCCGGCAGTAAAATGGATAAAAAAGAGAATACGCTTATCTTTATTGATGAAATTCAGGCGTATCCGCATCTTTTAACAATGCTTAAATTTCTTGCTCAGGACGGCAGATACACTTATATTACAAGCGGGTCATTACTTGGGGTTACTTTGGCGCAGACACCTTCCATACCTATGGGCAGTATTCGCAGGATACGCATGTTTCCGCTTGATTTTGAAGAATTTCTGTATGCCAATGGTATGAATGCTGCTGTTATAGATATTTTACGGAAGAAGTTTAATGCAAGACAGTCTCTGGATGAAAATACTCATAATAAACTGATGGATTTGTTCCGCAAATATTTGCTTGTTGGAGGAATGCCGGAGGCAGTAAATGTTTTTTTAGCAAGCCGCAACATTGTAGAAGTAAGAGCAATTCAGGCAGAAATTCACGATTATTATGCTGCAGATGCTTCTAAATATGATGAGGTGCGTAAGCTGAAAATAAGACGTATTTATGATTTGATACCTTCTAACATGGAAAATAAAAAGAAAAGGGTAGTGGCTAAGGAAATAGAAAATAAAAAGGGCAAAACATTTAATGATTATCAGGATGAATTCGAATATCTTATCAGTGCGGGTATTGCTCTTAATGTACAGGCTATTTCCAATCCTAAATTCCCTCTGGCTGAATCAGAAGGAAAAAATCTTTTGAAGCTGTATTTGAATGACGCAGGCATATTATCCGGTATTCTTTACGGCAGCAATATCAGAGCCATTTTAGATGATGTACGTTCTATTAATCTTGGCTCCGTATATGAAACTGTTGTAGCCAGTGAGCTGTTGGCACATGGGTACAGATTATTTTATTATGATAACCGCAGTAAAGGCGAAGTTGATTATCTGATTGATGATTTTAATGATTTGACGGCAGTGCCAATCGAAGTAAAGTCTGGCAAGGATTATACTGTACACAGCGCATTAAATACCTTTATCAGCAACGAGGATTATCATATAAAAAAAGCTTTTGTATTATCTAATGAACGTGAAATAAGATTTAAAGGAAAAATAACCTATCTGCCCATTTATTTTATAATGTTTTTTCAGAACGTTCCTGCTGATGCAGAGAGCATGCTGATACCATGAGGAAAGTAAATTGTAAAAATAAAAGCACTGCTTGCGCATGAACTGCACCCCAAAAGTTGTACTTTTGGAGGTGCAGTTTTTTCATGACAA
>CAUDEF010000020.1 GCA_958448515.1 uncultured Phascolarctobacterium sp. | reverse complement strand
TTGTCATGAAAAAACTGCACCTCCAAAAGTACAACTTTTGGGGTGCAGTTCATTTCTGACCAGTTTTTGTTTTCAGGCATTGGGTTTAAGAGGACCGTAGAAGTAGGAGGCAGTGGCTCCGCCGTCAATAAGGAAATCTGAACCGGTAATAAACGCTCCCTGCGGATCCATTACAAGTTCTGCCAGAGCTGCTACTTCATCAGCGGTGCCTGGGCGTCCGCAGGGACTTTTGGCAAACATGTTTTTATAAAAATCTCCACGAATACCATTAAACTCATCTATTGCCAATGGTGTAACGATGATGCCGGGAGAAATGGAGTTAATGCGTGCTCTTTTTTCGCCCCAGCGTACTGCTTCATACATAACTCGTTTTTCGTTGCAGCGTTTGGCAAGCTGGTAGGCATGTAAGGTATCGCAAATATTTTCTGGCTGCAGAATGTCAAGGTCAAGCAGTTTTTCCGGATCGGTAGCAGCCAGCAGTTCATCATCTTCTGCGCTCAGGGCAGGCATTCTGTGACTGGACTGACTGGAAATTGTAACACCGCTGCCGCCAGGCTTAATAACACGGCCAACTTCTTCAAGCAATGCAGATGTACCGTATAAGTCAACCTGTAATATTGTTTCTATTGAGGCCTGGCTGGGAGATACTCCGGCAGCGTTGATAAGATGAACGATTTCGCCTGCTTCCTGTGCGGCATTGATAAATTCAGTAACAGACTTGCGAGAGCCTAAGTCCATTATAAGCGGAGTAACGTCAAAGCCGGCATTGTTCATTATCTGGGCAGCTTGTTTGGCATTGTCATAGTTTTTATCACCAACAAAAATTTTTTGCCGTAACCAATACGGCGGGCGATAGCCATACCAATCTGTCCTGCACCGGACCATAAAATAACTTCAGACATTTGTATGCACTTCCTTTTAGTAAACATAAATAAAAAACAGTTTCATTATCAATAGCTGCTGTTTAGTGTTATTGTAATAATTAAAGTTAACTTTAAGTCAATAGCAGCGAGCAAAAATTTTTTTGTTGAAATGTAATACAATATATGAATACAATGCAAATATATTAAAAAGCTGGCGGCATGGCTGCAGAAAAAAAGTATTTTGCTGTGAAAAAGTTCAGTTTAATTGCTATGTCTAATTGCTGGTGATATATTATTTTATAGGTATATTTTAAACTTAACTTTAAATAAAGGAGTTCAATATGTCTTATACAATTGGTGAAGTTGCAAAACTTACAGGTATTCCGGCATCAACATTACGTTACTACGATAAAGAAGGCTTGCTTCCTTTTGTGGAGCGCACATCCGGAGGAGTCAGAGTATTTAGTGACGAGGATTGCGAATGGATACGTATTATTGAATGTTTAAAATCAGCCGGATTGGAGCTTAAACATATTAAGGGCTATATTGATATGGTGCTTGCCGGTGACAGCACTATAAAACAGCGGCTGCAGCTTTTTGTTTATCAGAGAAATGCCGTAATTGAACAGATGAGCAAGCTGCAAAATATTCTGTCCGTGCTTGATTACAAGGTGTGGTATTACGAAACAGCAGCGCAGGCAGGAACTGTTGCTGTACATAAGCAGCTAACAGATGAGCAGATTCCGCTTAGAATGCGTCAGATAAAGAAGAGCATGAAATATTACTCTGAAGATAAAATACTGTGAATTTATTATGATTATTAATAATATGCATAATTATTCTTAAAACTCATAGCGTTAATTATAGATGTATGATACTCTAAAAATAGAAAATTTATTTTAATACTTATTAAAGATGCAGTTAAATGGAGTAACATGTGATGGAAAGTTATTTTAGCGTTGAAAATGAACAGAAATTTAAAGAAACTTATAAAAAAAGGCTTAGCTCCCAAAACCTTCAGAAAAGTCTTGAGAATTTAAAAATTAACTGTAATAAAAATAAATTTACAGGAATATATGATAAAAAATATTATGAAAATTTACTTGAAATATCAGATGATGAAATTGATGTATTAAGCAATAAATATATTTATGATCTACATAAATATGAAAAGGCATTTTCTGAAAAAACATCATTAACAGATTTAGATATAAAGATTTTAATTGTAACTGCTGGATTACAGGTTTTAAGGTGGTATTTAGTTAGCAACGATAAGGGAAGATTTGATAAAGCGTCTGATGCGGACCAATTTGTTGAGGGCTTAATACCTGCTTCTTGGCAGGATATATTATCACATCAAGTTCCTTATGATGTTGTAAGAAGGTCATTGAGATTTAAAGCCAAATATCCTTATGAAAGTGTTGGATTGAGTGGGTCAAATCATAGGTATGCTACATTAGGTCATGATCCTATTGCAGGATGGATAGTTGGGACAGCTAATATTGCTACCAATACTTTATGTGTTAACGAAATGAGTAAAGGTTATCCATCATATTGTATAAGAAATAATGAAATTGATGATAAAACAGATATTGTAACTATGTTTAATAGTACTATTAAGGTTTGTCGTAATAATCCGGAAATTATAGGTGCATCATTTTTGAAGCAGGCTCTGCATTATAGTACAGATGTATTTACGAAAATGGGATTACCTATGCCGATTGTAAATATTATCAGTCCAGAAACTTCAAAATTTCTGATGAGTAAAGGTGTACAGATTGACTTGTATAGTGTATCTAGAGGAATAGTGTTAGCAGTATTAATCAATAATATTGTAGCAATGTTCCATAGGCTTTATATGGATCCACAAAGAGATGATGCAAGATTGTATGATGTACGAACTCGTAAAATTCTAACATATTCTAATATTCTATCTTCTATAATAAATATTAGTTATGTTGCTGGAACAAAAGATTTTAAAAGATTAGATGTTGGGGGTATTTTTGTGACACTCTGGAGAATTATGACGGATAGGAAAACGATCAGAAAGATAAAATATGATTTTATACGTCAGTGTATTGATAATGAATTTGTCAAAGAGGAAGACGAAATAAATCAAAAATTAGCTAAGCTTGGATATCAAATTTGATTCTATAATTATTAAGAAAGAGGAGGAATGTTTATGTTTCCTATTCCCGTAATTGTGTTAGCTGGTGCAATTTTAGGTGCTATATTGACAGATAATGAAGAAAATGAACAAAAAATAAGAGATGCATATTCTGATGGATGTAGGGCCGGAGCAGATAAGTGTAAAGAAAAATTTGCGGATATACTTGCTAATAGCACGGATAAATTACGTGTAACAGGAGTTATATTATTGTATTATGTAGCGAATATTGATGGCGAAATATCTGTAGAGGAACGGATTATAATTAACGAGCAATTTGGGGATTGGAACTCTGAAGCTAATAAAAAGATATTTACTGCTAGTGAAATTAATGATTTACAAGCGATATTTAATGGATCATACAGTTTTAAAAATTTGAAAGAAAAATATTTAGATGTATTGGATTTGGAAAATATTTTAGTGTTGAATAAATTAGTTGAAGAATTGATTAGTTGTGATGGGGCAATAACAGAAAAAGAAAAAAAATTTTTGAATATAGAATGGAGAAAATATATAGTAAGTAGACAAAATAATATTGAGCAAAATTATGGTTCTAATGGCAAATGTGAAAATACATCTGATTATTACAGTAAATATAGTCGTAGTAATCCGGAGAATGAAACGAATGTGCTTCTTGAAAAGTCTGAGTATAATTGTGCAGTATGCCATAAAGAACTTACTGGATTCATTGAAGACGATAATGGATATAGGTATTGTAGTGAGGGATGTTATAAAAAAACTTGGCCGAAATGTGCAACTTGTGGGCAGCCTATGAATCAATGGACTGAAGATGCTAAAACAGGTAAGAAATATTGCAGTGAGAATTGTTATAGAGAAATTTGGCCAAAGTGTGCAGTTTGTAGTAAACATATCAATAGATGGATAGAGGATTTGTCTACGGGTAAGATTTATTGCCAAGATTGTTATCGTAAAAGATAACAATAAATTTATGGTTTGTTTTTTTGACAGTACATGTTTACTATTTATTTCTATAAATAAGGTTTAGCAGGTATAAATTCACAAAGTCTTCATTTGCAAATATTTATCATTTAACATATGATTAAGAAAAGAGAGTAAAGCAAGGAGGACTTGTTATGTATAAACAATTTGAATTTAGGGGCAGCGGCTTTGGCTACTTTTGGCTGCTTATCTGGACTACGGTGATTTCTGTAATTACCTTTGGATTATATTTTCCGTGGGCATATTCAGCTCAGCAGCGCTGGATTTGCCGCAATACCTATGTTGAAGGCAGAAGACTGCGCTTTGATGGTACCGGTATCGGCTTTTTCTTTCAGTGGCTGATTATCATGGTGCTTACTACCATTACTTTTGGTTTGTATGCTCCCTGGGGTTATTGTCAGTTTAAGCGCTGGGAAACAGAAAATACGGTTTTTGATGAATAAGGTGTCAAAATGGCAGATTATATTATTGGCGGTATTTTAGTTGTCTGTGTAGTGCTGGCGCTGCGCAGCTATTTTGGCAGAAAATATTCCCAAACTGGCTGCAGCGGCTGCAGTGGCTGCGCAAGAGCGCAGCAGTGTATGCAGGCCAAAGAAAACGTTGACAAAAAAGTTAAATAGCTATATGCTAATTTGTTGTAGAGAGTAAAAATAACCGCTGTAAGCAATTACAGCCGGTTTATTTTTTTGTAGTTGGAGGTTAATGGCGTGCATATTCAAAGAGGTGCCTGGGCAGAGATAAATCTTGATGCCGTGGCACATAATGTTCAGGTGGCAAAAGCAAATTTAAAGCCTTCCACTAAGTTATGCGCCGTTGTTAAGGCTGATGCTTATGGTCATGGCGCAGTGCGTGTTGCACAGGAGGCTGCCCGTAATGGTGCAGATTTCTTGGCAGTGGCTTTGCTGCAGGAGGCGGTAAAACTGCGTGATGCTGGCATTGATATTCCCATTCTTGTACTTGGAGCAATGCTGCCGGAAGTGGCGGATATTGTGGTAAGGTATAATATCAGCCATGCCGTTTTTGATGAAGAAAGATTGTATGCATTAAATGAAGCTGCTTTAAAGCTACATACCAAAGCCAAAATACATTTAAAGGTAGATACAGGTATGCACAGAATCGGCTTGCATGTTAAGGATGCAGGCAGATTTGCAAAGTTGGCGGCATCTTTGCCCGGCATTGAAATAGAAGGTGTGTTTTCTCATTTTGCTACTGCTGATGCGGATGACAAGGAGTATGCTGCATATCAGTTTGCCCGTTTTCAGGAGGCACTGCAGTTTATTGAAAGAGAGGGAGTGCATATCCCCATCAGACATATTGCCAACAGTGCTGCTTTGACAGAGCTGCAGGAATATCAGCTGGATATGGTGCGTCAGGGCATTACCCTGTACGGTTTGCACCCTGCTCATATGATAGATTGCTACAAAGATTTTGAGCCGGTTATGACTGTGAAAACAAAGGTTGCTTTTATTAAAACTTTGCCTGCCGGAGAAACAATCGGCTACGGCAGAACCTGTACTCTTACAAGGCCCAGTATTGTTGCGACTGTGCCCCTTGGCTATGCGGATGGTATCAGCAGAAGGTTGTCCAATAAGGGTTATATGCTGATTAATGGAGAAAAAGCGCCTATTATCGGCAGAGTATGTATGGATCAGACTATGCTTGATATAACGGATATACCTGATGTTAAGCTTGGTGATGAGGTTATTGTTTTTGGCGGACGTGAGCTGCCTATGGAGCTGGTGGCAGAATGGGCTGAGACAATTTGCTATGAAATTGTCTGTGCTGTAAGTCCGCGTGTACCCAGAGAATATGTCAGAGGAAATTAAAAGAACGCAGATTATTCTGCGTTCTTTTTGTTTGTCATGCTTTTTTTGAAAAAGCTGATAAAGTTTTGTGCAAGGGCGGACTGATGCTGCTTTTTGGGCCAGATCATGGCTCCTGTTGTATGAAGGGAGGCATCATCTATGCAGGCTGTCAGCAGATTGCTGCTTTTTATAAGTTTTGCGGCTGATTCCGGTATAATGACAATGCCAAGTCCTGCATCTGCCCATGAAAGCAGTGGTAGAATATCATTACTGCGGCAGAAATATTTTGGCTGGCTGTTATTTTGGGCAAATGTACTGTCAATCAGTGACTGATATTTATGATGTATCAGTAAGGGATAATTTGCCATCTCGGCAACAGCAATATTGCCCTCTGTAACAGATGGATGAAAGATATTTTTGTGATAGACCGCCAGTAACTTTTCCTGCGGCAGTATGTAATGATCAAAAAAATTAGTATCAAAGGGCTGACGTACAAAACCGATTTCCAGAATTCCTTTTTCCAGCAGTTCGGTAATTTTTATTGTTTCTTCCATAATCAGCTCTATCTGCAATTGGGGTTGAATGCGGCGAAAATTTTTAATAAGTTCAGGCAAAAGAACATGCCCTAAAGAAGATACAGAGCCTAAAACAAGGGTGCCGCCGGAATTTTTTGTCAGAGCTTTGATTTCCTGCAGAGAGCGATCTGTAAGGTTAAGTATTTCTCTTACGCGGTAAAGCAGCAGTGTACCTGCTTCCGTAAGGTGCAGGTGACGGCCGTTTCTTGTAAAAAGCTTTGTTTCCAGTTCATTTTCGATTTGTTTTATTTGTCTGCTTAAGGGAGGCTGAGCCATGTGAAGCAGCTGGGCTGCCCTGGTAATATTACCGGTCTCGGCAACAGTGAGAAAATAACGCATTTGCTGTAAATTCATTTTAATCATACCTTTAAAGTATTTTTATGTATAATTTTAGTATTTTAAGTATTATAAAAGACCTGCTATAATAATAAAAAAGATTGGTACTGCAGTCAAGTAAAGTATTTACAGAAGTATAAAATTAAGGTGAAAGTTTGCAGGGAGTTGATTTTATGCAGTTAACAACTACTCAGCTTGTGTTTCTGGTTATAACCATGCTGGCCGGATTATTGCCGGGATTTATTGCTGCCAGAAAAATAAAGTCCGCTGACGAATACAGTGTAGGCGGCAGAAAATCCGGTGCAGGTATGGTGGCCGGATGTATTATAGGCACGATTGTAGGCGGTGCCGCAACAGTAGGAACAGCGCAGATGGGCTTTAAGATTGGTATGCCTGCCTGGTGGTTTACTTTGGGCAGCGGCATAGCTCTTTTGCTGATGGCTTTTGTATATGCCAAGCCTTTGCGCGATAGCAAGCTGACTACTATAGCCCAGTTTATGGAAGTAAAATACGGCTCCCAAGCAGGTGTTTTGACGGGTGTTTCTGCTTCAGCAGGAATATTTTTCAGCATTGTGGCCAGCTCGCTTACCGCTCTGCATCTGGTAAGTTCTATTTTTAAAGTAGATATTTTAACGTCCATGCTGCTGATTATTATTGTGGCAGGGGGAATAATTTTCTTCGGCGGTCTCAGCGGTTCCGGTATGGCCGGACTTTTTAAGGTAGGAACAATTTTTATTACTATTTTTGTTGGCGGTATTTTTGCCTATGTTGATATGGGACAGATTCAGGGAATGCACAGGATTTTTACAGATGACAGCTGGTTCAGTCTTTTTGGTCATGGCCTGCAAAATGGCTTGATTAATCTGCTTTCTATGATAGTAGGTATTGTTGCTACACAAAGTTATGTGCAGGCGATATTTTCGGCTAAAGATGCCAAAACTGCAGTGGCAGGCTGTGCGGCGGCAGCTTTGGTCGTTGTTCCCGTAGGTTTGCCTTCCGTTATTATAGGTATGTACATGGCTGCCTATCATCCGGAGATAAATCCTATTGATGCTCTGCCCATGTATCTTTTAAACTATCTGCCGGAATGGCTGGGCGGAATTGGTATAGCGGCGCTGCTGTTATCGGCCCTTGGTTCCATTGCCGGCTTGGCTTTGGGTGTGGCAACAATGCTGACAAATGGTATTGTTTTAAAGGTATATAAAAATTTGAGCAGTAAAGCTAATTTGGCTGTAAGCCGTATCAATGTAATACTGGTAATTACCGCAGCTTTGGTTTTTACCAGTTATCACCTAGAATCTTCTGTGCTGGAATGGAACTTTCTTTCCATGGCTCTGCGCGGCAGCGGTATTTTTCTTCCGCTGACTCTGGCAGTGCTTACCTCCAGAAAGTTCAGTCAGCGTACAGGCTTTTGGGCTATGCTTGTAAGTATTGTGCTGGCGTGCGTGTGGAACAAGCTGCAGCTGGCAGATATTGACGGTTTGCTGGTAAGCCTTGCTGCAGGCTTGATTATCTTTTTGCCGGAGCTTATCAGCGGCAGAAAAGAACTGGATTAAGTGCAGGCAGACGACTGTCATTGACTTACATTTATAAGTGTGCTATATTTTAATTGATAACTGTTATTAATTGTGGAGGCTTTTATGGAACAAGCTCAATGGAATGAATATGTAAAAAAAGTTGCAACCTGCCAGTGGCCCGTGCCTGCAGAAATGATAAGTAATATGGATGACTGGCGCTGTCGCAGTATTGTAGGCCGTATGCTGCTGGCTCTGGATGATATTGAAGGCGCTATGGAGGTTTTAAGTACTGTTATTAAGGAAAAACCTGATGAGAACAATGTGCCGGAAAACGGTTTAAGTGACGTGGAACATAAGGTGCTGTGCCTAAGAGATGTGGCTGAGATTATCTGGAGGCTTACAGGTACAGACCATGCACCGCTGATTTATCTGAGCAGTGCTTATAAATACTGCCGTAAATTTCAGCATCCCTTCCGCAGTGTATGGCGCGGTGATATCTGGGTACGCCGTCTGGAAATAATGCGTGACAGTGGCAAAAATGATGAGGCGATAGCAGAGGCTGAGGCTATGCTGCAGGAAGAACTGGGCCATGATGGTATTAATCCCTATCGCTTTGCGGCGTATAAATTCCTGGCAGAGGATGCTGCTGTAAATAACGATTACGCAAAGGCAGCAGAGCTTTTGGCTGAGGGATTAAAATACTATCCTCTCAATGAACAGGGCGAAGCTGATGTGGCTGCGGCTGCAGAGTGTGCAGAGCCTGAGGAACGTTATAAAAAATATTATAAATGTGCAACAACAAAATATAAGCCTTGGGCAGAACTTCCTCCTGTTGTTTTAAAACGCTGATTTTAAAGCCGCCGGTATTTGCCGGCGGCTTTTTAACTGTCTGATTAACGAAATACTTTTGCTTTTAGTGTTAAAACTGATACAATAGTGAGCAGTGATTGTATAAATTTAAGATGAGGTGTAAATATATGAAAAAATATTTGGCTGCAGCAAGTGCCGCGGCAGTTTTGATGATGCCTTATGCTGCATCTGCAGAAGGCTTTGCAATTAATGAATGGAGTGCAGAAGGCGTGGCTATGGGCGGAGCGCGTATGTTTGCTGAAAACGACGCGGCTAACGTAGCTTACAACCCTGCTTCCATTACCAAGGTAAAAGGTGAAGCTTTTAAACAGAGTGCTGTGTATATCAGCCCTCATGGAAAATATAATTTAGAAAGAGTGATTCCAGATCAAAATGGAAATACAATAGAACCTGGCAAAAATGTTGTTCATCCTGCCTGGGTTCCTGGTGCTTATTATGTAAGACAGATTAATGATAAAGAATGGTTCGGCATTGGTGCCTATACCCGTTTTGGCATGATTTCTGAGTTTGAAAGAAATTCCACTGCAGCTACCAATGCTTTCTTTTCCAAGCTGGTAGGTGTAAGTGTGACTCCTACCTACGCTCATAAATTTGACGATAAATGGAGTGCCGCTGTAGGAGCGGAAATCAACTATGTTGGTCTTGATCTGGAGAAAAATTTAAATTTGCCAAAAGATCCAAGTGATTTGTCGCAGGGTTTTAAATCCGGTCCTACTCATACATCTGGTGAAAGTTATGCTTTGGGCTGGAATGCTGCTGTTAATTACTCTTTTGACGATAAAAATGAAATTGGTGTAGTATATCGCAGCGAAATTACTCATTCCATGGAAGCTGAATTAAGAGCCTATGGAGATTGGGGTGGACATATTACTGATGCCTATGGCGTAGTAACTCTGCCGGACAGCTGGAGCATTGGCTACAATCATAAATTTGATGATAAAACCAGAGTAGAATTAAATGCTACTCATACTGGCTGGAGTTCTTATGATGCTTTAAATATGTATTTCAAAGATCCTATTCCTTACTTACCGGGATATGGTATAGATAAGAGTGAGAATCCGAAAAACTGGTCTGACGGCTGGCGTTATGCTATTGGTGTGGAACATAAATTAAGCGATAAATATTCTGCTCTTGCAGGCTTTGCTTATGACGGCAGCTGCATTCCTTATGACGGCGGCGATTTTATTGTTCCTACCGGCAATCGCAGAACCTATACTATCGGTGCCCAGTACCATGACGAAGAGCAGACTTTGGCTTTAACTTTAGGTTATATGGACATCGGCGGTCTGAGCTTTAAGGGTCATACACCTGCTGAAGGTGGCAGTGATTGGTATAAAAATGTTAGTACCCATGATAACTATGCTAAAATTGTCGGCATCAGCTATCAGCGCAACTTTTAATTGATAGGCAAAATTTAGTCTTGTTGTAGTAAATATATACTATATAGCTAAATTGTTATATACATAAAAGTGTAAAAATATATACAGTTCATAAAAGCAACGCCATGGGCGTTGCTTTTTTATATTGTTTAACAAGACAAATGCTGTCATTTATATTATAATTAGGAAGGATTTGCGTTAAATAAGGAGCATAAAATGGCAGTAATTTTTTATTTAAGCGGTACAGGAAACAGTTTATATGCAGCAAAGACTTTGCAGGGAGCATTCCCGGACTGCAGAATGGAAAAAATGGGAGCTTATCTTAAGCAGCCTTATGAAGTAACTGATGAGGTTATAGGCATTGTGTGCCCGGTGTATTGTTTTTCCCTGCCTCCGGCGGTGGAAAAATTTATTGCAGAATTAAAGGCTAAGCCAAAGTATTGTTTTGGCATTGTTACCATGGGCGGTAATCAGGGTTATGCTTTAAAGCAGATGCAAAAATGTCTGCACGTGCGCGGTATAAGCTTAAATTACGCCTGCGATATAATTATGCCGGATAATTTTTTTGCGGCAGCCCTAAAAGTTCGTGACAGAATGCTGGCTGCTGCTGAGCAGAAACTTCCGGCAGTAAAGCAGGATTTACAGCTGCGGGTAGAAAATACCAGCCGTGTAAAAGGTGCCTGGGTATGGGAAAGCTTTGGTACTGCTCTGGCATGGAAGTATATGGATAAAATGCTGCAGATTAATAATCTTTTTGCTGATAATAAGTGCATTGGCTGCGGTACATGCAGCAAAGTGTGCCCTATGGATAATATAAAGCTAGTGGATAACAGGGCTGTTTTTGGCAGTAACTGTGCTCATTGCCTGGGCTGTCTGCACTGGTGCCCGGTGCAGGCTGTGCATGCAGGCAAAAAGACAGTAAAGGCTAATGCTACATATCATCATCCGCAGATAAAATTAGAAGACATGTAATGGAGGGGATTTTATGAAAGAATATGCATCTTTAAATGCTGCTATGCTTGCTGAACTGCAGGAAGCTTTGGGCAGTGAATATGTACTGACTGATGCAGAAAAATTAGATTTATATAAAACAGATGAAGAAACCGATCCGAAAAAATTCAGAACTCCGGAAGCAGTAGTATTGCCGGGAAACGCGCAGGAAGTTGCTGCGGTAGTAAAGCTGTGCAACAAATATAATGTGCCGGTAACTGTCCGCGGCGGCGGTACCAGCCTTGCAGACGGTGCCATTGCCGTATGCGGCGGCATTGTAATGCTGATGGAAAGATTAAATAAGATTATTGAGCTTAACACCACAGGCATGTATCTTGTTGCCGAAGCAGGTGTAAGAACAGTAGATATTCAGAAGATGGCCAACGAAGCAGGTTTTTTGTATGCAGGTGATCCCTGCAGCGCGGAAAGCTGTCAGATTGGCGGCAATCTTGCGACTAATGCCGGCGGCAATAAAGCGGTACGCTATGGTGTAACACGTAATCAGGTATACAGTCTGGAAATGGTAACACCTACAGGTGAGATTGTTGAAGTTGGCGCAAGACTGAAAAAATGCTCTACAGGCTACTGCATGGAGCAGCTGGTAATGGGCAGTGAAGGTACTTTGGGCATTATTACCAAAGTTACTTTAAAATTGCAGCCGTTACCTCCGTATCGTTTTGATCTGCTGGCAGTATTTGATGATTCCTTTAAAGCGCTTGATTTAGTGCCGAAAATTATGCAGGCAGGACTTAATCCTACCAGCATTGAATACATGGATAATTCCTATGTACGCGGCACTGCAGATTATATTGAATTTAAGGGTGCGCCTCATTATGAAGACGGCATCTATGTAATTATTACAGTAGAAACCTTTACGGAAGATGAGCTGGACTCTAAAATGGAACAGCTGGATGAGCTGTGCAGTGAAGCTGGTGCAGTAGACGTACTGGAAGCTGATGACAGAATCTGGAGCATGCGCCGTAACTGTCAGGAATCTGTACGTTTAATCAGTCTGGTATCTTTAACGGATGATGTTGTTGTTCCGGTTGATAAAATCGCCGAAACAATTAAATATATTATGCAGGTGGGTGAAAAATATCCGTTCCCTGTAAAAATTAATGCCCATATAGGTGACGGCAATTTGCATATTGTTTTATGTAAATGCGATTTGTCAGATGAACAGTGGGAAGAAAATGTGCGTAACTTCCATAACGAGGTTTATACCTATGCTTATGCTCAGGGCGGCCGCCTGGCTGGTGAGCATGGCATTGGGGCCAAAAAGCTTGACTATATGGAAGCGTACACTCCCGCAGGCGAGCTTGAACTGATGAGAAAGATTAAGCTGGCATGGGACCCGCAGCTGATTTTGAACCCGGGCAAAATATTCAATGCTTAGCAGCATGGCAGTATAGTAGGTAGAAAGGATTGAATGAAATGACAAAGTATAACCCTGTAACAGAAGAATTGCTTGAAGAACTGTGCGCGGCAGTAGGCGCAGATAATGTAAAGGTGGATGCGGAAACCTTAGACCGCTATAAAACTGATGAGGAAACTGACCCTCATTACCATCATCTGCCGGAGGTTGTTGTACTTCCGGGCAGCACTGAAGAAGTTGCCTCTGTAATGAAGCTGGCTAATAAGTATCTTGTTCCTGTAACTCCGCGCAGCGCAGGTACCAGCGTTTCCTGCGGTGCAGTTCCTGTTTGCGGCGGTATTGTTCTGCTTTTGGAACGCATGGATAAAATTATTGAGCTGAATACAGATGCCATGTACATGGTAGTTGAAGCTGGTGCGCGTACATCTGAAATTCAGGCTAAAGCTAATGAAGCAGGTCTTTTATATGCCGGCGACCCCTGCAGTGCAGACAGCTGCCTGATTGGCGGCAATATTGCTACCAATGCCGGCGGCAATAAAGCAGTACGCTATGGTACTACCCGTCATCAGATTTATTCTATTGAGGTAGTAACTCCGACTGGTGAAATTGCTGAGCTGGGTACACGTCTGAAAAAATGCTCTACCGGTTACTGCCTGGAACAGCTGGTAATGGGCAGTGAAGGCACTTTGGGCATTATTACCAAAGCAACCTTAAAACTTTTGCCGCTGTGCCCCTGCAAAATTGATATTTTGGCTATCTTTACCGATTTAAATAAAGCGGTAGATCTGGTGCCTAATCTGATTAAAGCAGGCCTTAACCCTACCAGTGTAGAGTTTATGGATAATAACTTTGTTCGTGCTTCCAGTGATTACTGTGAAACTAAACTGCCGCACTATGAAGATGGCAGTTATGTAATTGTTACTGTAGAAACCTTCAACGAAGAAGAACTGGAAATGAAAATGGAACAGCTTGATGAAATCTGCACTGAATCCGGTGCCGTAGATGTTCTGGAAGCTGATGAACGCGTATGGAAGCTGCGCCGCAACTGCCTTGAAGCAACTCGCGTTCTTTCCAAAGTAAGCACTTCTGATGACCTTGTAGTTCCTGTAGACAAAATTGCAGTGTGCATTGAGCATCTTACAGAAGTATCTAAAAATTACAGCTTTAAGCTCTTTACATTGGCTCATGCCGGTGACGGCAACCTCCACTTCCAGATTTTAAAAGGTGATATGAGCGATGAGCAGTGGAATGATGAGCTGGCACGTTTCCACGAAGAAGCTTATGCTTACGTATACAGTCTGGGCGGACGCTTAAGCGGCGAACATGGCATTGGTGCTAAAAAGCTGCCGGCAATGGAAAAATTCACCAATCCGGTAGAAATGGAAATCATGCGTACTATTAAACGTGCTATGGATCCTAATAATATTTTAAATCCGGGTAAAGTATTCAATGCGTAACAGGAAGTGATAGTATGAGTAAAATTTTAAAATATCTTTTGATGACAGTATTATGTGTAGCTGCTTTGGCAGCTTTTGGCTGCGGCAGCGATAAAAAAGCAGCTGATGATTACAGCGGACCGGTAAAAGTTGGTGTTAACCCCGGTCCTCATGCTGAAATTATGGATAATGTAAAAAAACTTGCTGCTAAGGAAGGCCTTGAAATTGAGGTTGTTGAGTTCAGTGACTTTGTAACTCCCAATACCGCACTGGCGCAGGGAGATATCTGGGCCAACTGCTATCAGCACAAACCATTTCTGGATGCAACTTTGAAAAAAGAGCCGAGCTTTGATCTGGTAAGTGCGTTTCCTACAGCTTTGTTCCCCATTAATGTATATTCCAAAAAAATTAAACCCGGTGAAAGTATTCCTGACGGAGCAACTATTGCTATTCCCAACGACCCTTCCAATGGCAGCCGTGCTATTTTAATGCTGGCTGAAAATGGTCTGCTGAAAGTAAAAGATATCAAGAATATTGATACTACTTTACAGGATATTACCGAAAATCCGCATAATTTTAAATTTATTGAACTGGAAGCAGCGGCAATTCCCCGTAGCCTTGAAGACGTTGACTGTGCGGCAATTAATACAACCTATGCTCTGGAAGCAGGCTTAAATCCTGCCAAAGATGCTATTGTAAGCGAAACTGCAGATTCTTTATACGTAAATATTGTTGCTGTACGCAAAGATACTTTAAATGATCCGCGTCTGGAACAGTTCAAAAAAGTTTATCAGTCTCCTGAGAACGCTAAATTTATTAAAGAACATTTCCCCGGATCTGTTTCCATAGGCTGGAAGGAATAAAAAATGGATAAGATACTTGGTGAGCGCCTTGAAAGAACATGGCAGGAACTGCATCAGATGCCGGAGCCTGCTTTTTGTGAGCTGAAGACAAGTGCTTTTCTGGCGCAGAAACTGCGTGATGCCGGATTTGCCGTAGAGGAACATGTGGGTATAAATGACGGCTGTAAGGCTACAGGCGTAATCGGTGTTTTAGACAGCGGTCTGCCTGGGCCTGTAGTTGGTCTGCGTTCAGATATGGACTGCCTGATGTTTAAAATGGAAGATGGTACCTCGCGTGGTATACATGCCTGCGGACATGATGCCCATATGACCATGGTGCTGACAGCTGCTGAAGGGCTGGCAGAAGAAGGCCTTCCCTGCGGCAAGCTGAAAATTATTTTTCAGCCGGCAGAGGAAATAGGCAAGGGCGCGCTGGCTTTGCTGGCAGACGGAGCTTTAGATGATGTAGACTATTTATTTGGACTGCATGTTATGAATAAGGAAATGGCTGATTCAGGCCAGGCTGTGGCAAATGTGCGCTGGACAGCCTGCACTTTAATAAGAGCAGAAATAGAAGGTGTTCCTGCGCACGGCTCCAAGCCCCATCTTGGCATTAGTGCCATTGATGCAGGTGCTGCCATAGTAAACGCAGTTAATGCGCTGCATACAGATCCGCTTTTGGGCGGCAATGTTAAAACAACACGTTTTATTGCCGGCAGCGGCTCATTAAATTCTATCTGTGCCAAAGCTGAGCTGGGCTTTGACCTGCGTTCTACCTCCAATGAAGAAATGGAAGCATTGCGCAAACGTGTAATGCAGGTTATAACCGCTACTGCAGCTGTATACGGAGCTAAAGCTGCAGCTGAAATTGTAGGTACATGTCCTGCATCTTCTTTTGACAGTAGTACGGCAGAAATAGCCAGAGAAGCAATTATTGAAGAGCTGGGAGAAAAAGGTCTTATTAATGAAGCTGCGACTACAGTCGGCGAAGATTTTAATTTCTATGCCATGTATAAAAAGCAGCTGAAAACCGGATTTATTGGACTTGGCTGCGGATTACAGCCGGGACTGCATGATCCTGAAATGACTTTTAATCATGCTGACATGATACATGGATGCAGAATTCTGCAGAAAATGGTTTATAAAGCTTTAACAGCTGAAAGATAAAAAGAGCGTCTCAGGGCGCTCTTTTTCTTTAGCGATAATTTAAGATTATCTGTTTATTATAAAGATATATTTATGTTATAATAACTAAGATATGATAAATTATTTGTAAGGAGCAGATAAATGAGTACATTCACTAAGGTTTTGCTGGCAACAGATCTTACGCCGCAATCCGATAATTTAACTGAGTGTCTGTTCAGCCTTTGCCCCGATACGGAAACAGAAGTGGTTCTGGCGCATGTCTTTGATGATGACGATGACGCCGACCCTGACGGTAGTAAGTACAAAAAAGTATACAGCCGTCTGGAAGGGTATAAAAATGATCTGGAACAGGCAGGGTATGAAGAAGTATCAGTAGTAACTCCAGTAGGAGAGCCATTTGAGGTTATTAATGAGGCCGGAGAAAATAGTGAGGCAGATTTAATAATGGTTGCCTCCCATGGCAAGGGATTTATTAAAAGTGCCATTTTAGGCAGTACAACCTTTGACCTGGCGCGGGCTTCCAATTTGCCGCTCTTTATCAATAAGGATGAAGATTGTGTTAATGGCAGCAAGCTGCTGGAAACTGTGATGATTCCTACTGACTTTTCCAAAAAATCTCTGTCTGCGTTAAATATAGTTCGAGGTCTGCGTGAGTTTGTGGGCAAAGTTATTTTTGTGCATGTTATTGAGCGTAGCCGCAGCAAGCAGGATTACAAAGAGCATTTCAGCAATGCCAGACTGTTTTTGCAGGAACTTGTAGATGAAATGAAAATATTTGGTATTGATGCAGATTTCAGAATTTCCCGCGGTGCAGCTTCAAAAGAGATTGTGCATATGGCGCGGCAGGAGCATGTGAAGCTGATTATGATTACCAAAACCGGCGCCGGACTTGTGAAAGGACTGGTTTTGGGAAGCACTTCGCAGAATGTTATTTTAAATGCGGACTGTTCAATTTTATTGCTGCCGCCGGAAGATTCTGCTGACGAATAAAAAAAGTTTTAAATTTTTTCAAAAAATGCTTGACGGTTTATTTGAAAAACAGTATAATACTACTTGCAGTTATGTTGACTGCAAGTACGTAAAGTGCTGGCAAAATTTAACAATGTTTTATTCATCAACCTGGAGAGATGACCGAGCGGTTGAAGGTGCACGCCTGGAAAGCGTGTGTACGGGAAACCGTACCGAGGGTTCGAATCCCTCTCTCTCCGCCATTAAAATTAGCCGCACAAGCGGTTTTTTTATTTTATTTCTCTGTAGGACCGTATTTGCCGGGTCCTGCGCAATGGGAGCCTGTGAACCAGGTCAGGTCCGGAAGGAAGCAGCCTTAAGCGGATACTTTCATGTGCCGCAGGGGTGCCCGGTAGGTGCGGCCCTACAGAGAAGTAACTGCACAGCTTAGGCTGTGCTTTTTTATTATCTGTGTGGCATGTCAAAATTTGTTTAATTGGCTATATATCTTTTAACACTCTTATTATATAATATAAGAGTGTTTTTTTATGATACTGAAAGGATGCAGAACATGGCTTATGTAGCATTGTATCGTCGCTGGCGTCCGCAGGATTTTGACAGTCTTGTAGGTCAGCAGGCGGTAAAAACAGCATTGACAAATGCACTGACAAGTAAAAAAATTGCCCATGCCTATCTGTTTGCCGGACCTCGCGGAACAGGCAAAACAAGTACGGCGCGTATTTTTGCCAAAGCGTTAAACTGCGTTGAAGGGCCTGCAGCTCATCCATGCGGTGTGTGCGAAAACTGTCAGCGTATTACAGCAGGTACCTCCATGGACGTTTTTGAAATAGATGCGGCGTCCAACAGGGGTATTGAAGAGATTAAGTCCCTGCGCGAGCAGCTGGCTTTTGCGCCTGTCAGCGGCAGGTATAAGGTTTACATTATTGACGAAGTGCATATGCTGACTACAGAAGCTTTTAATGCTCTTTTAAAAACACTGGAGGAGCCGCCGGCACATGTAATTTTTATTCTGGCGACTACTGATCCGCATAAAATACCGGCTACCATTCATTCCCGCTGTCAGCGTTTTGATTTCAGGCGAGTAACCGTTGATGAAATTGCTGAGCATCTGGCAGATGTTGCTGCTAAAAGTGAAATAACAGCAGAGGCTGATGCACTGCGTCTGATTGCTATTCAGGCGGAAGGCGGTATGCGTGATGCGCTGAGCCTTCTGGATCAGTGCGGGGTTATGTCTTCTTCTGTAACTGTGCAGACGGTGCGCGACGTGCTGGGTATAGTTGGCAGGGAAACCCTGCGCGAGCTGGTAGAGACAATCGGCAGACATGATGTTTCTGCGGCCTTAGCCAAGATAAACTTTCTTCTGGAGCAGGGCAAGGATGTTAAGCAGGTGCTGGCAGAGCTGGCGGAGTATCTACGGGCACTGCTTTTATATCAGACTGCGCCTGAGTATCAGGAAATATACCTGACGGATACTAAGGAGAATCTGGCGCGGCTGGCTGAATTGTTCAGCAGGGACAGGATTATGGCGGCTCAGGAAAGAATACATGCCGCTGTTAATGAACTGCGCTGGACCATGCGCCCGCGAATTACCGCAGAGCTGTGCCTTTTTGATTTATGCAGACTGGAAGGAAGTACTTTAAACGCACTTCTGGCAAGAGTTGAGCATTTGGAGCAGCAGCTTGCCAATCCAATGCTGTTAAAGAAAGATTTTGCATCAGAACCGGCAGCAAGTCAGGCTGCTGTACCTGAAAAGGTTATTCATAAAGATGCTGACGCTGCAAAAAATACAGAGCCAGTTAAAATGGAAGTACAGATGCCGCAGGCGAAATCTGGTCATACAGAAAAAACTGCAAATGAACCTGCAGCTGCGCCATCTGCGAAAAAAGAGCCGCAGAGTGTTTCTGAATATGGCGGGGACTGGGCCAAGGGTGAAGAGCACTGGAAAAAGGCTCTGGAACTTTTAAAAGATGAAAAGAAAATAGCCATGGTTTCCTGCGCTAAAGGCGGCAGGGTAACCAGTTTTGATAAGGGGGTTCTGCAGGTAGCATTTAAAGCTAAATTTGCCTGTGAACGCTTAAATAAAGCTGACTATAAAGCAGCTTTTGAAAATGCTCTGCTGCGTATTGCCAGAGAAAATATCACTTTGGAATGTGTGGCAGAAGAGGATATAAAAAAGAAACCTGTCAGGGAAAAACCTGACCCCAGGCCTGCTGCAGAAGAACCGGTGCAGGTGGATATGTCCAGGGTTTCTGAAAGTACCAGAAAGGCAATGGCTGCTTTTGGCAGATCTATACATGAATTATAAACTTAAGATATTTAAGGAGGATTTTAAAAATGTTTAATGGTATGGGAAATATGCAGGGAATGCTGAAAAAGGTGCAGAAAATGCAGGCTGATATGATGAAAATGCAGGAAGAGCTGAAAAGCCGTACTGTAGAAACTACTGTTGGCGGCGGTGCTGTCAGCGTTGTTGTCAGCGGCAAAAAAGAACTGAAAGCTATCAAAATTGATCCTAAAGCAGTAGATCCGGAAGATGTGGAAATGCTGGAAGATCTGATTTTAAGCGCAGTTAATGAAGGTATGCGCAAAGTTGATGAAATGACTGAAAAGGAAATGGCTAAAGTTACCGGCGGTATGAAGCTGCCCGGAATGTTCTGATAATGGCAAGAATGATCAGACCGCTTGCCGGTTTATATGAACAGCTGCGCCGTCTGCCCGGAATAGGGTCTAAAACGGCTATGCGTCTGGCGTATCATATTATTGACATGCCAGCCGAAGAAGTAAGGCAGCTGGCAGCGGCTTTAAATAATGCCAAAGAGCATATTCATTATTGTCAGAGCTGCTACAATCTTACAGACAGTGAAGTATGTGATATCTGCAGTGACAGTACCAGAGATCGCTTTACCATCTGCGTTGTGGAGCAGCCCCAGGATATTGCAGCTATGGAGCGCAGTCATGGCTATCATGGACTGTACCATGTACTGCATGGGGTGCTGTCGCCTCTTGATGGCATAGGACCTGAAAATCTCCGCATCCGCGAGCTTTTTCAGCGTTTGCAGAAGGAGTCTGTAGCAGAAATTATTATAGCAACAAATTCTGATGTTGAAGGAGAGGCAACAGCTGCCTATCTGGCGCAGCTGCTGAAACCTATCGGCATCAAAGTAAGCCGTATTGCTCACGGTCTGCCTGTAGGCGGAGATCTTGAGTATGCGGATGAGGTTACATTATCCAGAGCCCTGGAAAACAGGCGGGAAATGTAGCTGCATTGTGAAAGGCAGGAAGAGATATTTTGGCAGAGTTAAATAAAATTTCAGCAGAGCTTGGACTTGGCCCTATGGGTGATCTTGGTACCATGCTTGTAGGGGTACTTTTAATTTTAATTATAGTAAAATTATTTTCTTTGCCTTTAAAGCTGATCTGGAACGGTATCTGCGGTGCTGTTGTTCTATGGCTAGTTAATTTGCTGGGAGCAATGGTAGGTTTTCACATGAAGATAACCGTTCTTAAAGCACTGATTGCCGGATTTTTTGGCGTACCCGGTGCGGCAGCTGTTGTTTTGTTTGAAATTTTTGGTAAATAGGGGGGCTCAGCATGAGTGCATTAAAAAAAGCTATGACTATCGCAGGCAGTGATACCAGCGGTGGCGCAGGTATGGAAGCAGATTTAAAGACTTTTGAAGAACTTGGTGTATACGGTATGACAGCGCTGACTGTTATTGTAGCGCAAAATCCGCATAATAACTGGGATCATGAAATTTTTCCTATTGAGCTTGGTGTAATCGAAAAGCAGCTGGAAACAATTCTTGCTGGTATTGGTATTGACGCCATGAAAACAGGTATGCTGGGCAGTGCTGATCTGGTAGAACTGGTTGCTAAAACTATTGACCGTTTTCAGCTGAAAAATGTTGTAATTGACCCTGTTATGGTATGCAAGGGCATTGACACTATTATGGTGCCTGATGCTGCGGCTGCCATCAAGCAAATGCTGCTTCAGAGAGCGGACGTTATTACTCCCAATACTCTGGAAGCTGCGTATCTTGCTGATATGGAAAGCGTAAAAACCATTGATGATATTAAGGAAGCAGCCGGAAGACTTAAAGAGCTGGGTGCAAAATATGTTGTCATCAAAGGCGGCGAACGCATGGAAAATGACGAGGCTGTTGATATTTTGTATGACGGCAAAGAATTTGTTGAAATGTCTGTAAAGAAAATTTATCCGTCCTATAATCATGGCGCCGGCTGCACTTATTCTGCAGCTATAACTGCAGGCCTTGCCAACGGATTGACTGTTCCGGAGGCTGTACATCAGGCAAAAGCTTTTATTACTGAGGCTTTGCGTCATTCTTTTGTGCTCAATAAATTCAGCGGCTGCACAAATCATACAGCATTCAGAAATCATCAGTAATACGGAGATGATGATATGAGCAAACTGGTAGTTATAGTTCAGTGTCATTTGATAATGAGCAGATGCAGCGGTTATAACTGCATGAACTCTTTTTATAAACGCGAGGGCAAGTTTGCAGAATATGAAGCAGATACGAGATATATGTCGTTTACCTGCGGCGGCTGCTGCGGCGCGCAGCTGGCTGCCAAGCTGGAAGATTTGTTTCGACATCTGAAGCAATGCGGCGAAAGCAAAGATAATGTTATCATTCATCTGGCTTCCTGTGTCTGCTCAGACAATTATCACAGACCTCCGTGTCCCCATCTTGATTATTTGCAGGATATTATTAAACGCAAGGGCTACAATGTAGTTTTGGGTTCTTATATCTCTAAAGTTGCTACTGCCAAGCGTGAAAAAGGAATTTACACTTCTTACTGATTTTGTCCATGCATAAAAGTGAATAAGTATGCGTAATGTAATAGTCTTGTCACAATAAAAAACTTATGGTAGAATACACCCAACAGTATATGCAGTATAAAAGATAATTTAATTTTTACAATAAAAAATATAATATATTTTTTATTAACGATAGTAATACTGCGGGGGTAAAAGAATGGCTATTGACAGAAAAGATATTGATTACAAGAAGATTGGCAGCAATATTAAGATTGCGCGTATTACCAAGGGTATTTCACAGATAAAAATGGCTAAATCTCTGGGTCTTTCCCAGACACATATGAGTAACATTGAAAATGGCAATATTGGTCTGAGTCTTGTTTCAGCGATTCAGATCAGTGAATTTTTAGGCTGCACTATTGATGAGCTGGTATACGGAAAAGAGCAGCAAACAAATAACGACAGCCATCTGGATTCCTTATCAGGGATAACGGTAAGTGAACTTGCGGATGCGTTAAGGTTATTATCTTTAAGAAATAAATAATAAGTAAAGGCTTCTGAGTACTTAAAAACTATTCAGAGGCCTTAATTTTTTATATATTTTACTTAATGGTTAGTTAAGAATATTGTATACAATTAAAAAATACTGTATACAAAAAGAAAATTTAAAAATATTTTGGTATAATAATAAACATTGAATGCATTATTTTATAGGGGGAGTAAAAGTATGAATTTATCCACGAAAATCTTAATTGCTCTCGGTCTTGGTATTATTGCCGGTCTGGAGCTTGGTGCAGACGGAGTTGATCTTGCAAAAACATGGATTGCACCTTTTGGTACTATTTTTATGAACATGATCAAAATGATTATTGTTCCGCTTGTATTTTCTTCTCTTGTTATTGGTGTCTGCAGTCTTGGCGATGTTAAAAAGATCGGACGTATTGGTGCCAAGACAATGGCTTATTATTTAGGTACTACCGCTTTTGCTATCGTATTGGGTATTGCGCTGGCTGTTGTTATTCAGCCGGGTGCTGGTCTGAACATGCCTGCTGATGGAGTTAAAGCTGCTGCAAAAGCTGCACCGCCTATTATGCAGGTTATTATTGACATTTTCCCGACCAATGCAATGGAAGCAATGCTTAAAGCTAACATGCTGCAAATCATTGTGTTCTCTCTGTTCCTTGGCATCGGTATTTCCATGGTTGGCGAACGTGCTGAATATTTAAAAAGAACTATCGACGGTCTGGCTGAAGTTTCCTACCAGATTGTTGGCATTATTATGAAGTTTGCTCCTATCGGCGTATTTGGTCTTATTACCCCGGTTGTTGCTGCAAATGGTCCTTCCGTGCTGCTGCCGCTTTTAAAAGTTGTTATCGCTGTTTATGTTGGCTGTCTGCTGCATGCAGTTATCGTATACGGTGCTATGCTGCAGTTTATCGGTAAAGTCAGTCCGCTGAAATTCTTCAAAGGAATTGCTCCTGCTCAGCTGTTGGCTTTCACCAGCTGTTCTTCCGGCGGTACTTTGCCTGTAAGCATGACCTGCGTTCAAAAACTTGGTGTTTCCAAAGAAGTTTCCAGCTTCGTTCTGCCCCTTGGTGCAACCATTAACATGGACGGCACTGCAGTATACCAGGGTGTATGCGCACTGTTCATTGCTCAGGTTTACGGCGTTGATCTGACCAGCGGCCAGATGCTGACTGTTATTTTAACCGGTACTCTTGCTTCTATCGGTACTGCTGGCGTTCCCGGCGCAGGATTTATCATGCTGACCATGATTCTGACTGCTGTTGGCCTGCCCCTTGAAGCATCTGCTCTGATTGCAGGTATCGACCGTATTCTTGATATGCCCCGTACCTGTGTAAATATTACCGGTGACGCAACTGTATGCTATCTGGTAGATAAAAGCGAAAAAGAAAAAGCACAGGAACCTCTGTACTAAGAAATATAATAAAGCTTTGCAACTGCGTACTTTAACAGGTACGCAGTTTTTTATTGTACAGGTATATTTTTCAACCTTGTTACACTTTTTGGCAGGAAATTAAATATGCAGTGTAGAACTAAAAAAAATCAAATTTTTAGGGTGCAAAGACAATGGAAGAATTTAACGAATTAAAGCAGGGTATTTTTAAACAGTTGCATCAGCGTCCGGCTGGTATTGATAAGCTGGACAGACTTTGGGATGCGGCTGTACTGGTGCCGATTGTTATGACAGAGCAGGGTCCGGCTCTTTTGTTTGAGATGCGTGCCCTGACGCTAAATCGGCAGCCGGGAGAGATATGTTTTCCCGGAGGCAAATATGATTGTGCTGATAAAGATTTTATGGTTACCGCAGTGCGCGAAACCTGCGAGGAACTGGGGGTATCAGCTGATGATATTGAGATTTTAGGCGAGCTTGATTGTCTGGTTACCCATATGGGCCCGATAATTCATCCTTTTGTTGGCGTACTCAATGGTTATGAGAAAATAAAGTTTAATCCTGACGAGGTGCAGGAGGTATTTACGGTGCCTGTTCGCTGTCTGCTTGAGCAGGAGCCGAAAAAAGCATCCATGCAGCTTGCAGACAGGCCTGCGGAAGATTTTCCTTATGATCTTGTTCCCGGGAAGAAATCTTCCTGGCGCATGCATAAAGAGTATAATATTTATTTTTATCAGTATAAGCACTATGTTATCTGGGGGCTTACTGCCAGAATGCTGTATGCTTTCTTGCGCAGAAACAGACTGGTGCTCAGCAAAATACTGCAGTTGAATGAGAGGGATTGCGTGTAATGAAAAATTTTGTCAATGGTAAGACTTTAATAATTGTAGGTGTGCTGTGCATTCTGATGTATGGCATATACAGCTTTTTCTTTGGCGCCAAGTCTTTGGATAATTTGTCTCGGGATGAAAGATTAAACCTGAAGAGAAACATTGTTGTTCTTGGTGTTGACGGAAGACCTGCAGATAATGATACAGGACGCAGCGATACTTTGTTTGTAGTAATGTTTGATGAAAAGCAGAAGGGAATATCACTGCTTTCCATTCCCCGTGATACCAGAGTAAACATTCCTGAATA
This sequence comes from uncultured Phascolarctobacterium sp., assembly GCA_958448515.1. GTDB lineage: Bacteria > Bacillota > Negativicutes > Acidaminococcales > Acidaminococcaceae > URXU01. Next base: position 13,192 of record CAUDEF010000020.1, on the reverse strand, counting down.
CGGCTGGGATAAGATTAACCACGCGTATGCTTACGGCGGCCGTGAGCTTACTCAGCGTACAGTTGAGGAGTTTTTGGGAATTCGCATTGATAACTATATTATGGTCGATTTCAGCGGTTTTAAAGGTCTGGTTGATGCGATAGGCGGTGTTGATCTGGTAGTGGAAAAAGATATGTACTATCATGATGACTGGGACGGCTTTACTGTTGATTTGCAGAAAGGTCCTCAGCATCTTGATGGCGAGGCTGCCATTCAGTATGTGCGCTACAGAGATGAAGAAGGCGATATTGGCCGTATAAAAAGACAGCAGCATTTTATGATGGCCATGTATGACAAGATTACTTCTGCGGATATGCTTTTGCATGTACCCGGTCTTACCAAACAGCTTACTTCCATGATAAGTACCAATCTTCCGGTGACAGATATGATGGAAATTGGTAAGGCGCTGCACAGTATGGTTACAGGCGGCGGTCTTGTGATGCATACTGTTCCCGGTACTCCTCAGTATATTGATGGTGTAAGCTACTGGCTTCCTGATATTACTGATCTGCGCAAGGAAATGGTAGATATGCAGGGTGCGCAGATGAGCGAGCGTTACAGACATGCTGCTGAAATTATGGAAGCAGAGTATAATAAGGCTGTTGATGAAGCTTTAAACAAAGAAGCCGAGGCAGAAGCAGAAGATGAAGAAAAAGATGCTGACGTTGAAGATACAGATAAAAAAGATACTGACAGCAAAAAAACAGCAAAGAATAAGAAAAAAGATATTGCCAAAGAAAATGCTCTGCAGGAAACTGATGAAGACAGCATAACTGCAAGAGAGCATGAACAGGCAGGACGCATTGTAGTAAGACTTGTAAACTGCAGCGGCGATAAAAATGCGGCAGCTGCAGCAACAGCTCAGCTGGAAAGTGCAGGCTTTATTGTTGTCAGCGGCGGCAGCGGTGAGGTAACAGAGCGAACTACTGTTATTTCTACAACCAACAATGGTGCCATTGTCAATAAATTGTCCAATATTCCTTTTACTCATAGAATGAGAATTACTCGTGACGGAGCAGCTGATTGCTCAGGTGTTATTATGCTGGGTAAAGATTTTAAATAAAATTGTAAAATAATTTACAAAATTGCTTGAAAAATATTACAAAACCTGTTATAATAAGACCATCAAAACAGCCCCTCATTTGGCCCTTCTTCGCGAGGGCTTTTTTTTTTGCCTTTTTTAAAATATATTTATTAGTATACATATAATATAGTAATAATATGGTAAAAGTTACTGATTTATGTTAGAATAAATTATAATTATTAGTTTTTTTGCCCGGAAAAAAATTTTAGGAGGCTATAATGCATACAGATATACATGTTGTAGTTGATAGTATTTCTGCAGCAGGTGAAACTGCATTAAAAGATAATGAAAGATGCCATATGCTGAGGCTTGTAGTGCGCCATGGGGACCTTGAATGGTTTGACGGTGAGCGTTCTCTGGACGAAATGTTTGCTCTTGTTGACGAATCAGGCAAGCTGCCTACAACTTCACAGCCGCCTATTGGTGATGTACTTGAGCTCTTTACAAATCTTGCCAAAGAAGGTAAGCAAGTTATTATGCTAACCGTAAGCAGTGTTCTCAGCGGTACTTACCAGACGGCGTGTCTTGCTGCCCGTCAGGTAATGGACGAAATAGAGGGTGCTGATATCCGTGTTGTAGACAGTAAAACAGCTGCCTGCCCCATAAGCGGTGTGGCGCTGCGTGTTCTTGAAGAAACTGCTCAGGGCATGAGCCTTGATGAAGCTGAAAAAATGGCTGCCGATATGTTTGCCCGTACAGAAACTTTTTTCAGTGTAAATACACTGGATTATCTGCAGAAGGGCGGCAGGATTGGTGCTGTGGGAGCTTTGCTTGGCAGTATTCTTGGCATTCGTCCGATTATCCATCTTCAGGAAGACGGAAATCTGGAAGTTGTTGATAAATGCCGTACCCGTAAAAAGGTTTTGCAGAGAATGATCGAACTGGCATCTGAAAAACAGCCTGTAGAGGCAATTTTTATTGCACATGCAGCCGCAGAAGGTGATGCCCTGGGATTAAAAGCACAGATGGAAGCTTTATTTCCCGGTGTTCCGATAATGCTGACAGGTATTGGAACTGTTTTGGCCGCACATCTTGGCCCTGGAGTAATAGGACTTTTTGTTCGCTGCAAGGCTTAAAAGAAAGGTGTTAAATTATGACTGAAAATAAACAGGTTGTAACCGGCAAATTGCTGAAATATATGCTGCTGGGTGCCTACCATAGTTTTGAGAAAAATTATCAGGTCATTAATGACCTTAACGTTTTTCCTGTTCCCGATGGTGATACAGGTACCAATATGATGCATACCATGTCTGCTGTAGCCAAAGCATTAAGCAGTCTGGATGATGATACAGAAGTTGGCAAAGTTGGCGGAATTGCCGCTAAAAGTGCCATTATGGGTGCCCGCGGAAACTCCGGCGTAATTTTGTCCCAGCTTTTGCGTGGTATCGGCAAAGGCGTTGCCGGTAAAGTAATCGTAAACAATAATGAACTGGGAAAAGCATTTCAGTATGGTATTTTATACGCATACCGCAGCGTGGCAAAACCAGTTGAAGGAACTATCCTGACAGTTGCACGCGGAATTGCCAAAGGTGCTTATCATGCAGTAAGAAATGCCGATAACATTGAAGAAATGTTAAAAGAAGCAATCAGAGCAGGTAAGGAAGAACTGGCTAAAACACCGGAGCAGTTGCCTGCGCTGAAAGCAGCAGGTGTTGTTGACGCTGGCGGTCAGGGTCTGATTGCCTTTTTGGAAGGCTGCCTTGCCGGATTAAATGGTGAAGACTGCGCTGTAATTGAGGTAGCTGCTAAAGCTTCCGGTGCTGCAAAAATGAGTACCGAGGAAGTTGACCTTGAACATCCCTACTGCACTGAGTTTATCGTCAAGGAAGCAGCGGTGGATACTGATACTGTGCGCTCTGCCTTGCAAAATCTCGGTAACTCCATGATTGTGGCAGTGGTAGATGATATTGTTAAAGTACATATCCATACCAAAACACCTGGTAATGTTTTGACTATTGCTCAGCAATGGGGCAGTCTGCACGATATAAAAATTGACAATATGGCAGATCAGCACGAAAATCTTATTTTCCCTGAAGCTGAGAAACAGGAAGTTGTCAAACGCGGACTGGGAGTTGTTACAGTTGCTGCAGGTGATGGCCTGGCTGAACTGATGCATAAAATGGGCGCTGCTGAAATTGTTCACGGCGGACAAAGCATGAATCCTTCTGTTGAAGCTTTTGTAAAAGCAATTGAAGGCGGCAGCTGCGAAAAATACATTATATTGCCAAATAATAAAAATATTATTCTGGCAGCAGAGCAGGTTAAAAAACTGCTTGGTGAATCCAATGTTTCCTTTGTTCCTACGACTAATCTGGCACAGGGACTGGCGGCTTTGCTTTATTTTGACAGTACCAAAAGCATGGAAGAAAATACTGCCAAAATGACTGTACGCTGCAGGGAAATTAACAGTGGTGCTGTTACTACCGCTGTACGCGACAGTGTGGTAAATGGCATAACCGTACATAAAGGTGAATATCTGGGCATTTTAAACGACAAAATCGTTTGTGCCGGACAGGATATTAAAGATGTTCTCAGCCAGATGCTTGCTGATGGTGATTATGAACTGGTAAGCATGTATTATGGCAGTGATATTACTGCTCAGGCTGCTGAAGAACTTAAAGATTATGTTGGAACAGTCAATGAAGACTGGGAAGTAGAAATGTTCTATGGAGGACAGCCTTTATATCCTTTGCTTTTAGCTATGGAATAAAATACTCAAAGGCTCCGCTGCTGCGGAGCCTTTTTTGCAGGATGAGGGGATTATGCAGGAGATTATTATTGCAATTGTTATAGGAATTTTTTTAGGTTGGTTTAATTTGTTAAGTTATAAGGTAAAATTGTGGCTGAGCAGAATTTCTACAGGATGTCTGTTTATTATGCTTATCTGCCTTGGCGCTAAAATTGGCTGTGACAGTAATCTTCTCAGTCAGATAAAACTTTTGGGTATACAGTCCGTTATTCTTGGCAGCTGTACAATTATCGGCAGTTTGCTTGCCTTATATCCGCTGGCTGTAATGTTTAGGAAAAGAAATGCCGGGGAGGACGAAAGCCATGGTGTATAGCTTGCTGGCTGCTATCGGAGCAGGCATTGCTTTTGGATATTTTTGCCTTGATATTACGGCTAAAGATACTTTGGATACTGTTTTAATGTGGGCTTTATATTTTATGGTTCTGGTAGGCGGTATTGAAATTGGCAGCAACAGGGAGCTGCTGCGTAAAATTTGTACTCCTCAGAATCTGTTTTTTGCTGTAACAATACCGGCAGCCGTTATAGCAGGCAGTTTTGCCGGCGGCTATGTAAGCAGCTTTTTTACAGGGCTCAGCGTGTATGATTCACTGCTGGTGACTGCAGGACTTGGCTGGTACAGTTTGTCTTCGGTAGTTGTCAGTACCATGTACAGCTCAGAGCTTGGTGCAATTTCGTTTTTGAGCAATATGCTCAGAGAAACTTCTTCGTTTATTCTGATACCGCTTCTGGCAAGATTCAACAAGATTTTATGTATTGCTCCCGGCGGAGCAGGTACTATGGACTCTTTGCTGCCCATTATGATTAAATCTACTGATATGCGTACGGGCATGTTTGCGTTTATCAGCGGTCTGATAATTTCTCTTTTGGTACCGATATTTTTATCTTTGTTGCTGGAATAATTACAGGAGTTTTATGGAAGCAGATATTTTATTGTTTTTGCAGGAGTATCGTAAAGACTGGCTGACAGCCGTTTTAAGGACAATTACTCATATTGGTGACTTTGGTTTTATCTGGATTATTGCAGCCTTTATCTGTCTTGCCTGTAAAAATTACAGGCTTACGGGCATCAAGGCGCTGGGCGCCTTGGCGTACGTGCTTTTGCTTAATAACCTAACCTTAAAAAATTTAATTAACAGAGAGCGTCCGTTTAACGTTATTGAAGAGCTGCAGCTTCTGACAGCAGAGCCTTCCGGGTCTTCTTTTCCGTCCGGTCATACGGCGGGAGCACTGGCAGCGGGGTATATTTTTTATAAATATTTACCCGGGAAATATGGCAAAGGACTGCTGCTTTTAGGTTTGGTAATGGGCTTTTCCAGAATGTATGTGGGAGCACATTACCTGACAGATGTTATCGGAGGAATTTTTATAGGCTGTCTGTGCGGCTTTTTAAGTGATATAAGTGTTGACAGATTTGTGCAGTGGTATGAAAAAAGGAAGATGCGTTAGCATCTTCCTTTTTTGCGTTATTTATTCTTTTGTTCCATACGTTTAAGGCTGAGACCGATACGATTGCGTTCTTCATCAATGCTGATGATTTCTGTTTCAACAATATCCCCTACAGAAATAACATCCAGCGGATGACGGAAGTATTTGCTGCTGAGTTCACTTTTATGAATAAGACCGCTGGTTTTTAAACCAATATCCACAAAAGCACCAAAATCTACTACATTCTGTACTTTACCCTTAATAACGCTGCCGATAGCCAGATCAGAAAGCTTTGTTACCTGCTTTCTGGTCATGGGGGCAGGTGCGTCTTCACGAGGGTCACGACCGGGTTTGGCAAGTGCCGCCAGTATATCAGTTACTGTTGGCAGGCCTGCATTTAAAGCTGCTGCCAGTGCTTTGGGGTCAGCCGCTTCTGCTGCCTGCTGCAGTTTGCCGCTGTTGCAGTCCTGCAGGCTAAAGCCAAGCTGCTGAATAATATTTTCTGCCAGCTTATAGCTTTCCGGATGAACAGGTGTATTATCCAGCGGATTTTTGCCGGAGGCAATGCGCAAGAAGCCTGCGCACTGGGTAAAGGCTGCCGGGCCAAGACGGCTTACTTTCAGCAGTTCTTTACGGTTGGTAAAAATGCCGTTTTCGTTACGGTAGTTGATAATATTTTTTGCTACAGTGGCAGAGATTCCGGCAACATAGCTAAGCAGAGCAGGTGAGGCAGTATTAAGTTCTACACCTACGTGGTTTACGCAGGACTCTACAACATTGCCTAAAGTCTGGGCCAGTTCTTTCTGGTTAACATCGTGCTGATACTGACCTACACCGATAGCTTTGGGTTCTATTTTAACAAGTTCTGCCAGAGGGTCCTGCACTCTGCGGGCAATGGAAACTGCTCCGCGCAGTGATACGTCAAGCTCAGGCAGTTCTTCGCGTGCCAGTTTGGAGGCGCTGTAAACAGATGCGCCTGCTTCACTGACAATAAGATAGGCGATATCTAAATTGTACTTTTCAATCATCTGCGCAGTAAACTGCTCTGTTTCGTAGGATGCAGTACCGTTGCCAATGGCAACGAGGGTTACATGATGTGTTTTTACAAGATCGATAAACTGCTGCTCAGCCTGCTGCTGCTGATGCTTGCTGCCTGTAATATACATGGCGGTAGTGGCGAGCACCCTGCCGCTGGGATCAATAACAGCTGTTTTGCAGCCGGTGCGATAACCGGGGTCAAGACCAAGAATGGTATGCCCGCTGATAGGCTGAGTTAAAAGCAGCTGGCGCAAATTGGCAGAGAAAACGCTGATAGCCTGTTTTTCGCCTTTTTCTGTCAGTTCGTTGCGCAGCTCTCTTTCCAGAGAAGGGAAAAGCAGGCGCTTGTAGCTGTCGGCTATAGCATCAAGATATAGCTGATAAAAAGGGCTGGACTGACTGGCTTTTAATTTAACTGCCAGTCTGTGCAGCAGCTTTGCTTCATCTGCCTGTATGGTTACTTTCAAGGCTTTTTTGCTTTCGCCGCGGTTAAGGGCTAAAATTCTGTGGGGCGGCAGCTGGCGCAGTGGCTCTGTATAGTCGCGATAGTTTAAAAACTCAGGAGCGTCTTTTTCATCTGCAATCAGCTGGGAGGCTATTACTCCGTCCTGCCACAGCTCTTTGCGGATTAGCTGACGTACGGCAGCACTGTCAGAGATATTTTCGGCAACAATATCACTTGCGCCCTGCCACACCTGTTCAGCAGTTGTCAGTTCTTTTTCTTCGTCAAGATAGGCAGAAGCAATTTGCTCTAAAGTTAAAAGGGATACTCCCTGCTGCATAATAAGCTCTGCCAGGGGTTCAAGACCTTTTTCGCGGGCAATCTGTGCGCGGGTACGGCGTTTGGGACGGTAGGGAAGATATAAATCCTCCAGTGTCTGCAGTTTTTCTGCCGCATTTAAAGCCTGCTCCAGTTCCGGAGTCATTTTTTCCTGCTCAGTAATTGAAGCAATGATTTCCTGCCTGCGCTGCTCCAGGTTGCGCAGATAGGCAAGCCGCTCTTCGATGGTACGCAGCTGCTCTTCATCAAGAGAGCCGGTTGCTTCCTTGCGGTAGCGGGCGATAAAGGGAATAGTATTGCCTTCATCCAGCAGATTAACTGCTGCCTGTGCCTGGGACAGAGATATTTTTAATTCACGCGCTAAAATATTTAAGATTTTTTCCATTTTCAACCTCGTTTAGTAATAATTCTTTTACTATTATAGCAGATGATTGCAGTGTATTTTATAATAATTATTAATTGACAAAAATATGTTAAATAATGTAAAATAAATAATAAGTATTATTGAAATGTCAGAAAAATTTCTGGCGAGGAGGGCTTATGCTTACTAATCAGGAACTTACAAATATTTTAAGAAGCAATGGCTATAAGGTTACTCCGCAAAGGCTGGCTGTATATGAAACTCTTGCAAAAACTCACAGCCATCCCAGCGCAGAAATGCTTTATAATGAACTGCGTCCCAAATATCCTTCCATGAGTTTTGCCACAGTGTATAAAACTGTAGAAATTTTGAATAAAATTAATGTTATTCAGATTTTAAATACCGGTGAAGACAGCTTCCGTTATGATGCGGATACAAGCGTTCATCACCATGTGCAGTGCACTGAATGCGGTGCGGTAGATGATGTTATGGCGCTTAATTCTGAGGGCCTTGTAGCTGACGTAGAAAATAAAAGCGGTTACGAAATCAGCAGCCACCAATGCTATTTCTTTGGTGTATGTCCAAGATGCCGCAAAAAACACTGATTTGTCCTGTCGTGCTCAGCAGATTGTTTCTGCTGGGCCTTTTCTTTTACTAAAATGCCACACTATGGCAGGGTAAATCTGTTATAATAAGAGCATTAAAACAAAAGAGGTGTTAAGTTATGGCAATAGCTGAACATATAGAGCATACACTGCTGAAACCGGAAGCGCAGGTTAAAGACATTATGCGCCTGTGCAGTGAGGCGCTGCAGCATAATTTTGCCGCTGTCTGCGTAAATCCGTGTTATGCAGGTCTGGCAAGACATTTGTTAAATGGCAGTGCAGTTAAGGTAGTAACAGTAATTGGTTTTCCGCTTGGGGAAGATAGAACTGATGTTAAGGCACTGGCTGCAAAAATTGCTGTGGAAGATGATCACGCAGATGAAATTGATATGGTAATGAATATGGCTGCTTTTAAAAGCGGCAACTACGAAGGCGTTGTTGAGGATATTAAGGCTGTAGTGAATGCGGCTAAGCCTTATCCCGTAAAGGTTATTATTGAAACCTGCCTGCTGAATGACGAAGAAAAGAAAACCGCCTGTCAGCTGGTTGCCCGCGGCGGTGCGGCATTTGTTAAAACAAGTACCGGCTTTAATAAGGGCGGCGCAACAGTAGAAGATGTAAAGCTGCTGGCAGAAGAAGCTGCCAAATATAATCTTCAGGTAAAGGCCTCCGGAGGAATCAAAGACTTTGCTGCGGCTCAGGCCATGCTTGCTGCAGGTGCAGAGCGCATTGGCACAAGTTCCGGCGTTGCCATCGTTGCAGGTGAGGCATGAGCACATTTAAAGTAGCAATGCTTGCCAGCGGCAGTAAGGGAAATGCTGCTGTCATCAGCAACGGCAAGCAGAACTTTCTGGTAGATATGGGTATCAGCTGCCGGATGCTGGGAACAAGATTAAAAGAAATCAGCCTCAGCCCGGAAGATTTGGACGGTGTTTTTATTACCCATGAACATACAGACCATGTAAAAGGGCTGGAAACTTTCAGCAAAAAATATGCCGTGCCTTTATACAGCAGTGAAAAAACCTGGCAGGCAATTTTACTGCGCAACAGAGAAATCAACAGACAAAACTGCCGTATTATAAAAGGCAATATCGTATGCGGCGATGTACAGATCAGAAGTTTCAGCATTTCTCATGATGCGGCAGATCCTCATGGATACAGCTTCATCAGCGGCAAACATAAATGTACCTATGTAACTGATACAGGTTTTGCAACAGATGTTATCCGCCGGGAAGTGCAGGATGCCGATACACTTATTTTAGAGGCCAATCATGATGTGACCATGCTGCGCAACGGAATTTATCCGGAACTTTTAAAAAAGCGCATCTTAAGCACGCGGGGGCATTTATCCAATGACAGCGCCGGATGGCTGCTGGCAGGATTGCCAGTTCTGCCGAGGGAGGTATTTCTTGCTCATCTGAGCCATGAAAATAATCTGCCCTCTGTTGCCTTAAAAACAGTAGAGGGAATTTTATCAGAACAGAATAAATTACAGGATATCAGACTGCTGCTGGCATCACAGGAGCAGGTTGTAACTAATTTTTAAAGTATGGGAGTGAAAAAAATGAAAAAAAGCTTATGGAGCAAATCTTTAAATATTTTTGCCTGCGGACTTGTGGGCGCAGCTATTTTAATAGCCGGATGCAGTGATAATAAAACTGCTGAGGCTGTTAAAGATACCAAGCAGGTACAGGCAGCAGAGCAGAAGCTTAGCGCAGCCCGCAATACGCCTATTGTTGCTGCAGCAGGCAAAGTTGGCCCGGCAGTAGTGGGCATTACCAATAAAGCCTATGTGCGTGATATTTTTAACCGCGTTCAGCTTACAGAGCGCGGTACCGGCAGCGGTGTTATTTATGACAAACGCGGCTATATTGCAACTAATAACCATGTTGTAGAAGGCGCTTCTGAAATTATTGTCAGCCTTACAGACGGCAGAACCGTAAAGGGCAAAGTACTGGGTGCCGATGCTGTAACTGATCTGGCAGTAGTAAAAATTGATGAGGATAATCTGCCTGTTGCAGAATTTGGCGATTCTGACAGTCTTCTGGTAGGCGAGCCTGCCATTGCCATCGGCAATCCCCTGGGACTGGAGTTCAGAGGCAGTGTAACTGCAGGCGTAATCAGTGCTTTAAACCGCAGCATTGAAGTTGGCGATCGCAAATTTAATCTGATTCAGACAGATGCTGCCATTAACCCCGGCAACAGCGGCGGTGCACTGGTAAATGCGGACGGACAGGTTATTGGCATTAACAGTGCCAAAGTTGCCGTAAGCGGTGTTGAAGGCATAGGTTTTGCCATTCCGGTAAATACAGCAAAGCCCATTCTGGATGAACTGGTTAAGGAAGGACGCATTGTCCGTCCGTATCTTGGCGCTTCACTCATGGATCAGGACATTGCAAAACGCTATGGCTTTGAGCTTGATTTGCATGGCGGTATCTTTATCGTAAAAATTGTGGAAGGCAGCCCGGCTGATAAGGCAGGCATCCGCCCTGGCGATATTATTCTGACCTTTAACGGCGATAAAGTGGCTACTGCTGTTGACCTGCGCACCAAGCTGAGTGAATGCCGTGTAGGCGATGTGGCTAAAGTTACCATTTTGCATAATGGCGTAGAAGTAACTAAAGATGTAACACTGGAAGAAGTACCGAAAGGATATTAAACGTGAAAATTACTATTGCCTGCGTGGGCAAAATTAAAGAAAAATATTTAACTGCCGGCATTGATGAATTTATAAAAAGGCTGACACCTTTCTGTAAGCTGGAAGTAGTATCCATCAATGAAGAAAAAATGCCGGATAATCCTTCAGCAGCGGCTAAGGAGCAGGTACTGGAAAAGGAAACTCAAAGGCTGATGAATATTATTCCCGACAACTCCTATGTAATTTTGCTGGATGTTATCGGCAAGCAGCTTTCCTCTCCGGAGCTGGCGGCTAAGTTTGACAGCCTGGCGCTGCAGGGCAGCAGTCATATTACTTTTGTAATCGGCGGTGCCTTTGGTTATACTGATGCGCTGAGAAAGCGTGCTGACTTTGCCCTCAGCTTTTCCAAAATGACCTTTACTCATCAGATGATAAGACTGCTTTTGGTGGAACAGATATACAGAGCTTTTAAAATAAGCAGAAATGAACCGTATCATTTATAATGGTCTAAAATAACAGTAAAACCCTGACTATGTATAAAAGCATGGTCAGGGTTTATTTTTTTGCAAAGTAAAATGGCAGAGCAATAAAGCCCTGCCACAAATAAAGAAAGGACGATTACAAGTGTATGAAAAAAGGCTTGCAATCTGTAAGGAGTGTATGAAAAACCTTACAGATAGATTATATTACAAAAAATATAAAATGTACATAGATGCGGATAATAAAATATAAAAATAATATTGTAAATAAGTAAAAGCTGCAAGACTGTAAAAATTTCGGATAGCAAATAGTAGGTGTCTTGCGGGGGGGGGTTCAAGAGTAGTATAATAACAATAACACATGTGAAAAATATATGTGTAAAATGTGTAATAAAATTAGGAGGAATGAGTTGTATGAAAAAGACAAACAAAAAACTTGCCAGTGCTATTGTACTGGGATTAATGTTGGCTGTACCTGTTGGGGTAAGTGCAGCAGATATTGAAACTGTAAATGGTGATATAAAAGTTACAGGTGGCAACACGAAAGATTATACTTGTGATGAGTTACATGTTAAATCTAGTAGTCAAGGTATAATGGCATTGGAAGAGAATAGTAAAATAACAATTGATGTGAATAAACTTACTGTGGAAAGTAGTGGATATTTTAGTGTTCATGTAGGAAATAATACAGAATTATCACATAATGATCAAGGTTATAATGCAGAAACTGTAGCTAATGTTAATATTGAGGCAGATAATATTTATATCAAAAATACAAGATATGACAACGATCGTTTGAATACCGGTATGGGAGTTTCAGCGTATTCTAATGGCATTATGAATATAAATGGTAATTTGGTAATTGAGGCTCATAATGCTATTGATGTTCGTGGCAATTCAACAGTAAATATTAATACAGATGGTGTTCATTCTACAGTTATAAATGGTGACATTGTTTTTGAAACGCCAAATAGTCCTGGAGATGCACAAAATAGTGGTAAGTTGATTAACTCTTATGTGAATATTAACTTTAACGGTGAAAATTCAGAATTTAACGGAAGAGCCTTTCAGTGTTATAAGGGTAATATTGATAATGTAGAGTTAAATGAAAGTCCGTATCATGGTAATGTAACTGATTTTAAAATACAGTTTAATAATGGTGCTGCATGGAATATGGCTGGAGATAGCTTTGTAAATGAGCTTACTCTTGCTGATGGTGGTAAAGTTAATGTTCAGGAAGAAGTAAAATTATTTAATGCTGAAAACGTTATTATGAATGATGGTATTATCAACATGCAGGGAATTAATCAAGATGTAAATATTAATTCTTTGGAAGGTACTGGCGGTACTGTAAATATTAAAGCTGAAATTAGTGATAATACTGTAAACAGCGGTAATCTTCATATTGGCGAAGAAACAGAAGTAACTGCTGTAGCAAATGCGTTACCTATAAAGACTGCTACTTCTGAACCTAAATTAGAAGTACATTACAATGGAATTGATGCAGACGATTTAACAGCAGAGCAATTTAAATCTCTTGTAGAAAAAAGTGTACAACTGAATAGTGAAAATGTTTCTGCAGATGTTGATTTAGCAGATGGTATCATTACAGCAGGTTATGGTATGAGTGTTAGTAGTAATGGTGGCTATAGTGATGTAAATGTAAGAGAAACATCTGAAACTATGGCTAACATGCGTGATATTGCAAGCGTAGCACTTATTGCATGGCGTCAGGAAGACAGCACCTTAAGCCAGCGTCTTGGCGAACTGCGTAATAGCGAAGGCGATCAGGGCATCTGGGCACGTATGAGCCGCGGTGAATTTGAATATGGCGGAGCATTCAAAAACCAGTACAACTACTTCCAGTTAGGCTATGACAAAGCATATGGCGACTGGCACTATGGTGCGGCAATCAGCCACAATGACGGTCAAACCACCTATGCAAACGGCAGCGGTGAAAACGACAGCACCTCTTTAACCCTGTACGGAACAT
>CAUDEF010000019.1 GCA_958448515.1 uncultured Phascolarctobacterium sp. | reverse complement strand
TATCTTCCGGAATTATGTTCAGCCAAAGAACGCTGGCATGACAGAAAATGCAGAGACTACTGCGCTGTAGCTGAAAACTGCCCTTATGGCAGAATGGTTAAGCATAGCAGAGAAATTAAATTTGCGGCATAAGGTTACTTTCTTTGAGCAAAGACTTGATTTAGATATTACCTTGCTTATATAGCAGTATACTGATATAATATTATCAGAATAATACTATGTGAGGTGAGCGTTATGCTGATTAAACCTTCTGCTGCAATCAGACAGAATTATAATGAAATAGCTGAACTGTGCAAAAGGACAAGGGAACCGATTTATCTTACCAAGAATGGTGAAGGTGATCTGGTTGTCATGGATATAGAAAGCTTTAACAGGCGTGAAAAAATGCTTAAACTGCGTGAGACATTATTGACAGTAGAAGCAGAGCGTCTTGCCGGAAGTAAAGAATATACGATTGACGAACTGGAAAGCTATCTTGACGATACTCTTAGAGGTATAGAAAATGCAAAATCTGAAGCAGTATAATATCATCGTTTCAGACAAGGCAAGGAAAGCACTCGGAGAAATTATTGCCTATATAGCATCAGACAGCATAGTAAATGCTGCCAGTGTCAAAAAAGAACTGATTAAAGCCATACGTTCACTATCCGTATTACCGGAAAGAGCCCCTTTTCTTGAAGGAGAATTTATCCCTTATAACAAATATCGCAAGCTGATAATCTTAAAACGTTTCATGGTAATTTACCAGTTTAAGGATGAAGTTGTTTATGTAGATTATGTTTTAGATTCCCGTCAGGATTACCAGTGGTTAATAAAATAAAAATTAAGTTTATTAAAGCAGACAGTTTAAAACTGTCTGCTTTTTGTTTTGTATGGAGGTTTAAAATGAATATTTTTCATAAAGCTAAAATTTATCAGACAGCAGCCTTAGCCTGTGAAGTAAAACAGAGCCTGGCCTTCAGTACCCAAGTCCTGTCATCTGTAGGAAGATTCTGCCGTCAGGACTGGGGAGAAATTTCTGAAGAAGATAAGGCTGTTAATGCTGATGCATTGAAATACAAAGACTTTCTTTTAGGTGCCTATAAAACCTGTAAGGGTAAAATCTTTATTACCGCTGAAAGCACCGATAAAATCGAATATGATGTTATAACAGTTATGTTTCCCAGTGATTATTAAGCTAAAGGAGTGAGTTTATATGGAAAACGCAAAAATAGCTAAAAAACTGGTTGCTGTAATGAACGAATGCAGTCATGTTGCCAAGAATGGAATTAACAGCTTTCACAATTATAAATATGCTACTGCTGAGGATGTACTGCAAAAGGTTAACGAATCTCTTACTAAAAATAAGCTGGCAAGTATTGTCTGCCCTACATTAGAAAGTATGGTTGACGTTACCAATCTTAAAGGTAATACCGAGCATTTAGCAACAGTATCGGTACAGGTACACATCATTGACAGCGACAGCGGAGAAAGTGTTGATTTATTTGGTATAGGTTCAGGACAGGATGCTGGAGATAAAGCAGTAATGAAAGCTCAGACTGCTGCTATTAAATATGCTTTTATGCTCAGCCTTTGCATAGCTACCGGTGATGATCCGGAAGCTGACGGTAAAACGGATGAAGCTACCTGCACTGAAAGTCAGCAGAATGTAAAACCAGCTACCAAACCAAAAGCTGCACCAAAGAAAACAACCAGTGAAGGTGTAGCAGTCTGTGTAGGCTGTGGCTGTGATATTACCAGTGAAAAGGTCTTGCAGTTTTCAGTAAGTAAGTTTGGTCAGCCGCTGTGCATGGAATGCCAGAAAAGAGCAAGCAAGGCAGCATAGGGAGTTACAGCTATGAAGAACTGGAGTAAAACAGATAATTATATTTTTACTGATATGCTGAGAAAATCTGAGCAGCTGATAACAGAGCTAGTGCAGGATGAAGAAGATTTTAAAAACATTGTAACCATTGAACGTATTGCCAATATCCTTATTATCCGGCTGCGGAAGTTTCTGAAGGTCATGACTGATGATGAAATATATGCCATGCTGAAAGAAATGCAGTCGCTGAAAAAGATGCGAGCACCGCAGAAGCATAAGCTGGTAGAGGTAATCAGGGAGTTTTGGAATTGAAAGATGCCAGCGAATTTAATCGCTGGCATTAATTTTTTCAGAATGAAGATATTTTTACTGGTAAATTAATGCAATGTCAAATAAGAAGCACATATGTAAGATATGTGTAACGGAGCAGAGAATGGTTTTGTAGCATAATATTTATATAATAAAGTGAAGTGTAAAATATGTTTGTATTAGAATATAGGTCAATTGGGGCAAAGGTTTTATACTATAGAAAATTAAAGGGGTGGACTCAAAAAGAGCTTTCGGATGCATCTGGTGTATCACGTTCACGAATATCTGATATTGAATGTGGGAAGGGTCCTTATAATATTGAAACAATTTTGCTTATTGCACAGGCTTTAAAGATTGAGTATCATTTATTAATGGTGAAATGATGCTGAATGCTGAGTTATAATAAGCTTGGATTTATTTTGCACCTTGTCTGCACCTTATTGGCACCTTATCTCTTTAAAAAGAAAGCAAGATATAAAAAGTTAATATAATTTATCAGATAATTATTTGTTGGATAAAGTCCGCAAACGCCCATGCAGATAGGGTTTTCGGCAAGTCAATAAAATAAACGTACGATAATGAAAGTGCACGGAATCGAACTCCTAAGCGGTAGGTCGGCAGTTCGAATCTGCCCGGGATCACCAGATATTTTGCCTGTACATAGTTTTTGTACAGGCTTTTTTGTTAAAATGTTACAAAATATAACGGTATAGGTTAAAAACAGGTAAAATTGTAAAGTATTTGTTGACGCTTTAATTTGATTATGGTATCTTATGTATCAAATTTCAAATTGTTATTGCAATGAAAAGAAGAGTAAGTAAAAAATGGATGCTGCAGAGAGTCTCTGTATGGTGCAAGGAGATGCTGAAGTTTTTACCGAAGATGGCCTTGGAGCAGACTGGTCGAACTGATTTAAACCGTCCGGGGGTGCCCGTTACAGCACTAGAGTATTCAAGAATTTTATTCCGCGTACTTGAAGAGGTTCATTATGTGAGTAATGGATGAATTAGGGTGGTATCACGGTACTTCCGTCCCTGTATATTTGTGCAGGAACGGAAGTTTTTTTATTTTCTTTTTGAGCGTAACATGATATCCAGGAGGGGACTTTTATGAAAAGACAATATCGTTTTGAAACATTACAGCAGCACGCAGGTCAGGTGCCTGATCCTTCTACAGGATCAAGAGCGTTGCCCTTGTATCAGACAACATCCTATGTTTTTAAAGATACGCAGACAGCGTCAGCTTTGTTTGACTTGAAGGAAGAAGGGTATATTTATTCCAGGCTGCACAATCCTACAACGGATGTGCTGGAAAAACGCTGTGCTGCGTTAGAAGGCGGTACAGCTGCCGTAGCTGTTGCCAGCGGTTCTGCTGCTGTAACCTATGCCGTACTTAATTTATGCAGTCAGGGTGATGAAATTATTGCCGCTTCTACTATTTATGGCGGTACCTATAATTTGTTTGCAGAAACCCTGCCAGAATACGGCATTACAACACATTTTGTAAATCCTGACAATCCGCAGAATTTTGCCGAGCTTATTAATGAGCATACTAAGCTGATTTTTCTGGAAACATTAGGTAATCCTGCCATTAATATTCCTGATTTTGAAGTGATTACCAAGCTTGCTCATGAGCATGGGTTGCCCGTGTTTGTAGATAATACTTTTGCTACTCCGTATTTGTTCCGTCCCTTTGATTTTGGCGCAGATATCGTTATTCATTCCTGCACTAAATTTATGGGCGGTCATGGTACAAGCATTGGCGGTGTGATTATAGAAAACGGCAGGTTTGACTGGGCTGCTTCCGGCAGATTTGCAAAACTGGATCAGGCAGATGCTTCCTACCATGGTATTAACTTTGTACGCGATTTGCCCGGCAGCGGTTTTGTAACACGTATCAGAGCTAAATTACTGCGCGATACAGGTGCTGCTTTAAGTCCCTTTAATGCCTGGCTTTTGGTACAGGGACTGGAAACCTTGTCTTTGAGAATTGAAAGACATATTGAAAATACCAGAAAAATTACAGACTTTTTAAGCAAACATCCTGCTGTAGCCAAGGTAAATTATCCTGAAGTTGCCGGTAATCCTTATCAGCAGCTGGCGCAGAAGTATTTGCCAAAAGGCTGCGGTTCTATTTTTTCTATTGATTTGTGTGGCGGTTATGAAGATGCCTGCCGTTTTATCGACAGTCTGGAAATTTTTTCCAATCTTGCCAATGTAGGCGACAGTAAATCACTTGTTATTCACCCTGCATCAACTACCCATCAGCAGCTCAGCAAGGAAGCACAGCTGGCTGCCGGTATTAATCCAGGTACCGTAAGAATTTCTGTAGGACTGGAAAATGTTGATGATTTGCTGGATGATTTGGAAAATGCTTTAAATAATATTCGATAATAACGGAGGAACAAATATGCCTGTTAAAATAAGTGATAATTTATCTGCTGTTGATAAACTGCATCTGGAGGGAATTGTAACAATCGGTCAGCAACGAGCTGCCAAACAGGATATCAGACCTTTAAAAGTACTGATTTTAAATTTAATGCCGCTGAAAAAACCTACTGAACTGCAGCTTTTGCGTTTGCTTGGCAATTCACCTTTGCAGATTGAGATAGATTTTTGCCGTATTGTCAGCAGACAGACTACTCATACTGATAATTCTTATCTGGACAGCTGTTATCTGGAATTTAATGATATTAAAGACAGCTATTATGATGCCTTTATAATAACCGGAGCGCCGGTAGAAACTTATGATTTTGAAGATGTTGATTACTGGGAAGAGTTTACCGGTTATCTTAAATGGGCAGAAAAACATGTTTATTCTGTACTGCACTACTGCTGGAGTGCGCAGGCAGGCTTGTACCATTATTACGGAGTAGAAAAGGATATTTTGCCGGAAAAAATGTTTGGTATTTATCCGTATGGTATCACTGTGCGTAATCATCCGCTGCTGCGCGGTTTTGACGACAGATATTTTATTCCTCAGTCCAGACATACTACTGTTGATGACAGCGCCATAGATGCCAATAAAGAGCTGGAGGTTTTATCACGTTCAGTTGAGCATGGCATAAATATTTGTGCTACCAGTGATTTGAAGCGTATTTTTGTGTTGGGACATTTTGAATATGATCGTTATTCTCTGGCTGATGAATATGTGCGTGATAAGAAAAAGGGCATGGATATTGCTATGCCGGAAAATTATTACCCGGACAATGACAGTTCTCAGCAGCCCTGCTTTAAATGGTGCAGTTATGCGCATCTGTTTTATTCGAACTGGCTGAATATTGTTTATCAGGATACTCCCTACGATTTAACAACACTGTAAAATAAAAAAGGAGATAACCTCTTATGAGGTTATCTCCTTTGCTGTTTTAGTCTAATTTACTGATAGTTTCTTCATCAAAAAACTTACTGAGTTTTTTTCGAGCTTTAGCCTTAACATCATCATCAATATACTGCTGAACCAGTACCAGTGTAAACATAATTGCCGCAAGATCATCATTATAGCCAAGAAACGGCGTAAGATCGGGGATAAAGTCCAGAGGGCTTATCAGATAGCCTAAGGCACCCATGATAACAGCTTTTGTCTGAGCGGGAACATCTGGTTTTTGCAGTACATACCACAGCTGCAGAACTTTATAAATAATATTGATGCCTATGACCTGCCCATATTTAAGAAGCTTTTTCTGCAGATTAAGAGGAGAAAAGCTTTTTTTGTAGGGAGCTAAAGCCTTTTCAGTAATTTTATTTTTGTCAAATTCTTTGCTTTCCATAATATGATTATGCATAATACCACCTGACAGTTCTTTTTAGTTTATTATAACTTATTTCAGAATGTTGTGTGTGATATTTAAGAAAAAAGACAGCCGAAGCTGTCTTTAAATTAGCGCATGTTGATGAACTGTAAGTCTACGCCGAAATCGCCTGCTTTTAAAGTTTGGATAACTGCCTGCAGGTCGTCTTTTTTTGCACCGGATACACGAACCTGATCGTCCTGCATCTGAGCATTTACTTTTAATTTGGTTGCTTTAATTGCGGCAACAATAGCTTTTGCCTTGTCTTTAGGAATACCCTGCTGAATTTCCAGCTGCTGACGAACGGTATTTTTCGCAGCAGGTTCAACTTTGCCGGGAACAAGGCAACGCAGAGGAATACCTCTTTTTGCCATTTTTACGCGTAGCATGTCGATAATGGTTTCCAGTTTGTATTCATCTTCTGCAGCAATTTTTACGCCTTTGTCTTCCAGTTCAATAGATGCATTACTGCCGCGGAAGTCGTAGCGCTGATCAATTTCTTTTTTTACCTGATTGACAGCATTGTCCATTTCCTGCATATCAACCTGAGAAACAACGTCAAAGGAACTGTCTTTTGCCATGTGGTTATACCTCCGAAATTTATTATAGTACTATTCTATCATAAGATTAGTTATTTGTGGTAGTATGTTCCGTTTGACTCTGGTTATTTTGTCCGGTCATGTAATTATGTTCTTCAGTCAGCTCATCCATCAGCTGAACACCGTTCCAGGTCATATTGTGCGCGGTGAGCATGGCTTTTAAATGTATCTGCTTCAGAGCGCTTTTTCTGATAGCTGTAAGTAGTTTATCCAGTGCAGGTCGGTCAAAGCCGCAGAGAAAAAGCATTTCATCTGTATGAGTAGCTTCTGTAAACTGTTCGTTTACAGAAGCTACTGTTTTAATTCCTGCCAGATAGCCGACAGGCTGCAGCATGTCTTTGCGTTCTACAACCTTGCACTGGGCCTTAACCAGCATGCAGATTATTTTCAGTGCCTGCAGTCTTGGGGGAGTAAAATTATATGCTAAAATTATTCTGTTCATAAAAACCTCCGTTGTGATTTGCTACAATTATACCAGATTATAATGTATAAAAAAACTGCACCTGCAAAAGTTGCTCTAAACAACAATTTACAGGTGCATATGGTGTAAGGTTTATGAACCTTATTTAGCCTGAGAGTCGCCTTCAACTAATTCATTTTTTACAATATAAATAACCCATTCCGCAATGTTTGTTGCATGATCGGCAATACGTTCCACATATTTGGCAATCATGAGGTAGTTTACATACTGGGGTACAAAATAGGGTTTTTCCTGCATCAGTTTAGTCAGATCATGACGCATCTGAGTGAAGTAAGCATCAACTTCATTATCAGTTGCAATAATAACTTTGGCAAGCTCTGCATCATTGCTGCTGATGGCAGTGATACTGTCTTTGACCATGGAGCGCATAATGTTCATCATGGGCATGAAGTTGTTGGGCATGGGAACATTTTCGTAATCAGCCAGCTGCAGTGTGTATTGAGAAATATCACTGCAATGATCGGCAATGCGTTCCATATCACCTACAAGCTTCAGAATAGAGGAGATTTCGCGCAAGTCGCTGGCAACAGGTGCCTGCAGCAGCAGAAGGCTGAAACATTGTTTTTCAATTTCCAGTTCCTGATTATCAAAAATATCATCATCAGCAATAATCTGATGCGCAAGAGCAACATCTTTTTCTTCAAGATTTGCAATAACCTGGTCAAGAGTATTTAAGAGCGCTTCGCCCATACTTTCTACGCTGCCAACTAAATTGTTTAAGTCTTTTACATAATTTACTCTGTTCATAATGTTTATTACCTGCCTTACATAAATTAACCGAAACGGCCAGTGATATATTCTTCTGTTTTAGGATTTTTAGGATTGCCGAAGATTTCTTTTGTTTCGTCAAATTCAATAAGATCGCCAAGCAGGAAGAAACCGGTTTTATCAGAGATACGGGCAGCCTGCTGCATGTTATGGGTTACGATAACAATGGTATAATCTTTTTTCAGTTCCAAAGCCAGATCTTCGATTTTTAATGTAGAGATAGGGTCAAGAGCAGAGGTAGGTTCGTCCATAAGGAGAACTTCCGGCTGTACTGCCAGCGCTCTGGCAATGCAAAGGCGCTGCTGCTGACCGCCGGAGAAGCCGAGAGCACTTTTACTTAAACGATCTTTGGTTTCTTCCCAGATAGCAGCTTTACGCAGAGATTCTTCTACAATTTCATCCAGTTTGGATTTGGATGTAATGCCGTGAGTACGAGGTCCGAAAGCAATATTATCATAAACGCTCATCGGGAACGGATTTGGTTTTTGGAATACCATGCCTACACGTTTTCTGAGCAGGTTTACATCTTCTGTGGTGAAGATATTTTCGCCGTTTAAAAGAACATTGCCGGTGATACGGCAGCCTTCTACAAGGTCATTCATACGGTTTAAAGATTTTAAAAGAGTGGATTTACCGCAACCGGAAGGACCGATGAAGGCAGTAATTTCTTTTTCTTTGATGTGCATGTCAATGCCTTTTAAAGCATGGAAGTCATTGTAGTATAAGTTTAAGTTTTCAATAGTAATTTTATCTTGCATTATTAATTCCCCTTCATAAGTTTACGAGCTAAACGTCCAGATAATGTATTGATTGCAATTACGATAACAACAAGGATAACTGCAGTAGCATAGGCCTGTGGAATGTAAAGGCCTTCGCTGGCAAGTACGTACATATGAACTGCCAGAGTACGACCGGAAGAGAAGATGTTTTCCGGAAGCGCCGCTACAGTACCGGAGGTGTAAATCAAAGCTGCTGTTTCGCCTACGATACGGCCGATACTTAAAATAATACCTGCCAGAATACCCGGAATTGCAGAAGGCAGAATTACGGAAAATACGGTACGTAATTTGCCTGCGCCAAGGCCGTAACTGCCTTCGCGGTAGCTGTCAGGAATAGCTTTTAAAGCTTCTTCTGTGGTACGCATAATCAGCGGCAGTACCATGATTGCTACTGTGCAGGCACCTGCTAAAAGGGAGTAGCCCATTTTCAGATAAACTACAAAAAACAGCATACCAAACAGACCATAAACAATAGAGGGAATACCGGAAAGGGTATCTGCAGTTACACGAACTACATTTACTACTTTGTTGCCGCGTTTGGCATATTCAACCAGGTAAATTGCTGCAAATACGCCAAGGGGAGTAGCCATTAAAAGTGCCAGAAGCACCATGATTACTGTATCCAGCATTGCAGGGAATAAGGAAACATTTTTTGTATTATATTCCAGAGCAAATAAACCAGCATTGATATTGGGAATACCCTGCCACAAAATATACAGCAGGATAAAAGCCAAAGTTAAAAAAGTGATAATTGCAGAACCCCAGACACATGCCAGAAGAATTACTGCAGATGGCTCTGTACCATAACTGTATAAGGTTTTTCTGAGATTAGCTTTTAAATTACTCATTATTGCGCCACCTTACCTTTCAAATAAGAAAATGTAAGATTGATAATCAGGATGAAGACAAACAGTACTACAGCTGTAGCAATTAAAGCATCACGATGGAGATCAGCTGCATAGCCCATTTCAATAACAATGTTTGTTGTCATTGTACGTACGCCTTCAAGCAAACCCTGGGGCATGCGGGCCTGATTGCCTGCTACCATGATAACTGCCATTGTTTCACCGATGGCACGGCCTACACCGAGAATAATGCCTGCCATAATACCTGATTTTGCTGCCGGAACTATAGTGAAGAACACGCTGCGTACATGGCCCGCGCCAAGTGCCAGCGCACCTTCATAATAGCTGTTAGGGACTGCGCGCAGGGAAGCTTCAGCAACGCTGATGATGGTAGGAAGAATCATCATGCCAAGCAGCAGAGAAGCAGTCAGCATGCTGCTGCCGGTGCCGCCGAACAGTTCGCGGATAAGAGGTACCATAATTACCAGACCAAAGAAGCCGTAAACTACGGAGGGAATACCTGCCAGAAGTTCAACTGCAGGTTTTAATACTTTATAAAAAGCAGGAGGGCAGAACCTTGCCATAAACACTGCTGTAAAAATACCAATGGGCACACCAACTATAATTGCGCCGATAGTTACATAAATACTGCCTAAAATCATGGGCAGTATGCCAAAAATATCATTTGTAGGACGCCATTTTTCTCCTAATAAAAAGTCGGTTACACCGATTTTGCCAATAGTAGGAATACCGTTAGCAAATAAGAATACGCATATCATGGCAACTAAGGCGATAGAAGCACAGGCTGCCCCTAAGAAAACAAAGTGCATGATTTTTTCTTTGCTTTTGTTCATAAGACCTCACCAAATCATTAAATATCATAAAAGTTTCATTATCTTATAATTAAAGGCTACCTTATGCAAGGTAACCTTTAATGTCATCTATTAAGTTTTAACTCAGATTAGAGTTTGCTCCATTCGGTAACTTTGCCGGTGAAAATATCAGCAACTTGTGCTTTTGTAAGGTTATTTACTTTGTTTTCTTTGTTAACTACAACTGCAATACCGTCAGTAGCGATTACAGTATTTTTTACGCCTGCATCAAGTTCGCTCTTTTTGATTTCACGGGAAGCCATACCAATATCGCAGATACCGCTGATTACAGATTTAACACCGGTGGTGGAGTCACTTTGCTGTACTTCGATGTTTACATCAGGATTTACTTTGATGTAAGCTTCTTTCAATTTTTCCATTACCGGAGTTACGGAAGAAGAACCGCCGATTACAATTTTGCCGGATTGTTTGGAACCTGCATAAGCAGCAGCTTTGTCGTCGCCGATATAGCCGTTATCGGAAACAACTTTCTGACCTTCTTTGGACATGATGAAAGCCATGAAATCTTTTGCTGCAGGACTAACTTCGCCTTTGGTTACGATGTTGAAAGGACGAGCGATTTTGTAAGAACCGTTTTTAATATTGTCAGCAGTTGCTTTTGCGCCGTCAATTTCCAGACCTTTTACGGTGTCGTTTAAGGAACCTAAGGAGATGTAGCCGATAGCATCTTTATTGCCTGCTACGGTGGTCATCATAACAGCAGTGCTGTTGGTGATGGAAGCACTTTCAGTGGTGTGGTCAACTTTTTTGCCGTCTTCACCTTTCTTTTCAATACCGAAAAGTTCGATGAAAGCACCGCGGGTACCGGAACCATCTTCACGAGATATAACTACAATTTTGCCGCCATCAGCAGAAGCAGTTTCTTTTTTATCGTTATCGCTGCCGCAGCCAACTACGCCGAATGCAAACATGGTTGCTAAAGATAAAGCTAATAATTTTTTGGATTTCATTATAATATATCCCCCTTGAATATCTTTTGGATTTGTTACATGCTCAGTATATAACCGTATTGTTAAAGGAATATTATGCGAATGTTAAATCAATATTAAATCATGCTGAATTTTGTAATAATTGTAATAAAAAAAGACCTGAAATTTATAATTTCAGGTCTTTGGTAAAGGGAGAACTCAGTCTTCTAAAGTATTTAAATGTTTTTCTGCTACATCAAAGTCACGAACAATTTCAGCAGCAGGTTCTTTATCTGTTAAGCTGAAGATGAGAATAGCAAGGCAGGATACTATAAAACCGGGAAGAATTTCGTAAACGCCGGTATAGGCAAAAAACTCTTTCCAGAGAAGTACTGTGCAGCCACCGAAGAAAACGCCCGCAATAGCACCGCGCAGAGTCATACGGCGCCAGAAGAGAGAAAAGAGTACCAACGGACCAAAAGATGCGCCAAATCCGGCCCAGGCATAAGCTACCAGATCTAAAATAAGGTTATTAGGGTTGGAGGCAATTGCCAGAGAGCATGCAGAAACAAGAATAACCGCAATTCTGCTGACAATCAGAAGCTCTTTTGGTTTTGCGTTTTTGCGCAGCAGAGCCTGATAAAAATCTGTGGAAACTGCGGAGGCAGTAACAAGCAGCTGGCTGGACGAGGTACTCATAATAGCACCTAAAATTGCAGATGTAATGACACCGGCAATAAATGAGGTAAAGAATTTATCATTCATAACCATGAATACTGTTTCTGTATTAACACCCTGCAGGCTGTCGCCTAAGACAACACGTCCCACAAGACCAACTGTTACAGCAAAAAACAGAGAGAATACTACCCATACCATAGCTATTTTGGTAGCCTGAGGAATTTCTTTTGCAGAACTGATACCCATAAAGCGTACCAGAATATGCGGCTGGCCAAAGTAGCCAAGGCCCCATGCCAGCAGAGAAACAATAGCAGTAACGCTTAAGGTAACTCCTGTTGCATCTGTAAAGAAATTAAAGTAATTGGCATTTAGTTCATAAAGAGTTTCAAAGGAGGTTATCGGGCCTCCGGCGTAAATCATACCTGTTACAGGGACGATAATAATTGCGAAAAACATCATAACGCCCTGAACAAAGTCAGTGCGGCAAACAGCAATATAGCCGCCTGTAAAGGTATAGAACACTACAATGCCTGCAGTAATAAGCAGGGATTCAAAATAGGGTACGCCTAAAACTGTATTGAATAAACGTCCGCCGGCAACAAATCCTGATGCAGTATAAATAAGGAAGAAAATAAAAATAAATATTGCGGAAATAATACGCAGAATTTTACTTTTATCTCTGAAACGATTTTCAAAAAAGTCTGGTAAAGTAATGGAATCATTAGCAATTTTTGTATATACGCGTAATCTTCTTGCTACGATAATCCAGTTTAAAAATGTACCTAAAGCAAGTCCGATAGCAATCCAGAAAGCACTGACGCCGGAGACATAAGCATAACCCGGCAGACCCATCAGCATCCAGCCGCTCATATCCGATGCTTCGGCGCTCATGGCAGAAACCCAGGGACCTACCTTACGTCCGCCAAGTACATAACCTTCCAGATCCTGTTCGCCGCGCATGTGGTAGACGCCCATGCCGAACATCATTAAGAAATATAGCCCGAAAGCAAATATCAGGCCTAAATCCTGTTGCATAAAAACCCCTCCGATAATAAAATAGATAATGATATTATACACAAAAAAAACATAATCTTACAAGCTTTTAATATTGTATACAAAAGGTGATAATTTTTTACTTTCCTTGACTGGTACATATGGCTGGTATATAATATTGAAGATAAAGAATATCGGTTTGGTCTTTTTTACTGCGTATGCATTAAATTGACAAAAATCTGGGAGCTTGCTCCTTTTCGATCATAAAGTGCTGAGCGAAAAGTGGGCAGGCTCTAATCGTGTTTGCGGAGGTTGTCGTATGAAACCTGTTAAAATACATATTGTCAGCGTAACTAAAGACAGTGAAGGTACGCTGACTACCGAACATAATTATGCAGGTAAAATGACTGAAAAGAACGGAGTTAACTACGTTTTTTATGAAGAAAATGAGCAGTCCGGTCTTGAAGGAACCAAAACTACGCTGAAATGGGATGCAGAAAAGGTAATTATTCTGCGCAGCGGAAGTCTGGATCACAGACAGGAATTTTGCCGCGGATACATAGATAAAAGCATTTATGTTACGCCCTATATGAAAATACCTTTGGAAACAACTACTTCCTATGTGTATTCTTATTTCAGAGATGGCGTTTGGCATGTAGAAATTGAGTATACTCTGGCTCATGATGGACAGCTTTATGGAGATATGAAGATTTTAATTGATGTTGAGGAGGATATAAGTAGTGGACATTAAACAGTTGTTGGCTGCTGCTGTAAAAAATGCGGCGCAGAAAGCTATTGACAGTGGTGCGGTAAAGGAAGGAGAACTGCCGGAAGTAATTTTGGAAGTTCCGCCTCAGAAAGAATTTGGTGACTTTGCAACTAATTTTGCCATGCAGTCTGCACGCAGTCTGAAAACAAATCCCAGAGTTATAGCTCAGGCGGTTGTTGATAATCTTGATTGTGCATATATTGAAAAAACTGAAATTGCCGGTCCTGGCTTCATTAATTTTTATTTAAAACAGGATTGGATGTATGATATGCTGGCAAATATTATTAAAGCCGGCGAAAATTATGGCAATCTGGAATGCCCCTGCAAAGAAAAAATTCAGCTGGAATATGTAAGCGCTAATCCGACAGGCCCTCTGCATGTAGGTCATGGCCGTGGCGCGGCAGTAGGCAGTGCTCTGGCTAATCTGATGCTGGCAGCAGGCTATGATGTTACCCGTGAATACTATATCAACGATGCAGGTAATCAGATTAATAATCTTGCCGCTTCTGTAAATGCGCGTTACCTGGAAGAACTTGGTCAGAAAGTTGAGTTCCCGGAAAATGGCTACCATGGCTACGATATTATCGAAACAGCACAGAGAATAGTACGTATTTACGGCGATAAATTCCTGCACATGGATGAAGCAGAAAGACTGCAGGAGTTCCGCACTATTGCATTAAAAGAAAAACTTGCTGCATTAAAAGAAGATCTTGAAGCGTTCAATGTACATTTTGATGTCTGGTTCAGCGAACAGTCTCTTCATGATGCAGATGCTATAAAAAAAGCTTGCGAGCTTTTGACTGAACGCGGTTACCTGTATGAAAAAGACGGTGCTCTGTGGCTGAAAGCAACTGAGCATGGCGATGATAAGGATCGTGTTGTTATCCGTGATAACGGTATTCCTACATATTTTGCAGCGGATATTGCTTATCATCAGAATAAATTTGCTCGCGGTTTTGAAAAAATTATCAATCTCTGGGGCGCTGATCATCATGGCTATATTGCCCGTATGAAGGCTGCTGTTGGTGCTCTTGGCTATAAACCTGAACAACTGGAAGTATTGATTCTGCAAATGGTAAGTCTTTATCGCAACGGCGAGCTTGTAAAAATGTCTAAACGTACAGGTCAGAGCGTAACTTTGAATGAACTTATCGAAGAAGTTGGTACTGATGCGGCTCGTTTCTTCTTTGTAATGCGTTCCATTGACAGTCAGCTTGATTTTGACCTGACTTTGGCTGCAGAAAAATCCAATGAAAATCCTGTTTATTATATTCAGTACGCTCATGCTCGTATCTGCAGTATTATGCGTCAGCTGGAAGAGGCAGGAATTAAAGCTGCTGACAGCGAAAAATTAAAACTGAATGCTCTTACTGAAGCATCTGAGCTTGAGCTGATTAAAAAGCTTGGTGAATATCCTGAACTTATTGCTTCCGCAGCCAAAGAACGTGCTGTACATCGTGTAGCGTATTATGTTCATGACCTTGCCGGCCTGTTCCATTCCTTCTACAATCAATGCCGTATACTTGGTGTAGACAGTGATGTTCAGCAGGCACGCATTGCCCTTGTAAAAGCAGTGGGCCATGTTATCAGACATGCTTTGGGAATCTTAGGTGTATCTGCACCTGAAAGAATGTAATGACCATTTTAATCTGGTTAAGAAAGGAACGGGAATTAAAATGACAAAATATATTTTTGTAACTGGCGGCGTAGTTTCTTCTTTGGGCAAAGGTATTACTGCTGCATCTTTGGGTCGTTTGCTGAAAAGCCGTGGTTTTAAAGTAACTATCCAAAAATTTGACCCATATATCAATGTAGACCCTGGCACAATGAGTCCTTATCAGCATGGCGAGGTTTTTGTAACTGATGACGGTGCGGAAACTGACCTTGACCTTGGACATTATGAACGTTTTATCGATATCAATCTTTCCAAATCCTCCAATGTTACTGCCGGTAAAATTTATCAGTCTGTAATTAATAAAGAACGCCGTGGTGACTATCTTGGCGGTACTGTACAGGTTATTCCTCATATTACCAATGAAATTAAAGAGAGAGTTTTCCGAGTTGGCCGTGAAGATAATGCTGATTTTGTTATTACAGAAATCGGCGGCACTGTAGGCGATATTGAAAGCTTACCGTTCCTTGAAGCAATCAGACAGGTTAAAAAAGAAGTTGGCAAAAATGATGTACTGTACATTCATGTAACTCTAGTTCCGTATATTTCTGCTGCCGGCGAATTAAAAACCAAACCTACTCAGCACAGTGTAAAAGAACTGCGCAGCATTGGTATCTCTCCTGATATTATTGTATGCCGCAGTGAAAAAGAAATTTCCAAAGATATGTGCGAAAAAATGGCTATGTTCTGTGATGTTGATCCTGATGCAGTTATTCAGAATCTTACAGCAAAGAGCATTTATGAAGTGCCTATGCTGATGGAAGAACAGGGCCTTGATACTATTGTGCTCAGAAAACTGGATGTTGAAGATCGTCCTAAGGATATGAGCGGCTGGCATGATATGGTAGCACGTATTTTGAAAAAATATGACAGAAAAGTTACCATTGCAGTAGTTGGCAAGTATGTTGAGCTGCAGGATGCTTATATCAGTATTACTGAATCTCTGCGCCATGCTGCAGTTTATAACGAAGCTGAACTGGACATTAAATGGGTAAATGCAGAACATATTGAAGCTGCAGATACTGATATGGCTGAAGTTATGCAGGGCGTGGACGGTATTCTTGTTCCCGGCGGCTTTGGTGACCGTGGCATTGAAGGCAAAATTAAAGCCATTACCTATGCTCGTGAAAATAAAGTA
Organism: uncultured Phascolarctobacterium sp.; assembly: GCA_958448515.1. Lineage (GTDB taxonomy): Bacteria > Bacillota > Negativicutes > Acidaminococcales > Acidaminococcaceae > URXU01. The sequence continues at coordinate 22,876 of CAUDEF010000019.1, read as the reverse complement.
CCTTTCTTTGGCATTTGCCTTGGCATGCAATGCGCTGTAATTGAGTATGCACGTTTCTGCGGCTTTGAAAAAGCTAATAGCTCTGAGTTTGACAAAGATACAGAGCATCATGTAATCGACCTGATGGCTGAACAGGCTGATATTGAGGATATGGGCGGAACTATGCGCCTGGGATTATACCCCTGCAAAGTGTATCCGGGAACCCTCACCGAAAAAGCTTATGGTGAAGCTTTGATTTATGAACGCCATCGTCATCGTTACGAATTTAACAATGCATATCGTGAAGAGCTTGTTAAAAAAGGATTGGTTTTAGGTGGTACACTGCCTAATGGCCGTTTGGTAGAGATTGTTGAACTTCCGGAAAATGTACATCCCTGGTTCTTAGGTGCACAGTTCCATCCGGAATTTAAGTCTCGTCCTACTAATCCCCATCCGCTGTTCCGTGATTTTATTGCAGCTGCTTTGAGGGAACAAAAATAAAGATTTGTTAATATGATAAAAGCAGGCTGCGGAAGTAGTCTGCTTTTATTGCTTAAAAAGAGTTAAACAGGAGGTTAGATATGCTGAAAAAACTGTTTATCAGTGCTGTGCTGCTGCTTGCAGTTCTGAGTTTTGTTGTATCCTTGTTAAAGGGAAATAATAATCAGGAAGCCGTGCCTATTCATGACAGGGTTGCTGTAATTGATATTCAGGGAACAATTATGAGTGGTACTGCAAGTGACAGTATTTTTGGTCAGGCTAATGGAGTAACAAGCGGCAGTATTATGAAACAGATCAGAGAGGCCGCAGCGGATAACAGCGTAAAAGCTCTTGTTTTGCGTATTGACTCCGGCGGGGGCAGTGCAACTGCGGCAGAAGAAATTTCTCGTGAACTTAAACGCTTTAAGGAAGAAACAAAAAAACCCATTGTAGCTACTATGGGCAATACAGGTGCATCTGCTGCTTACTGGATTGCTGCCTGCTCCAGTGATAAAATTTATGCCAATGCCACAACTTTGACAGGCAGTATCGGTGTTTATATGCCATATATGAATACTGAAGAGCTGTTTAAGAAAATCGGTGTTACCAGTGAAAAGATAAAAAGCGGTCCGTATAAAGATATTATGAGCAGTGACAGACCCATGACACCGGAAGAAAAGGCGATTTTACAGGGCATTGTTAATGAAATTTATGAGAATTTTATTAATACTGTGTCCGCAGGACGTAAAATGGAGGCCGGTAAGGTAAGAGCTCTTGCTGATGGCAGAGTTTATACAGGTTTGCAGGCAAAAAATGTCGGATTGGTTGATGAGATAGGCAATTATTATGATGCATTGGCTGAAGCAGGCAAACTTGCAGGTATTGAAGGCATGCCGGTAGTTAAAGAACAGGTAAAACAACAGCCGTGGGAGCTTTTGCTTTCTGCAGAAATTGCTGATCTTATCAAAAGCCAGCTGATTCAGCAGGTTACCGGAGGAATGCAGCAGGGAGTTTCACCCAGAGCAGAGAGGTGATTATAAGTGAGACGGAAAACATTTGACGTTTTATTTGACACCAAGGCTGGTATGACTACCCTTGTAAAACAACCGTGTCTGTGGCGCAGTGGCTGGTATTTTCTGCTCAGCATAGGATTTTTTTCCGGAGTGGTGACTAACTCGTGGCTGATTTCTCAACCCTTAGAGGTCAGGTTTGCCATTATCATTGCCAGTGTGATTGTACTGGGAGCAGCACTTACTATTTATGGTTTTTTGCTGCATGGCATACTTGAAACTTTTGGCGCTGTTGCAGGTGATCCAAAAGGGCTGATTTGCCTTATCGGCTATACGGTTTTGCCCTTTCTTGTGCTTACTCCTGTTTCCCTGCTTGCCGGAAAATTTGGATTTTATGGGCTCTTGCTTCTGGCAGCCGTTACGGTAATCGGATTTTGCTGGATGCTGTATTTGCTGATGCGATCACTGGAAGTTGTTTATCTTATTGATTTTAAACGTGCGGCAGTTACTATTTTGTTTAGCCTGCTGCTGCTTTATGTTGTTTTCATTTTTCCTCTGCAGGTTATTTTTGGATTGCTGGGAAGGGTTTTCCAGTAGTTTTTTAGTTGCGTAAATAATGGTAAAGTGTCATAATAAAGAAAGCAGTATTGAATTTTACTCAAGGAGTGATGTGAATAATGAACAGAGAACTTTCTATGGAATTTGTGCGTGTAACTGAAGCTGCTGCAATTGCCTGCGGCCGCAGTGTTGGCAGAGGCGATAAAAATGGCGCTGACCAGCTGGCAGTTGACGCTATGCGCAAAATGTTTGATACAGTTAATATCAGCGGTACCGTTGTAATTGGCGAAGGCGAAATGGATGAAGCACCGATGCTGTATATTGGCGAAGAAGTTGGTGCCGGCGGTCCTGCTGTTGATATTGCTGTTGATCCGGTAGAAGGTACTAATCTTGTGGCTAAAGGACAGCCCGGTGCTATTGCTGTAATTGCAATTGCTCCCAGAGGATGCCTGCTGCATGCTCCTGATATGTATATGGATAAAATTGCTGTTGGCCCGCGTGCAAAAGGATGCATTGATATTAATGCTCCGATAAAAGAAAATCTGGAACGTGTTGCCAAAGCTCTTGATCGTAAAGTGTCTGACCTTAATGTAGTATTGCTTGATCGTGAACGTCATTATGGCATTATGGATGAAATCCGCAGTGCAGGTGCGCGTATTCAGCTGATTACTGACGGCGATGTTAACCCTATTGTTAATGCAGGTATTGAAGGTACCGGTGTACATATGTATATCGGCCGCGGCGGTGCTCCGGAAGGTGTTCTGGCTGCTGTAGCTATTAAATGCCTTGGCGGTGACATGCAGGCTAAGCTGTGCCCTGAAGATGAAGCTCAGGCAAAACGCTGCCTGGAAATGGGTATTGCAGACTGCAATAAAGTGCTGACTTTGGATGATCTGGTAAAAGGTGATGACTGCATGTTTACTGCAACTGCTATTACTAACTGCAACATGCTGACTGGTCTGCGTTATTTTGGCGGCGGTGTTCGTACACATACCATTTCTACCAGATATAAAACTGGTACCGTAAGATTTGTTGATGCAATTCATAGCTTTGACCGTAAGGATTTTGCTGTAAAGCTGTAAAAAAAGTAATAAGAAGGGGTTTTAGCTGGTGCTAAAACCCTTTTTTAAGTAAGTTTGAAAGTTTGGAAACTCATGGATAACCTAATTGCAGATAAAATAAAAGAATTAGATGAACTGCAGCAATTAGCTGTAAATAAAAAGAATAAACAAACAACAGTTATTACCGGGTTGTCAGGAAGCTGCAAATCGGTCTTTTTGGCTGCTCTGGATATTTTGCTTGGCAGAGAAGGCAGTATTGTTATTTGTACAGCTACCAGAGAAGAAATAAGAAATTACAGACGTGAACTTAACTATCTTTATCCCGATACTGCTATGCAGGAACTTTATCCCGTTGATTTGCCCAGAGTGCAGGCAGATACTCAGAGTCTTGAGCTGCAGGCCGGAAGAAGCGCAGCTTTGAGATTTTTAAAAGGAGAAGAAAAAGGCATTGTCTTTATTACTGCTGAGGCTTTGCAGCAAAAGCAGTTAAGACCTGGCAGTATAGAAGACAAGTTTTTGCAGATAGAGGTTGGTCAGCAGTATGATCAGCGTAAAGTGCTGGAAACACTGACAGAATTTGGCTATGAAAGAACCGATCAGGTAGATGCTTTAGGTCAGTTTTGCCTCAGAGGCGATATTTTGGATGTATACCCTATTAACAGCAATAAACCTGTACGTATTGAGTGGTTTGACGATGAAATTGATGCTGTACGCAGTTTTGATCTGGACAATCAGCGCAGTATTCAAAGTTTTGCTAAAGTAAAAATTGTACCTCTTGTTATCAAGGAAGATTCTGAATACAGTGCCTCAGTTTTTGATTATTGTACAGAAAATACCATTGTAATTATTGATGAGCCTGTTAAAACATTCTCCATGCTGGAAAAACTTGATAAAGAAAATAAAGCATATGGAGAAGATCTGTTTACTAAAGATGAAATTACTGCTATGTGCGAGCAGCAGGGAGTAGTTTTAATATCTGCTCTGGCACACAGTTATCTTAAAAGCTGCCCAGTTATAAGCATTCCTGTACGCAGTGTTGCTCCATATAATAAAAATATTGCTTTGCTGCAGGAAGACTTGCATAACTGGCTGAGTGAAGGCATTACACCGATTATTATGCTTACCAGCAGTATTAAAGCCAGAGGCTTTGCTGAAAATATGGTCAATTATGGCATTGACGCAGTTTACAGTGATCAAAGTATTACTTATGGTAAATTAAATGTAATTTTTGGTGAACTGGACCATGGTTTCAGATTCTGGGACGAACAATGGCTGCTTTTGACGGAAAATGATATTTACGGAATGCAGAAGAAAAAGCGTCTGCACAGTAAAAATCAGGGTAAGCAGCTGGAATATTTTTCTGATATTAAAGCAGGCGATTATGTAGTACATAAAGTGCATGGCATAGGCCGCTATCTGGGAGTAGAAAATGTAGCTGTAAACAATGTACACAGAGATTATCTGGTACTTTTATATGCAGGGGATGATAAATTATATGTTCCTGTAGATCAGGTAAGCATGCTGCACAAGTATGTTGGCAATGAAGGCGCAGTACCAAGATTGTCAAAAATGGGCGGTGCTGACTGGAAACGTACTACTGCCAAGGCCGCTAAGGCCATTACTGAGCTTGCAGAGGAATTACTGCGTTTATATGCTCAGAGGCAGATTTTACCTGGTTATGCGTTTTCTGCTGATTCACAGCTGCAGAAGGATTTTGAAGACAGTTTTCCATATGAAGAAACAGAAGATCAGCTGCGTTCAATAAAGGAAATTAAAGCAGATATGGAAAAAACTCAGCCCATGGAACGGCTGCTGTGCGGCGATGTAGGCTATGGAAAGACGGAGGTTGCTATCAGGGCCGCCTTTAAAGCGGTAGTTGACGGCAAGCAGGTAGCTGTTATGGTTCCTACTACAGTTCTGGCACAGCAGCATTATTTAACCTTTAAAGAACGTATGAGCAATTTTGGGGTTAATGTTGCCATGATGAATCGTTTCTGCTCGGCAAAAGAACAGAAACATACACTTTCTCTGCTGGAAGAAGGCCGCATTGATATTTTAATCGGTACCCATCGTCTGCTGCAGTCTGATGTGGTATTTCATGATTTGGGACTTCTTATTATTGACGAGGAGCAGCGTTTTGGTGTAGCGCAGAAGGAAAAAATTAAGCAATGGCGTGCCGGTATTGATGTGCTTACCTTATCAGCAACGCCAATTCCGCGAACTTTGCATATGGCTTTAGTAAGCAGCCGCGATATGAGCGTTATAGAGTCGCCTCCGGAAGAGAGGCTGCCGGTTGAGACTTTTGTGGCAGAGTACAATGATGGTATGATTAAAGAAGCAATTGAAAGAGAATTGCGACGCGGCGGCAGAGTTTATTATATTCATAATCGTGTCAGCGGTCTGGAACAGATTGCAGCTAAAATACGTAAGCTTGTTCCTGGTATTAATATAAAAATTGCTCACGGACAGATGAATGAAGAAATGCTGGAAGATGCAATGGTATCTTTTTATGAAGGCACCTGCGATATGCTTTTATGTACAACGATTGTAGAAAATGGACTTGATGTTCCCTTAGCCAATACAATAATTATTGACGGTGCGGAAAATTTTGGTTTATCCCAGTTGTATCAGATGCGAGGCAGAGTTGGCCGCAGCAACAGACTTGCTTATGCTTATTTTGTGTACAAGCCAAACAAGGCTTTGAGCGAAATTGCTGAAAAACGTCTGCAGGCTATCAGAGATTTTACTGAACTTGGTGCCGGCTTTAAAATTGCCATGCGTGATCTGGAAATCCGCGGAGCAGGCAATCTTCTTGGACCGCAGCAGCATGGGCATATTACAGGCATAGGCTTTGCGGCATACTGTGAAATGCTGGAAGAAACTATCAAAAGAATGAAAACCGGCGTACAAGCTGCCGCACCGGAACCGGAACCAGTTCTGGAAATTGCTGTGGAAGCATTTATTCCGGACGGATATATTGCAGACCCAAGGTATAAGATGGAACTGTACCGCAGGTTTGCAGAACTTGATTATCTGAAACGTGATGATTTGCTTGATGAAATTATTGACAGATTCGGCAATCCTCCTGAAGAAGCAGAGACTTTATGGCGTATTGCTGCTTTAAGAAGTTTATGCCGTCTGCTGAAAATAAAAGGCATCAGTGCGAGACCTGGAGAGATTCGTATTGTTTTCAGCGAGCATTCTGAAGTTGCAACGGAGGCTGTTATTGCACTGCTTAATGAATATAAGGGACGTATGGTATTCAAAAACAGTAAGGAAGCACAGCTGATATTTAAAACAACAGGCCTGCAGATAGATGATCTAGAATGGCTGGAAAAAAGGCTGCCTTCTATGTTTATAGAGAAAGACAGTAACTAGAATGGAAAGGAATTAGCTATGAGCGGAGATAAGTTTTTACGCGGAGCTGCGATTTTGGCTATGGCTGGATTAATGGTCAAAGTTATTGGTTCTTTTAATCGTATTTTACTTTCAAGGCTGCTTGGCGGTGAGGGAATCGGATTGTACCAGATGGCCTATCCGGTATATTTGCTGATTCTTGCAGTTTCATCGGCAGGAATTCCTGTTGCCATATCTATAGTTGTTGCTGAAAAACTGGCGCAGAAGGATTATTTTAATGCTCAGAGGATTTTTAAGATATCTTTATCACTGATGGCGGGAACTGGCTTTGTTTTTGCTCTGGCTTTGTTTGCAGGGGCAGGAGTGCTGGTAGACAGCGGCATTATAAGTGATCCACGCGCCTATTATGGTCTTGTGGCGTTAACTCCGGCTGTATTTTTCTCTACAATTCTGGCGTGTTTCAGAGGATATTTTCAGGGGCATCAGCTGATGACCCCACCGGCTGTATCGCAGATTTTAGAGCAGCTGATAAGAGTTGTGACCATGGTAGTACTTGCTTATATGCTTCTACCATACGGATTGGAATATGCTGCTGCCGGTGCTGCCTTTGGTGCAGTTCCGGGAGGAATTACAGGACTTATTGTTTTGAGTATTTTTTATATAAAATATAAAAAGTACTGGCAGGTAAATACAGATAAAATACAAAAGGCTGCTAAGGAAAATGCCTGGAAGATTGTTAAAAGGCTGGTCTTGCTGGCTCTTCCTGTTTCCTGCGCTAATATTATGGTGCCCATATCAAGCAGTATCGATATGCTGCTTGTTCCTAACAGATTGATTGACTGCGGTTTTGATGTTGATGAGGCTACAGCTTTATTTGGTTATCTGGCAGGAATGGCTCAGCCGCTTTTGATGATGGCAACTATTCCTACAATGTCTCTGGCGGCAAGTCTTGTTCCGGCAGTGAGGGAAGCGTATACTTTGCAGGATTTTGCTGCGGTCAGGGAAAAAGCCGTTACGGCAATGAATTTATGCTGCCTCATAACAATGCCGGCTGCTGTTGGCATGAGTGTTCTGGCAGAGCCTGTTTCCGTACTTTTATATGGAACGTCAAAAGCTGCTTTTGCAATTATGCATTTAGGACCGTCAATCTGGCTTTTGGGTATGCATCAGATTACAACGGGTCTTTTGCAGGGAATAGGAATTATTAACCTGCCCATGTTTAATATGCTTGCGGGTCTTGCGGTTAAGATTGCCGTTGTATGGTGCTTTACCAATGAGGTTTATAATATAGCCGGAGCAGCCTGGGCAACAAATATTAATTTTGCTGCTGCCGGAATACTTAATATTTTAATTTTGCGCAAATATAAAATAAGCTTCAGGTGGTATAATATATTTAAGATTGGGGCTGTGGCTCTGATGATGGGTGCAGCTGTTATGATGCTGTATCCGCTTTTAAAAACCTTTTTATCCGTACAGGTGCTTGCTGTAGGCGCTGCTATTGCAGCTGGTATGGTGATATATTTTATACTTGCTCTGATTACAGGAGCTGTCACTAAAAATGAATTAGGCAAATTACCTGGTGTAAGAAAATTTATCAAGAGATGAAAGAAGGTATAATATGGGAAAATTGACTATTGTTGGTCTTGGTCCTGGCAGTGCGGGAAACTTATCTGTAGAAACCATGCAGCTTCTGCAGAGCAGTGCTCAGGTAATATTACGTACTAGAGTTCATCCTACTGTGGAAGAACTGGAAAAACAAAAAATCAGCTTTATTTCCTGTGACAGCTTTTATGAAAATAGTGCTTCTTTTGAAGAAGTTTATGCCAGCATAACAGATTTTGTTTTAAAAACTGCAGCAGAGCAGGATGTTGTCTATGCAGTTCCCGGAAGTCCGCTTGTTGCTGAGCGTACTGTTGTTTTGATTCGTCAGCGCGCAAAAGAACTGAGTATTACTGCTGAAATCAAGCCGGCAATGAGTTTTCTTGATCTCGCCTATGTTGACCTTGAAATAGATCCTATTGCCGGTCTGCGCATTATAGATGCTCAGGATTTTGGCGCAATTGGTGATGCAGGAAATTATCCCCTGATGATTACTCAGGTATACAGCAAACTTGTTGCGTCAGATTTAAAATTGTCGTTGATGGATACTCTTGATGACGATTATGAAGTATATTTCCTGCGCAATTTAGGTCTGCCGGATGAGGAATGCCGCCCTGTAAAATTATATGAGCTGGACAGACAGCCGCACATTGATCATCTGACCAGTGTTTTTGTTCCGCCTGTTTTAGATGATGCTGCCAATAATCTATATGTATCTGAAGAAGGTGAAGCCTTTGATGAAGTTGTTGAGGAAAGATACTATGATGATGCAGACGTGCAGCCTCTTGTAGATGTAATAAAAACCTTGCGTGAGCCTGGAGGATGCCCATGGGATATTGAACAGACTCACAAAAGTATCCGCAGTAACATGATTGAAGAAGTGTACGAATTTCTGGAAGCTGTTGATGCTGATGATACAGCAGGTATGCGTGAAGAGCTTGGTGATGTGCTGATGCAGGTAGTTTTCCATGCGCGCATGGCAGAAGAAGCGGGAAGATTTGATTTACAGGATGTCATTGATGAAGTAACAGATAAACTTATTCGCCGTCATCCCCACGTTTTTGGTGATACTGATGTAAATAACAGTGATGAAGTAATCCGTAACTGGGAAATGATTAAAAAAGAAGAAAAGAAAGAACGCACCAGTATACTTGATGGAGTTTCTTACGGACTGCCGGCTTTAATGCGTGCCTATAAATTGCAGGGAAAAGCTGCTAAAGCTGGCTTTGACTGGGATAATGCTGCGGATGTCTGGCTGAAAGTAAAAGAAGAAATTGCTGAGCTGGAAACTGCACTGCAAAGCGGCAATAAGGAAGAAGCAGAAAAAGAACTTGGAGATGTACTTTTTGCAATAGTAAATTATGCACGCCACTTTAAACTGGAACCGGAAGCTGCTTTAAACCAGACAAATAATAAATTTATCAGCAGATTTACTTTTGTTGAGAATAAAGTAAAAGAAAGCGGCAGGCGGTGGAGCGATTTTACTCTGCAGGAGCTTGATGATTACTGGAATGAAGCAAAAAGATTAAAAATTTAGAAAAAGTAAAAAAATAGCTGGCTTTTTTCTGATACTTTTGTTAAAATAACACGGAGAACACTAGGGATAATCTTACTTTTTGAGGATATTGCTAGAAAAAGCTAAATGTATGGCATTTAGTTTCGTGAATAATTTATTTACGGAAAGACCATTTATAAGGAGGATTTACAATGAACAAAACTGAATTAGTCGCTGCTGTTGCTGAAAAAGCAGGCCTGACCAAAAAAGATGTTGAAAAAACAATTAACGCTTTCCTTGACACTGTAAAAGAAGAAGTTGCTGCTGACGGCAAAGTTCAATTAATCGGTTTCGGCACTTTCGAATCTCGTGTTCGTAAAGAACGTTTGGGCAAAAACCCCAAAACTGGTGAAGAAATTCTCATCGGAGAAGCTAAAGTTCCTGCTTTCAAAGCTGGTAAAGCATTCAAAGATGTTGTTAATGTAAAATAATTAAGCAATGCTCAGCGGTTTGCTGGGCATTTTTTGTCTGTATCTGTTTTCATTAAGTGATGTTTGGAAAGGACTGAGCATAATGCGCAAAAATAAGCGAAAAAGCAGAAAATTTTTTTTCTTTTTTGTGGCTCTTGTCTGCATCTGTCTGGGTATCGTCTTTAAGCAGGAATATGAAATTTATCAGATAAGACAGGAAAAAGATGCTACAGCAGAGCGGATTGACAAGCTTAAGCAGACCAAAGCATCTCTTGAAAAAGAAAGAGATAATCTGTCTGATCCTGAGTATATTGAAAAGTTAGCTCGTGATGAATACAATATGGTCAAAAAAAATGAAGTACCCATGTTTATTGTTAATGAGTCCGAAGAGGCTAAGAAGTAAAGCAGTTCAAAACTAATTGTTTTGGACTGCTTTTTTGTCCTGTTTGTTAAAAATAAATTTTAAGTATTTTATATGGATGGTTGACACTGTTATTTTTATGAGAGTATAATAACAGAGTGTATAAAGTTTTATTAAGGGGGATTTTTTTCTCAATGTCACTCGAAGTAGGTGCAATCTTAGAAGGTGAAGTTACTGGTATCACCAATTTTGGCGCATTTGTGCAATTACCGGAGGGTAAAGTAGGTCTTATTCACATTTCTGAAGTGTCTAATGTCTACGTAAAAGATGTTCATGACTTTTTAAAAGAACATGACAAAGTTAAAGTTAAAGTTTTGTCTATCGACGAACGTGGTAAGATCGGACTTTCCATTAAACAGGCTAATCCGCCTGCTCCTGCTGAAGCTGCTCCCAAAGCAAGACCGCAGCGTTCTCAGAATGATTTCAAGGAACAGAGAGAGCGTCGCGGCGGAGGTATGCGTCAACAGAGTGCAAGACCGGTACAGGCACTTTCTTTTGAAGATAAATTATCTAAGTTTTTAAAAGACAGTGATGATCGCATGATTGATTTAAAACGAAACACTGAATCCAAACGCGGCGGCCGTGGCGGCAGACGCGAAAGATAATGGTTAAGAGGGACACTCTTTAAGGGTGTCCTTTATTTTAATGTTAAGATAGTTATGAAAAAACATAAGGTCTTTCAGGAATTAAAAAAGTTTATCCCTTATGGAAGTACAGTTATTGCAGCTGTAAGCGGCGGTGCTGATTCCATGGCTTTGGCTCATGCATGTGCGTGTCTTGCAGAGGAGAAATATCTTACGGTATTTGTTGTGCATGTTGAGCATGGGATGAGAGGGAAAGAGGCTTTGGCAGATGCTGAACTTGTGGAGCAGTTTTGCAGTAGACATGGTCTTCCCTTTGTGTGTGAGCATGTAAATGTAACAGAAGCTGTTAAAAAATTTGGGCTTTCTACCGAGGAGGCAGCACGCAGTTTGCGTTATCAGGTGCTGCAGAAAAATGCTGCGGATAATAAGGCGCAGTTTATTTTAACTGCCCATCACAGTGATGATCAGGCAGAAACTGTTCTGCTGCGTCTGCTGCGAGGCACATCTGCAGCTGGCCTTGGAGGAATGCGGGTTCAAAATGGCAATATTTTGCGTCCTTTTTTGCATCTTTTAAGAAGTACGTTAGAAGATTATTGCTTTGCCAATAATATACAGTTTTGCCATGACAGCAGTAATGATGATGTTTACTATACCCGTAATAAAATAAGGCTGGAGCTTTTACCATATCTGCAGATGGAGTTTAATCCGGCAGTAAAGAAGGCTTTATGTCAGAGCGCAGAGCTTTTTCAGGAAGATGAAAGTTTTCTTACAGAGCTTGCTGACAGGGAGTTTGCTGAACGTGCTCGCTGTGATAATGGTCAGGTTAAACTGATAACTGAAAACTGGCATTTGCTGGGCGCGCCGGTTAGAAAGAGGCTGCTGCGCAGGTGCTATTTTGCCTGTGGCGGGACTGAGCTTGGTTTTGTGCATACAAGAAAGCTTGATGATGTGTGCATGAGAAATATAAGCGGCAAGAAACTGCAGCTGCCTCAGCAGATAACGGCCTCGTACGCCTATGGTGTAATGAGTTTTTCCTCAGAAACTGCTTCTGTACAGAAGGTCGTACCTTTTTGCAGGGAAGTTGTTTTGGGTAAAGAAGCAAAAACAGAAGTTCCGGGCGGTTATGTAATTTTTGATGTTGTGCATGGAGAGCAGCCGCCGAAAGAGCCGGACTGTATCATTTATCCATTGGAACTTTTAAAAAGTAATATGCTTACTGTACGCAACAGGCGTAACGGTGACAGATTTACTCCATATGCCGGTAATGGCAGTAAGAAACTGAAAGATTATTTTATTGATAAAAAAATCTCCAGAGATGCAAGAGATAAAAAAATTCTGCTTTGCAGTAATGAGCTGATATTAGGAATTTTCGGTGTAGCCAATGGCGCATGGAAATACGGAAAGTATAATATGTGGCTGGTAGCCAGAATGGTTGAAAAGGAGAATGAAAATGAATAATGATATTAAGCAGGTACTGTTAACCAAAGAAGAAATTGATGCGCGTGTATCAGAAATGGGCAAACAGATTAGTGAAGATTATGCAGGCAAAGACCTGGTTGTGATTATTCTTTTAAAAGGTGCTGCATGGTTTGCTACAGATTTGACCCGTGCTATTGATATTCCTTTGCGTGTAGATTTTATGGTTGCTTCTTCTTACGGTGATGGAACTTCCACCAGCGGCAGTGTTAAAGTAAGACTTGATATTAACGAAAAAATTGAAGGCAAGCATGTTCTGCTGATTGATGATATTATTGACAGCGGCGTAACTTTTGCTGCTATTTCCAATATGCTGAAACAACAAAAGCCTGCTTCTTTAAAAACTGTTGCTTTGTGCGATAAAGCTGAACGCAGAATCAACGGACTGGAAGCTGATTATGTAGGATTTAAGATTCCTGATGAATTTGTTGTAGGCTATGGACTTGATTATGCAGGTGATTACAGAAATCTTCCGTTTATCGGCGTACTGAAAAGCTCTGTGTATGCACGCAGTTAAGCAGATAAATAAGAGTTGTTTAAGTATACGGAGTATATTATAATTAATATGTTGTGAATATTTGGTAGAGGAGGATTACGTACTTGGGTAAGTTTTTTAAGAACGTAACTTTTTATCTGCTGATTATTATCGTAATGATTTGGATGTTTGATTTTTATTCCGGAGGACCTGAAAAGAAAAATGATATAAGCTATACAAGCTTTATAAATCATGTACAGCAGGATGAAGTAAAACAGGTTACTATCATTGATAATATTATCAGCGGTCAGTTAAAGGATGGTAAGGAGTTTTCTACTATTGCTCCAGATGACGATTCTTTAATCAGTAAATTACAGGAAAAAAATGTTGAAATTACAGCTGAACTTCCGCCTCAGCCACCCTGGTGGACCGGCATTTTAAGTTCTCTGCTGCCAATGCTTCTGATTGTCGGACTTTGGTTCCTGCTTATGAACCAGAGCAGCGGTGGCGGCGGCAGAGTGATGAATTTTGGCAAAAGCCGTGCCCGCAGATATGATGAAGATAAAATTAAGGTAACATTTAAAGATGTTGCCGGTGCTGATGAAGCTAAGCAGGAACTGGAAGAGGTTGTTGAATTCCTGAAACATCCTCAGAAGTATAATGAACTGGGAGCAAAAATTCCCAAAGGCGTTTTATTATACGGACCTCCGGGTACCGGTAAAACTTTGCTGGCCAAAGCTGTTGCCGGTGAAGCTGGTGTACCATTTTTCAGCATTTCCGGTTCTGACTTTGTAGAAATGTTTGTTGGTGTTGGTGCATCCCGTGTACGCGATTTGTTTGAACAGGCTAAAAAAAGCGCGCCCTGCATTGTTTTCATCGATGAGATTGATGCTGTAGGACGTCAGCGTGGTGCCGGTCTTGGCGGCGGACATGATGAACGCGAACAGACCTTGAACCAGCTGCTTGTAGAAATGGATGGCTTTGGTGCTAATGAAGGCATTATTATGATTGCTGCTACCAACCGTCCTGATATTCTTGATCCGGCACTTCTGCGTCCGGGACGCTTTGATCGTCAGATTGTGGTAGACCGTCCGGATATTAAAGGCCGTCAGGAAATTTTGAAAGTTCATGTTAAAGGAAAACCCATCGGACAGGATGTTGAGCTGAATGTAATTGCTCAGCGTACCCCTGGCTTTACAGGTGCGGATTTAAGCAATCTTGTTAATGAGGCTGCGCTTATGACTGCACGCAAGAACAAGAAGGTTATTAACATGCCCGAAATGGAAGAAGCTGCTGAACGAGTTGTAATGGGACCGGAACGTAAGAGCCGTGTTATCAGCGACAAAGAAAAACGTCTGACAGCTTATCATGAAGGCGGACATACTGTTGTTGGCATGTTGCTTGATAATACCGATCCGGTGCATAAAGTTACCATTATTCCTCGTGGCCGTGCAGGCGGTTATACCCTGAGCCTGCCTAAAGAGGATAAATATTATGCAACCCGCAGTGAAATGCTGGATGAACTGAAAGTGCTTCTGGGCGGCAGAGTTGCTGAAGCGCTTGTTCTTAAAGAAATTTCCAGCGGTGCAAGCAATGACCTGCAGAGGGCAACTTCTCTGGCTCGCAAGATGATCTGTGAATATGGTATGAGCGAAAACATTGGTCCTGTAACCTTTGGTCATCGTCAGGATCAGGTCTTCTTAGGCCGTGATATCGCTCGCGATAAAGATTACAGTGAAGAAGTTGCAGCTGAAATTGATAAGGAAGTACGCGCTTTCATTGAAGATGCTTATGCTAAAACAGAAGCTTTGCTGACTGAACATATGGATAAGCTGCATCTGATTGCTCAGGCTCTGATTGAAAAAGAAACTCTGGAAAAAGAAGAAATTCAGGAAATTATGACTTATGGACGTATTCTGACCAGTGAAGAAAGAGCTGCAGCAGGAATTGTTGAACCATCAAAGGAAGCAGTTCCTCAGGAAAATACAGCTGAAGCCGCAACTACTGCAGAAACTGCAGCAGATACAACTGAAAATAAATAACGTAAAAATAAACGCATTTGCTGCTGGCAGATGCGTTTATTTATTGCTTGACTTTTGGTTAACCGGGTGTTAACCTTGCTATAGTAGTGGAGGTTGTGTGTATGCGTAAACGTATTTTAGAGTTATTGAGAGCAAGTGGCAGTGATCCGGTATCCGGTGAAGAAATATCAAAGCAGCTGGAAGTATCAAGAACTGCTATATGGAAACATATTCAGTCATTAAAAAATGAAGGCTATGAAATAGAATCCGTACCTAAAAAAGGTTATATTTTGAAAGAAACACCTGACAGACTGTTCCCGGATGAAATATCTTCCCGTCTTAAAACCAAGTGGCTGGGACACAGTATCTGTTATAAGGACAGAGTTGATTCCACAAATACTGTGGCAAAAAGTATTGCTAACAGTGGCTGCGAAAATGGTCTGCTTGTAGTGGCAGAAGAACAGGGAGCCGGAAAGGGAAGACTTTCCCGCGGCTGGATTTCTCCGTATGCTAAGGGAATCTGGTTTTCTGTTGTTTTAAAACCACCCTTTTTGCCTCAGGAAGCATCCAAGTGCACTTTGCTGGCGGCAGTGTCCGTTGTAAAAACAATTAACAAACTTAAAGGTGTTAATGCAGCTATAAAATGGCCCAATGATGTACTGTTAAACGGCAAAAAGCTGGTTGGTATTCTCACTGAAATGAATGCTGAGTTTGGTCATATTAATTACATTGTTATCGGTACCGGCGTAAATACTAACGGAAAACCGGAGGATTATCCCGAAGAAGTAAGAGACTTGGCTGTATCTGTTGCCGATGTGGCAGAAGAACCATTTACCAGAGTTGACCTGCTGGCAGATATGCTGAAGAATATGGAAGATTTGTATGAGCTGGTTCTGGAAAAGGGATTTGCTCCTGTTCTTGACGAATGGCGCAGATATTCCTGCACGCTTGGTCAGGAGGTAAAAGTAATTGCCCCTGATATGACTTATTTTGGCAAAGCCGTTGATATTGATGAAGAAGGCCTGCTGATAGTTGAAAAAGATGACGGAACAGTTGAAAAGGTTGTAGCAGGTGATGTTTCTATTCGACCGGCTGCTGCTAAAAATGGTGCTTATCAATAAATAGTTGCAATATTTCAGGGTTTTGCGTATAATAGAAAAGGTTTTTTAAAAGATAAAAGTTGGGAATCTTTTTCCAAGGAGGATAATGAATGTTACTGGTTATTGATGTGGGTAATACCAATATAGTTGCAGGCGTTTTTGAAAATCGTGATTTAAAAATGCATTGGCGTTTCTCTACAGACCGTACTAAAACTGCTGATGAGTATGGAATTTTGCTGCGCAGCATGTTTGATTACAGTGATGTACCTATGAATGAGGTAACTTCTGTAATTATTTCCAGCGTAGTACCTCCGGTATTAATCCCTTTATGCCATATGTGTGAAAGATATTTTGGTATTAGTCCCATGGTTGTTGGACCCGGTATTAAAAACGGTATTTCTATCAAATACGATAATCCGAAAGAAGTTGGTGCAGACCGCATAGTTAATGCTGTAGCCGCACTTGATAAATACAGCAAAGTTGGCAAACCGATGATCGTTATTGATTTTGGTACCGCAACTACTTTCTGTGCGCTCTTGCCTAACGGCGAATACCTTGGTGGTGCAATTGCTCCGGGTATCGGCATATCCAGCGATGCTTTGTTCCAGAGAACAGCTAAGCTTCCGCGTATTGAACTGATTAAGCCTAAAACTGTTATTTGCCGTAATACTGTAAGCTCTATGCAGGCAGGCGTTTTATATGGATTTGTA
Organism: uncultured Phascolarctobacterium sp.; assembly: GCA_958448515.1. Classification (GTDB taxonomy): domain Bacteria; phylum Bacillota; class Negativicutes; order Acidaminococcales; family Acidaminococcaceae; genus URXU01. The sequence continues at coordinate 6,080 of CAUDEF010000019.1, read as the reverse complement.
GGGCAGATGGAAGGTATTGTTAACCATATGAAGGAAGAACTGGGCGGAGATGCTTATGTTATTGCAACAGGTGGTTTTGCAAATACTATGGCTGCCGAGTCTGACGCAATTGATATGGTTGAGCCATTCCTTACTTTAGATGGCTTGCGTATTTTATACGAAAAAAACTCTAAATAAAAATACAGCCCGCTTAGGCGGGCTATCTTTATTTATGAAAGGATTTTTATGAAACTTGGTAATATAGAATTAAAAACTCCTGTGGCTCTGGCTCCTATGGCCGGAATTACTGATCTTCCTTTCAGAGTAATCTGCAAAAGGCTGGGCTGTGGTTTTACTGTTTCTGAAATGGTAAGTGCCAAAGGTTTGCTGTATAAAAATGTTAAAACCACAGAAATGCTTAAAATTGATGCTGCTGAAAGACCAACAGCCATACAGCTTTTTGGCAGTGTGCCGGAAGAACTTGCTGAGGCATCAAGAATTGTAGAGGCAAGTGGTGCTGATGTTATTGATCTTAATATGGGCTGCCCTGTGCCCAAAATAGTCAATAATGGTGAAGGCTCTGCACTGATGAATAATCCTAAGCTGGCATATGAAATTTTATCTGCAATGGTAAAGGCTGTAAAAATTCCGGTGACTGTAAAGTTCAGAGCCGGCTGGGATGATGAACATAAAAATGCTGTGGAAATTGCAAAACTTGCTGAAAGTGCAGGTGCGGCAGCAGTAACTGTTCATGGAAGAACAAGAAAGCAGTTTTATGAAGGCAAGGCTGACTGGAATATTATTGCTGCAGTAAAAGAAAGCATCAGTATTCCTGTTTTTGGCAACGGCGATATTTTTTCTGCTGCAGATGGACTGAATATGATGCGACAGACCGGATGTGACGGCGTTGCTGTAGGACGCGGTGCCGATGGCAATCCCTGGATTTTTGCACAGTTAAAAAATGCTTTGGAGGGCAATGAGGATTTCAGGGAAGTTACCTTAAATGAAAAACTTGATCTGGCAGCAGAGCATTTACGCATGTTAATTGATTTTAAAGGAGAATACATATCAGTAAAAGAGATGCGCAGGCATATATCTGCTTATCTGAAGGGTATGCCTCATGCTGCAGAATTCCGCTGCCGCTTTCATAAGATGGATACTTATGATGATTTTTGCCAGCTGCTGGAAGAGTACCGTGAATGTGCGGAAAAATATTATGCTGAGGCAAAACATTTTAGGGGCTGACATTGTTTTAAGAAAATAATTATGATAAAATAGTAATTTGTAAAACAAATAACTTTAGGAGTTTTTCATGAGCGCAGAAGGTCGAAAAAAACATGTAATAAGTATAAGTTTAGGCTCATCATCACGTGATGCGCATGCTGTCGTAACTTTAGGTGATACGGAAATAACAGTTGAGCGCTGCGGAACAGATGGTGATTTTTCAAAAGCCAGAAAGCTTATGGAGTACTGGGATGGCAAGGCTGACGCCATAGGTCTTGGGGGAACTGATTTATATGTTTACGCAGGCGGAAGAAGATATACATTCCGAGAATCTGCGCAGCTCATTGCAAATGTGAAAAAAACTCCGGTGCTTGACGGAAGCGGTCTGAAAAATTCACTGGAGCGCAGGCTTATAAAGCAGCTGGTGGAAAACAAAACTATTTCCTTAAATAACAGCAAAGTTTTGCTGATGTGCGGAGTTGACCGTTTTGGAATGGCAGAAGCACTGGCAGAAGCAGGTGCCAGAATAACTTTTGGCGATCTTATTTATGGATTAAATATCAATAAGCCCCTTTATTCACTTAAATCTCTGTGCTTTTGGGCAAGATTACTGGCACCGTTACTGACTAAACTGCCTGTAAGATTTTTTTACCCCATGGGTAAGGAGCAGGAAAAAAGGCAGGTACGACATGGTGAATATTTTTTGTCCCATGATATTATTGCCGGAGATTTCCACTTTATAAAAAAATTTATGCCTGAAAAACTTACTGGTAAGGTTATTATTACTAATACGGTAACTGCCGCTGACAGAGAAATGCTGCGCAGGGCAGAGGTGAAGATGCTTGTTACAACTACTCCGTGTCTGAGCGGAAGAAGTTTTGGAACTAATGTTATGGAGTCCATGCTTGTGGCCTTAAAAGGAGCTAAACAGGCATTAAGCGCGGAAGAATATATAGAGTTATTGGATCGGTATAAAATAGAATCGTCTGTTGAGTACATATGTACGAAGGAGCAGCAATAGGTAATGGAAAAGTTTGCGTTTATTATTCATCCTCTGTCAATTGAGGATATGGAGCATGTTTCTCCGATTTTTAAATATATCCCTCACAGTTTTCTGGAGGCTTGCTTAAAAAAGAAAAAACCTTTTAAGGTATCACATATAACCGGTATTCAAAGTCCGTTTGCAGAGGCTGAAGGATGGTTTATAGGCTGCCCGCTTACAGCTAAGCAGATGCTTGAGTTACCGGAAGAATTTGTTATGGAACGAATTATAGAATCAGGACGTGTTGCTCAGGAACTTGGCGCTAAAATTGTAGGTCTTGGAGCATTTACCTCAGTTGTTGGTGATGCCGGTATTACAATTGATAAGAATCTTGATATAGCGGTTACTTCCGGTAACAGTTACACTGTGGCAACTGCTATTGAAGGTACCAAAGAAGCTGTTAAGCTGATGGGCAAAAAACTGGAAGACTGCAGAGCTGTTGTTGTAGGTGCCAGTGGTTCAATAGGTTCTGCTGCAGTAAGGCTGCTGGCTGGCGAAGTACAGCATATTACGCTTGTTGCCAGACATATGGCACCTTTGGAAGAACTTGCAGCTCAGATAATTTCAGAACATGAGTGTACGGTAGAGGTTACAGATAAAATAAGCAGTGCTTTGCATCAGGCGGATATTGTAATTACAGTAACCAGTGCGCTGGATTTTTTGATTGCACCGGAAAGTTTAAAGCCAGGCGCAGTTGTATGTGATGTGGCAAGACCACGCAATGTTTCCAAGGAAGTATCTGCAAAGCGTAAAGATGTTCTTGTAATTGAAGGCGGAGTAATAAATGTACCCGGAAATGTGGATTTCCATTTTAATTTTGGTTTTCCGCCGCACACTTCATATGCCTGCATGGCAGAAACCATGATTTTGGCTTTGGAGAAAAAATATGAAAGCTTTACTTTAGGACGCAATCTGGAACTGAAAAAGATTATTACCATTGCTGAACTTGCCAAAAAGCATAATTTCAAGCTTGCAGGATTCAGAAATTTTGAGAGGGCAGTAACATCTGAAGAAATCTGCAAAATCAGAAATCTGGCAGAAAAGGAACTGGCGACCTATTAGTATAATAAGCTTTGGTGAAAAAAGATTAAATATGATATAATTTATCTGTAGCTGCAGTAAAGCCGCAGTTTATTTTCGGCTTGGCATATAAAATAATTTAATTGAATAAAGGAGCAGGAACATGGCTAGTAAAGAAACAATTTTAACCGCAGAAGGTCTCAAAAAATTAGAAGATGAACTGGAAAACCTTCGCAGTGTACGTCGTCAGGAAGTTGCTGAACGTTTGAAAGTTGCAATTTCTTACGGTGATATCAGCGAAAACTCTGAATATGATGATGCAAAAAGTGAGCAGGCTTTTATTGAAGGCCGTATCATTGAATTAGAGCAGATGATTAACACCGCTATCATCATTGATGACAGTGCAAGCAAAAAGAAAGATATTGTTTCCCTGGGTTCTACCGTTGTAGTAAAAGATCTGGAAACCGAAGAAGAAGAAACATATACTATAGTTGGTACTACAGAAGCAGATCCGTTTGAAAATAAAATTTCCAATGAATCTCCTGTAGGAGCTGCAATACTTGGTCATAAGGTTAATACCATTGTTCAGGTAAATACTCCTGTCGGTGAATTGTCTTATAAAATCATTGAAATAAAATAATTAGGGGAGAAAACTATGGCTGAAGAAAAAAATAACCAACAACCAGTGGAAGAAAAAGCTCCGCTGACAGAAAAAGAAATAAATGAACAAATGCAGGTGCGTCTTGATAAAATGCACAAAATTGAAGAGCATGGCTGGCTTCCTTTCGGTCACAAATTTGAATGGTCACACCATGCTGCAGATATTGCGGCTCAGTTTGAAGAACTGTCTGCTAATGAAACAATCGTACGCCTGGCAGGACGTGTAATGGCTATTCGTGGCCATGGCAAAACCTGCTTTATGGACGTAATGGATAAAAGCGGCAGAATTCAGGTTTATGTACGTAAAGACGCTATTGGCGAAGAAAACTACGCTTTGATTAAAATGATGGATATTGGTGATATTGTTGGCGTATGCGGTACTGTTTTCCGCACCCACATGGGCGAATTATCCATTAAAGCTGTTTCTCTGGAAATGCTTTCCAAATCTTTGCGTCCGCTGCCGGAAAAATGGCATGGCTTAAAAGATATTGAAATGCGTTATCGTCAGCGTTATGTTGACTTAATTGTAAATCCTGAAGTAAGGGATACTTTTGTAAAACGCAGTCAGATTATCAAAAGTGTACGTGAAATTCTTGACGGCCGTGATTTCCTTGAAGTAGAAACTCCTATTATGCATACTATTGCCGGAGGTGCAGCAGCGCGTCCGTTTATCACTTATCATAATGCTCTTGATATGCAGCTTTACATGCGTATTGCACCGGAACTTTATTTGAAACGCCTTATTGTTGGCGGCATGGATCGCGTATATGAATTAGGACGTGTATTCCGTAATGAAGGCATTGACATTAAACATAATCCTGAATTTACCATCGTAGAAATTTATCAGGCTTTTGCTGATTACAAAGATATGATGGAACTTACAGAAACCATTGTTTCTCAGACTGCGCAAAAAGTTCTGGGAACTATGAAAATCACCTATGAAGGACAGGAAATTGATCTCACTCCGCCCTGGAACAGAATGACTATGATTGAAGCAGTTGCAAAATATACCGGTCAGGACTTTACCGGTATTACTGATATCGAGGAAGCTCGTAAAATGGCGGCAGCTATCAATGTACCTATTGAAAAAACATATGGTATCGGCAAAATTATCAATGCATGCTTTGAAGAACATGTTGAAGATAAACTCATTCAGCCTACCTTTATCACCGGCCATCCGAAAGAAATTTCTCCGTTGGCTAAGAGCAGCGTAGAAAATCCGGAAATCACCGATCGTTTTGAAGGCTTTATTTATGCACGTGAAATCTGCAATGGCTTCACTGAATTAAATGATCCTATTGATCAGCGTGAACGTTTTATGAAACAGGTTGAAGAACGTAATGCAGGCGATGATGAAGCACATATGATGGACGAAGACTTTGTAAATGCTCTTGAATATGGTCTGCCTCCTACAGGCGGTCTTGGCATAGGTATTGATCGTCTGGTAATGTTCCTGACAGACAGCAGTTCCATTCGTGATGTCCTTTTCTTCCCGCATATGCGCCACAAAAATCAATAATAAAGAGTTTTTAAAATGAAAAAGCTCGGGAGTATATCCCGAGCTTTTTTGTCGTTTATCAGGTGTTTTTGGCAACAATAGCACCTACTGCTGCGCCGATAATGAAACCTGTTACAGCATTGCCATTATCATCTTTGTCCTTATCTTCTTTTTCTTTAGGTTTAGGTGGAGGGGGCGGGTTATGATGTTTATCTTTGTCACGGTCATAACGATCCTCGTGTTTTGGCGGAGGCGGCGGAGCATGTCTTTCATCAGCCGCTGCCAGGTTTGCTAATGGAAGAGTCAGAAAAACAGCGGCGAGTGTTGCGGCAATAGTTTTTTGAAACATTTTATCTAATTCTTTCATAAAAATCACATCGCTTTTCATTTATTTTATGTTAATATGATAAAACAAAGTTATGTTTTTTATATGTCAAAATTGAAATTTCACGAAATTTTTCTGAAAAATTTTAAAAATATTTTTGGAAAATCTTCAAAAACAGGCTCAAAAAGCCCAATTTTTACGCAAAAAATCCTGAAAAATTCATAAATTTTTGCACGCTTAAAACAAAGGTATAAGATATATCTGTTTACCAACTCAGCCAAGCGTATCAGAAAAAACTTCAAAAAACTTGCTGAAAAAGTGTTGACAATACT
>CAUDEF010000018.1 GCA_958448515.1 uncultured Phascolarctobacterium sp. | reverse complement strand
GAAGGTGGCCGTACTGTAGGCGCTGGCGTTGTTTCCGAAGTAGAAGAAGCTTAATCAGATTCTTACAAAATGCAGTTATAAGACCGGTCTCTGGCCGGTCTTATAATTTTAAAATTATGAATATATTTATAGTTGACATAAAGTGTTAACTGTGGTACTCTATATTAGCGACAATTTGAGATTGGTTTTATTTTATTAACGTAAGCGAGGTGTAACTAGATGCGTACTTTGATTACTTTGGCATGCACTGAATGCAAACAAAGAAACTACCAAACCAACAAAAACAAAAAGAACGATCCAGATCGTATCGAAATCAATAAATACTGCAAATTCTGCAAAAAACACACTCCTCATAAAGAAACCAAATAATTTTGCTGTAGTGTGATTTACTAGGTATTGTAAGCAAGGATGTGAAGAAATGGCCGTTCCGGAAACTACTGAAACAGAAAAGAGCAGTGTTGGTATTGCTCAGTTTCTGAAGGAAACTAAGGTAGAATTAAAAAAGGTAACCTGGCCTACCAAACAAGAGCTTATTGCTAATACCGTAGTGGTTCTTGTTGCAGTTGTGTTATGTGCAGTACTGATATGGGTAGTGGATACTATATTCAGTGCATTGTTCCGTTTGATTCTGCAATAATCAGCAATAAGAAGAAGTAAGGAGGGTAGGGAAAGCGTTGCTTTCCAATATATTGATGGATGAGAGACGTTGGTATGTTATCCATACTTATTCCGGATATGAGAATAAAGTAAGCGCAAACCTGGAACGCAAGGTACATTCCTTGGGAATGGAAAATGAAATTTTCCGTATTGTTATACCTATGGAGAATGAAGTTGAAGTTAAGGATGGCAAGAAAAAGAGCGTTCAACGCAAAGTTTTTCCAGGCTATGTACTGGTGGAAATGATAGTTAATGATCGCAGCTGGTATGCCGTTCGAAACACTCCTGGTGTAACCGGCTTTGTCGGTTCAGGTACAAAACCGATTCCTTTGACAGAAGAAGAAGTGCAGCAGATTATGCGCTCTATGGGTGTTGAAGAGAGTCGTCCTAAAATTGATTTTCAATTACAGCAGCTGGTGCGCCTGAAAACTGGTCCCTTTGCCGATTGTGTAGGTAAGGTGGCTGAAATCAATGAAGAACGTGGTAAGCTTAAAGTTCTTGTTGATATGTTTGGACGCGAAACTCCTGTTGAAATTGATTTTACACAAGTTGAAGAAGCTGAATAAGTAAGGAGGTGCAATTAAATGCCGAAAAAAGTTGTTAAGATGGTAAAATTACAGGTACCGGCTGGTAAAGCTACTCCGGCTCCTCCTGTAGGTCCTGCACTTGGTCAAGCTGGTGTTAACATCATGGCTTTCGTAAAAGAATTTAACGAACGTACTGCACAACAAGCTGGTCTCATCATTCCTGTTGAAATCACTGTTTTTGAAGATCGTTCCTTTACTTTCATTTGCAAAACCCCGCCGGCTGCAGTTCTTCTGAAAAAAGCTGCTGGTCTTGAAAAAGCATCTGGCGAACCTAACAAAAAGAAAGTTGCTAAACTGGGTCGCGACAAAGTTCGTGAAATCGCAGAAAGCAAAATGGCTGACTTGAATGCTGCTAATGTTGAAGCTGCAATGAGAATGATTGAAGGCACAGCACGTAGCATGGGTATTGTTATTGAAGACTAATAATTAGTTTTCGTAAGTTTGTGGGAGGGCAAGTCCCGCTAGTACCACATAGGAGGAATTTATAAATGGGTAAAAAGTATATCGAAGCTTTGAAACTTATCGAAGCTGACAAATTCTATGCTCCTAAAGAAGCTGTAGAATTGGTTAAAAAAACTGCTACCACTAAATTTGATAGCACTGTTGAAGTTTCTTTCCGTTTAGGTGTAAATCCTAAATATGCTGACCAGCAAGTACGTGGCGCATTGGTATTACCGCATGGTACCGGTAAATCCAAAAGCGTGTTAGTTTTTGCTAAAGGTCCTAAAGTTGCTGAAGCTGAAGCTGCTGGCGCTGATTATGTTGGCGGTGAAGAATTAGTAAGCAAAATTCAAGGTGGTTGGACTGATTTTGATGTCTGCGTAGCTACCCCTGATATGATGGGCTTAGTTGGTCGCCTTGGTAAAATCCTCGGTCCTAAAGGTTTAATGCCTAACCCGAAGGTTGGCACTGTTACCATGGATGTAACTCGTGCTGTAAACGAAATTAAAGCTGGTAAAATCGAGTATCGTACCGATAAAGCCGGCAACGTACAAGCTCCTATCGGTAAAGTATCCTTTACTGACGAGCAACTTTTAGCTAACTACATTACTTTGGTTGACACTTTAATTAAAGTTAAACCGTCCGGAGCTAAAGGCCAATACATTAAATCTGTTACCCTGTCCACTACTATGGGCCCTGGCGTAAAAATTGACGTATTGAAAGCTAACAGCGACAAATAATTTTAGTATTTGTAGTTCTAAATTTTACTAAATCAGAAGATTATCGGGCCATAGACAGCAGGTGCCAGAAAGCGTAAGTATATTATTATTATACGCCTGCCGAGGCTGGAGCGTGAAGATAAATAGACCTTCCGACCTCCGGCTACGGCCGAGAGGTCTTTTTGATTTAATAAATCAATTTTCAAGAAGGAGGTGCAATCCAATGGCAGTTATTAGACCTGAAAAAGTTGCTAAAATTGCAGAGATTAAAGAGTTACTCTCTACTTCTAAATGTGCTGTTTTAGTTGACTTCTGTGGTTTGACTGTTGCTCAGGATACCGTTCTTCGTAGCAAAATGCGTGAAGCTGGCGTTAACTACTTTGTAGTAAAAAATACTCTTCTCCGCATCGCTGCTCAAGAAGCTGGTATTGAAGGTTTAGAACCTGTTCTGGAACACAACACCGCTATCGCTGTTGCTCCGGAAGATCCTGTTGCAGTTGCAAAAATCATTTGCGAATTCGCAAAAGAAAACAAAGCTCTTAAAGTAAAAATGGGCGTACTCGATGGCAAAGTTATTACTGCTGAAGAAATCAAAGCTCTGGCAGAATTGCCGCCGAAAGAAGTACTTATTGCAAAAATGCTTGGCAGCATGAACGCTCCTATCAGCGGTTTTGTCAATGTACTTCAAGGTACTATCCGCAACGTTGTATATGCTCTCGAAGCTGTACGCAAACAAAAAGAATCCGCATAATCAGCGGTTGGCTGCGTAAGGCAGTATGATTATAAATTAAAATAAAGTATAATACTTAAAATTTGGAGGTAAATATAATGAATAAAGAACAAATCATCGAAGCTATTGAATCTATGACCGTACTCGAACTCTCTGAACTCGTTAAAGCTCTGGAAGAAAAATTCGGCGTATCCGCTGCTGCTCCTGTTGCTGTAGCTGCTGCTCCTGCTGCTGCTGGCGAAGCTGCTGCTGAAAAAACTGAATTTGACGTAATCCTCGCTTCTGCTGGTTCTTCCAAAATCAACGTTATCAAAGCTGTTCGTGAAGCAACCGGTCTCGGTCTGAAAGAAGCTAAAGAACTCGTTGATGGCGCTCCGAAAGCTATCAAAGAAAAAGTTTCCAAAGCTGATGCTGACGCTCTGAAAGCTAAACTTGAAGAAGCTGGCGCAACTGTAGAAGTAAAATAATTTACTTCTATCTGATAGTAAAATTATTTAGCTGTGTAAAACCCCAAAACTGTAAAACAGTTTTGGGGTTTTATTGTCTCTAAAAACTATTGACATAATGTATATTATATGCTAACATAATATACTACAATAATAAACAACTATGCAGGTATTATTTGACAACATTTGCGCTGGGTCAGTGGTTGAACGGCGTATTTTGCTTATAGAGTAAGGATGAAGCACTTTCATCGAAGACAACAGACAACAAGGTCCTTGTGGTAAGAACCTTGTTTTTTTTGTCACGCTGAAAAGTGTTGGTTTTGTGTGCCTGACAATCTATGAAGGGGTGAGTAATTACATGTTTAAACCGGTTCCCGTAGGTGATAGGATTCGGTATAGTTACGCAAGAATCAATGAAGTATTGCCAATGCCGCATTTGATTGATATCCAAAGAAAATCTTATGAGTGGTTCATAAAAGAGGGTCTTTGCGAAATCTTCCATGATATTTCTCCTATTAAAGACTTTGCTGGTAATTTAGAACTTTCCTTCGAAAATTTCGAATTAGGTAAACCTAAATATGGTGTAGAAGAATGTAAAGAAAGAGACGAATCTTACTCTGCACCGATGAATGTAAAAGTACGTCTGGTATACAAAGATACTGGCGAAATCAAAGAATCCTCCGTATTTATGGGCGATTTTCCTCTGATGACTGAAACCGGTACATTTGTTATCAATGGTGCTGAACGTGTTATCGTAAGTCAGCTGGTTCGTTCTCCTGGCGTATACTACGCTGTTACTATGGACCCAAGCGGTAAAAAACTGTACGGTACTACTGTTATTCCTAACCGTGGTGCATGGATTGAATATGAAACAGATGTAAATGATGTTATTTACGCTCGCGTTGACCGTACAAGAAAATTGCCTGCAACCGTGCTGCTGCGTGCTTTGGGCCTTTCTTCCAATGAAGAAATCCTTAAAGTTTTTGGCGAGCATCCTTTTGTTCTGGCAACATTGGAAAAAGATACTACTCATAACAGAGATGAAGCTTTAATTGAAATTTACAAAAAACTTCGTCCCGGTGAACCTCCTACATTAGAAAATGCAACTCAGCTTATTGAAGGTACCTTCTTCGATAACAGACGTTATGATTTGGCTAGTGTTGGTCGTTATAAACTCAATAAAAAACTTGGCTGGCGCAACCGCCTGCAGGGTACTGTAATTGCTGAGCCTCTGGTTGACATGGAAACCGGTGAGATTATTCTTCCGGCTGGCACCAGAATGACCGTTGAAAGTCTTGATAAGGTTGAAGCAAGCGGTGTATTCAGCGAACAGGGCTTGCGCAAAATTAAAATTAAATTTAAAGATCAGGAAATGGACTTACTCTTTACTACCGGTATTGACGAAAAAGTTCGTACTGTTACTGTAGAAGATGTTTTTGTTTCCTTCAACTATCTGCTTAATCTGATGGATGGTCATGGAACAGGCGATGACATTGACCATTTGGGCAACCGCCGTGTACGCTGCGTAGGCGAATTGCTGCAGAACCAGTTCCGTATCGGTCTTGCACGTATGGAAAGAGTTGTCAGAGAACGTATGACTATTCAGGATACTGAAGTTATTACTCCTCAGGCATTAATTAACATCCGTCCTGTTGTTGCTGCAATTAAAGAATTCTTCGGCAGCAGCCAGTTGTCCCAATTTATGGACCAGAACAACCCGCTGGCAGAACTTACTCATAAACGCCGTTTGTCTGCCCTTGGTCCTGGCGGTTTGAGTCGTGAACGTGCAGGCTATGAAGTCCGCGACGTACATAACTCTCACTATGGCCGTATGTGTCCTATTGAAACCCCTGAAGGTCCTAACATCGGTTTGATTGGTTCTTTGTCCACCTTCGCTGTTATTAATAAATATGGCTTTATGGAAACTCCGTATCGTCGTGTTGACAAAGAAAACAGACGTGTTACTGACGAAGTTTACTACATGACTGCTGATGAAGAAGATAAGTATATTATTGCCCAAGCGAACGAACCGTTGGATGAAAACGGTAACTTCCTTGAAGACCGTGTAACTGCCCGTGCGAAAGACGACGTACTTTCCTTGCCGCCTGAACAGGTTGATTACATGGACGTATCTCCTAAACAGGTAGTTTCTATTGCAACTGCATTGATTCCGTTCCTTGAAAACGACGATGCTAACCGCGCACTTATGGGTGCTAACATGCAGCGTCAGGCAGTTCCTCTGCTCTGCACTCAGGCACCTATTATCGGTACAGGTATGGAATATAAAGTTGCTGTTGACTCCGGTGTCTGCGTATTGGCAAAACGTGCCGGTACTGTTGAACGCGTAGTAGGCAACGAAATTCGCGTACGTGCTGAAAACGGCGAACTTGATATTTATCCGCTCCTTAAATTTAAACGTTCTAACCAGGGCACCTGCGTAAATCAGCGTCCTATCGTTTATAAAGGCGATAAAGTTGTTGAAAAACAAGTTCTTGCTGATGGTCCTGCAACTGATCATGGTGAACTTGCATTAGGTCATAACGTAATCGTAGCATACATGCCTTGGGAAGGTTATAACTACGAAGATGCTATTTTGCTGAACGAAGACCTGATTAAAGCAGACGTATTTACTTCTATTCATATTGAAGAATATGACTGTGATGCACGTGATACCAAACTTGGTAAAGAAGAAATCACTCGCGAAATTCCCAATGTTTCTGAAGAAGCATTAAAAGACCTTGATGAACGCGGCATTATCCGTATTGGTGCTGAAGTTCGCCCTGGCGATATTCTTGTTGGTAAAGTTACTCCGAAAGGTGAAACTGAACTTACTGCTGAAGAACGCCTGCTGCGTGCTATTTTCGGTGAAAAAGCACGTGAAGTGCGCGACAGCTCTCTGCGTGTTCCTCATGGCGAAGCTGGTAAAATTGTCAGCGTAAAAGTATTCAGCCGTGAAAATGGTGATGAACTTCCTCCGGGAGTAAATGAACAGGTTCGTGTACATATTGCTCAGAAACGTAAGATTTCTGAAGGCGATAAGATGGCAGGCCGCCATGGTAACAAGGGTGTCGTTTCCCGTATTATGGCTCGTGAAGATATGCCGTTCCTGCCCAGTGGTGAACCTGTACATATCGTGTTGAATCCTTTGGGCGTACCTTCCCGTATGAACATCGGACAAGTATTGGAAAACCATTTAGGCTGGGCTGCTCGTGCTTTAGGTATGCAAATTGCCAACGATGCAGAAGGTCTGGTTGAAAAATTAAATAAATATGGTTATGACGTTGAGAAAAACGGCATGCCTGAAACTGTAGAAATTGATAAATTCGGTGATCAGAGTGTTCGTGCCGTACAGATTTCCGTACCGGTATTTGACGGTGCACACGAACAGGATATTGCTGATGCTTTAGAGCTTGCAGGTATTGATCCCAGTGGTAAATCTACATTGTATGATGGACGTACCGGTGAACCTTTCGATAACAAAGTTACTGTTGGTCTGACTTACATGTTAAAACTTCACCATCTGGTTGATGATAAAATCCATGCCCGCAGCACCGGCCCGTACTCTCTTGTTACCCAACAGCCTCTGGGTGGTAAAGCTCAGTTTGGCGGACAAAGATTTGGTGAAATGGAAGTTTGGGCGCTGGAAGCATACGGCGCAGCTTACACCCTGCAGGAAATCCTTACCGTTAAATCCGACGACGTTGTTGGTCGTGTAAAAACATACGAAGCAATTGTTAAAGGTGAAAACGTACCTGATCCTGGTATTCCCGAATCCTTCAAAGTATTGGTTAAAGAACTTCAAAGTATCGGTCTTGATATTAAAGTTCTCAACGAAGACGAAGAAGAAATTTCCCTGCGTGATTCTGAAGACGATATTGCAGAAACAGCACGTGAAGTTGGCTTGAACATTGAAGGCCAGATTAACGAAACTGCTGCAGAACCGCAGAATGATGATTATGCAGATAATGACGCTACCGAAGATATGCCAGATGTTATTGCTGACTTAGGCAATTTCACCATTAAAGACGGCGAATCTGATCTTGATGACGATATGTAATAGAAGGGAGCGAGCAATTCTTGTTAGACGTAAATAATTTTGAGTCTATGCGTATCGGTTTAGCTTCTCCGGACCAAATCAGAGCATGGTCTTATGGCGAAGTAAAAAAACCTGAAACCATTAACTATAGAACTTTAAAACCTGAACGTGATGGTTTATTCTGTGAGAGAATCTTTGGACCTACCAAAGACTGGGAATGCCATTGCGGTAAATATAAACGCATTCGCTACAAAGGTATTGTCTGCGATAAATGTGGTGTTGAAGTAACCCGCAGTAAAGTTCGTCGTGACCGTATGGGTCACATCGAACTGGCTGCTCCTGTATCTCATATCTGGTACTTTAAAGGTATTCCCAGCAGAATGGGTCTGATTCTTGATATTTCTCCCCGTGCGCTGGAAAAAGTACTGTATTTTGCTAACTACATTGTCCTTGATCCGGGCGAGACTCCGCTTGCTAAAAAACAGCTGCTCACTGAAAGTGAATATGTAGAAGCTCGTGATAAATATGGCGATGAATTTAAAGTTGGCATGGGTGCTGCAGCTATTAAACAACTTCTTGAAGAAATTGATCTGCAGGGATTAACCAATGAACTGCGTGCAGAAATGAAAGAAGTAAGCGGTCAGCGCAAAGTTCGTGCTGTACGCCGTCTTGAAGTTTGCGAAGCATTCCTGAAATCCGGCAATCGTCCTGAATGGATGATTTTAGATGTAGTTCCGGTTATTCCTCCTGAATTGCGTCCTATGGTACAGCTGGATGGCGGACGTTTTGCAACCTCCGACCTTAACGATCTGTATCGCCGTGTTATTAACAGAAACAATCGTTTAAAACGTTTGCTGGAACTTAATGCTCCTGACATCATTGTACGTAATGAAAAACGTATGCTTCAGGAAGCTGTTGACGCATTAATTGATAATGGTCGCCGTGGCCGTCCTGTAACCGGTCCTGGTAACCGTCCTTTAAAATCTCTTTCTGATATGCTGAAAGGTAAACAGGGTCGTTTCCGTCAGAATCTTTTGGGTAAACGTGTTGACTATTCCGGACGTTCCGTTATCGTTGTTGGTCCTGAACTGAAAATGCATCAATGCGGTCTGCCGAAAGAAATGGCTTTGGAACTGTTCAAACCATTTGTTATGAAACGCCTTGTAAGCAGCGGTGAAGCTACTAATATCAAGAGTGCAAAACGCATGGTTGAACGTGCAAACACCGTTGTATGGGATGTTCTGGAAGAAGTAATCAAAGAACATCCGGTACTCCTTAACCGTGCACCGACTTTGCACAGACTTGGTATTCAGGCATTTGAACCTATTTTGTCCGAAGGCCGTGCAATTAAACTGCATCCTTTGGTATGTACTGCTTATAACGCTGACTTTGACGGTGACCAAATGGCTGTCCATCTGCCCCTTTCGGTTGAAGCTCAGGCAGAAGCACGTATGCTGATGCTGTCTGTAAATAATATTCTTGCTCCTAAAGACGGTAAACCTGTTGCTGTACCTACACAAGATATGGTTTTGGGTTCCTACTATCTGACTATTATTAAAGAAGGCGCTAAAGGCGAAGGACGTCGTTTTTCCAGTATCGACGAAGCACAGCTTGCGTACTTCCATGGAGTTGTAGATTTACAGGCTTTAATCAAAGTTTATATTTCTAACAGTGAAATTGAAGGCGAAGAGAAAAATGAAGGCTACAGCCTTGTAACAACAACTGTTGGTAATACTATTTTCAACAGCGAATTGCCTAAAGAAATTCGCTATTACCATAAAGAAGTTAATGCTGATGGCAAAGAAGAATGGCATCTTGGCAAATTAATGGATAAAAAAGAATTAGGTAAACTGGTTGCTAAAGCTCATAAACTTTATGGCAATCTGCGTACTGCTGAAATTCTTGATACCGTAAAGAAAATGGGTTATGACAACGCATGTAAAGCAGGTATCTCCATTGCAACTTCCGATATTAAAATTCCTGCTGAAAAAGCAGCAATTCTTGATGCAGCAGAAAAAGAAGTTGATAAGACAGAAAGACTGTTCCGCCGTGGTTTGATGAGTGCTGATGAACGTTATCGTAAAGTTATCGACCTGTGGACTCAGGCTACCGATAAAGTTACTGAAAAACTTATGGCGAGCACCATGGATAAATTCAACTCCGTATACATGATGGCTAACTCTGGTGCGCGCGGTAACGTACAACAGATTCGTCAGCTGGCTGGTATGCGTGGTTTGATGGCCGATCCATCCGGTCGTATTATTGACCGTCCTATTAAAGCAAACTTCCGTGAAGGTCTTACCATTTTGGAATACTTTATTTCTACTCACGGTGCTCGTAAAGGTTTGGCCGATACTGCTCTTCGTACAGCAGACTCCGGTTATCTGACCCGTCGTCTTGTTGACGTTGCTCAGGACGTTATTGTTCGTGAAGATGACTGCGATATTGTAGGCATGAATCTTGTTAAAGAACGTAACCGTCTGTGCAAAGCTATTCTGGGCTGCAGCCAGAACAAAACCCGTGAAAAAGTTCTTGGCCGTACTTTAGCTGCCGGAATTATGGGTGCAGAAGACAATATTATTGCTGAAGCTGATACTGTCATCAGTGAAGAAGTTTATAAAAAACTTATTGCTGCCAAAGTAGAAGAAGTTTCTCTCTATGTTGCAGACGATATGAACGGCGAAGAATATGAAAAAGTTCGCATTAATATCAGTGATGAATATGCAAACAGCGTTATGAAAGAAGCCATGATGCATAACTTCCTGAACAAAGAAATTGCTGTTGACATTGTAAATGGCGAAGGTACTGTTCTTGCTCATGCCGGAGAATTTATGACCGAAGCTCTTATTGATACTATCTTAAATGACGGTACTGTAAAAGAACTGCGCATCCGCAACAATGAAATTGCCGGTATTGAAGTTGAAGCAATTACTGAAGGCAAAAATAAACAAACAGTTATTGAATCCCTCCATGACCGTATTATCGGCCGTAATCTGGCAGAGGATATCTGTGATGAAAATGGTAATGTACTTTTCCACATTAATGAATACATTACTGAGGATATGGCAGAAGCAATCTGCAAATTGCGTGAAACCGTAAAAATCCGCAGCGTACTTACCTGTAAAGCTAAATTTGGTGTATGCCGTAAATGCTATGGCCGCAACCTTGCTACAGGCAAAAATGTTGAAGTTGGTGAAGCAGTTGGTACTATCGCAGCTCAGTCCATCGGTGAACCTGGTACCCAGCTTACCATGCGTACCTTCCACACCGGCGGCGTTGCAGGCGGTGACGATATTACCCAAGGTTTGCCTCGTGTCGAAGAATTGTTTGAAGCACGTAAACCGAAACATCCTGGTATGCTTACCGAAAATACCGGTTATGTACACATTATCGAAGAAGGCGGCAGCCGTCGCGTAATTGTAACTGGTGAAGATGGTTTGGGTCAGGAATATGCTATTCCTTATGGTTCTAAACTGGCTGTTAAAGAAGGCGCTTACATTGAAAAAGGCGACCGTCTGACAGAAGGTTCTCTCAATCCGCATGATGTATTGCGTATCAGCGGCGTAAAAGCAACCCAACGTTACCTTGTACAGCAGGTTGTTGGCGTTTATAAATCTCAAGGTGTAGATATTAACAGTAAACACATTGAAGTTATGGTTCGCCAGATGATGCGTAAAGTTCGTATTGAAGAATCCGGTGATACTACAATGCTTCCGGGCGAATACGTTGATGTAGCAGAATTTGAACAGCAAAATGCAGAAATGCTTGAGTTAGGTAAAGATCCGGCTGAAGGACGTCCTATCCTGCTTGGTATTACCAAAGCATCTTTGGCAACTGATTCCTTCCTCTCTGCAGCTTCCTTCCAGGAAACAACTCGCGTATTGACAGAAGCTGCAATTAAAGGCAAAGTTGATCCGCTCTTAGGCCTGAAAGAAAATGTTATCATTGGTAAATTGATTCCTGCAGGTACAGGTATGAGCCGTTATCGCGATATCAAGATTAAATACAATGTTAACAGAGACGAAAACGAATAATTGTTTTTAAAGTAAAATAAAAATACCTCAAAATCTTTAAGATTTTGAGGTATTTTTATTTGTAAATGTTTTGTGACATTTACTGTATTTAAGAAAAGAATTGGAGCTTAAAATGATAAAATAAATATGAAAGTGCTGGAAGAGAAGGTGAAATTATGAATGTGCTGCTTGTTGAAGATGACCATAATCTGGGTGCGTTATTAGTAGCATTATTAAAAAAAGAAAAGATAAAAGTTACCTGGGCACAGGACGGAAAAGAAGCTTATAAGCTTTGTTATAATGACAGCTTTGATATTATCATTATGGACTGGATGCTTCCAGGTATAAGTGGCATTGATCTGTGCAGCTGTCTGAGAGAAGAAGAGTATCCTGGAAAGATTATTATGCTTACTGCCAAAGACTCTATAGAGGAAAGAGTTGCAGGCCTTAACAGCGGTGCTGATGATTATCTTGTAAAACCGTTTGATATTAAAGAACTGATAGCCAGACTGGAGGCGTTAATGCGCCGTCCTGTGCAATACGTCAGCAAGGATATTATTTATGGAGATTATGTACTCAAAAGAGATAATTATATTTTGGAATATAAGCAAAAGAGTATTGAACTGAGACCCAAAGAATTTAAAATTCTGGAATTACTGCTGAGAAACAGGGGCAGAATTATAACAAGGGAAATTTTATTAGATAATGTATGGGGCGTAAATAACGATGTTACAGATAATAATCTTGATGTGCACATCCGCTTTTTACGTAAAAAGATAGAAGATATTTCCCAGGAAAATATTATTTGTACTGCCAGAGGTATAGGCTATTATGTTAAATAATGTTTTTGAGCAGATGCGTAAAAAAATGACTTTTACTTATGCTGTCATTTTTGGTACTTTGATTTTGTTTGTTGTGGCAGCTACTTATGCGCTGATTTGGTATAAAGTGTTGGAGAATGAAAAGGATTCTTTGATAAGACAGATTTACCATGAAGCAGAAGAGTATGTCGCTACAGGAGAGGCTCCTGTATCAAGAATTTCTATTGAAGATGGAGTTATGCTGGCCTATCTTGTAAGTACGGACGAAAAAAAGGTATTGATGGACCAGATGAAAGGAGCCATTGTTGAAAAAGATTTAAAAAGACAGATGCCATCCTGGCCGCAGGAGGATAATTCGGCGTTTATAATGTCAGCAAAGGGAGATAACGGAGAGAGTTATCATTATCTTGCTGGTGTTGCACCTGTGTTAGATAATGATAAGCCTGTAGCAAGATTATATATGTTTAAAAACATGGATTTTTATTATTTTGCGGCTTTTGAAACTTTTACCATTTTATTGTCTGTAGCTTTTATTTTGTTTGTAGTTGCCTGCTGGGGCGGCTATGTAATGTCTAAAAAAAATATACAGCCTATTTATCGTATGTATGAGAAACAAAAGCAGTTTACCGCAGATGCTTCGCATGAAATGCGTACGCCGCTGGCAGTGATGAATCTTGCTGTAGAGGGGTTAGTTGATGATAAAGAAAGCCGCTACAGTGAGTTTGCCGTCAGTACATTAAAAATGCTGCATACAGAAGTAAAGCGGCTAAGTTCACTTACCGGAACATTAATGAAACTGGTACGCTGCGACGAATTAAATGAGTCTTTAGCCAGAGAAGTATTTGATATAGGCGGATTATGCAAAAATGTTACTGAACAGCTTGCTCTTGTAGCTGAAAATAAACGCCAGATTTTAGAATATATCGGTCCTGAGAAATTGTTGTATAAGGGTAATCGTGAGTCGATAAATATGCTGCTGGTTATCCTGCTTGATAATGCGATAAAGTATTCTTCAGATGGTACTTCTGTAAAGCTTGTTTTAAAAAGCCGAAAAAATGCGTTGGATATAAGTGTTTACGACGAAGGTATAGGAATTTCCGATCAGGATAAGAAGAAAATTTTTGACAGATTTTTCAGAGTGGATAAGGTACGCAACAGAGAAAAGGGAGGCTTGGGACTGGGACTTTCGCTTGCTCAGTCTATAGTAAATCTCCACAGGGGAAGAATTTTTGCCGAGGATAATCTTCCACGTGGAACGGTTATGCGAGTAGTTCTTTATAAACAGCAGTAAGTTCATAAAAATTTAAGAATGTTTTTATATACTTAAATCAATCTGTTATAGTAGGTGATTTAAGTATGAAAAACAGGATAATTTTAATTTTTGCCGTTTTGGCGTTTGCACTGCTTTTTTTGGGAAATTCCAGTTTGCTGATAACTGATTCAGTAGAATCTAACTATGCGTTAACTGCCAAAGAAATGGTTACGTCAGGAGACTGGCTATCTCCGCAAATTTATGGCAAATACTGGTTTGACAAACCTATATTTTTCTACTGGCTGACAGCCATAAGTTTTAAATTACTGGGATTTACAGAATTTGCAGCCAGATTATTTCCAGCTCTCTTTGCGGTTTTTTCATTAGCCTTAGTTTATTGGGGCGGAAAAAAGCTATATAACAAGCAGGCGGGGATTTTCAGTGCGATTATTCTTTTGTGCAGTGTAGAATTTTTTCTTATAGGTAAATCTGTAATTACTGATTCGGTTTTATTTTTATTTTTCAGTGGTACTTTATTATTTTTTTATCTTGGATACAGTGGCGACAGCAGATATTTTTATCTTATGTATCTTTGCGGAGCATTGGCTACTTTGACAAAAGGGCCTGTTGGCTTTTTGCTGCCGGGGTTGATTATATTGCTTTTTTTAATCAAGGAACGCAACTGGCAGGTTCTGAAGCGCATTCATTTAATAAAAGGCGTTATTTTATTTCTTGTTGTAGCTCTGCCATGGTACGGAATTATGTATGTTTTACATGGCAGTGATTTTATCGATGTATTTTTTGGAACGCATAATTTTCTCAGGGCAACAGTTTCTGAGCATCCAAGGGATAATGTTATTTATTATTATACATTAGTAAATTTACTGGCTTTATTTCCGTGGAGCGGGTTATTTTTGGTGATTTTTTACCAGAAAATTACTTTGAAGAATTTTGTTTGGTCTGCAAAAGAGCACTTTTTGCTGCTATGGGCTGGTACAGTATTTGTTTTTTACCAGTGTATGGCTACCAAATATCTTACCTATACCTATCCTTTACTTTTTCCGTTAGCAATTTTTCTTGGAGGCTGTCTTGAAAAACAGTTTAATATTATAAAAAATAAATTTTATCTTGTCTTTACCTTATTTGGCAGTTTTACTCTTATCTGCGCGGCGTATTTGGCGGTATATAAATGGCATATTGCAGGAGAAAATTTATTTTATGTTCCGCTGAGTATGATGGTTACAGCTGTTTTATGCCTCCATTTGATAAAATCAGAATACAGTATTTTTTATCTTATCGGCAGTACGCATCTTGTTTTGTATATTGCTCTAATTTTCTGTATTGCTGTTCCTTTTTCCATGCAGCGCTCTGCCAAAGATGCAGGCGAGTTTTTGCGGCATAATTATACTGATAAAATGATAGGCGTTTACGGATGTTATCCTACTTCGGCTGTGTTTTATGCAGACAGGCAGATTGTGCGTTTATTGCCTTCAGAAGCTGTTAACAGATTTGCACCTCAGGCATATTCCTGGAGCAGCAAAAATGTTATGCCATATGCAGATATCAATGAAAAAAGTTATGATGTTATACTGGTAAAAGATAATGCAGCAGATGAATTTTACAAAAAAACTTCAGCAAAATGGGATATTGAGCAAAAAATCGGTGTATGGAATGTACTTCTCAGAAGATAAATGGTAAAGTATTTTACAATGATGTGGTATAATAGCAGGGTAAGTATTTTATTGCAGAGGAGATTGATTGATGTTAATAAAAAGTTATCCTGTACCATGCAGAATTGATTACGTACCTTCTCCTTTTGAGCCTGATGATGATGGTGTTATGGACGTTGGTTACTATTGCGGCAAATTAAGTGACGGCAGGGATTATCGTCTGGAATGCTGGCGTATGGACGAGCTTTTAATGGTAACTGTAATGTTTTCTGATCTTGCAATTACTGCTTATAACAGAAAAGATATGGCTTGTCTTTTAGAAGCAGAGGATATTGTAGGTTTTAAGACAGAAAATAAAAAAGTGCAGGCTACAAGAACAAAAGATGATGCAGGTACTGAGGTATGGGCTTTAAATATTATGCTGGCCAATAACGGTGAGCATTATGGTGAATTGCTCATTGATTTACAGAGCTATAAATGATTGGTGGAGAAAGTATGATGGAAAATAAACATTGCAATGAAGAAAATTGCACCTGTCCCAAGGCAGACTGCCCAAGACATGGCAAGTGCTGTGAGTGCATTATGAATCACAGGGAGAAACAGTCTTTAGTTTATTGCATGAAAGAATTTGCTGAGAGCAGTAAATAAAAAAACTCGGGTTTATGCCCGAGTTTTTTGTTTTAATTAACATGTATAAAAGAGAAAACACCCGCAGGGGATGTGCGGGTGTTTCTCTTAGGAAAGCTGTTTATGATGAATTTGATGGGAAGGGTTATAGCAAGTTTCGTTCCTTGCTACACCCTTAGTATACAATAGAGCTATGGCAGAAGAAGGGCAAAGTGTTGAATAAAATGTGAAATAATAATCTTTATCAAAGAAGATAGTTTTAATATTTATAGTTAGCAGGTATTTAGGTTAGTATAGTGGAATATATCATAAGGTTTGTTTTAAGGAGGGATATACATGCTGCTTGGTATTGATGTCGGCGGGACTTTTACCGATGCTGTTATTATAAAAGATATGGAGGTTGTGGCTCAGGCTAAAGTGCCTACGCAGCATGATAATATTCTGGTATGTATTTTGTCTGCTGTTGACAGGGTTTTAAAAGACTTGGACTGCAGTGAGATAAAGCGAGTAGTTATTTCAAGTACCATAGTTACTAATGCTTTGACAGAAAACAGACTTAAGCCTGTTTTTTTGGCAGTTATGGCAGGGCCGGGAATGAATGTGGCAAATAAATTTCCCGTGGAGCCTTATTTTGTAAGTGGTTATATTGATCATAGGGGAAAGGTTATTTCAGGAATTGACTGGAGCAGACACCAAAAGCTTTTATCTATAAAAGGAAAGGGCAGCTGCGCTGTAAGCGGCAAATTTTCTGTACGTGAGCCGCAAAATGAATATCTGCTAAAAGATAGACTGCAAAAATGCGGATTTGAAAGGGTATTTTTGGGCAGTGAGTTAAGCGGAGAGCTTAATTTTATAAGACGAACCAATTCTGCTTACTATGCAGCAGCGGTGGACGAATTGTTCAGAGATTTTTGCGGCAGTGTGGAGCTGGCTCTTGAAGCAAGAAAGGTTTATGCACCTATTCATATTTTAAAGGCTGATGGCGGAACATTGCCTTTAAAAATGGCTTTGCAGCAGCCTGTAGAAGCCGTGTTTACCGGACCTGCAGCTTCGGTTCTTGGCATTGAAGCTTTATTGGATATTTCTTTAAACAGTATTTCTCTTGATGTTGGTGGAACAACTACCGATATTGCTTTTTGGGAAAACGGTTTGCCGCTGATGTCTAAAAAAGGCGCGGTAATTAATGGTTATCCTACGGCTGTACGTTCTTTCCATATGTGCAGTATCGGCATTGGCGGTGACAGCCAGATCACAAAAAATGCTGAAGGATACCAGATTGGCCCATGGCGGCAGGGACCTGCTACGGCAGTAGGCGGAACAGAACCTACTTTATCTGATGCGCTGATTGCTGCCGGTTACGTAAATTTTGGCGACAGAAAAAGATCAGAGCAGGCTATTGGCAGATTTGGTGAAAATATAATGCAGGAAGCAAAGCTGATTGTGAAAGCTGCAGCTGATAAAATTGTTGCTGCTATTAATAATATGCTGCAGGAATGGAGTAAGCAGCCTGTTTATACAGTTAATGATATTATTAAAGGCACTGATTTTATTCCGCAGCAGCTGGTTGGAGTTGGCGGCGGAGCACCGGGGCTTGTAAAGGCCGTAAGTGAACAAATGGGAATTCCGTACAATATTCCTCAGGGAGCTATGGTGGCTAATGCCATTGGAGCGGCAGTAGCTAAGCCTACTTTATCTGCGGGACTGCGTGCTGATACGACTGATGGATATTATATTATTCCTGAAAGCGGCCGTAAAAATGCTTTGCCAAAAAACTTTAATAAGAATGCTGCCAAAGACATTTTATCTGACTGGCTGAAGGAACAGGCCAAGCAGTGCGGAATTGCTGCTGATGAGGCAGAATTAATTGCTTATGAGCATTTTAAAACAATTCATGGTTATTATGATACCGGTGATATTTACAGTATGCGTATGCAGCTGAAACCGGGAATTTTACATAAAGTGCATGGCAGGGAGGTTGTATTATGAAAGATACTTTAGGACTGATTTTTTTCCCTGCTTTTGACTGGATGATAAGCCCGGGTCACCCGGAAAGGCAGGAACGGCTTCTTTATACCAGGGATCAGCTGGAGGAAGAAGGCCTTTTTGACTGCGAAGAAATAAGAGAGTTTAAACCGAGGATGGCTCAGCTCAATGATTTGGGAAGGGCGCATGTTGGTGTACCCTCTTTAGATAAATTAATTACACCGGCGCATCTTGTTTCTGCAGGAGGATGCCTTGAAGCTGCAGATGCAGTTATGCAGAAAAAAGTAAAACGCGCTTTTGCTCTGGTAAGGCCTCCGGGACATCATGCAATGAGAGTTGTTCATGGTATCAGGGGTTTTTGCACTGTTAATATTGAAGCTGTAATGGTAGAATATTTAAGAAGCCGGTACAATATTAAAAAAATTGCCGTTGTTGATACTGATGTTCATCATGGTGACGGGTCAGAGGATATTTTTTATCATGATCCCAATGTATTATACATATCGTTTCATCAGGATGGCAGAACTCTTTATCCTGGTACAGGCTTTCCCAATGAAGCCGGAAGCCCCGGTGCCTGGGGAACAAATCTTAATTTGCCCCTGCTTCCCGGAACAGGTGATGAAGGCATACTGAGATTGTTTGATGGGCTTATTGCTCCTGTTCTTGATGATTTTCAGCCGGAGATAATAATAAATTCAGCCGGACAGGATAATCATTTTTCTGATCCGCTTGCTTCAATGACGGTTACTGCCCAGGGTTATGCAAAACTGGCAGACAGGCTTAAAGCGGATATTGCCGTGCTGGAAGGCGGATATTCTATTGAAGGTGCGTTGCCTTATGTGAATACGGGTATTATTCTGGCTATGGCAGGAATGGATTACAGCAAGGTTGTTGAACCTGATATAGGCGTATTGCGCAGGCAGGATGAGCGCTGCAATAAACGTGTTGATCAGCTGATTGATCAGGTTGGGGAGCTGTATTTTACCAGAGAGAAAGTATCACGTGAGCTGCTTAAAAAATGCGGCAGTATGTGGCAGCGCAGCAAAAATATTTATTACGATGAAGAAGGCATCAGAGAATGCCAGCTGGAAACAGTGCATTACTGTGACTGCGGCGGATATTTTACCATCCAGACCAGTGCTGACAGAACAAGATTTGGAGCGCAGAATGCTTTTATAGTATGCTTGCCTCGGTACTGCTGTGACAGCTGCCGTCGCAAGGCTTATGATGAAGCCATGAAGGAAAAGCTGCGCGGACATTGGAAATATGTTTTTATTCAGGATATTGCCACAGGAAATATAGAAAAGTTATAAGTGAGGTTGATAAAGTGATATCTGAGTTAGTAATTGCGACACATAATCAGGGAAAATTAAATGAGTTTAAGGAGTTAATGAAAGACTTACCAATTGATATAAAATGTCTGTCTGATTTTGAAAAGTTTGAAGAACCGGAAGAAACCGGTAAAACTTTTGCGGCTAACGCAAAAATAAAAGCTTCGTATTACGCTAAAAAGACCGGTTTAACATGTATTGCTGATGATTCCGGCCTTGAAGTACAGGCTCTTGATGGAGCTCCCGGCGTACGCAGTGCGCGTTACGCAGGTGAAAAGGCGACTGACGAAGAGAATAATAATTTATTACTGCATAATATGAAGTTTCAGGTAAAGCGTACCTGCAGATTCCGCTGTGCTCTTGCTGTTGTTCAGCCTGACGGAAAAGTGTTGTATGAAGCAGATGGAAGCTGTGATGGAATGCTGCTGCATGAGCCTTTGGGGACAGGCGGCTTTGGCTACGACCCGTTATTCTGGTCTACAGAGCTGCATAAAGGCATGGCAGAAGCTACTATGGAAGAGAAAAATAAAATCAGCCATCGCGGTAAGGCAATACGTAAACTGGTTGCAATCTGGAGCAAAAGAAAATGAAAATTGCTATTACAGGCGATACTCATGGTAATCAGCAGATAATACGCAAAATGGTGTCAATGGCACCGCCTGCTGAAATGTGGCTGCATACAGGTGATTACAGCAAAGATGCCAATTTTCTTGAGCAGGTGGCAAAGCTGCCTGTTATTAAGGTAAGCGGTAATGGTGATTTATATGATAAATCTGCCAATCCTGACGAGATTTTTGAACTGGAAGGATTTAATATCTGGCTTACGCACGGTCATAAGTATTTTCGTCATGGAGAAGTAAGTGAGCTTGTCTGGTGGTCAAAAAGACTGGAAACTAACATTGTTATTTATGGTCACACTCATATACCAATGTTTAAATGGTATGGTGACGTACTGCTTGTAAATCCGGGCAGCCCTGCGTTGCCAAGAGGCGGCTCTGATCCTTGCTTTGCTGTTTTGAATCTGCAAAAGGGCAAAAAGCCGGAAATAGAATTTATTACGCTGCAGGAAAATAAAAGAACGTCTTTATTCAGCTTTGATAATTTGTGAAAGTGATGTTTGTGATAAATTATAAATAAAATATTTTTCCATGCTTTAAAATTCACAGTATCTTTACTTGCAATATTTTACAGAATATTTTACAATAATAGCATACACTAAATAAAAACTTTGGAGGAAATATAGTATGACATTACGTGATGAAGCTTTAAAATTACATTTGGATAATAATGGTAAAATTGCTGTAGTAAGCAAAGTGCCCATCGAAACTCGTCATGATTTATCTCTGGCTTATACACCAGGTGTTGCTGAACCTTGTAAAGATATCAAAGAAAATAAAGATTTGTCTTTTGAATATACCTGCCGCGGCAATATGGTTGCTGTAATCACTGATGGTACCCGTGTACTTGGTCTTGGTGATATCGGCCCTGAAGCTGCTATGCCTGTTATGGAAGGCAAAGCTGCACTCTTCAAAACTTTTGCAGATGTGGACGCTGTTCCTGTTTGCCTTGATACAAAAGACGAAGAAGAATTTATTAAAACTGTAAAATATCTGCAGCCCAACTATGCAGGCATCAATCTGGAAGATATTTCTTCTCCTAAATGCTATGACATTGAATGCCGTCTGAAAGAGATTTGTGATATTCCTGTATTCCATGATGATCAGCATGGTACAGCAATTGCCTGCCTTGCAGCTGTTATGGGCGCATTGCGCTTTGTTAAAAAAGAAATGAAAACAGCAAAATTTGTTGTTAACGGCTGCGGTGCTGCCGGCAGTGCTATCGGCCGTCTTTTAGTAAACATGGGTGCTGAAAATGTAATCATGGTTGACCGTTTTGGTGCTTTGTATGAAGGTATTGATGCTAAACTTGACCGTATTCAGTCTTACTTGGCTACCGTAACCAATAAAGAACATGCTAAAGGCACTTTGGCAGATGTAGCTAAAGGCGCCGATGTTTTGATTGGTGTATCTGCTCCTAATGTATTTACCAAAGAAATTATCAGCAGCATGGCTGATAAAGCTGTTGTTTTTGCTCTGGCTAACCCTGTTCCGGAAACCTCCTATGATGCAGCAAAAGAAGCTGGCGCTGCAGTAGTCGGTACCGGACGCAGCGACAGTCCTAACCAGGTTAACAATGTCTGCGTATTCCCGGGCGTATTCCGCGGTGCTATTGATGTACGTGCAAAAGCTATTACCGAAGACATGAAAGTAGCTGCTGTTTATGCGATTGCTAATCTGATTGAAGAAAAAGATCTGCGTGAAGATTATGTTGTTCCCGATGCTTTTGATCCTCGTGTAGCTCCTGCTGTTGCTGCTGCTGTGGCAAAGGTTGCTATTGAAAAAGGACTGGCTCGTAAGATTGTAGATCCTGAAGAAATCAGAGCTAATACTATGAAACGCGTTGGCCGTTAAGGAGAATAATTATGAGAGAAATAAATGTCAGTGAGGTTACCAGGGTAGTAAGCAAGCTGTGCATGGATTCCTGCTATTATCTGCCGGAAGAACTGCTTGCAAAGTTTAAAAGTTGTGCAGAAACAGAAGAATCTCCTTTAGGAAGAGAAATTTTGGGTACTATCATCGAGAATGCAGAGCTGGCTAAAGCGAAAGCAGTGCCTATTTGTCAGGATACAGGTTTGACTGTAGTATTTATGGAAATTGGTCAGGATGTACATTTTATCGGCGGAGATTTGTATACCGCTATTCATGCCGGTGTTGCTGATGGTTATGTAAATGGCTATCTGCGTAAATCTTCTGTTGATGATCCTCTGTTTGTTCGCAAAAATACAAATGACAATACTCCTGCTATTATTCATACCTGCATTGTGCCTGGGGATAAAGTAAAAGTTACTGTTTGCCCAAAAGGCTGCGGCAGTGAAAATATGGGTGCCATGAAAATGCTGAAGCCTGCTGACGGTGTTGAAGGAGTTATCAAGTTTGTTGTTGATACTGTAAGAAGCGCAGGCCCTAATCCCTGTCCTCCTGTAACAGTTGGCGTTGGTATTGGCGGCAATATGGAAAAAGCAGCTCTGCTGGCAAAATATTCTCTGACTCGCAAAGTTGGTGAGCATAATGCAAATCCGCAATATGCTGAACTGGAAGAAAAACTTCTGGAATTAGTAAATAAAACAGGTGTTGGTCCATCCGGCCTTGGCGGCAGTACTACAGCTGTAGCTGTAAATATTGAATATGCGCCTACACATATTGGCGGTTTGCCCGTTGCAGTTAACCTTAACTGTCATGCTGCAAGACGTGCAGAAGCGGAAATTTAAGGAGGATTATTATGAGTGAACAGGCTGTAATCAAATATATTAAAACTCCTTTAACTGCTGAAGCTGTTAAGGATTTGCATGCAGGCGATGTTGTGCGTATAACAGGTCCTATTTATACTGCCCGTGATGCGGCACATAAACGTTTGACTGAAGCACTGGCAGGGGGAGAACAGCTTCCTCTTGATCTGAAAGATAACGTAATTTACTATGTTGGTCCTTCTCCTACTAAACCTGGTGAGGTTGTAGGCAGTGCCGGACCTACTACCAGCGGTCGTATGGATAAATATACTCCTACCCTGATTGAACAGGGTATGCGCGGTATGATTGGCAAAGGCCTGAGAAATCAGGAAGTTATTGATGCCTGCGTTAAATATGGTGCTGTGTATTTTGTAGCTATCGGTGGTGCGGCAGCTGTTATCTCTCAGTCCATCAAAGGCGAAGAAATGATTGCCTATGAAGATTTGGGTCCGGAAGCAATTCGCCGTTATGAAGTAGAAGATTTTCCTGCTATTGTATGCATAGATGCAGAAGGAAATGATTTTTACAAAGAGGGCATTGCTAAATACAGCAAAGAATAGTAACAATTGATACAATAAAGGAGCAGCAAAAGCTGTTCCTTTATTTTTTTGCATTTATCGTTGACAAAAAAATAACCGTAAGGTATATTATACAAAACTGAAAAACACGCTCTTATCAAGAGTGACTGAGGGAACAGGCCCAATGAAGTCCGGCAACCAAACTTTTTGTTATGGTGCTAAGTCCTGCAAGTATATCTTGGAAGATGAGAGGAAAGTATGAGCGCTCTTTCCTTGGAAAGAGTTTTTTTATTGCCCTGACAGTCAGAGAGTTGTGTTATTAAAAGGAGTGTTGAAGATGAAAAAATTATTTTTGGCGTTACTGGCACTGTTCAGTATTGCAGTAGTTGCTGCCGGCTGCGGCGGTGATGAAAAGTCCGCAAGTAAGGATGTTGTTTTAAAAGTTGGTGCTACACCTGTTCCTCATGCAGAAATTTTGAACAAAATTAAACCTTCTCTTGAAAAAGATGGTGTAAAACTGGAAATCATTGAATTCAGTGATTATGTAAAACCAAATCTTTCTTTAAATGATAAGGAACTTGATGCAAACTTCTTCCAGCATGAGCCTTATCTGGATTCTTTTGTAAAAGACCGTGGACTTCCTCTTGTTTCCGCAGGCAAAGTTCATATTGAACCTATGGGCGTATACTCCAAAAAAGTTAAAGACATTAAAGATGTTCCGGACGGAGCTAAAATTGCTATCCCCAATGATCCTTCCAATGGCGGACGTGCACTGGCTTTACTTGAAAAAGCTAATCTTTTAAAACTGAAAGATGGCGTTGGTGTAAATGCTACTGCAAATGATATTGTAGATAATCCTAAAAACTTGCAGGTTGTAGAAATTGAAGCTGCATTGCTTCCGCGTTCTATGGATGATGCTGATTTGTCTGTAATTAACTCCAACTTTGCTATGGAAGCTAATCTGAACCCGGTAAAAGATTCTTTGTTCACTGAATCAAAAGAATCTCCTTATGCTAACATTGTTGCTATTCGTAAAGGCGATGAAAATCGTCCCGAAATTCAAAAGCTGATGAAAGCATTACAATCTGAGGAAGTTAAGAAATTTATTGAAGAAAGCTATAAAGGTGCAGTAGTACCGGCATTTTGACAAATATGTAAAAAGCAGGCTGTAAAGCCTGCTTTTTTTTGCATATGAGTATATAATATTATAAAATATTATCAAAATAAGATGAGGAAAATATGTTTTATAAGGATATATTATCAGGATATTTTATTGAACGTCCTAATCGATTCATTGCGCATGTTAATATTAACGGACAGGCAGAGGTTTGTCATGTAAAAAATACCGGAAGGTGCAAAGAGCTGCTGAAAGAAGGCTCGCTGGTATATGTACAGAAAAATGATGATCCTAAAAGAAAGACAAAATATTCTCTGATAGCTGTACAAAAAGGTGACTTGCTGATTAATATGGATTCACAGGCTCCTAACAAGGCTGTTTATGAATGGCTGCAGGAAAAGCAGCCCTGGGGAGAGATAAAGCTTTTGAAGCCGGAAACTAAGTACAAAGATTCACGCTTTGATTTTTATCTGGAAACTGATACTGAGAAGATGTTTATTGAAGTAAAGGGTGTTACTTTGGAGGATAATGGTATTGTTTCCTTTCCTGATGCTCCTACAGAAAGAGGCGTAAGGCATATTACGGAACTGATAGAAAGCATCAGCGAAGGCTACAAGGCTGCTGTTATATTTGTTATCCAGATGGAGGGGGTAAAGTATTTTACTCCTAACAGAAAAACGCATGCTGCTTTTGCGGATATACTGCAGAAAGCCAGTTTAAGTGGCGTAAAAATTATGGCTTTGGAGTGCGCTGTACAGTCTGACAGCATGAAGATTACTAAGGAAGTTCCTGTTAAATTAATATGAAAGAGGTATGAGAATGCGAAATTTTGCAAAATTTTATATTACCCCAAAAGGTGAAAGAGCGGCTAAAGGCGGACATCCATGGGTATTTGGAGAAGAAGTAACAAAAATTGACGGTGACTATACCAATGGTGATTTGGTTGATGTGATGACAGCCAAAGGTAAATTTATAGGTACAGGTTTTGTTAATGACCATTCAAAAATCCGTGTACGTTTGATTTCTACCAATGCTAATGATAAATTTGACGAAGCTTTCTGGGAACGTCGTTTGCGTTATGCAATTGATTACAGAATGACAGTAATGGGTGAACAGGATTTTAACTGCTGCCGTCTGATATTTGGTGAAGCGGATATGTTTCCGGGGCTTACTGTTGATCGTTTTAATGATATTTTGGTAACACAGACCTTGTCTTTAGGAATAGAAGTACGTAAAAAAATGATTTTTGATTTGCTGATTAAGATTTTACGTGAAAAAGGACAAAATATCCGCGGTTTGTATGAAAGAAACGACGTACGTATCCGTTTACTGGAAGGAATGGAAGAAAATAAAGGTTTCTACCAGTCTGATTTACTTGATGATGACTGTCCTACAACAACAGAGATTTGTGAAAACGGCATAAAATATACTGTAGATGTGGAGAATGGACAAAAAACAGGTTTCTTCCTTGATCAGAAATATAACCGTCAGGCCATTGCTAAAATTGCCAAAGGCCGCCATGTGCTGGACTGCTTTACCCATACAGGATCTTTTGCACTTAATGCGGCTAAAGGCGGTGCTGCCAGCGTAACTGCAGTTGATATCAGTGCCGAGGCAGTGCGTATGGCAGAGCATAACGCCAAAATTAATGGTGTTGATAAAAACTTTAAGGGTTTGCAGGCAGATGTTTTCGATTTACTGACAGATCTTGCCAATATGAAGTCACATGAATATGATTTTATCATTCTTGATCCTCCTGCTTTTACCAAATCCGGCAGTACAGTAAAAAATGCTGTTCGCGGCTATAAAGAGATTAATCTGAAAGCTATGAAGCTGCTGCCGCGCGGAGGATATCTTGCTACATGTTCATGCTCACATTTCATGAAAGAAGACTTATTTGTAAAGATGCTGCACGATGCTGCTAAGGATGCCAGTGTTTCACTGCGCCAGATAGAAGTACGTCAGCAGTCTCCTGACCATCCGGTATTGTGGAATGTTCCGGAGACATTTTATCTGAAATTTTATATTTTCCAGGTAGTATAAAAAATGGAGGTGCGTTATGCATGCTTTAAATGGTATAAGAGTTCTGGATCTTTCCAGGTTGCTTCCCGGTCCTTATTGTACAATGCTGCTGGCTGATTTTGGTGCAGAGGTAATTAAAGTAGAAGAATCAACGCTTGGCGATTATGCCAGAAATTTTCCGCCATTTCTGAAAGACTTTGGCTACTGGCACCTCCAGCTGAACAGAAATAAAAAGAGTATTGCCCTTGATTTAAAAAAATCTGAGGATAAAGAAGTATTTTATAAGCTTGTACAGACTGCTGATGTTGTTGTGGAAAGTTACAGGCCGGGCGTATTAAAAAAGCTTGGTATTGATTATGAAACAGTATCAAAAATAAATCCGAAAATTATCTATTGCTCTGTTACTGGATACGGCAGCAAAGGACCGCTTGCCGGAAGAGCGGATCATGACCTTGGGTATTTAAGTCTTGCCGGTGTAACTGCCATGAGCGGGGAAGCCGGCGGAAAGCCTGCGATTCCCGGTGTATTAATGGCAGATATGAATGCTGCTTTTGCTGCCGGTATGAGTATTATGATTGCTTTGCATCATGCACAGAAAACAGGGCAGGGACAGGAAATTGACATTTCCTTATTCAACGTAGCCATGAATCTGATACCCGGGGCAGCAAGCCTGTTTTTTGGCAGTGGCTTTGTGGCAGAGCGAGGCAATAACTGGCTTACCGGTGCTTATGCTAACTATAATATTTACGCTACAAGTGATGAAAGATATATTTCTGTAGGTTGTCTGGAAAAGAAGTTCTGGGTTAATTTATGCCGTGGACTTAACAGAGAAGATCTGACAGAAATGATTGCTGACGAAGCTAACCATAATTATCTTAAAGAGCAGCTTGCCGTAGAGTTTAAGAAGAAAACCCTGAAAGAATGGGATGATATCTTTAAAGATCTGGATGCCTGTGTGGCACCTGTTCTGAATTATCAGGAGGCTGCAGAATCTGAACAGGCTAAAGCCAATGAAATGGTTATCAGCGTAGAAGATGAAGAATTAGGTGAATATAAACTGCCTGGCTTTGCCATGAAGTTAAGCAAAACACCTGCTAGTATAGTAAAGCGTGCTCCAAGACTTGGAGAAGACACAAAAATAGTTTTAGATGAACTGAATAAAGAAAAACTATAATAAAAAAGCATACCCTGACATTAATCTGCTTTTGCTTAAGGAGATTATGCAAGGTATGCTTTACTTTTATTTAGATAATAAAAAAACGTATAACATATGTTATACGTTAATTTCAATGGTGGCCCCGGCAGGATTCGAACCTGCGACCTTTTGATTCGTAGTCAAACGCTCTATCCAGCTGAGCTACGGAGTCATTTGTTACTCTCGCAAGCAACAATGATATTATAACTAAAAGATTAAATATTGTCAACACTAAAAAACTATTTTTTTACTTTTTTCAGAGATTTTTTTGCAGAATTTTTCTTTTCAATCCAGCCGCAATAAACGAAAGCAGCAAGTGCTATGAGAAAGAAGCAGAGACTGGTAGCCTGAGCTGATTTTAAACCAAACATAAAAGGCTCAACATAATCTCCGCGCAGCATTTCGAGACAAAACCTGATTGTAGAATAAAGCATTGCATACAGACACAGTGCCTGTCCTTTAGCATGATTGGTAGTACGGAATAAAAGCAGAATGGCAAAAATTACAACATCAAGCTGCCCTTCCCATACTTCTGCCGGCCACAGCGGAGTTGCGCCGTATGTTTTGTATGCTAAAGTTCCTTCCGGATAAAGCAGGCCAAAGTTTCCTCCGGTAGGAGTACCAAAGGCATCGCCGTTGAGCAGGTTTGCCATACGTCCGATTGCCTGACCAATTAAAATGGAGGGGCACACAATATCAGCAAAAGCCAGCCAGTCTATACCATGCTTTTTGCAGTAAATGATACCTGCAAGAACACCAAAAATTACGCCGCCCTGGATGGCCATGCCGCCCTGCCAGACAAATGGTATTTCTAAAAGATGGTTGCTGTAGTAATCCCAGTCAAAAAAGAATACATCCCAAAGCCTTGCTCCGATTAAACCGGCAAAACCTCCATAAATACCAATATCAAGAACATGACTATGCCAGCGGCCGTCCTGCTTTGCCAAAAAGTACGCTACACCCGTTGCCAGAAAAATTGCTGTGCAGAGCATAATTCCGTACATACGGATGGGAAAATCACCTATATAGAATAAATACTGGTGCATAGTATCCTCCTTAAAACCAAATTATAAACTTCATTTTAACATATTTGACAGATATTAAAAGCCGCAATTTGCAAAATGTGAAAAAAATTTCAATTCCTACAAATCACTAGGAATTGATTGACTTAATATGTTATAATAAACACATACAGTAAAAATATGCAAAGGAGATAGTGCTGTGTTACATATTGAAAATTTGTCTGTTGCAGTAAGAGGCAAACAGATTTTAAAAAATATTAATTTACATATTGCGCCGGGTGAAGTCCATGTATTATTTGGACCTAATGGCACCGGTAAGTCCACTTTAATTGGAACTATAATGGGTTTTGACCGTTATGAAGTTCTGGAAGGAAAAATTTATTTTAAAGGTGAAGATATCACCAATGCTCCCTGTTATGAACGTGCTAAACTTGGTGTTGGTGTAATGATTCAGCGTCCGCCTACTATCAGAGGTCTCAGCCTGCGTCAGATGATTAATATTTGCGGCGCAGATCCTTCTGAAATTGATAAAATGGCAGAATGGATGGGACTTTCAGAGTTTTTGGACCGCAGTGTAAATGAAGGATTCAGCGGCGGCGAAATTAAACGCAGTGAGCTGCTGCAGCTGATGGCTCAAAAACCTGATTTGCTGCTTTTAGATGAGCCGGAATCCGGTGTTGATGTTGAAAATATTTCTCTTGTAGGACGAGCTGCAAATTATATTTTAAACCATGAACCATGTAGTGGTGCAGGATGCAATAAACCGTGCTGCTCCCATAATGGCTGCCAGACTAATCCGCTGGCAGAATCCGGAAGAAGCGGTCTTATTATTACTCATGTAGGCCATATTTTAAAATATGTACCTGCTTCTCATGCACATATTTTATATCAGGGAACATTAACCTGCCCTGGAGGAGATCCGCTTGACGTATTAAGCTGCATCAGCAAGTCCGGATATGAAACTTGCGCTAAGGGTGCTTGCAGGAGGATGAAATAATGACAAATAAAGAAAAATTGCAGGAAGCATTAAATAAAAAAGGTCTTTATGGCAATGATATAGATTTAAATGAATATGATGATAACAATGATGTACATATAAAAAATCAGGATGAGTTTTCTGAAGCCGGAAAAGCAAGACTTGAGCATGTAGGCATTGAACTTGACGGAAGCAACAGAAGTGCCAGCTTTATTCAGGTTGATAATGCCCCCATACAGTCCGCTGTTAATGCTCAGACTCCGTTAGAGTTAATGAATACGGGTGCGGCAGCTAAGAAATATCCTGAACTTGTTGAAAAGTACTGGTGGAAGGCAGTATCTGCCGATACCGATAAATATACTGCCAAAACTGCTACAGAAGAAGAAAATGGATATTTTATCCGCGTAAAGGCAGGAGAGAAAATTAAATATCCGCTGCAGGCCTGTGTATTTTTAAGTCATGAGCAGCAGCTGCAAAGAGTGCATAATATAGTTATTGTTGAAGACGGTGCTGAGCTGAATATTATTTCAGGCTGTGCCAGTGACCCTTCCGTTGATAAAGCAATTCACCTTGGTATAAGTGAATTTTATGTAGGCAAAAATGCCAAACTTACTTTTACCATGATTCACAGCTGGGGTGAAAATGTAGCCGTGCGTCCCAGAAGTGTTACCATTATAGAAGAAGGCGGACAGTTTATTTCTAACTATGTATGTATGGAAAAGGTTAAAGATGTACAGATGAATCCTGTAACCAGATTAGTAGGTGAAGGTGCTGTAGCCCGCTTAAATTCTATTTTGGTTGCTCCAAAAGGCTCGCATCTTGATATTGGCGGAAAAGCCATTTTAGAAGTTCCGGGAACAAGAGCAGAACTTGTTACCAGAACAATATCCACCGGCGGTGAAGTTATCAACAGAGGCACTTTGAGCGGTCATGCTGAAGGCGTGCGCGCCCATCTGGAATGCCATGGACTTATGCTTTCAAGCGAGGGTTATATTTCTGCCATTCCTCAGCTTGATGCTTATACAGGCAATGCAGAAATGAGCCATGAAGCTGCTGTCGGCAGAATTGCTCCTGAAGAAATAGAATATCTTATGGCCAGAGGTCTTGATGAAGAAGAGGCTACTGCTACTATTGTACGTGGATTTTTAAATGTCAATATTGAAGGACTTCCTGAAAGTCTGGCTAAAAAAATTGCTGATACATTAGATACATTCAGTCTTAATAAAGGAGCATAAAATTTTATGACGCTGGCAAATGATCTGGAAAGTTTATGTGCCAAAGCACTGGAGCTTGGCGCAAGCGGCGTAAAAACAGTTGATATTGCAAAGATAAAAACGGGAAGCTGGACGAGAATGAAATGTCAGTACGGCTGCCCCAATTATGGAAGTAATCTTTGCTGTCCTCCATATACGCCTGATTATCATACAACGGCGAAGTTTTTGGCAGAATATACTAAAGGAATTATTGTTGAGTACACTTTAAATATCAGCGACAATGATACTGATTTTGCCAAAATTGATTTAAGCATGAGTAATAATCTGCTGGATATTTTACTGAATTTGGAGCGGGAAGCGTTTTTACAGAATCATTACCGTTCTTTTGCGTTAAAAGCCGGCAGATGCAGATTGTGTGATGAATGCAATCTGCAAAAATGTATTCATCCGATGAAAGCAAGGCCTTCTCTTGAAGCATGTGGCATAGATGTTTTTGCTCTGGCTAATGATAACGGTTTTTCTATGAAAGTTTTAAAGGGTCCGGTAACTGATTTAAAAATTTATGGTCTTTTACTGGTAGAATAATAAAAAAGTACTTGCCAAATTAAAAAAGTTGCGCTATAATCATATATGTTCTTTGGATACTCCGGGATGGTGTAATGGTAGCACAAGTGACTCTGGATCATTTAGTCTGGGTTCGAGTCCTAGTCCCGGAGCCAAAACATATGGCGCTATGGTCAAGCGGCTAAGACGTCGCCCTCTCAAGGCGAAATCACGGGTTCGATTCCCGTTAGCGCTACCATAATGTACCACATAATAAATATTTTGATAAATTGGGAACCTTATGTATAAGGTTCCTTTTTTAGTAACTAAAAAAAATTTGATGTATATATTAATGCTTGTCATATTGCTTAGTAGCTAAAATTGTTTGGAATATATGTATTTTAGTATTTTAGTGAAAATTTAGAACCGTCAGTAGTAATACTGACGGTCATTTTATTTTTTATAAGCCAACTTATGTATATATTCAATTAGTACCTGCTTGGGAATTTTCCATCTTCCTTTAAGCATGAAGCAGTTCATTTCTCCGCTGCGGAAGATTTCATAAGCTGCGTTTTTTCCTATCCCCAGAATCTCTGCAACCTCATCTACCGTCAGCATATCACCGTATTCTTCAAACATAATTATATATCCCCTTTCGTAATTTTTTATAATTATGTTATCTTTAAATTTATTGATAAATTAATGAGTTTTTCACACATAAGTTATTGTAAAAAAGTTTGCTATGGTTTTTTATAAAGCAGGGAACGCTCAACTAATGAATATAAATGTTTGTGTGGTATAAGATAATTTTTACCTTTTTTTACATAAGGAAGTTTGCCTGAGTTTATTAATTTGTAAATGGCAGCTGTACTGTAATTAACGGAGTATGCAGCTTCCGTAACAGTCAGCAAAATTTTCTGCATAGATATCACCTCCTGCCATAATGTAATTACATTTATGTTAGATATTAAAAGAGGTAAAGTGAGCTGAAATTAATATAGTGCAGTGCAAAAGAGTGTTAAATAAAATATAAATTAGTCATGTATGATTTACTAAAGTATAATTGACTAAAGTGCTGTAGCATGTTATATTGAGATTGATAATATGAGGTGATAAAAATGTTTATTGGCAGAAACAGAGAAATGAATACTTTAAACAGATTATACCAGTCAGATAAATTTGAGTTTGCCGTTATTTATGGAAGAAGAAGGGTTGGTAAAACAGCTCTCATTACTCAGTTCATCAAAGATAAAAAAGCCATCTACTTTATGGGTGTTGAAAGCAATTCACAGCAGAACCTGGCTAATTTTAGCAGCAATATTTTGGAATATCAAAACGGTATTGCTGTGCAGACTTCCTTTGCTTCTTTTCAGGATGCTTTAGAGTATGTTTTTCAGCTGGCAGAAAAAGAACGTATCATTCTGGCTATAGATGAGTACCCTTACGTAGCAAGAGCATCTAAAAGTTTAGCATCCGTTTTGCAGATGTTGATCGACAAGTATAAGGATAAATCAAAGCTGATGCTGATCTTATGCGGTTCTGCTATGTCATACATGGAAGATCATGTCTTAGCATACAAAGCTCCGTTATATGGCAGAAGAACAGCTCAAATGAAAATTCTGCCTTTTGATTTCTCTGACTTTTGCAGCTATTTCAGAAATTTCTCTGATGAAGATATGTTGAACGCCTATGGTCTTGTAGGCGGAACACCGCAGTATTTATTGCAGATAAATGATAAACTGAGCATTGAAGATAATATAAAAAATACATTCTTAAATCCTGATTCTGTACTTTTTGAAGAGCCGGAAAACCTTATCAAGCAAGAAGTACGTGAGCCGTCACTATATAATGCAATAATTACAGTTATTGCGTCCGGTGCATCACGTATGTCAGAAATATCAGTCAAGGTTGGCGAAACCAGCAGTGTATGCAGTACCTATATTAAAAACCTCATTGATTTAGGCATTGTAAAAAAAGAACAGCCTTATGGAGAAAAAGCATCTCGTAAATCTATCTACAGCATAGAAGATAATATGTTCCGTTTCTGGTATAGATTTGTGCCTGAAAATAATTCGGCAATAATTAGAGGAGCAGCAGGCCTTGCCTATACAAGAATACAACCGCATTTATCAACCTACATGGGTAAGATATTTGAAGATGTGTGCTGTCAGTATCTATGGAAAAGACTGCTTAATGGAGGCTTAAACGTAGATTTTAAAGATTTAGGACGTTGGTGGGGAACTGATCCACGTACTAAAAGTCAGACAGAAATAGATATTATGGGCCAGCAGGATAAAGAAACTGCTTTATTTGGTGAATGCAAATGGACGAATGAAAAAGTTGATGTAAGCGTCTTGGATAAGCTCATAGAACGCAGTCATCTGTTTAATTATCACCATGCGCAGCTTTATCTGTTTGCCAAAATTGGTTTTACGCAGAAATGCATGGAAAAAGCACAGGAGATTGGTAATGTTGAACTGATTACCTATACTGAGATGATGAAGCTATTCAGACAAAATTAATACAAGGACTAAGGGAAATCCTTAGTCCTTTATTTTTTATGAAAATGTTAATTAACTTTAATCAAAATAAAATAAAAAATAAATGTAACATACCGGTAAATAGTAAGCTTTTACAGCTTAGAAAATTGTAATTTGTAATACAAATACGTTACTTGTTATTTATATGCTACAAGTACATGTGATTACAGGTTACATAATTACCGGAGGTTAGTTATGGAAACTAAAGTTAATAATAAATGCAAAAGAAACAGTACAAAAAGAAGTTTACCTAAGACACGTACTATATCAGTACGTCTTGATGATGATGCTTATAAAAAGTTGTTAGAAAAGAAGGAAATGACAGGTAATAACACGTCTGAGATTATAAATGACTTATTAAAGAATAAAAGAATTAAGCCATTTAAAAAAATACGTGAAATTGTTGTAAAAGCAGCTGATATTGATAATCGTATTAACAGACTGAATACAGAGGTAAAATCAGAAAGGGTTAAAGACGAATTAGCAGATTCCCGTGTGGAACTTGAACAGTGCAAACAAGATTTGTACGATTTACTGAAATGAGGTGTTTAGTATGGCCATTATAAAAATCAAGAGTACAAATAATATGGATAATCTTATAAATTACATACAAGATGGCAAAAGCCATAACGATAATATTTTATATTACAATGCTATTGGTGTTGATCCTGCTGCAGCCGCAAGAGATATGCAGCTTTGCAAAATAGCGTACTGCAAAACCAAAGGCTCACAGGGAAAACATCTAATAGTTGCATTAAGTAAACAGGAAGAAGAAAAGATAGTCGTTGGTGAAAATATAGAAAAAACAGCTGATAAAATTGCTGATATTATCTACAGTAATACCGGATGCCAGGTAGCATATGCAGTTCATGGCAACACGGATAATCTGCATATCCATTATGCTCTTAACTCTGTAAGAATAGCAGACGGATATAAAATGCAGATGAATTATAAAAGTAAATATCAGCTTGAAGCTGATATTAAGAGTGCTCTAGTAAGATAAAGTCAGTGTCCGTATTAAATTATAAAAAAATAGGCCGTGCTTGAACTAGCACGGCCAAATTTTATTTTCGATAAGCTACTTAATGTTTTGATGATGTGCAATGGCTATGGTTTTGTGGATTGTATTTCTGCCTTTTTGGAAGAAAATATTGCTATACCTATGTGTCATAAAGTTGTGAGTATAGTCGAAGTGGTCATATTATTGATAAAACGCCTAATTGGTGCTAAAATAATGGAAAGTTATGCAAGGAGGCTGCTTATGGATTTAGGAGAAGCAATTAGAATTACAAGGCAAAAAGCCTTTTACACACAAGAAGTTTTTGCGCAGAAACTTAATGTTGCTTTGTCAACGGTTAATCGTTGGGAACTCAATAAAGCAAGACCAAATATGAAGGCGATGAAAGCAATAAAATCTTTTTGTGAAGAAAATAATTTGAATTATGAGATAGTGGAAGAAGCTTGGCTTACTTTACCAAAGGAGGATAAATAAATGCTTGCAACCAGTAAAGCTGATTTACTCAACGAATTGAAAAGACGAGTTGAGGATAAAATTTTAGAACCTACAAACTACGAACTTTTGAAGAAGTTAATCGAAAAAGCTGATTCACTTGATGAAGCAATTATGATTACTGAACTGGGAACAACATATAAGAGAACAGGTTTTCACTTCGATAAAAGACTTGAAAAGTTGTCTGATACAATCAAATATTTTAAGAAAAATGACGCTCTTTCCTTTGAAACAGATCCAAGTAAAAAGCATCATAAGCTTATTATTGGCGATAACTATCCTGCATTGCTAAATCTTTTGGTTGAATATAAAGGCTCTGTTGATGTCATTTATATTGATCCACCTTATGGGAAAGATACGATGGGAGATTTTGCAAAGACTAATTATGAGAATGCTATTACGAGGGATAATTTGCTGTCTATGCTGTATCCTCGTTTACTACTTGCGAAGCAGTTGTTAAGTGAAGATGGATTGATTTTTTGTAGTATAGATGATAAAAATCACGCATATGTAAAAGGACTTTTCGATGAAGTATTTACTGAACGTTGTTTTATAAATTCCTTTGTATGGAAGAAAAATTCAAGTGGTAAGACAGAAAAAGGTAAATTTACGGTAAACACAGAGTATATTTTACTCTATGCAAAAACTGATAGATATACTCTTAATGAAACTTATAAAGAACTTGCTGAATCTACAAAAGCAATGTATTCAAAAGATGATAATGATGGTAGGGGCAAATATGCAACTGTAAGTTTACAAAAGCCCAAAGACCCGGGCCCTGAAACAACTTTTGATTATGTAGATAATACAGGCAAAGTATGGACTTGTCCTCCAAAGGGGTGGAGAATGACATATAAAAAAATCAAGGCATTAGAAAATGACAATAGATTGTATTTCGAGGGCGAAAGCTTGCGTGTCAAGGATTATTGGAATGAACGAAAAAATGCAGGCAAAAGAATTGATACTTTATGGAATGATTTGCCAGAAAACAGTGCGGCAAGTAAGGAATTGGAAAAGATATTTAATCAAAGAGGAATATTTGACAATCCGAAGCCTACAGAACTTATCAAGCGTTGCCTTGAGATTAGTAATTCTTCTGCAATTGTATTAGACTTCTTTGCAGGATCTGGAACTACTGGACAGGCTGTTCTTGAACTTAATAAGGCTGATAACGGTAATAGAGAATTTATTGTTTGCACTAATAATGAAGTGACGGATTCCAATCCTAACGGCATAGCTTATGATGTTACAAGTAAACGCTTAAAGCGAGTTATGACTGGTAGTTGTTATGACGGGACAAATGATTTTGCGTGGCTGAAAGATAACACTCCTTTAGAGGATAACCTTGATGTTTACGAAATAGCTGATGTTTCCAATTTTGAAGCAACAGAAGGCAAAACTCCTTTTGATGTGATTGATGAAACTCTTTACGGAAAAGAAAAATGTACCTCGATAAAAGAAAAAGTTGAATGGGTGTGTGAGAACTTTGAAGCAACTCAAAAACAGTTGGAGGAAAATTTAAATGCTTGCGGAAATTCAAGAATTACAAAATGATGCTGTATCACAGCTTATTGCAACACTAAAATCAACGCGAAAAGATTCGTATACTTTTAGAGCACCGACAGGAAGTGGAAAAACATATATGATGGCTGATTTTATGAATCGAATGATTGAAATCAACCCAGATATTGTTTTTCTTGTTTCATCATTATCTAAAAGTGATCTTGCAGTACAAAACTATGAAAAATTTTGTGAGTATCGAGATAAGCAATATTTCAAGCAATTAAATCCTTATTTAATTACAAGTAACATTGCAGGTGAAGAACGCTTGCATATTCCATCTGATTTCAATGTTTATCTTTTGCCGAGGGATTTGTATAAAGACGGATCACGCTTAATGCAGGGACCTATGGTGAATTTTTTGACTGAAATGAGATTTATCGAAGGTAAAACTATTATTTGGATTAAAGACGAATGTCATATTGCTACTTCAAATCTTGATGCTATTGCCAAGAACTACTTTGATGCAACAATCAACTTTTCAGCAACTCCGAAGCTGTCAAGAGGTCAATATCCCGATGTAGAAATTACGGACAGTGAAGCAGAGCAATGTGGATTGATTAAGCATGTTGTTTGGGGTGAAGATGATTGTACAGTAGAAGATGCAATCAAACAATTCAAAAAGATTAAAACTGACTATCGCAATTTGTTGGGAGTTAATCCTTGTTTGATTATTCAAATTTCAAATAAAGCTAAATCTGATGAGGAACTTGTAAACGAAATTTTGCCAGCTTTGAACAACAATCCAGAACTTAAGTGGATGCTTATCGTAAACGATTCAAAGGAATGTGATACAAACGATGTATTCAAGGCGAAGAAGCTGAAAGTTGAGCGTTGGAAAGATTATGCCAAAGGAAATCTCAGCGGTATTGATGTAATCATATTTAAGTTGGTTATATCAGAAGGTTGGGATATTCCAAGAGCCTGTATGCTCTATCAAGCAAGAAATTCTCGAAGCAAGCAACTTGACGAACAGGTTATCGGCAGAGTGCGAAGAAATCCGAGATTACTTGATTTTGAAACACTTTCAGATAAAGCAAAGAGCCTGGCAACAACTGCGTGGGTTTGGGGTGTTTCTAAAAATGATATTGGTAAAAGTTACAGTGTAAGGTTGCGAGATGAAAAAGAGGATATTACCAATAATATACGTATCAAAACGACGAAGATTAAGCCGTTGTCAGATAAAGAGGACTTTGACATAGATAAGTTCTTAGGTGGCCAAAAGCCTATTCTTGCACACAAAAGTATTTTTGAAATTAATCGTCAACTGAAATCTATTGATTATACTGTTAAGGATATGATTTACGATTATGCTACTGATTACAGCAAATGGTGGCTTGTATCCGAACACGCACAGGACATTGCAAAAGAAAGTAGAAAATATATGTGTGATTATTCTCAAAGTATGGTTTTAGGTAGCGAGGAATCATTTTCAGACTCAAGTTATTATTCAGTTACAGATAAATATGTGAATATTAGTAATTGGGTGTGGAAACGCAGAGATGGTGCTGAAAAATTTTCGTTTGATAGTGAAGCAGAGAAAGATTGGGCTGATGTATTAAAAGATATATCTGCTTCTTCGATAGCATCAGTTGTTACAGGAAAACGCAAAAAGAATGAAATGGCTGGGCAAAAGAATTTGTTTGGTGAAATAGAAAAAGATACTGTAATTAATGAAAAAGAAGTGTTCCTTTGGGGCAAAAACTTTGTTCCAGAATCAGGAATCAAATTTGAATATTATCTTGGAGCAGTGCATTCTTCATACCCTGATTTTGTAATGAAAGATAAGTTTGGAAGAATACACATCTTTGAAGTAAAAAGTGTAAATCAATCTGCTTCGTTTGGCTTTGATAACAATATTTATATTTCAAAGGTCACAGAACTAAAGAAGTGCTATAAGCAGGCTTCGATTGTTACAGGTCATATTTTTTACTTGCCTATAATGAAAG
This sequence comes from uncultured Phascolarctobacterium sp., assembly GCA_958448515.1. Lineage (GTDB taxonomy): Bacteria > Bacillota > Negativicutes > Acidaminococcales > Acidaminococcaceae > URXU01. Next base: position 2,192 of record CAUDEF010000018.1, on the reverse strand, counting down.
AAGATGTTTGGAGAATTACAAAATACCAAAACGGTATTGAAGAAACATTGACTATTGACCAATTCAGAAATTTTGTACTTAACAAGTAAAAAATAATTACTAATCTTTTGAATTTTTTTATGAAACAATAATAAGCTTTGCTAAAATTTGCTTTTTAAATCATATATTATAAATATGAATAACTTGCAAGCATCCTAATATATAGGATTGCCCTTGCAAAGGATCATAGGAACATACAGTTTAGCCCAGATACTTAAATGTATCTGGGCTTTTTCTATGTCTAAAATCCTAACAGCAGCCTTGCACTGGGCTGCTGTTATTTATATATACAATTAAAATCTATATCAATCTTAGGAGGAATCAATTATGAAACAAGGAATCAAAACTATTCAAAATCTTTATGGAGAGCTGGAACGTCAGCGTGAGGCAAGAAAGGACTTGATAGCCGATACCAGAAGTATCAACATCAGCAGTATCAACGGAGTAAGTATGCTTAGTGTTTCTACAGGAGAGGATATTTTAAGCTACCGTATTACAGACATTGCTCATCGTCAGATTGCCGACCGCCTTAATATCCCATATAAGTATTATGAGCGCATGCGTACAGATTACCCAGAGCTTTTAGACAAGAATGTTAACGGCTGGCTTATGCAGAATCCTGAGCGCAGGATGCTGAGAACCTTAGATGGAAAGCTGAGAGCCTTTCTCAGCGACCGTTACCGCAGACTGGATAATCTGGAACTGGTAGACCATGTACTGCCAGTTATTGCCGAAATGAAAGGCTGTGAGATTATCAGCTGCGATATTACTGAAACCCACCTGTATCTTAAAGTAATCAACAAAACCATGAAAGCAGAAATTGTTCCCGGTGATGTTGTGCAGGCAGGCTTTGTAATTTCCAACAGTGAAATAGGCTTAGGAGCCTTAAAGGTAGAGCCTTTGGTTTACAGGCTTGTCTGCAAGAACGGTATGATTTCTAAAGACCTTGCCCATAAGAAATATCATACGGGCAAACAGGTAGAAGATACCGATAATGCCTATGAACTTTACAGTGATGCTACTTTAGCAGCAGATGATAAAGCCTACTTTATGAAAGTACAGGACATTGTCAGTGCAGCCGTAGATGAAGCTAAATTTAATCTTACTGTAGATAAAATGCGTACAGCCATGAGCATCAAGACCGGTGAAAATCCGGTGCAGACCGTAGAAGTACTTGGTGACAGATATGTCTTGAGTAAGCTGGAGCGTGCCTCTATCCTGCGCCATTTCATCATGGGTAATGATTATTCTCACTTCGGACTTGTTAATGCAGTAACAAGAAGCTCACAGGACGCATCCGACTACAACAGAGCTACAGAACTTGAACGTATCGGCGGTACTCTACTTGATGAAGGAGTTGAAGCTGTAAGCAAGAGAAATATAATTCTCCTGCCCAAAACAGCATAGGCATAATAACCATTGCTACAGCAAATACAATATGTTTAAAAGAACGAATGAAAAAATTGAAATGAAGGCATAACCAACAAAGGCTATGCCTTTTTCTTTTATCTTGAAAGGAGATTTTGCCATGGCAAACTATTGCAGCAATAACATTGCTTTCTACAGCAGTGATAAAAACTTATTACAAAACCTGCATAACATCATGCTTGATGTCTTTGAAAACAGCAAGAGCAAAAGTGTATATGAAATTCTTTTAAAACACGGCTACAGCAAGGAAGATGCAGAGAAAATATCTGACAGGAGAGATTACCTTTCCTACATGGAATTTGAGCTTACAGACAAAAGATGTGGGTATTATGCTTTTAAAGCTGAAACTGAATCAGCATGGCAGCCTAACATGACAAGCTTCTTCCAGCTTCTGCAGGACAAATACGATAATAAAATCAGTCTTGTCTATGTAGCAGAAGAACCTGGTTCCTGCATCTTCGTTAACACTGACGTTGACGGACTGTTCTTTACAGATAAATACCGCATCGACTACTGCATTGAAGAGTGTTATGAAACAGAATACTTTGACAGCTTCAAGGAAGTTACGGGCTACATCAACGAAAAGTTCCCTAAAGCCAAAGTCTGCATCTATGACAGTCCGGACCAGATTAAAGCAAAGGTTCGTGAAGCATATATTACTAAAGAAATATACCATAACTTTTATCTGCACTTAGACAGATTTACCTGTAATTATGAAATGAGGT
>CAUDEF010000017.1 GCA_958448515.1 uncultured Phascolarctobacterium sp. | reverse complement strand
GCTTCATCGTATCCCTGGTTGTAATTCCTATCGTATGGCCTTTCTTCCCTGGTAAATAATTATATTGATTATAAAAGCATCAGCTTCGGCTGGTGCTTTTATTTTTAGACATTAAAAAGACATAAATTATTGTTATGATAATTTTGACCGAAAAATGACATAAGTTTATAATAAATCTAATGATGTTAAGTTATTGTGAAAGAGGGATTTTTATGATGCAGTTTATTAAGAAAAACAAATATGCCTTATTATTCTGTGCGGCAGTAGCCCTTGCCGGTTATGGCGGCTATCAGTATTACCTCAGCACAACTCAGACAACGGATACAGTAAAGACTGCTGTTGTTGAGCAGGGTAATCTTGTGGAAACTGTTTCTGCAACCGGCAGTTTAAGTGCTGTCAATAATGTAGATATAAGCTCTAAAATAACAGGACGTATTGTTGAAGTACTGGTAACAGAAAATCAGCATGTTAATGCCGGAGATATTCTGGTAAAGCTTGATGATACTGCATTAAAGGCTACTATGAACCAGATGAAGGCTAAGCTTGATTATGCGGCGGCCAATTATCTGCGCTATGACGATCTCCTGAAACGCGGTGCCGTATCTCAGGCTGATTATGATAATATGTACTCTGAGTATCTGGTAGCAAAATCAAATTATGAAAAAGCTGCTTCTGATGTGCAGGATACAATTATTACAACACCCATTGACGGCTATATTATCGGCGATCCTACACCAGTGGGACAAACAATCAGCTCCGGTATCAGTGAACCGCAGGTTATTATGTCTGTGGCAACTCTTGATGATATGCAGATTGAAACTTTGGTAGATGAGTCCGATATTGGCATGATTAAACTGGGTCAGAAAGTTAATTTTACTGTGGATGCTTTTCCTGACGAAATTTTTACCGGCAAGGTAAGACTGGTTTCCAGAGCAGCAGAAACAGAAAATAATGTTATTTACTATAAAGTATATGTAGATGTTGACGATGCCAAGGGTAAATTATTGCCTACCATGACAGCGCGTACTGATATTATTATTGACAGTGTGGAAAATGTTCTTAAAGTTCCGGTGAACTGTGTTTATAAAGACGGCAAGCGCAGTTATGTAATGGTTTATGATGCTAAGAGCAACACTACCAAAGAAGTAGATGTTAAAACCGGGCTGAGCAATGACAGCGATATTGCCGTAAGCAGCAGCCAGCTGCAGGCAGGTGATGTGGTAGTGGCTAAAAAAGCAGTGGCCCAGCAGACTGGAGTTAACGCAAGAGTACCGGGTTTACGCTAAGAAGGTGAAATTATGACGGCAGTAATAGAATTAAAAGATATAATGAAAACTTATGTGATGGGTGACAGTGTTGTGCATGCCCTTGATCATGTTTTCGTTGAGATTGCCTATGGGGAATTTACTTCCATTATGGGTCCTTCCGGCAGCGGCAAATCTACAATGATGAATATTTTAGGCTGTCTTGACCGCCCCACTTCAGGTGAGTATTTTTTGGAAGGCAAGGAAATTGCCGGCTATAATGATGATGAACTGGCGCATACCCGCAATGCTAAAATAGGCTTTGTGTTTCAGAACTTTAATCTGCTGCCCAAACTGACGGCGCAGGCCAATGTGGCTTTGCCCCTGATTTACGCAGGAGTTGATGAGGAAGAGCGTATGGAACGTGCCCGCAAAGCTTTGGAAGAAGTAGGCCTTGGGCAGCGTCTGGACCATAAGCCCACAGAAATGAGCGGCGGACAAAGGCAGCGTGTTGCCATAGCCAGAGCGCTGATAAATAATCCGGCAATTATTATGGCTGACGAACCTACAGGAAATCTTGATACTAAATCAAGCTATGAAATAATGGATATTTTTAAACGTATGAATGATGGCGGCAAAACAGTGGTAATGGTTACCCATGAACCTGATATTGCCGAGCAGACTAAACGTATTTTAATTATGCGAGATGGAAAAATAGTAAGTGATGAACGGAGGTAGGCAAGATGTTTAATGAGTCCATAAAAATGGCCATTGACGGAATGGTTTCAAATAAACTGCGTACATTTCTTACATTACTTGGTATAATAATAGGTGTAGGTGCTGTAATTGCCATGGTAGGTCTTGGCTTTGGAGTTAAAGAGGATATCCGCAATAATATATCCAAACTGGGCAGCAATCTGCTGATTATTACCTCAGGCGGCAGAACTGCCAGCGGTGCAAGGCTGGCAGCCGGTGAAGGCGCCAAGCTTACCTTTGAAGATGCAGAAGCCATTGGCAGACAGGTAGATGGCATTGCCAATATATCTGCCAGTGTTTACAGTACTTACCAGCTGGTTTCGGGTAACCAGAACTGGACAGCCCGTGTAGAGGGAACAACTCCCAGCAATTTTATTATGCAAAGCTATGAAATTGCAGACGGACGCTTTTTTACCAATGCAGATGTCAACAGCCGTGCCAGAGTGTGTCTTTTGGGGCCTACTGTTGCCAATAATCTCTTTCCTGACGGAAATCCTGTAGGGCAGACGATTCGCATTAACAAAGCTCCTTTTCAGGTAATTGGTCTTCTGGAAAGTAAGGGTCAGTCCGGAGGCGGCATGGATCAGGATGATATTGTGTTTATTCCGCTGACTACGGCTCAGAGCAGAATGATGGGTATTACCCACGTTCAGCGCATTACGGTGCAGGCTGCTGACGAAAATGTTATTAACGAAGTACAGGCCGAGGTTGAACAGGTATTGCGTCAGCGCCATAAAATAAAACCGGGAGATTATGATGATTTTACAGTAGGTAATATGGCAGCGGTTATGGAAACCATGATGCAGACAGCCAACAGTATTACCATGCTGCTGGGATGCATTGCCGCAATCAGTCTTCTGGTGGGTGGCATAGGCATTATGAACATCATGCTTGTATCAGTTACGGAGCGCACCAGAGAAATTGGCATCAGAAAAGCTTTAGGTGCTACCTACAATAATATTCTGCTGCAGTTTCTGATTGAAGCAATGGTTATCGGCATTGCAGGCGGATTTTTTGGTGTAGTACTGGGCGTGGGTACTTCTTTTGCCATCAGCTATTTTGCCGGCTGGACCACGGTTATATCCTGGTGGGCAATTGTTATTGCTGTTGTTTTCTCTGTTGGTATTGGACTGTTCTTTGGTATCTATCCGGCACGAAAAGCTGCTTTGTTAGACCCAATTGATGCTTTGCGATACGAATAGAAAAGTGAGAGTAATATGAAAGAAAATAATAATAAAAGCACTGCTGCATGGAAAGAATATTTGCAGGCCTTCTTGGATTATCTGAGAAGGCCTAAAACTGTTTTTGATTTTAAAGACAGATTAAAGGCAGTAATACTGCTGACAGTTATAATAATTATCCTGCAGAAGGTTGTAGAAATGCTTACAGATTGATATAATAAAATGATAAGATATATATTTTAAGGAGGCTGCCTGTGAAGAAAAAAAGATTGGGTATTTTGGGCGGAACATTTGATCCTGTTCATAATGGGCACATATATTCTGCGCAGGCAGTATATGAGCATATGCAGATGGAAAAGGTTATCTTTATTCCTGCATATATAGCTCCTCATAAGGTAGGACAGGATTTTGCTCCTGCTGAAGACAGATATAAAATGGCAGAGCTTGCTGTTGCGGATTATCCGTATTTTGAAGTATCTGATCTGGAACTGAAACGCAGCGGCATTTCGTATACCATTGATACTGTTACAGAACTGGAAAAGCTTTATCCTGACTATGAATTATATTTTGTCATTGGTGCAGATACTATTCCGCTTTTGCATACCTGGAACAGAATTGGTGAACTGCTGAAGAAGGTAACTTTTGTAGCTGCTGACAGACCCGGCTATACTCAGGCCATAGATGAAGAGTGCCGCAGTCTGGGAGATATTGCCCGGGAAAAGATTATTATGCTGAACACTCCGGAATATGAAGTTTCATCAACTGTAATCAGGCAGAGGATAAAAAATGGTGCCGGACTGCAGGGTTTGGTGCCTCCTCGTGTTGAAGAATATATAAAAGAACATAATTTGTATTTTTTTAATAATGGGGAATAAGCTATGTTAAAGATTGAAGAAATGAAAAGAATTTTAAAGGAATCCTTGCCGTTAAAACGGTACAAACACTCATTGGCTGTTTATGATACTGCCATTGAGCTTGCCAGTGCGCATAAACTGGATGTGGAGAAGGTTGCTGTGTCTGCACTTTTGCATGACTGCGGCCGTGAAGTTGCCGGACGTGACAGCCTGGCAAAAGCTGCAGAGCTTGGCATCCCTGTTGATGAAACAGAAGCCAATCAGCCCATTTTACTTCATGCCAAACTTGGCGTATATTATGCGCAGCATAAATATGGTGTGGAAGATCCGGAAATTCTGGAAGGAATTTTATATCACACAACAGGTGCCAAAGACATGACACCTTTGGCTATGGCTGTTTATCTGGCAGATTTGCTGGAGCCGACAAGGGATTTTCCTGGAATAGATGAAATGCGCAGGCTTGCCAGACAGGATATGGAAAAAGCCATGATGCGTGCCTATGCTCAGACTATACGCTATCTGCTGGAGTATGATCTTTTAGTGCATCCTAACTGTATTTATGGCTATAATCAGCTGGCTGCCAAATATAAAAATAAAAAGTAATATTGGGGTATTGTAAATAGATGGAAGAAAAGAATAATCAGCATCCTGTGCGTAAAAAGCGCAAGCTGCGCTGGGGCAGGTTTCTGGCGACGCTGATTTTTTTGTCATGTTTTGTAACAGCTTTGTTCTGGGGCAGTGTCTGGGTTTATGATAATCTTATTAATCCGCCTCAGGTAAAGCCAATAGCTGCTGATGAAGAAATCCTTAACGATGAAAAGTTGAATGAAAGAATTAATATTCTGATTCTTGGTATTGATGACGGTGACAGTGAGGCTGCCGCTACTGAGCCTAAGCGTACCGATGCCATGCTGCTGGCAAGCTTTGACCCTGAAAACAATCAGGTGGCATTGCTTTCCATACCGCGTGATACAAAGGTAATTTTGCCGGGACATGCTGATCCTGAAAAAATAAATGCCGCTTATGCTTATGGCGGTGTAGTCATGGCCAAGCAGACTGTAGCTAATTTGCTGCAGGTGCCTATACATTATTATCTTCTGGCTAACTGGCAGGGCTTTATTGATATGGTAAATTTAATCGGCGGTGTTGATATATACGTTGATGAAGATATGTATTATCATGATCCGTATGCCGATCTTTTAATAGACATCAAAAAAGGCTATCAGCACATGGATGGAGAGCTGGCCGGAAAATATGTACGCTTTCGCAGTGATGAGCTTGGTGATATAGGCCGCGTGCAGCGACAGCAGAAGTTTTTAAAGGCTGCGGCAGAGCAGATGTTTTCCGTACAGAATCTGACGCAGATCAGCAATCTTCTGGCTACTTTGGATAAGCATGTAGAAACAGATCTGAACACTCTGACCATGCTCAGAGCGGCCAACAGCTTTAAAATTTTTGGTGAGGACAGAATCAAAAGCTGTATGCTGTACGGTGATTTTGATGACAGTACAGGGATCAGCTACTGGAGTGCGGACAGAGAATCAATTAATAAATCTTTGGACGAAATAGGTATTCCCTATAAAAAAAGTGAAAATAAAAATGCTGATGAGCATACTGATAATGAAGAAGGAGGCTTATTTTAATGAACAGTAAAGAAATTGCTATGAAAATAGCGGGTTTTGCCAATGACAAAAAGGCTAATGATATTTTAATGCTTAATATGGAAGGTCTTTCCCCTGTAACCGATTATTATGTTGTCTGCAGTGCTTCCAACAATATTCTTGTTAAAGCTATTGCTGATAATATTGAAGATAAAATGGCTGAAATCGGTGTTTTCCATAATCATAAAGAAGGCTACAGCGATGGCCGCTGGATTTTGCTGGATTATGGTGATGTTGTAGCGCATATCTTCCTGGAAGAAGAAAGAGATTTCTATAATATCGAACAACTGTGGGCAGATGCTCCTTCTGAAGCTTTTGTGGAGAATGAGGAATAATGGTGGAAAAAAATGTACAAAATGCGGTAAAATACCGTCCCGGTGATGTTGTAACCTTAAAGGTTGCGCGTATTGGTGAAATGGGTGCTTTTTTAGATGCAGGCACCGGCAATACCAGTGATGATATTTTGCTGCACAAGTTGCAGCAGACTGCGGAAGTTAAAGTTGGCGATGAGGTTAAAGTTTATCTTTATCTTGATCCCAACAGACGTCTGACTGCCAGCATGAAGCTTCCCAAAATGCGTGAAGGCCAGCTGGGCTATGTTAAAGTACTTAGTGTAACCCGTGATGGTGGCTTTGTTGATATTGGCGCTGAACGCGGTGTATTTTTGCCTTACAGCCAGATGCGCGGACATGTAAATCCCAATCAGCTGGTGTGGGTAAAGCTGTATCGTGATAAAAGCGGTCGTCCTGCCGTAACCATGCGTGTGGAAGATGATATGGTAAAAGCTTCCAGACCTGCCGAAGGCTTAAAGGTTGGCGACAGTGTTACCGGTACTATTTACAATATACTTCCTGAAGGATTTTTTATCTTTACCAATCAGAGATTTATTGCTTTTTTGCACCGCAGTGAAGTTCCCGGTGGACGCCTTGACTTTGGTCAGGAGGTAACCTGCCGTGTTACCTATATTCGTGAGGATGGCAGATTAAATGTTTCCATGCGTCTGCAGAAGGAAAATGCCCTGATTGCTGATGCGGAAGAAATTTACGAGTATCTTAAAAAACGTAGTGGCAAAATGCCTTACTGCGACAGTACGCCTTTGGAGATTATCAAACAGAAATTTGGTATCAGCAAGGCGGCGTTTAAACGCGCTTTAGGTCATCTGATGAAACAGGGAAAAGTTTATCAGGAAGATGGCTGGACCTATCTTACAGAAGAAAATATGAAAAAATAATTTTTATTACATCTGCCGTCTGGCGGTAGATGTAATTTTTTATAAGGATGTCAGACCATGGAAATGTTTACGGTAATTGCGTCTGCTCTGATTATTTTCGGAGCAGCATTTTTTTCAACAGTGTCGGGATTTGGCTTTGCTCTTGTGGCAACACCTTTGTTATCTTTGTTTATGCAGCCCAGGGATGCCATTATTTTTGTTATCACTGTCAGTGTTGTACTGCGATTTATCAATATGTTTACTACAAAGGGCAATATTGATAAATCTGTAGTAACGGTGTGCCTCATAGGTACTCTTGCCGGCGTTATTCCGGGAAGTTTGGTGCTCAGATATATTGATATTAATAAACTTTTGATTTTTTTAGGTTGCGTTCTTGTAATTGCCGCATGGTTAATGGGCAGAAAAAATTGCTGGCAGGTAAAAAATAAAACACTGGGCAGATTTATATCCGGACTCTTAAGCGGATTTTTTGGTTCTGCTACCAGTATCAGCGGTCCGCCGCTGTCACTGTATTTTATCAGCGAAGACATGCCCAAAGATATTATGCGCGGCAATCTGATCTGGATTTTTGGCATCGGCGGCTTTATGATGCTGCTGGGCAGTATCTGGGCAGGTACATTTACCATTTTTAATGATTTATATACATTTTTGCTGATGCTTCCGGCTCTTTTTCTTGGTATTTATTTGGGAGAGCATGTATTTCATAAAATTAATCAGGAGTTTTTCCGTAAACTTGCTTTGCTGATTGTTTATGGCGGTGCTGTGAGTATGCTGGTTAATGGTATAAGTGGACTGTTAATGTAAAAAAATTTACACTTAAAAGTGTAAAATATTAAAGATAAGTAAAATACATTATTTTTGTTGACGTATACAAGTGAAAGAGTTAAAATTTTCGTAATCAAGTTTTTGATATTAAATTATTTGTTTGCAGGTGAAGATAATGGAATCTATTTTGAAGAAAACTGCAATTGAATACGGCTTTTATTTTGCTCCGGTCTTTAGCTTTTACTTTAGCACCGGCTTTTTTGCATGCCAAAATTCGTATAGCAGTTCAATCGTAAATAGATGCCTACCTGGTGGTATTTAAAATACTTATGTACTTAAATAAAAGTGCAGCGGGCTCTCTTACGAGTGCCCGCTTTTTCTTTTGCGGCAGGCAGGTAATTGTGTTGTAAACTTATAATAATGTGGATGATGAAAAGGAGAGTTTTATTATGGTAATTGTATTCAAACCCGGCGCACCTATGGATGTTAAAACGAGAATAAAAAATAATCTTGAGCAGCAGGGCTTTCAGATTAATGAAATTAACGGCTTAAACATGACTATTTTCGGTATCATTGGTGATACAAGTACTCTGGATATGAATCTGCTGCGTGTTAATGAATGCGTGGACAAAGTTATGCGTGTACAGGAACCTTTCAAACGTGCCAACCGCATGTTCCATCCTGATGACAGCATTGTTGATGTGTCAGGTGTTCCCATTGGCGGGCGCAAAATTCAGGTTATTGCAGGTCCCTGTTCTGTAGAAAGTATTGAACAGGTAACTCAGGTTGCCAAATCTGTTAAGCTTGGCGGAGCCAGCATGTTAAGAGGCGGCGCTTTCAAGCCCCGTACTTCCCCATACTCCTTCCAGGGATTAAAAGAGCTTGGCCTTGATTACCTGAAAGCAGCTAAGGAAGAAACCGGACTGCCTATTGTAACAGAAATTATGTCTGCTGATAAAATTGAACGCTTTGTGGAAGACGTTGATTTAATTCAGGTTGGCGCCCGCAACATGCAGAACTTTGAACTGCTGAAAGAACTTGGCAAAACCCGTACTCCGATTTTATTAAAACGCGGTTTATCTGCAACTATTGAAGAATGGATTATGTCTGCAGAATATATTATGGCAGGCGGCAATGAAAATGTTATTCTGTGTGAACGCGGTATCAGAACTTTTGAAACCTACACCCGCAACACTCTTGATTTAAGTGCTATTCCCGCAGTAAAAAAATTAAGTCATCTGCCGGTTGTAGTTGACCCAAGCCATGCTGCTGGTATGTGGTGGATGGTAGAGCCTCTGGCAAAAGCTGCTGTGGCAGCTGGTGCAGACGGTCTTTTGATTGAAGTACATAATGATCCGGAACATGCTTTATGTGACGGAGCTCAGAGCCTGAAACCGGAACGTTTTGCACGTCTGATGGGTGAACTGAAAGGTATCGCTCAGATTGTAGGCCGCGATTTATAAAAAGTTTTTGTGTAGGATGGAAGCATGGCAGGTGGAACAATGAATGTTGGTTTTAAAAATAAAGGCTGGGAAGAACTTTCTTTTGCAGTAATTGGTATCGGTTTAATTGGCGGGTCTTATATTAAGGCTTTGCGCAAGTTAAAGGTAAAGGAAATTATCGGTCTTGATATTAATGAACAGGTTCTGAAAATAGCTGAGGCAGAAGGACTGATGGACGTGGCAAAGACCGGGGCTGATGCGGAACTGGGCAGAGCAGATATTATTATCTGCGCCCTCTATCCTGAGCAGGTAGAAAGTTTTATCAGTGATAATCTTAAGTTTTTTAAAAAAGATGCGCTTATTACTGATGTGGCAGGGGTTAAGGGAGAGATGCCGGAAAGAATTAATAAATTTCTGCCGGAAGGCATGGAATTTATTTCCGGGCATCCTATGGCTGGCAGGCAAAGCAGCGGCTTTGACATGTCGGATGCAGAAATATTTAACGGAGCGAACTATATTATAGTACGAGACAGTTTTAATTCGGCAGAAGCTGCAGAGTGGCTGCAAAAGTTTGCCCTGGCACTGGGGTGTAAAAATACGGTGGAAGTAACACCAAAAGAGCATGATAAAATTATTGCCTACACCAGCAATTTGCCTCATATTACTGCAGTTTCATTAATGAACAGCAGTTCCTTTGATGAAAAAACGAAATTTTTTGTAGCTGGCAGCTTCAGAGATGGTACAAGAGTTGCAGATATTAATCCTGAGTTATGGAGCAGTTTGTTTATCAGCAATAATGAAGCAGTGGCAGCTGAAATAGATAATTATATTAAACAGCTTTTACAGTGGAAGCAGGCGCTGTTAAGCCGTGATACTGATATGCTGCAGCAGATGATGCGTCAGTCAGGGCAGCGCAGAAAGGAATTATACTGATGGAAAAAATCCGCGTTAATTTGGGAGAAAAATCCTATACTATAGAAATTGCCGAAAATCTTTTGGCCTTGGCAGGCGACAGAATAAAAACACTGGTGCCCAAGGCAGAAAAAATAGCTGTTATCAGCGACAGCAATGTAGCGCCTTTATACGGAGATATAGTGCTGCAAAGTCTTGCACAGGCCGGTCTTGGCGGCAGTCTGATTGTGATTCCGGCAGGTGAGCAGAGCAAGAATATGTCCGTGCTTACCCAGGTGCTGGAAGAAATGGCAGATAAAGGCCTTACCCGCAGTGACGCGCTGGTAACTTTAGGCGGCGGCGTAGTTGGGGATTTAGGCGGTTTTGCTGCTGCTTCCTATATGCGCGGTATTCCTTTTGTTCAGATACCTGCTTCACTTTTAGCGCAGATAGACAGCAGTGTAGGCGGTAAAGTGGCAGTTGATCTTAAGGCAGGCAAAAATCTGGCAGGCGCTTTTTATCAGCCTAAAGGAGTTTTAATTGATCCTTTGCTGCTGAAAACTCTGCCGGTACGCTATCTGCATGACGGATTGGCAGAAGCTATTAAATATGGCTGCATTCAAGACAGCGCGCTGTTTGCAAAGATTGCCGGACTGGCTGATGATAATGAGCTGTTGGCGGAAAGCGAAAAGATTATTGCTGCCTGCTGCAGAATCAAAGCAGGTATTGTGGAGCAGGATGAATTTGATACAGGACTCAGAATGCTGCTGAATTTTGGCCATACCTTGGGTCATGCCATTGAGCAGTATTATGGCTACAGCAGTTTTACCCATGGCGAAGGTGTTGCCATAGGCATGTATCAGCTTACAAAACGCTGTGAGGCTATGGGACTTACCAGGGCAGGCTGCGCAGAAAAAATCAAAGCAGTTCTGGAAAAATATGCTTTGCCCTGGCAGGCGCAGGTTCCCAAGCAGGAACTTTTGGCTACTATGGGAAAAGATAAAAAGAAAAACGGTAAAGAAATAACTCTGATTATTTTAGATGAAATAGGCAGTGCCAAACTGCATAAAATAAACTGGCAGCAGATGCCGGAATTTGTGGAGTAGCTTATGAAAACAGTGCGTATTATACCATCTGCTCTGGCAGGTGAGGTGCATGTACCTTCTTCCAAAAGTATGGGGCACAGGGAGATTATCTGTGCCGGACTGGCAGAAGGCACAAGTATTATTGATAATATCAGTATGTCAAAAGATATTGAGGCAACCTGTCGCTGCCTGACAGCTTTAGGCGTAAAGATTGAAAATATTGCCAGCAAATTTGCTGATCGCTGCGCTCTTAAAGTTACCGGCAGCGGCACTTTGCGCGCGGCAGCAAGTGAAGCTGACTGCGGAGAATCAGGCTCAACCTTAAGATTTTTTATTCCGCTGGCGGCAACACTTGGCCAGCCTTTTACCTTTCATGGCCACGGCAAGCTGGTAAGCCGTCCTTTGCAGGCTTATTACGATATTTTTGACAGTCAGCAGCTTGCTTATACCAATGAAAGCGGAAAATTGCCTTTAACAGTCAATGGCAGATTGCAGCCGGGTTATTATAAATTACCGGGTGATGTAAGCAGTCAGTATGTAAGCGGACTGCTTTTTGCACTGCCTTTGCTGGAGGGCGATTCCGTGCTTGAAATTACATCACCTCTGGAATCTGCTGCCTATGTGGATCTTACGCTGAGCTGTCTTGCCAAATATGGTATCAGCATTGTTAACGAAAATCATCGTGTGTATAAAATACCCGGTAATCAGAAATATCTGCCCAACAATGGTGAAGTAGAAGGTGACTGGTCTCAGGCTGCCTTCTGGCTGGTTGGCGGCAGTGTTGGCAAGGGCATGACTTTAGAGGGCATGGACATGCAGTCTTTGCAGGGTGATAAGGCTATTATTGATATTATGAGGCAGATGGGCAGTAATATTGCTGCTGACGACAAGCTCTGCGTAAATACCAGCGCTGCTGATGCTGCTGTTATTGACGGTTCTGACTGTCCGGATATTATTCCCGTCCTTGCGGCACTGGCAAGTGTCAGCAGCGGAACTACTAAAATTATTAATTCTGCCAGACTGCGCATTAAAGAGTGCGACAGACTGGCTGCCATGACCAGTGAGCTTAACAAACTGGGAGCCAAAGTTACAGAACTGCCAGACGGAATGATTATTGAAGGCTGCAGTGATGGCCTTGCAGGCGGCGCCCAGGTGGATGCATGGAACGATCACCGCATAGCCATGAGCCTTGCTGTAATTGCAGCCAAGTGTAAAGAGCCTTTTGTGCTGACAGGAGCAGACAGCGTACAGAAATCATATCCTGCTTTCTGGCAGGATTATCTTAAAGCAGGCGGAAAGATAGAGGTGCTGGAATGAGCGGAATTTATGGAATGAATGTAAAAATGAGCATTTATGGTGAGTCTCACGGCGCATCTATCGGACTTGTTATTGATGGACTGCCGCCGGGACTAAAGCTTGACCTTGCGCAGATTGAAAAAGAAATGGCACGCAGAGCTCCAGGAAAAAATCTGCTTTCTACTCAGCGCAAAGAAAGCGACAGCTTTGCTGTGCAAAGCGGCTTTTTTAACGGCTATACAACAGGAACACCTTTATGTGTTATGATAAAAAACAGCGACCAGCATTCTAAAGATTACAGTATTCTGCAGGATAAAATGCGCCCGGGACATGCTGATTATGCAGGCAATGTCCATTATCACGGCTATAATGATTATCGCGGCGGCGGGCATTTTTCCGGCAGACTCACTGCGCCTTTGGTATTTATGGGAGCTGTGGCCAAACAGGCACTGGCACTGGAAAATATTCAGGTGGGCGCACATATTTTAAGCATTGCTGATATTAAAGAACAGCCTTTTAATCCTCTTGGGGAAGATGCAGAGCTGTTAAAACAGCTGCAGGCTAAGGAATTTTGCGTTATGGACGATGCTGCAGGGCAAAAAATGCAGGAAAAAATTCTGACAGCCAGAGCTGAGCAAAATAGTGTAGGTGGAGTTATTGAAACTATAATAATGAATCTGCCGACTGGTATTGGCGCACCTTATTTTGATTCGTTGGAAAGCAGGCTGAGTCATGCGCTGTTTTCTGTACCGGCAGTTAAAGGCGTGGAGTTTGGTGATGGCTTTGGCATAACCTCCATGACAGGCGCGGAAGCCAATGACCAGCTTTATTATGCAGAAGACTGCGTAAAGGCGTATACTAATCATAACGGTGGTATTACCGGAGGCATTTCCAATGGCATGCCGGTTATTTTCCGTGCGGCTATTAAGCCTACACCGTCTATCAGCAGAGTGCAGCAGACTGTAAGTCTGGCAAATAAGTGCAATACCAGTCTGGAAATTACCGGCCGTCATGATCCCTGCATTGTGCAAAGGGCAGTGCCGGTTATTGAAGCCGTAGCTGCATGGACAGTATGGGATTTACTTTTGGAAGCAAAAAAATGGGAGCGATAACAGTGCAGGAACTTAATTTGGAAGAAATACGCAAACAGATTGACGCAGCAGACAGAAAGCTTGCCGAAGTACTTACAGAAAGGCTTGACCTTGTGCTGCAGGTAGCAGAGTATAAAAAAAGCAAGGGCATGCCTGTTAAAGACCATGCCAGAGAAGCTGCTGTTATTGCAAAGGTAACAGGTCTTGTAGAGCATGAAGCCTATAAAGATGCTGTGGCAAAAATCATGCGCAGCATTATTGATTCTGCCTGTGAGCTGGAAGAAGATATTCTTGCCGAGCAGCCAAAGCAGCTTTTAAAGATAGGCTGTTTTGGGGCAGAGGGCTCCTTTACTCATCAGGCTACAGAAGAATATTTTTCTGGCAGACAGTATGAACGGATGCATTATGACCATTTTGAAGAGGTTATCAGTAATGTCAGCAAGGGGAATTTAGATTATGGCGTAGTACCCATTGAAAATTCTTCTACAGGCGGTATTACAGAAGTATATGACCTTTTGCGCAAATATAACTGCCATATTGTAGGTGAACGCTGTGTACGCATTGAGCAGAATCTTTTAGGCTGCGCCGGAGCAGGGCTGCAGACAATTAAGACTGTTTATTCCCATCCTCAGGGCTTTGCCCAAAGCAAGGAGTTTTTTAAAGATTATCCGCACATTAAGCAGCAGGCTTATTTCAGTACCTCTAAAAGTGCTGAAGCAGTTGCCGAAAAGCAGGATATTACTTTGGGAGCTGTTGCCGGTAAAAAGGCGGCAGAGCTTTACGGACTGCAGATTATTGCCCCCAATATTAACTACAATTCCAATAACTGCACTCGTTTTGTAATTATTGCCAAAGATCCTGTTAAAAACAGCAAGGCCGATAAGATTACACTGATTGCAGCTGTTAAGCATGAGGCTGGTTCTTTGTACAAGCTGCTGGGATATTTTTATCATCACGGTCTGAACCTTATGAATCTGGAATCACGCCCCATGGACGGAAAATCATGGGAATACTTTTTCTATATTGATGTAACTGGTAATCTGCAGGATAATGCGGTAAAAGATGCTCTGGAGGAAGTAACCAGAAATACCACGTTCTGCAAAATACTTGGCAATTATCAGTCGGACAGTCGAAAGGAATAAACTATGGAATATGGATTAATTGGCGGCAGGCTGGGTCACAGCCTTTCACCACAGATACATAAATTATTTTTTACTTATACCGGTGTGGCAGGAACATATAATCTGCTGGAAACAGAGGCAGAAGGTCTGCCTAAGCTGTTTAGCGAAATGAAGAAAAATTACAGAGGAAGCAACGTGACCATTCCTCATAAGCTGGCTGTTATTCCCCTGCTTGACCAGTTATCTGATGAAGCCAAAGCCATTGGTGCCGTAAATACAATCTGGTTTACGGAAGGAAAGCTGAAAGGCTATAATACCGATTATTTTGGCTTTGCCAGAATGCTGGAATATAATCAGATAAAAATAACCGGCAAAACTGCTGCCGTACTTGGCAGCGGCGGCGCGGCAAGAGCTGTTGTCAAATATCTGGCAGATGAGCAGGCTGAAAAGATTTATCTTGTGACACGTAATGTAGAGCAGGTGGATAAATCATTTCAGGAGCTGGCACCTCAGCTGGAGTTTATTGATTATGCTGCTCTGGAAAATATTTCCGGGGAAATTATTATTAACTGCACTCCTGTGGGCATGTATCCTAAAACAGACTGCAGCCCGGTAAAAGATGCGGTACTTGCTAATTTTAACAACGCTGTTGATTTGATTTATAATCCTGCTCAGACCAAATTTCTGCAGGTTGCTGCGAAAGCAGGCAAAAAAGCCGTTAACGGACTGTTTATGCTGGTGGCACAGGCTGTTGCCGCTCAGGAAATATGGCAGCAGCAAAAATATGACAGCGAGCTGATTGTCAGAATTATGCGCGAACTGGAGCAGAATTTATGAAAAATATAGTACTGATTGGCATGCCGGGAAGCGGCAAAACAACCTTTGGCAGAATTTTAAGCAAAGAGCTGAGAGCAGTTTTTTATGATGCCGATGAGGTTTTGGAAAGCAGAGAAAACAGAACCATAAAAGATTTTTTTGCTGAAAGTGAAGATGCTTTTCGTGATGCAGAAACAAGAACAGCTGCTTATCTTTCCGCTTTGCAGGGAGTTGTAATTGCTACAGGCGGCGGTGTTGTCAAACGCAGGGAAAATATTGACTTTTTTAAGAAAAGCGGTATTATCATCTTTATCGACAGATTGCCTGAGCATATTCTTGGCTGCCTGAATGATGACAGCAGACCGCTGCTGGCTGCTGACAGGCAGAGAATTTTTCAGCTGTATACAGAGCGTATTGCTTTGTATCGTCAGTATGCAGATTATACAGTTGCCAATAACGGCGATGTTCAGGAAACTGTAACTAAGCTTTTGAGCTGTATCAGGGAGGCTGGATGGAAATGAAAAAAATACTGGTTTTAAATGGACCGAATATAAACATGCTTGGTATTCGTGAAAAAAATATTTATGGCAGACAGGATTATGAAAGTCTGTGTGCACTGATTAAAAGTGCAGCAGTTAAGCTGGGTGCGCATGTAGAAATACTGCAGAGCAATTATGAAGGGGATATTGTAACAGCAATTCAGAAAGCTTATGGCGTATATGACGGCATTATTATTAATCCGGCAGCTTTTACTCATTACAGTGTAGCGGTGCTTGATGCTTTAAAGGCAGTAAATATACCTGCTATTGAAGTACATATCAGCAATATTCATGCCCGCGAAGAGTTCAGACATAAATCTGTAACTGCTCCTGCCTGCGTAGGACAGATTTGCGGTCTTGGTTTTGCCGGTTATATTCTTGCTCTGGAAGCTTTAGTTGTTTATGAAGTTGAATAGAATTTTTTGATGGCTGCATTTTTTATGCAGCCATTTTGTGTACACAAATACTGCAAAACAGAGATAAATTTTCAAAAAATTTAGTCAAAATATATATGCTTATGTTACAAACATTACATAAAAATAATTTTGACTACTTAGTCACAGATTTAAATATAATTTTAGAAAAAAAGTTGAATAAAATAATAGTGTACGCTATTATATTAATGTGTAACAACATTTTAATTTTTACAAAAAAGGAGTGTGAAAAATGAGTAGTTTTTTTAGTAGCCTGCCTATGCGTCTGCTGTTGGGCGTTATCATAGGTATTGGTGTAGGACTTATGGCGGATGAATCATTGATGCAGGTGATACTGACTTGTAAAAGCCTCCTTGGTTCTATAATTACTTTCTGTGTTCCGCTGATTATTATTGGTTTTATTGCGCCGTCTATTACAAGACTTGGTCAGCATGCCAGCGTAATGCTGCGTGTTGCGGTTGTGCTTGCGTATCTGTCTTCCATTGGCGCGGCTTTCTTCTCTGCTGCAGCAGGTTATTCTATTATCCCGTTCCTGGATATTGTTCCTTCTGTAGAAGGTCTGAAAGAATTGCCCAAGCTGCTGTTTGATCTGCAGATTGTCCCTGTTATGAGCGTTATGAGTGCTCTGGTGCTTTCCGTATTGTTGGGCCTTGCTGCTGCATGGACTAAAGCTAATACCATTATTGCTTTTCTGGAAGAGTTCCAGAAAATTGTCCTGGCTATCGTTACCAGAGTGGTAATTCCTCTGCTGCCGATTTTTATTGCCTGCACCTTCTGCGGACTGGCTTATGAAGGAACCATCACAAAACAGCTGCCCGTATTTGTTATGGTAGTATTTATCGTTATGGCAGGACATTATATCTGGCTTGCGCTGCTGTACCTCCTGGCAGGTGCCTATGCCCGCGTAAATCCTATGGAAGTACTGAAACACTATGGCCCGGCGTATATTACTGCTGTTGGTACCATGTCTTCTGCGGCAACTCTGGCTGTGGCTCTGGAATGTGCTTTAAAATCCAAAGTACTGCGTAAGGATCTTGTAAATTTTGGTATTCCTTTGTTTGCCAATATTCACCTGTGCGGCAGTGTACTGACAGAAGTATTCTTCGTTATGGTAGTATCTCAGGTGCTGTACGGAACTTTGCCTGCTTTTGGTACTATGGTGCTGTTCTGCTTGCTTTTAGGTATCTTTGCTATTGGTGCGCCCGGCGTTCCCGGCGGTACTGTAATGGCGTCCTTAGGTCTGATTATCAGTGTACTTGGCTTTGATGCTACCGGTACTGCGTTAATGCTCACCATCTTTGCTCTGCAGGATAGCTTTGGTACTGCCTGCAATGTTACCGGTGACGGTGCTTTGACTCTGATGCTGACAGGTTATGCTAAAAACAATAATATTGATGAAGTAGAAAATATCAATATTTTATAATTAAAAAAATTAAAAGCGGAGGATTTTCCTCCGCTTTTTTATTTTATTATTGTTATACGTCCGTCTCCATAGGGATGGGCGTATTTTTCGTTAATTACACCGTTTAATACATTTTGCAGGTATTCAATAACAGCATCTGTTTCATTAATCCACTGGTTTTTCAGCAGCGGAGCATGTTTAAACATGGTCATGCCATTTCCGCCGTTTGTAAGCAGATAGGAGGTTCCTCCCAAAGTATATTTTTTATTAAGCTCCAGCGGTTTGCCGCTAACAAGTACATTTTGCACGCGATATTTACCGTTCACACCTGTAAAATTGCCACGTTCATCTTTCTGTACTGCTGAGGGCTGGGTTGTATCAATAGTAAAGCTCAGTCCAGAAACCTGCAGAAAACCTCCGCTTTCATCAGGGCAGGCTGCAGCACCGTGCTCCAGTGCATCAAGGAGCTGCTGTCCGGTCACTTCGATAACGCTGCACATATTGCCAAAGGGAAAAGCCTTTAAAATATCGTTATAGCTTAGATAACCCTTCTTGAAGTCAGCTCTGATGCCACCGCCGTTAACTATGGCAATATCACTGCCCAAAATACTGCGGTAGGCATCTGCAGCAAAATCTCCCATATTGCATTCCTGACTGCGGACAAGGCGTTTTCCGTCTTTGGAATCGTTCACATAAAGGGGAACAAGGGTTTTTCCCACAGGCTGGGATAAAAGCGGTGCATAGGTTGAGTTGGCTTTGTTGATAGCTGCTGCTGTAGCAGGATCTGTTTCTGTAAGCCTGTTTATCAGCGTGTAACTGATTTTTCCGGCAGGAGTAATAGTAAGCTGACCAATATTCTGCATTTTTGTTCCTGTCTGTCCAACCAGAACCTGACGCCCGGCTTTATCGGTAAAATATAAGCCGTTAATAATTTCATGGGAGTGTCCGTCTAAAACGCCGTCCAGACCTGCCGTATTTTTTATTACTGCAGCAACACTGTACTGGGGAAGTGTTCCGTTAAGCCCCAGATGACTTATTAAAAATACATAGTCAGCACCAAGAGCTTTGACGGTATCAATATTTTGCTGAATATTTTTATACAGTTTATCGCCTGTTTTGCTTTCGCAGAAGCTGTAAATAAATGCTCCCTGCTGGTTTTGGAAAAATAAAGGAGTTGAGGTTGTCAGTGTCTGAGGTGTAGTAACGCCGATAAGGGCAATTTTTCTGCCTTCAATATCAAAAATTTTATAAGAAGGAAGTACGGCTCTGCGCGTGCGTAAATCAAAAAAATTGGCGCTGTAATAACCACAGTTCAGCTTTTGTGCAAGTTTAAAAAAGGCAGACATGCCATAGTCAAATTCATGATTTCCGGGAACGGCAAAGTCATAGCCTGTAATGTTCATCAGCTCGGTAATGGCAAGTCCGTCTGAGAGACGTCCAAGGGGCGTTCCCTGAACAGCATCTCCTGAGTCTGCCAGCAGAACATTGTTACTGTGCTGAAGCTGTTTTTTATATGCGGCAAGCTTTGCCAGGCCAAGGTTATCCTCTACACCGCAGTGAATATCGTTGGTGTGCAGAACAATAAGATTCTTTTCTGCACTGAAAGCAATGGGTGCAAAACAAAGATAACAGGTAATTACAAGCAGCTGAAATAAATTTTTTATAAGCATGAATGGTATTTCTCCTTTAAAATATATCACTCTTCTTATTATATATGCTTTTGCGCCGGTCAACAATAAAGGTGCATAAAATAATATTTTCAGGCAGGTATTTTATTATAAATAAAGAAATATACCGGTGTATTGTTTTTTTAGTATATATTGAATAAATAGTTGCAGGAAGGTGAAAATATGGGTAAAAAAGTAGTAATTGTCGGCGGTGTTGCAACAGGTATGAAAACCGCATCCCGCTTGCGCAGACGTGATAAAGATGCAGAAATTATTGTTCTGGAAAGAGGTCCGCAGCTTAGCTATGGTGCCTGCGGCTTTCCGTATTTTATTGGCGGCGATGTAAAGGATTTTGCTGAATTTGATCATACACCGCAGGGCGTTGTGCGTGATGCCGAATATTTCAAAAACTATAAGGGAATTGATGCCAGAACCGGCTGTCTGGTTACTAAAATTAACAGAGCGGAAAAGACTGTTGTTTATAAACAGCTGGCTGACGGCACTGAGATAACTTTGCCCTATGATGTACTTGTTCTGGGCACTGGTTCTACACCGGTAAAGCTGCCACTTGATAATGCTGATGCAGCAGGTATTCACAGTTTCTGGTTCCCGTGGGATGTTCTGGCAGTGGATAACGAAATTAAAGAACGTCAGGTTACAGATGTAGTAATTATCGGCGCCGGATTTGTAGGCATAGAGCTTGCAGAAGCATTTCATAAACGCGGACTGAACACATCCATTGTAGAGATGCAGGACAGAGTACTTGGCCAGATGCTGGATAAGGAAATGGCTGATATTATCCGTAAGCCTCTGGAAAAAGCAGGCATCAAACTGTATCTGGAAGAAAAAACCGTTGCCTTTACGGCAGAAAACGGTATTGTGACAGGCGTAAAGACAGATAAACGTGTTATTCCTGCGCAGCTGGTTATTGTTGCTGTTGGTGTAAGACCCAATGTAGAGCTGGCGAAAGACGCAGGTCTGGAAATCGGTCCCAGCGGCTGTATTGCGGTTAATGAATATCTGCAGACCAGTGATGAAAATATTTACGCCGGCGGTGACTGTGCGGAAAATACTCATCGCGTAAGCGGAGCTAAAATATTTACTCCCATGGGCTCTACTGCCAATAAACATGGACGTGTTATTGCTGATAATATCTGCGGTGACTGCATTAAATATCCCGGCGTACTTACTACCGGCATCTGTCAGGTACTTAACTGGCAGGCTGGTAGTACAGGCCTTAATGAACGCAGTGCGGCAGCAGCAGGTTTTAAATTTAAGAGCGTAGTAGTGCCCGGAAGTGATCGCCTTGGCTATATGCCCGGTGCTAAAAGCGTTATTTTAAAACTGATTGCCGAAGAAGGCACAGAAAGAGTTTTGGGCGTGCAGGCTGTAGGTACTGGCGGAGTTGACAAGCGCATAGATACTTTGGTTGCGGCAATTTCCATGGGAGCAGCTCTGGAGGATTTATCCAATTTTGATATTGCCTATGCGCCTCCGTTTAATGGACCAATTGATAATATTGCTACTGCTGCCAATGTTTTGCATAATAAGATGACAGGACAGATGCGCAGTATGAATCCCAAAGATTTTGAAAAAATAAGAGAAACAGGAGATTATCTGTTTGTAGATGTGCGTACTTCTCCCGAGTACTGTGCCAATCGTATTGCCGGCATTAAAAACAGAATCAATATTCCGCTGGGAGAACTGCGCAGCAGATGCTGTGAGATAAGCGATAAGGACTGCAAGGTAATAACCTCCTGTCAGATTGATTTGCGTGGCTATGAGGCTGAAGTAATTTTACGCTGCGCAGGCTGCAAGGATGTATGCAGTCTTGAGGGCGGTATGAGCGCATGGCCCTATGCTACTGAAAGAGATAAATAACAGGAGAATATTAAAAGATGGATAGTTTTGATGACCGATATGTTTTACTGCAGGCTATGTATGAAGACAGCTTTTTTCCGCAGTATCTGGTAGATAAAATAAAATGGCAGCTGATAAGACTGATAGAATTTCTGGAAACAGGTGAGCGTGATACAGCTGCAGTTCAGGAAAAATGTGATGAGTTTACTCTGTTTGTAAACAGTCTGAAGCAGGAATTTACAGAGCAGGAAAGCGATCTGGAAAATGTTGCCAGACAAAGTATTTTCGATGCAGTAGAATATATTTTGCACTGGTTTGCCGTTGAGTTATCGGCAGAATCGGCATTAAGAGAACGAGAGTGGTAAAAGGAGGAAATGCAATGAGTGAGTTAAGTGAAAGAATCGGTATGGCGGCAGGTAATAATTTTAAACAGGGCTTTAACTGCTGTGAAGCTATTGTAGAAACTTTCCGTAAAGAGACCGGCATTGAGATTAATGACAACGCTCTGCGTATGTGTTCCGGATTTGGCGGCGGTATTGGTCATGCTGCTCATATCTGCGGCGCCCTGGTTGGCTGCGTTATGGTTATCAGTACAGTCTGCGGACGCACTCATCCTTCTGAAAAGCCGCTGGGAGAGATTTATCCCCTAACCAAAGAATTTCATGACAGATTTTCTGAAAAATTTGGCTCAACCTTGTGCAGCGATTTGATGCCCTATGAATTTGATACAAAAGATCATCTGAAAAATTGTCTGAAACTTACTAACAAAATCGCTGCTTTTCTGACAGAGTTTTTGGAAGAAAAGGGATTTTTAAAAGCGTAAAGAAAGTTACAGTTAATTGAAAAACCTACTGTATATATTTGGAAATGTTAAGATATACTTGTAGGGTGTGTGTGAAAGTGCTACAATAAGAAATCATACAAAAATAAAAAGCTGAGAAGTTACCAAATGAGGGGAGATTTGTCAATGAAATTTGCTAAACGTATGGAACGTCTGCAAGCCTCTGAAATCAGAGAGCTTTTAAAACTTACCGCACAGCCGGACATCATTTCTTTTGCGGGTGGCTTGCCTGCGCCGGAACTTTTTCCTGTAGAGGAAATTGCCAAAGTTTCTCATGATCTGGTATTAAAAGAAGGCCGTCAGCTGCTGCAGTATGCAACAACAGAAGGACGTCCTGCTCTGCGTGCAAAAATTGCCAAACGCATGGCAGAAAAATACAAAGCTGCAGTAGATCCTGATGAAATTTTAATTACTACCGGTTCACAGCAATGCCTGGACTTTGCCGGCAAACTGTTTTTGAACCCCGGTGATGTAGTATTGTGCGAAAGCCCGTCCTACCTTGGCGCATTAAATGCGTTTAATGCTTATGAACCTACCTTTATGGAAGTTCCTACCGATGACGGCGGACTTATTCCGGAAGAGTTGGATAAAATCCTTGCAACTACACCAAACTGCAAATTTATCTATGTAATTCCTGATTTCCAAAATCCTACCGGCCGTACCTGGTCTTTGGAACGCCGTCAGAAATTTATGGAAGTTGTTAATAAATATGACCTGCCGGTACTGGAAGACAATCCGTATGGCGAATTGCGTTATGAAGGCGAAATTCTGCCTTCTCTGAAATCTCTGGATACCAAAGGTCTTGTTATGTTCCTGGGAACATTCTCCAAAATCTTCTGCCCGGGACTTCGTCTTGGCTGGGTAGCTGCCACAAAAGATGTAGTAACTGAGTTTGTAAAAATTAAACAAAGTGCCGACCTGCATACTTCCAATTTTGACCAGGGCGTAGCAGACGCTTATATGGAAGCTTATGACCTTGATGAACATGTAAGCAAGATTGTTGCCCTGTATAAATCTCGCCGCGATCTGATTTTAAAAACTATGGCTGAAGAATTCCCTGCAGGTGTTGAATGGACTCATCCGGAAGGCGGACTGTTCCTGTGGCTTACCTTGCCGGAAGGTGTAAGCGCTCGCAAAGTATTTGATAAATGCATTCAAATGAAAGTTGCAGCCGTTATCGGTGATGCGTTCTATCCTAACCAGAAAACCGACCGCAGCATGCGTATTAACTACTCCAACATGCCGGAAGACAAAATTGTTGAAGGTATCAAACGCATGGCACAGGCTATTAAAGAAGCTATGTAAGAAAGTAAAAACCACAAAACAGCAGAATGCTGTTTTGTGGTTTTCTTTTGCTTTAACGAGCAAGTCTGTAGATATTTTCCATGTCTTCTATGGTGAGCTGTTTTACGCAGCCGATGGTACGGGTATTATTAAAGCTGCATTTATAAGCCAGCTCTTTAATTTGTTCATCAGTGATCTCCAGGCCAAGATCACTTATTTTAGCAGGCATGCCAATGTGACGGAAGAAGCTTTCCAAAGCGGCAATACCTTCTAAAGCTGTGGCTTCAGGATTACGGAAATTATTGGGAACGCCCATAACATTTACTGCAAACTGCACAAAGCGCGGCAGATTATATTTATAGACATAGCGTGCCCATGTTCCCCATACAGCAGCAAGGCCTGCGCCGTGAGCAACGTCAAACATGCCACTCAGTTCATGTTCCAGCTGATGGCAGGACCAGTCACCAAAGGTTCTGTCGCCTGTGGTATCATTGTGGGATAATGTACCGCACCACATGATTTCTGCACGTGCATCATAGTTTTCCGGGTCCTTGAGGGCTATTTTGGCGTTGCGCATAACATTGCGCATTAACTGTTCGCTGATTCTGTCAATTATATCCAGCTGCTGTGTCTTTTCTGCAGTAAAATAACGTTCCATACTGTGTACGATAATATCAGTACAGCCGCTGGCTGTCTGATATGCCGGCAGTGTATATGTAAGCATGGGGTTCATTACAGCAAATTTGCAGAAAGAGTATGCAGACTGCAGATTGCGTTTCAGCCAGCCTTCTTCATTAGTTACTACAGAAGATGTGCTCATTTCACTGCCTGCTGCGGCAATAGTCAGTACGCAGCCGATAGGTGCACAGCCGGTTACTGCTTTTTTGCCGATGTAGTAATCCCATACATCACCTTCGTTAACAAGACCGTAGCCGATACCCTTGGAACTGTCAATAACGCTGCCGCCGCCTACTGCCAGAATAAAATCTATTTTTTCTTTTTTGCAGAGCTCAATGCCTTCTTTTATTTTTGATAAACGTGGGTTAGGTACAACACCGCCCAAAAGTTTATATTCCAGTCCACTTTCGGCAAGACTTTGGCAGATACGGTCAATTAAACCGGATTTTACAGCACTTTGTCCGCCAAAGTGTACCAGTACTTTAGTTGCGCCGTATTGTCTGCAAAGTTCACCAACTCTGCTTTCTGTATTTTTACCAAAGATGACATCAGTTGGTGCATGATATTTAAAATAATCCATCACAAGTCCTCCTTTAGCTATTTATAAGTTTATTGTAGCACTGCTGAAAAACCTTGTAAATATAGCTGAATAAATGATATAATTTATATCAATAAATTATTATTATTATTAAAAAGAGGTGGAGAAAATGAAATATATTTTAGCTGCTGTTATACTGTTTGCCGGTGCATTTTTCTTTTTAAATAACGGCAGTGCCAAAAATCTGGTTACTTATGAAGAATTACAGAGCAAGTTAAACAGCAAAGCAAGCTTTACTTTGCTTGATGTACGTACTTTGGACGAATATAGCGCAGGTCATATTCCTGCAGCAGTACTGCTGCCGTATGATGAAATTGCTCAGAAAGCAGAAAAACTGCTGCCTGAAAAGGATGCAGAAATTATCGTTTACTGCCGCAGCGGCAGACGCAGTGCCATTGCGGCTGATGAACTGCGTAAGCTTGGCTATACAGAAGTTAAGGATTTCGGCGGCATCAGCCGCTGGCAGGGCGAACTTATAAAATAGGGAACAGTCTGAAAATGGATTATATTGCCTGTTTTGGTGATTCACTGGTGCAGGGCTTTCCTTTTGGCAAAAGGCACTCCTGGACCGCAGCTGTTGAGTCTGGCAGACAGATAACTATGCTTAATTATGGCTTGTGCGGTGATTGCTGTGACGATATTCTGGCAAGAATGAAAATGACTGCTTTGCCTGATTATGTAAAGCATATTGTATTTTTGGGCGGAGCAAATGATATTTTGCAGAAACGTCCCCAAAAGTTTATTCTTGCTGATTTGGAAAAGGTTTTGCTCTGGTGCGAAGAAAATAATAAACATGTGCTTATTATCCTGCCTTTTATAAGCAGTGATGAAAAATTTAACGTGCATTTGCTCGCTTTGCGTTCTGCAATAGCAGAAACTTTTGGTAAGCGGGCAGAGCTTTTGGATCTGCAGCCTGCTATTGGTTTAACGCAGGCAGAACGTGAACGGGCCTATCTGGACTGTGTACATCCAAAAGCAGAGACTTATGTAAAAATTGGCGAATATGCCCTTCCATATCTGAAAAAATGGCTGGAACAAACCAAATAAAAAGAGCTATTGCTTTTTTGCAATAGCTCTTTTGCAGTTTATTTACTTTTAATGCCCAGCATATGTGGCGGTATCTGTGCCAGAATAATAGCTGCAAATACAAGGCAGCAGCCAAAAATCTCGCGTACGGTAAGCAGCTGATTTAAAAACAGCCAGCCGCTGAGTACGGCAAAAACAGATTCCAGGCTCAAAAGGATGGTTGCAAGTACAACATTGACCTTTTTCTGACCTATAATCTGCAGAGTGTAGGCTATGCCGCTGGACATTACTCCGGCGTATAAAACAGGCAGCAGTGCCATATCTACCTGCTCCATGGTAGGTTCTTCAAAAATGAACATTAATACAAAGTTGACTACAGCGCAGGTAGCAAACTGAAAGAAGGATAATCTTACTCCGTCTACACCGCCGGCAAAATGCTCAACACTTAAAATGTGTACGGCAAAGAAAAAAGCACTGCCTAAAATAAATAAATCACCTTTATTAATAGAAAAACTTTCGTTAAGACAGATGAAATACATGCCTATAAAGGCTATGACAACACTTATCCATTGCAGGATATTTACAGTACGGCTGAAAACAAAACGTCCCAGAAGCGGAACTATGACGATATAAAGAGATGTTATGAATCCGCCTTTGCCGACAGTGGTATACATCATGCCTGTCTGCTGAAACAGTGAATCTATGGTAAGAACAAGACCACAGATAATACCGCCGCGCAAAAGTTTTCGTTTTTCAGCCGGAGCTTCGCAGCCCCAGAAACTGCATTTTTTGCCATTGTATTTGTCTAAGGCAAAAATCAGTACGAATAAAAATATTGTAGCCAGAATACTGCGTGAGCCATTAAAGGTTAACGGCCCCATAATTTTACCGCCCAGGCTTTGAGCGATAAAGGCTGTGCCCCAGATAAAGGAGCAGAGCGTCAGCATAAAAATACCGCTGCCGCTGCTGGTATTTGTTGTTACCTCTTTCATAAATAAAACCCCTCAAAAAATAAATTAACGGAAAATATTATAGCATTTTTTTTTTTGAAGAACAAAGAGTTTTCATAGTTTTTCAATATGCAGAGAGATTTTTTTGCCGGTTATTTTTTTACAGATTTTCTGGCGTGGATGCTATTGTAAAGAAAAAATTAAATAAAGTTAAAAATTGATAAATATGCAACAGAGTACAGAACGTAGTAAAAGTCAAGACCTTTTTTTAGAAAAAATAACAATATATGGGGTATAAAAGCTTTGACATACTGGATATATTGTGTTAGAATTTTATCTGCCGATAACATATGTAGAAAATGTTGAAATGAAAATTTCGATTTAATAAAGAATTTTAAGGGAGTGTTTGCAGTGAAAGTTATTAAGCGTGATGGCACAACTGTTGATTTTGACGGCAGCAAGATTGTGATTGCCATACAGAAGGCTAACGCTGCTGTAGAACCATCTGACAGAATAGATGACGAAAAAATACAGCAGATTGCCAAAAATGTGCAGGAAAAAAACAGAATGCGCCTTTTGGTAGAAGATATACAGGATATGGTAGAGCATAGTTTAATGGATGCAGGAAAATTTGAGCTTGCCAAACAGTATATCATTTACCGTTATCAGCGCGCTTTAGTACGCAAGGCAAATACTACTGATGAGTCTATTCTTTCTTTAATCCGCAACAGCAATAAGGATGTAATGGAAGAAAACTCCAATAAAAATGCCACTATGGCAGCTACTCAGCGTGATTTGATTGCCGGTGAGGTTTCTAAAGATCTGACCAAACGCCTTATTTTGCCGGAAAAAATTTCCAAGGCTCATGAAGATGGTGTTTTGCATTTCCATGATGCTGATTATTTTGTACAGCCTATTTTTAACTGCTGCCTGATTAATATTGGCGATATGCTTGACAATGGTACAGTTATGAACGGCAAGATGATTGAAAGCCCCAAAAGTTTTCAGGTTGCCTGCACTGTTATGACTCAGATTATCGCTTCTGTAGCTTCCAGTCAGTACGGCGGACAGTCTGTTGATATCTGCCACCTGGGCAAATATCTGCGCCGCAGTTATGAGAAGTTTAAACGTATTATCACTGAAACCAGCGACAGTAAACTTGATGAAGATACTTTGGAAAAACTGGTTCAGGAGCGTTTGCGTTATGAACTGCAAAGTGGTGTGCAGACTATCCAGTATCAGATTAATACTCTGATGACTACCAATGGACAGTCACCTTTTGTTACCTTGTTTTTGAATCTGCGCGAAGATGATGAGTATGTTAAAGAAAACGCCATGATTATCGAAGAAATTCTTCGTCAGCGCTTGCAGGGTATAAAAAATGATAAGGGAGTTTATGTCACTCCTGCGTTCCCGAAACTTGTTTATGTTCTTGATGAGCATAACTGCTTGAAGGGCGGCAAGTATGATTATATTACCAAACTTGCTGTAAAATGCAGTGCTAAACGTATGTATCCTGACTATATCAGTGCTAAGAAAATGCGCGAGAATTATGAAGGAAATGTTTTCTCCCCTATGGGATGCCGCAGCTTCTTATCTCCCTGGAAAGATGAGAACGGCAATTATAAATTTGAAGGACGCTTTAATCAGGGTGTAGTTTCCATTAACCTTCCTCAGATCGGCATTATTGCTGACGGTGATGAGAAAAAATTCTGGGAACTTTTGGACGAAAGACTGGAGCTTTGCTATGAAGCGCTGATGTGCCGTCATAACGCTTTAAAAGGTGTGCGCAGTGATGTAAGTCCTGTTCACTGGCAGTATGGTGCCATTGCACGTCTGGAAAAAGGTGAGGTAATTGATAAGTACCTTGAAGGTGGTTATTCTTCTATCTCTCTTGGTTATATCGGTCTGTATGAAGTTACTAAGCTGATAAAGGGCGTAAGCCATACTGATCCTGTTGGTGAAGAATTTGCCGTACGCGTTATGGAACGTCTGCGCGGAGCATGTGATAAATGGAAAGCGGCTACCGGTATTGGCTTTGCTTTATATGGTACACCGGCAGAAAGCCTGTGCTATCGCTTTGCGCGTATTGATAAGGAAAAATTCGGCAGTATTCCTGATATTACCGACAAAGGCTATTATACTAATTCCTATCATGTAGATGTACGTGAAGAAATTGATGCTTTCCATAAATTCAGCTTTGAAAGTCAGTTCCAGAAAATTTCTTCCGGCGGTGCGATTTCTTATGTAGAAATTCCTAATATGCGTCATAATACAGAAGCTTTGGAAGATGTAGTTCGCTTTATTTATGATAATATTCAGTATGCAGAATTTAATACCAAGTCCGATTACTGCCATGTATGCGGCTTTGACGGAGAGATTATCATTAATGATGATAATGAGTGGGAATGCCCTGCATGCCATAACAAAGACCACAGTAAAATGAATGTAACCCGCAGAACATGCGGTTATTTAGGCGAAAATTTCTGGAATGTTGGTAAAACCAAAGAAATTAAAGCGCGTGTCCTGCATTTATAAGAGGTGATAGGATATGAATTACGCAACCATCAAAAAGGTGGATGTTGCTAACGGACCTGGAATCAGAGTATCTTTATTTGTAAGCGGATGTACTCATCATTGCAAAGGCTGTTTTAATCCTGAAACATGGAATTTTAATTATGGCAATCCCTTTACTGAAGAAGTTGAGGATCAGATTTTAGCCTATATGCAGCCTGAATATATCAAAGGGTTGTCTTTGCTTGGCGGGGAGCCCTTTGAGCCGGAAAATCAGCAGGCTCTGCTGCCGTTTTTAAGAAAGTATAAGGCGGCTTATCCTGACAAGACCATCTGGTGCTACAGCGGCTATGATTTTGAGAAAGATCTGCTGACAGGCAGACTTGGTCCGTGGGAAGTAACAGAAGAAATGTTGTCTTATATTGATGTTCTGGTAGACGGTGAGTTTGTTATTGAAAAAAAGAATCCCAATTTAAGATTTCGCGGCAGTGAAAATCAGCGTGTAATTGATGTTGCTGCGTCCTTGCGCAATGATGCTGTTGTTTTGTGGGATGAAAGCGAAGGCTTATAATATAATAAGAAAAGAGCTGTTTAGATATCTAAGTATCTAAACAGCTCTTTTTGTTATTTTTACCAGTGTCTTGAAGAACCGCCGCCACCGCCGCTGCCGCCTCCAAAACCGCCACCGCCGCCATTATTGCGGCCGCGCAGTAAGGCAAAAAACAGCATCTGCGTAATAAATCCACCCAGAAAAAGATTATCTATAATAAGTAAGGCAACTATACCTGCACCAATAAGCAGTTTAAGCCACAGAGGATAATCTTCATCTGCAGAAGCAGTCTGAGCGCCTCCCTGATAAGCAGTTGCTCCGCTAAGCTGCACTCCCTCTGCTTTGGCTACAACGGAAGCTGTTGCAGCATAACCATTGGTAATACCGGCAGCATAGTTACCCTTTTTAAAGTAGGGTATCATTGTTTCGTCCTGAATGCGTCCGGTAAGTCCGTCCGGCAAGGTTCCTTCCAGACCATAGCCAACTTCTATGCGCGACTGCCTGTCTTTTACTGCTACAACGATCAGAGCACCATTATTTTTTTGCTTATTGCCAATGCCCCATTTACGTAAAACAGCAAGAGAATAATCTTCAATAGGCTGACCGTTTAAAGTATTTACAGTAAGCACAGCTATCTGAGCAGTTGTTTTATTGTCAAGTTCCTGTCCAAGCTGCAGAATTTTCTGCTTATCAGCCGACGAAAGTACTCCGGCATAGTCCTGAACATAAATACCCTGAGCAGCAGTCGGCTTTGGCGGGATATCTGCCTGAGCCGAAGCACATGCTGCAAAAAAACATTGCAGCAGTAAGATAAAATATATAAGCCAGCGTTTCATAAGTACGCTCCCTTAAAATTTAATAATTAAAATTGTACTTGAGGCACCTGTTTTGCAGATTCGTCAGCTTTGAAAAATTCTTTTTCACTGAATCCGAACATACCTGCGTATAATGAAGTAGGTAATGTCTTGACTTTGGTATTGAATGCCTGTACTGCATTGTTGTAGTCCATTCTGGCAACAGCAATGCGGTTTTCGGTACCGGCAAGCTCATCCTGCAGCTGAATGAAATTATTGCTGGATTTTAACTCCGGATAATTTTCCGCAACCATTAAGAGCCTTGATAAAGCACTGTTCATTTCACTGTTGGCAGCACTTGTCTCTGCTACAGTTTTTGCGCCGCCAAGTTTTGCTCTGGCATCAGCTACTGCTGTAAATACTTCTGTTTCATGAGACGCAAAGCCTTTGACTGTATTTACAAGATTAGGAATCAAATCATTGCGGCGCTGGAGCTGGTTTTCTACCTGAGCCCATTTTCCGTTAACACCTTCATTCATTCCTACCAGGGTGTTATACCCGCTTACAAACATTCCGCCAATAATTACAACTATGGCGATAATAATCATTAAAGTTTTATTCATTATTATTTCCTCCGTTAATATGGTAAATGATTGATATATCTATTTTACGAGAAGTGAAAATCTGTGTCAAATGTCAAAAAGTCAAAAATAAGCGGAAGTTGCAAAAAAACTGTGAAATCAGAAATAAGTAAATAAATAAAGCAGATTATGTAAGTTATTTTCGTCAAATACTTTTCACTTGTAAAAAGTCGAAAAGTCAAATATAATAAAAGCAAATATTTATGTGTATTAATCAGGAGTTTGGGCCGTCCTGATAAATTTAAGGTGGTTGTATTATGAGAAATTTAGCGGATTCAATAGAAAACTTTATAATAAGAGAGCTGTTAAGTGAAAGTGAGGATACTCTTTTAGTACAGCGCAATGAGCTCGCTGAGAGACTTTCCTGCGCTCCATCGCAGATAAGTTATGTGCTTAATACACGATTTACTCCGGAAAGAGGATTTATGGTTGAATCAAGGCGCGGAAGCGGTGGATTTGTCCGTATAGTTCGTATTTCGGAACATAAAAAAGTTCATCCCAAGGAAGTTACGGCTGCAGGTATGCTGCATGGGTTTGTCATGCAGGGACTGCTCAGCAAACGTGAGCAAAAATTGCTGGAATATATGCTGAGTATTATAGATGCAAGTGAAGCGAAAAAGAAAAAGATACTGCAGCAGGCAGTTACTAAGGTAAACGGAAGTGGACAGGAGTGAGATTATGTTATGTGAAAATTGCCGAAAAAAGCAGGCTGTTATGCATGTTGTCTGCTTGATGGGCGATAAACAGATAGATAAATGGTTGTGTGCAGACTGTGCCAAAGACTATATACCTTTTGGCATAGGTGATGCGCCTCTGACACCGGAGGCTGCGCAGGCCTTTTTTGAAGAAATGCTTAAGCCCAAAAAGAAAAAGACAAAAGACGGATTTTCAGAACGCGCTGCAAAAATTTTGGAAATTGCAGCGGGAAAAGCCTTGGATTTACACAGTGATTATATTGGTACAGAACATATTTTATGGGGTATCTTAAAAATTGAAAGCTGCTTTGCCAAAAGAATCTTGACCGGGTTTGGCGTTGATATAAATGCCATGCTGCAGGAATTGGAAGCATGGATGGATATGGGGGTAAAAAAAGACAGCATTCCCCAATACAGCCCAAGGGCTAAGATGACACTGGAAAAGGCTGGCGCTGCCTCCAGGGAAGCTGAACTGGATTATGTAGGTTCTCAGCAGCTGCTTTTAGGACTTTTAAAAGCAGGTGATGGTATTGCCTGCAAAGTGCTTAATAAGTTTAATGTAACTTATGAAAAAGTTGATGAAGTTATCAAAGCTTATAATGAGCAGGACAAAGCTGTTCCTGGTAAAGGCAGACATATGTATGCGAAAGCCGAAAAGCCAGTTGATATTCTTGATATACTGGGAGAATTTGGCAGAAATCTGAATGAAAATGCCCGTATCGGTAAAACAGATCCGGTTATAGGCCGTGAAAATGAAGTTGAACGTGTAATTCAGATTTTGTGCCGACGCACTAAAAATAACCCTGTTATTACAGGTGAGGCTGGTGTCGGCAAAACTGCCATAGCAGAAGCACTGGCTCAGAAAATTGTACGCGGTGATGTTCCGGAATTTTTACAGAACAAGATTATTTTCTCCCTGGAGATGGGCATGCTTGTTGCCGGAGCCAAGTATCGCGGTGAATTTGAAGAACGTCTGAAAGAGATTCTGGAATTAGTCCGTAAAGATGGAAATATTATTTTATTTATTGATGAGCTGCATACTCTTATCGGTGCAGGAAGTGCGGAAGGCAGTATTGATGCTGCCAATCTTTTAAAGCCTGCCCTTGCCAGAGGAGAACTGCAGGTTATTGGTGCAACTACTACTGCTGAGTATCGCAAGCATATAGAAAAAGACGCAGCACTGGAACGTAGATTTCAGCCTGTGACTGTTAATATTCCTTCTGCGGATGAATGCATGCAAATGCTTTTAGGTCTGCGCAAACGCTATGAAAAGTTTCATGGATTACAGATCAGAGAAGATGCCATTAAGGCAGCGGTAGACTTATCCGACAGATATATTACAGACCGTAATCTTCCTGATAAGGCCATAGATTTAATGGATGAAGCCTGCGCAAAACTTAGACTGCAGGCATATAAAAAAGCTGCTCCGGTGCGTAAATTACAGGAAGAGCTGGAGTATTTGCAGCTGGAAAAAGATGATGCTTTAAAAGACATGGAGTATGAAGATGCAGCTGAACTTATGGAAAAGGAAGAGAAGCTGCAGGAAAAACTTGCTGCTGCTCTTGCGGATAATTCCGGTGAAATTATAGTTACCGGTGAGCATATTGCAGAAGTAGTATCATCCTGGACCGGTATTCCTGTACAAAAGATAACGGAAAGTGAAAGTAATAAGCTTTTACATTTGGAAGAAGTACTGCATCAGCAGGTTATCGGTCAGCATGAAGCTGTCAGTGCAGTAAGCCGAGCTGTAAGAAGAGCGAGAGCCGGATTTAAGGATAATAATCGTCCTGTTGGCTCATTCTTGTTCTTAGGTCCTACAGGTGTTGGCAAAACCGAATTGGCCAAGGCTCTGGCAAAGCAGTTGTTTGGCGATGAGCGTGCCATGCTGAGATATGATATGAGCGAATATATGGAAAAGCATACTACCGCTCGTTTAATAGGTGCGCCTCCCGGTTATGTTGGATATGATGAGGGAGGACAGCTGACTGACGCTGTGAAAAGAAAACCCTATTGTGTTATTTTGCTTGACGAAATAGAAAAAGCACATCCGGATGTATTTAATTTGCTTTTGCAGATTATGGAAGATGGACGTCTGACGGACGGACAGGGAAGAACTGTTGATTTCAGAAATGCTGTTATTATTATGACCAGTAATGCAGGTGTGCAGAAATTAAATGTTGCCAAACCTTTAGGTTTTGCAAGCAATGCAGCTGCAGAACTGAAAAGCCGTAAGGAACAGGTTTTAAGTGAAATAAAAAATATATTCAGACCTGAATTTTTAAACCGTGTAGATGAAATTCTGGTGTTCGATCCCTTATCCGAAAAAGAATTGCTGCAGATTGCCGATAATCTGATAGCTGAGCTTAATAAGCGCATGAGCAAAAACGGATTAAGTTTGGAGCTTACTCCATCAGCAAAAAATCTTTTGCTGACAGAAGGCACGGATTTAAAATATGGTGCCAGACCTTTAAGACGTGCTTTGCGCAGATTGCTGGAGGATCCTGTCAGTGATTTATATCTTGCAGGCAAATTTGCTGCCGGAGATAAGATAATTGCTGAAGCAGGAGATAATAAAATGATGCAGTTTCATAAAGCCATAGAGGCAGAGCAGTTTATCATTGAAATGCCGGCTAAGCTGGAAACGGTAGCTGTACAGGGTGAGTGCAATGGCAAAAACTAAATATCATTTTGTATGTCAAAGTTGTGGTTATACCAGTGCCAAGTGGCTGGGAAGATGCCCTGAATGCAGTCAGTGGGACAGCTTTGTTGAAGAAGCAGAAACAGCTGCCGCAAAATCAAAAAGTTATTTGCCGGAATCTGCTTCTAAAATAAAACCTAAGACCATCTCCAGTATAGCCAAAACAGAAGTGCAGCGCCTGCAAACAGGCATCAGAGAATTTGACAGGGTTCTGGGAGGCGGAGTTGTTCCCGGAAGTTTAATCTTACTGGGAGGGACTCCCGGAATTGGCAAGTCTACAATTTTGCTGGATGCCGGTCTGCGTTTCAGCAGGCAGAATGTAAAGGTTTTATATGTAAGCGGTGAAGAATCAGAAGAACAGACTGCCATGCGTGCCGCACGTCTTGGCGGCTTGGATGCTGATTTATTAATTATGACGGCAACAGATCTGGATGCTGTTTTATTGCAGGCCAAAAGTGTTCTGCCGCAGATTTTGATTATTGATTCTATTCAGACCATGTATAATCATGAGCTTCCTACTGCTGCAGGCAGTGTCGGACAGGTAAGAGAATGTACGGCCAAGCTGCTGCAGTTTGCCAAAACAACCGGTATAGCAGTTATTTTGATAGGACACGTAACTAAAGATGGCAATATTGCCGGACCAAGGCTTTTAGAGCATATGGTAGATGTTGTGCTGCAGTTTGAGGGTGATCGTTCCTATGCTTTCAGGGTTTTGCGAGCTTTAAAAAATCGTTTTGGCAGTACCAGTGAGAGCGGAATCTTTTCCATGGAAGAGGGCGGCTTACAGGAAATTGCCAATCCGGCAGGTTTGTTTCTGGAAGAACGTAACGGGTCTGCCGGCAGTGCAATTGGAGTATGTATGGAGGGCAACCGTCCGCTGATGGTTGAAGTACAGGCTTTGGTTTCCAAAACTCCTTATGGTATGCCAAGAAGGACTGCAGTAGGATTTGACTACAATCGTGTTAATATGCTTCTGGCTATTTTAGAGAAGCATTTTCAGCTTGATTTTGGTATGTATGATGCTTACGTAAATATTGTCGGCGGTATGAAAATTACAGAACCTGCTGCTGACTTGGCAGTGGCTGCTGCTCTTGTTTCAAGTTATCGCAATATACCTGTACAAAGTGATATTTTGGTATTTGGTGAAATTGGTCTTACAGGAGAAATACGCAGGGTCAGTGCACCTGAAAGAAGAATAATTGACGGGTTAAATCTTGGATTTAAAAAATTTATTGTTCCGGCAGGAAATCTGAATCTTAAAAATAATGACGGAGAGGTTATTCAGGTTAAAACTTTGGCACAGGCACTAAAAAATATTTTACTCTAATCAATAATTAACAAGTGTTTAATGTAGATTTAATGTATCCGATATATTATATAGATGAACAAAAAATAATTTGTAAAGCGGGTATTTATATGGAATCTACAAGAAGTTTTATGAGTCCTGTTGTAAAATTTTTATTAGCAGTTGTTATAGTTTTGAGTGTATTTGGCAGCAGTGGAGCAAGCCTTGCATCGTTTTATAATGAACATGGGTCTGTAATAAGCCAGTTTATTGAATTTGTTGCTGCCGAATCACCGCATCATTATTGATATTTTATTTTCCGAAAAGCTTTTTGCTTTTCGGTTTTTTATTTATATAATGTAAAAAATAATATAAAAAAAGCCGATAAAAGCTATTTGATGGATAAATAGCTTTTATCGGCTTTTTGCAAAATAAAAAACGGATAACTAAGTTATCCGTTTAATGCAATGGTGGCCCCGGCAGGATTCGAACCTGCGACCTTTTGATTCGTAGTCAAACGCTCTATCCAGCTGAGCTACGGAGTCATAACATAGTGTATGATAACACTTATTTGTTTGTTTGTCAACAGAAAAATAAACAATAATCAGTTTTTGAACGTTTTTGTAAAAATGTTTTTATCAAGAATACAAAAGTTGATTTATAAATTAAAAAAAATCTTTTTATGTAACTTTTGAGTTGACTTTTAAAGGAAGAAATTCGTATAATTAGTAGATGATGATTTGATTTATTCTTTGGAGGGATTTTTGTGTCAATTTCGTTAGCAATTCTGATTTTGTACATTGTTGCTTTGTTTGCTATCAGCTGGTATGCCAAAAAGCGCAGTGAAGGCAGTAATGAAAATTTTGCTCTGGCCGGAAGAAGGCTTACTGCTCCTTTAATTTGTGTTACTATTATCGGCCTTGCTGTTGGCGGCGCGTCTACTATTGGTGTATCAGAACATGCCTTTAAAGTAGGTCTCAGCGCAGGATGGTATACTATCGCCTGGGCGCTGGGTGCAATTGTAATGGGTCTTTTTATGGCTAAAAAATATCGTGAGCAGAATATTACTACCATATCGGAACTTATTGAAAGATATCATGGTAAAAATGCTGTTATTTTAGGTGTTTTTTGTCAGATCGTTATTCAGCTGGTAATTATTTCTCTGCAGTATATTGCCGGAGGAAGTATATTACACGCTATTATGCCCGATATTTTCGACTTTAAGACTGGTATGATAATAAGCGCCATTACCTTTATTGGTATTACTTTTATTGGCGGTATGTGGTCTGCTTCTTTGTCCAATGTGCTGAATATTATTTTAATTTATGCTGGTATTCTGGTTGCTACTGTAGTTCAGTTCAATAAAATCGGCAGCATGGAAAATCTGTCTGCGTCTTTGCCGGCCAATGTCCCCTGGTTTGACTTTGTAGACGGTGTTGGTATTGGTACTGTTACCAGCTGGGTTATTACATTAATTACTGTAAATCTTTCTCTGCAAAGTATTTTGCAGATTTCTCTTGGTGCCAAAGATGCCAGTACCGCGAAAAAAGGATTTATCTGGGGCGGTATTCTGATGATTCCGGTAGGCGTTCTGGCTGCTTTTCTGGGCATTTGCGCCAAAGCTATGTATCCGGATGCTCAGGCAGCACTGGCATTGCCGCAGGTAATTGTAAGCCTGCAGCCTGCTTTGGCTGGTATTACTTTAGCTGCACTGTGGGCGGCAGATGTTTCTACAGCCTGCAATCTGCTTTTAAGTGCCGGAACACTTTTCTCCAGTGATATTTATAAACGTTTTATAAATCCTGATTGCACAGAAAGCCGTCAGCTGCTGATGACTCGCCTGTGTGTTATGATCAGCGGCATTATGACTTTAGGTCTTGCCATGAGCGTATCAAGCATTCTTGGTACTATAATGATAGGCTTGTCCTTGACTGCTGCTTTTAGTGTTATTGTTATAATAGCTCTGTTCTTTCCGCGTTATACCTCTAAAGCAGCAGGATTCTGGACACTGCTTGCAGGTCTTGTTACATTGATTTTATGGCAGGTTACTCCGGCAATCAGAATCTTTAATAATGTTATTTATATGGAATGGCTTGTTTGTCTTGTGACTTACGGAGTTGTGGCTGCTGTATGTCCTGAGAAAAAAACAGCTGAAAACGCTTTGGAAGCCTGATTATTATATCAGCATCTTTAATTTTGAAGATGCTGATATTTTTTTTGAAAAAATAGGATGATTTTATGAAAACAAAGCTCTTGTTATTGTGTACATCAACCATGGATTTTATTAGTAAATGTCCTCTTGAAACACTAGGATGGGTGTAAAAAAAGAAGCGCATAAAAACAATGGTTTTAGTGATAATTTTTTTGCAAAAAAGTGTTGACATGAAGTGTTATGAATGATACAATATACCAGTATCACGGGTGAGCTATGCTCTCATGAAGGAGGTAACAAATGAGTTTGGAAGCCTTGATCCAGGCAGAAAAACGTGCTGTTGGAGTAAAACAGACTGAGAAGGCTGTTTTAAAAAAGAGTGCTGTGAAAGTTTATATAGCAGCTGATGCAGATGAAAGAGTTACCGACGGGTTAGAGAGTTTGTGCCTGGAACATGGTATCGAGATGATTAAAGCTGATACTATGCAGGAACTTGGAAAAGCCTGCGGAATACATGTTAAGGCGGCAGCTGCTGCGATACTTGAAAACTGATAAGGGCTTGGCGAAAGCTGAGTTTTTATAATCATTAAAATCTAATTGTTTGGAAAGGAGGTGCCGATATGCCTACAATTAACCAATTGGTACGTAAAGGTAGAGAAGTTTTAAAAGCTAAATCCACCGCACCGGCATTGAAAGAATGTCCGCAAAAACGCGGCGTTTGCACCAGGGTTTATACCACAACCCCTAAAAAACCTAACTCTGCACTTCGTAAAGTAGCTCGTGTACGTTTAACTAACGGCATCGAAGTTACTGCTTACATTCCGGGTATCGGTCACAATCTTCAAGAACACAGTGTTGTTCTTATCAGAGGCGGAAGGGTAAAAGATCTTCCGGGCGTGCGTTACCACATCATTCGTGGTGCTCTTGATACTGCAGGCGTAGCTAATCGCAACCAATCTCGCTCCAAATACGGCGCGAAACGTGCTAAAGCTGCTAAAAAGTAATTGAAGCAAAATAACGAATGAACTTTAAGGAGGGAAACACATGCCGAGAAAAGGCCCTGTAACCAAAAGAGACGTATTGCCGGATCCGGTATACGGTTCTAAACTTTTAACTAGATTTATTAACAAAATTATGCTTGATGGCAAAAAAGGCGTAGCAGAACGCATTGTATATGATGCTTTCGATCTTGTTCGTGCAAAAACCGGCAAAGATCCTTTGGAAGTATTTGACGCTGCTATGCAAAACGTAATGCCGCTCCTGGAAGTACGCGCTCGTCGCGTTGGTGGTGCTAACTACCAAGTTCCGGTTGAAGTACGTGCTGATCGTAAAACCACCCTGGGTATTCGCTGGCTGGTAAACTACTCTCGTCTCCGTGGTGAAAGAACCATGTGTGAACGTGTAGCTGGTGAAATCATGGACGCTGCAAACGCTACTGGCGCAGCTGTTAAAAAACGTGAAGACACCCACAAAATGGCAGAAGCAAATAAAGCATTTGCTCATTACCGTTGGTAATGGCCTGACTCAGTGAAGTATTTGAGGAGGATTTAAGAAGTGGGCAGACAATTTCCGCTTGAGAAAACTAGAAATATCGGCATCATGGCTCACATCGATGCTGGTAAAACCACTACCACCGAACGTATTCTGTTCTATACCGGCAGAGTACATAAAATCGGTGAAACCCATGATGGCGGCGCTACCATGGACTGGATGGTTCAGGAACAAGAACGTGGTATTACCATCACTTCTGCTGCAACCACCTGCCAATGGGCTGGTCACCGCATCAACATCATCGACACTCCGGGCCACGTTGACTTCACTGTAGAAGTTGAACGTTCCTTGCGTGTACTTGACGGCTCTGTAGCTGTATTCTGTGCTAAAGGCGGCGTAGAACCTCAGTCTGAAACCGTATGGCGTCAGGCTGACAAATATCATGTACCCCGCATGGCATATGTAAATAAAATGGACATCACCGGTGCTAACTTCTATAACGTAGTTGACATGATGAAAAAACGTCTGAATGCTAACGCAGTGCCCATTCAAATTCCTATCGGATTTGAAGACACCTTCGAAGGCATGATCGACCTGATCAAAATGAAAGCTATCGTTTATAATGATGCACTTGGTAAAGAAGAAGAGTTCGTTGAAATTCCTGACGATATGAAGGAAAAAGCAGAAGAATATCGCGCAATGCTGATTGATGCTGTAGCTGAAAGCGATGACGAACTCATGATGAAATATCTTGAAGGTGAAGAACTCACTGAAGAAGAAATCATGGCTGGCATTCGCAAACAGACTATCGCTTGCAAAATGACTCCTGTTTGCTGCGGTTCTTCCTACAAAAACAAAGGTGTACAACCT
This sequence comes from uncultured Phascolarctobacterium sp., assembly GCA_958448515.1. Taxonomy (GTDB): domain Bacteria; phylum Bacillota; class Negativicutes; order Acidaminococcales; family Acidaminococcaceae; genus URXU01. The sequence goes on along the minus strand of CAUDEF010000017.1, from coordinate 1,363 downwards.
TTGCTTGACGCAGTAGTTGCATTTATGCCCGCTCCTACTGACATTCCGCCTATTAAAGGTGTTAACCCTGAAACCGGCGAAGAAGATGAACGTCCTTCCAGCGATGAAGAACCGTTCTCCGCTCTCGCTTTCAAAATTATGACTGACCCGTTTGTTGGTAAACTTGCGTTCTTCCGTGTATACTCCGGTACCTTGACTGCTGGTTCTTATGTATATAACTCCACTAAAGGCAAAAGAGAACGTATCGGTCGTATCCTGCAAATGCATGCTAACCACCGTGAAGAAATCGAAATGGTTTACTCCGGCGATATCGCAGCTGCAGTTGGCTTGAAAGATACCACAACCGGTGATACCCTCTGCGACGAAAAACATGAAATCATTCTCGAATCCATGGTATTCCCTGATCCGGTTATTTCTGTTGCAGTTGAACCTAAAACTAAAGCAGACCAAGAAAAAATGGGTATTGCTTTACAAAAACTTGCTGAAGAAGATCCGACCTTCCGTGTACATACAGATCCTGAAACTTCCCAAACCATTATTTCCGGTATGGGCGAGCTGCATTTAGACATTATCGTTGACCGTCTGCTCCGTGAATTCAAAGTTGGTTGCACCGTTGGTAACCCGCAGGTTGCTTATCGTGAAACCATCCGTAAGGCTGTTAAATCTGAAGGTAAATTCGTTCGTCAGTCCGGTGGTAAAGGTCAATATGGTCACTGCTGGCTTGAAATCACCCCGCGTGAGCCGGGCGAAGGCTTCCTGTTTGAAAACAAAGTTGTTGGTGGTGCTATTCCTAAAGAATACATCGCTCCTATCGAAGCAGGTATTAAAGAAGCTATGGAAAACGGCGTAGTTGCTGGTTATCCGATGGTTGACATTGCAGTAACTGTTTACGATGGTTCTTACCATGAAGTCGACTCTTCTGAAATGGCATTCAAAATTGCAGGTTCTATGGGCTTCAAAGCAGGTGCTCAAAAAGCAAATCCTGTTATCCTCGAACCTTACATGAAAGTAGAAATTACTGTTCCTGAAGAATATATGGGCGATGTAATTGGTGACGTTAACTCTCGTCGTGGTCGCATCGAAGGTATGGAAGCACGCAATGGCGCACAAGTTATCAATGCTTTCGTTCCGCTGGCTGAAATGTTCGGTTATGCTACTGACCTTCGCAGCAAAACTCAAGGTCGCGGCAACTACTCCATGGAAGTTGATCACTACGAAGATGTTCCGAAGAACATTGCTGAAGCAATCATTGCTAAAAACAAAGGTACTCAAGCCTAAGTTTTACAATTACTTTAAGGAGGCAATTCCAAAATGGCAAAAGCTAAATACGAAAGAACAAAACCCCATGCTAATATCGGTACCA
>CAUDEF010000016.1 GCA_958448515.1 uncultured Phascolarctobacterium sp. | reverse complement strand
AGTATTGTCAACACTTTTTCAGCAAGTTTTTTGAAGTTTTTTCTGATACGCTTGGTTGAGTTGGTAATCAGATATATGTTATACCTTTGTTTTGAGCATGCAAAAATTTATGAATTTTTTAGTATTTTTTGCGTAAAAATGGGGCTTTTTGAACCTGTTTTTGAAGATTTTCCAAAAATATTTTTAAAATTTTTTAGAAAAAATCTCAAAAATATTTTAACTAAAGCATAAAAAAAACTGTGCAGATTTCAACCAATCTGCACAGTTTTTAAATGTAAAATTATTTTTCGTAGGTAAAGTTATTGATATGCGGACGCAGATCATTACCTTCCTGAGCCTCTGCCGCCAGAAGTGCCTGAATAATAATAGCGCATTCCAGACGTTTCTTCTGCAGCTTGCAGCCATATTCATAAGGTTTGGTAATATCGCCGTTAATCAAATCAGCATTAGCATGGCAGCCGCCGCTGCAGAAAAATCTTGCCCAGCATTTGCTGCATTCAGGTTTAGTCATAACATGAGTATGACGGAATTTTTGTACCAGTTCAGGTTTTTGCACACCGGTATCTAATGTACCCAGCTTATACTCCTCACGGCCAACAAACTGATGGCAGGGATAAATATCCCCTTCCGGAGTAATGGCAAAATACTCATGACCGGCACCGCAGCCTGCCAGACGTTTGGCAACGCAGGGACCGTTATCCAACGCAACATTAAAATGGAAGAAGTCAAACGCATCACCTGCACGGCGTCTTTCAAGATATGCACGGGCAAGCTTATCATATTCTTCAAATAATACCGGCAAATCTTCCTCTGTCAGCACATAAGGTTCATCAGTACCTACAACAGGCTCTACAGAAATTTCTTTGCCAACTTTAGTCATATCAAGTACATCATCAGCAAAATGAGTGCTGAAATGAGTATAAGTTCCGCGCAGATAATAGTTTTTACCCTCACGGCTTTCGATAACCTTTTTAAAACCGCGCACTGCCGCATCATAGCTGCCGGTTTTATTGGGGAACGGACGCATGGCATCATGGGTTTCCTTTTTGCCGTCCAGGCTGAGTACCAGCATAACACGGTTATCATTTAAAAATTTAATGTTTTCATCATTTAACAAAGTACCGTTAGTAGTTAAAGTTAATTTGATATTCTTGCCGGTTTCCTGCTCTCTTTTGCGAACATAATTAACAATATGCTTAACTACTTCAAAATTCATCAGCGGTTCGCCGCCAAATAAATCCAGCTCCAGATTATGACGCTGACGACTTCCCTTAATGGCAAATTCCACTGCCTTTTCAGCAGTTTCCTTGCTCATCAGCTCACGGCAACCGCCAAAATCGCCGGTACCTGCAAAGCAGTAGCCGCAGCGCAGATTGCAGTCATGGGCAACATGCAGGCACAAGGATTTTAAAATAGGAGTTTCCGCAAAGGTAGGCGGAACATCAAAAGCAGGACTGAATAAAAGTCCGTCATTTTGCAGGCCGTGCATTTCTTCCAACGCATCACGCAAATCTTCTTCGCTGTAACGATCTTTTAAAGCATTAACTGCTTCTTCATCATTACTGCCATTATAAACATCCAGTAAATCATAAATAACTTCGTCAACAAGATGAACGGCACCACTGTTTACGTCCAGCACTGCCATATTATCATCCAAACGCATTTTATGGATAAGCATACGTTTCCACCTTTCGCCCTAAACATTAAAAAGCTCCCTGCAACATACAGGGAGCTGCATAATCAGCAAATTATTTGCTATGTTCGCAAACTTGGTTACCAACGGTGCAAGAAGTTTTGCAAGCAGATTGGCAGGAAGCAGGGCATTCGCCACAGCCGCCGGTGCGGAGAGTTTTGTTCAGCATAGCTTTATTAACAGTTTTAATGTGTTTTCTCATCATGAATACCTCCAAAAGATTAATGTTCTCTGTATTATTTTAACGTTTTTTAGCCTTTATTGCAAGGGGTTTTTGACTCTGATTATTACGTAAATTAATATAACCTGCGTTTCAAATCCCGGTAATAATTTTCATGTACACCTAAAAAAATCAAAGTCAATGTAGATGGATCAAACATATAAGCAAGTAAATACTGACAGTCAGCCATCTTAAACTTATGAACAAACACATTATTTAAATCCTGTTTTTTCTGTGTTCCAATTGAAGGATCAGCCACTATCTTCTTTATTTCTTCATTCACTATTTTCTTTTGAACAGGATAAAGCTTTTTATAAGCTTTTTTGAACATTGGCTTTTGCTCTATATTCATTACTCTACTCCTCAAAAGAAAATGGCTCACTTGGCTGCTCTTTAGCAATCAGCAAATCACGCACAACATCAACAGGTAAATCAGGATTAGCTAAAGCATTTCTGCCTACCTTTGCCCAAAAATTAATCTGCTGGGGTGCAGTACGATATTCTGCCTTTCCTTCCTGCAAAGCTGCTTCAAACAATTCTTTATCAATTCTCACACTTACAGTAGACATAAAACTCACCTCATCTCTCTAAGATAAGTATAGCACCTGTGGTAATTTGCCACAAGTGCTGTACTTATAAAATTATTGGCTCAGCCACTTTAATTTAATTCCAGCTGGAATTTAACAGACTCTTCTATATCCGTAAACAACGGCTGATTAGCAATATTATTTATATATTTTATTAATCTCTTTTTATCTACTGAACGTATTTGATGAGCAAGTACGATAGAATCTTTAGGCAATAAGGTAATCTCTTTTGGCAAATATACTTCATTGGGATAAATAGTTTTATAGCTTGGCTTCATGCTTGTAATCGGTAAAACAGTAATCTGATGAAGATGGTTGACGACATCGGAGGAGATAACAAGACATGGTCTTATCCCAGATTGTTCTGAACCAATAACAGGATTCAGATCAAGAAAAAATATATCACCACGTTTTATCACCATTCTTCATTACCTCCAGGATAATCAAGGTATTTGAAGTCATGTTGAATTTCCTGACAGCGTTCAATATATTCAGGGTCATTGGCGGCATCAAGCATCATTTTAGTTTTCCTTGCTTTCTCCAGTTCAATTATCTTATCAGAAATAGCAGCGGTACAAAAGCTGCGCATGCTGCCAATAAATTTTTCTTTGGAAAGCATTTTTAATTTATTGTAAATATCCGGTGTCAGTTCTATATTTATAGTCTTTTTTACAGCAGTATCCATATAAAAACCTCCTGCATTTTTATTTAACTATATTATACCATAAAATTACATAAAAAAGTAACGCATAAATTAGATGGTTATCAAACAAAGAAAGCATACATCAAGCCAGCTATTATGCCCAATACGCTTACTTACATATGCTCGTCATTTTTGATGGCTTTATGTTTTGCATTTTTTCATAGGCTTTAATAGCGCATAAACCATATTTACCGTAAATCATATAATCACCTTAATTAAAATCAAATTTTTTACAAAGCATATGACAAAGTTTTTCTATAACCTCTTTTTTTATATTTTTGTAATCGCCTAATTTTTTATACAAAATTTTTTTATTCATATCATTATCACAGCAATTATATAACCACATCATTTTTACAATAGGTTCTGATAACTCATTGACCGCATCTTTAAACTGACTTTTTATAATAGAATAAATTAAGATTTCTGCTCTTTCATCCTCCGCATTAAAATTGTTTGTACCGCATCGAATAAAGTCTTTACCAGAAAAAATTCTATTTTTATAATCTTTAAATTTTAATGATTCTAAACTTGTGATAACCTTTTCAATTAATTCTTGATATAAACCTGAAATTTCTTTTTCAATCAAAGCTACATCATTATCCTGCATAATACCAGCCCATTTCACTTAATCTAATTCTGTTTCATCTTCAAATGGTTCTTGAATAACTTTGTTATATAAACATTCTTGTAAAAATTCTACGATTGGACGTTCATCATAGAGCAAATTAAAATTACGATCTACACTAATATCCCCATAATCAATATTTTGCATCAGCAAAGCATACTTAATCTGTTCAGAATAAGCATTGCCTTCCAATATATCTTTCAAATTAAATTCCAACATTTGATCTAAAGTATTATAAAATAAGTCTTCATCATAAATGGCATTACCATCATGTACTTCTTTACTATATTCGCAATATAGACTTTCGTATTCATCACAAAATACGGGTGGCATATTTTTTAAGCAATCAATAGTACGATTTACTACTTCATCAGTTACATCTTTTAATAACTGTTTAGCTATCACATTATTTATAACAGAAAACCTGGCAATCCTAATTATATTATTCTTTAAATACTTTGCTATGATAGCTTGGCTTTCATCTTTATAATCAGAACAGTTAAGTATATATTGCTTACATAAATTAAAAATATTATTAAGTTCTAAATAAGCAATTTTTTCTTCTTCCTCAACACAGAAATTTTCTAATTGCCATAATAAACTGCTAATGACAACATCATCATATTTATTTTGTACGCAATAACAAAAAACATCCCAATTATTATTAAAATATAGTTCATCAAAAGTCATACAAACTTCCTGATGTTTAAATTTATCAATAATACAATTTTGTTTCTCTTCCAAAAATTGCTTAATAAATCTATCATAAAAATCTTTTTTCTCTTTCATAGTATCACCATTTTTTAATACCATAATCCGTACAATCTATGCTCTGCTATTTTTTTCATTTTTTTATATCCATCACAACCTATAATTTCTATAAATGCAGCCTTACTTAAAGCCCCTGCAATACTTATTCTAATTTGTTCTGGAGTATATCTTGTAAGTCCTTTTGTATTAATAATTCCAATAATCTCGGATCTATGTTCATTATATACTTTCCAAAAAATTTCCCTGTTAAAATTGGGATTAGAAGTAAAAAACGGCTTAAATAAATTCATTATTGCCTCATTTTGCTCAGAAGTTAATTCTTTTGGTAAAGTTTTTTCCATACCATTCAAAAGGTTATTAACATCGACAGCATTTTGTCTGCAATTATTTAAATCACACATTATATATTGACTTTCTAAATTTACAACTACCTGTTGTGTTACAAAGAAAAAATTCTTTTGTAAATTTTTCATCAATTCCTGTTGTTCTAAAATTGCCGAAGCACAGCTATAAAATTTCTCAAAAGTATTAAAGCTTTGTGCATCCATACTTTTTATAAAATAGTGCTTATACTGGTTCCAATAATCTGTTTTAAATAATATTTGTGATTCATAAAATGCACTGTCATTTAATGTACCTTCAACAATATATGATTGCATTTCTACAATACGATTTTTTAAATCATCAACCTGCATAGTAATTAAAGAAGCAGCATCAGACTTTTTGCCTAACTCTTGCAACACATAAACAATCAATGCAATAAAACCTACACCAATAGTAGTGAATTCTTTCCAATTTGCACTCAAAAATTCCATCATCAATTTCACCTACTTTTTCAGCTTTTCACACAAAGGCAATAATTCTTCGATTTTAGCAGCAATACGTTTTTGTTCTTCTAATGGCGGTACAGGAATAATGGTATTTTTTATATCTTTAATAACCCAGTTCTTATTACCTACACCTTTCGTATTTTCTTTGCACTGTTTTTGCACAATGGGTGCTAATAATACTTTTACAAAGTAATCTATATTTATTAATTCATTACTAAACTTCAACAAAGCTACACTAACAAATATACTAAACTCTTTTTCTACATCAACTTTTACTGGTATACCAGTAGTTCCAACCTTTGATAACAAAATATCATTAACTTCTGGGTTACATCTTTCATACAATTTTTGATGTTCTTCTAAAGAAATATATTTAGTGTCAGAAAAATCTATTTTTCCACTACTAATATTTTTTACAGACAAAAACGGTATTCCATCTTCAACATACTTGGGAGTATTATGTGCCCCATCAACTATTTTATTGCATAAATCCCCCAATCTTACCCATTTCCAGCTTTCTGGAATGTCAAAAGGAATTTCCTCTGCCGTTATTACAGGCAGGAGTTTTTCTTTTTTGATTTTCTTTTCTTCTATCAACTTTTGTTTTTCTGCCTGTATTTTTTTATACAGTTCTTCTGCCGTACCTTCTTCCGAGCGCTGCTCTACCAGTTTACCCTGCACTGCATATTGCAGAATGGATTTTTGCATATCATCGGGAAAGCGTTTATTAAATTCTTCCAGTTTGCTCCACGCTTTTTCGTAATGGTCAATTTGCGGCAGCAGTTCTTCAATTTTAGCAACAATGCGTTTTTGTTCTTCTAATGGAGGAAGAGGTAACAAAAAGTTTTTTAACCAACCTGTATTAAGATTTCTTTGTGCTGAACCTTTTACATTTTTGTTTACTTGAACTTCAAATAAAAAAGATTGCATCCAAAATGAAATAAATTTTTTATTAATGATACCTGTATGATCTCTTAAAAATCCTAAACTCACAAATATGCAAAACTTAATATCAGTATCTATTATTTGTGGTTTTCCCATTGTTCCTACTCGAGCGCCAGACCTTAATTTCTCATGATAATATGCACTGATAGTACGCTTTTCATCCACATATTCCACACATTTCAAGCTATCTTTAGCGTCTTCAAGAATTCTGTAGCCAATTTGTAGACACTGGCTACAACGCAACCTCCGCTGGTTGATTCACCTCAAAGCCACTTGCTACTACTGTAAATAAATGATACATGGAGGTTTGCAATATGGAAAAATACATCTACGATAATAGCAACGGTCTTTGGTATGAGCTACAGGGAGATTACTACATCCCTTGTCTGGTTCTGACGGACACCGAAGAACGCTCTATCGGTATCTGGGGTAGGCAGCACCAGCAGTATCTCAGAGAGCATTGTCCTATCCTCTACTCCGATCTGGTTCTCAGCGGCAAGCTGTTTAACTATCTTGCTGACATTGATACTCAGGCTCGCAATAATCCGTATACCTCGCTTAAAATATACTTCATCAAGTGTACATCTATTGCGATATGGCAATAAGAAAAAGGCTAACACACTAATGTGCCAGCCTTAAGTCTTACATGAAATCTAACAATGATAATTGCCCTTCGGGAAGTTTTTCTGGATTGACAGAAGAGAAAATACTATCAACTGTATCTGGCTTGACGCTTTTCTTTTCTGTGGTGGATTTTGAAAGAATCTCCAAGCCTGGTTCATCTGATACACGAATATCCACTCCATCAGGCGTACTGTGTCGTCCACGTTGTTGAATACGTGAACGTTTTTCAATCTCTTCTGGCGCCATTTCAGAGGATATGGAGAGCAAAACCTCTTCCAGACGAGGGTTGATTTTAAGATTTCTTTCCATTTTTCGTCTCACGATGCCATAACACCCAACAGGGGAGATATAAATATCGTCAGGTGCATCTGGGGAGACGATCTCTTTCATACTTGTGAAAGAACATTTTTCTGGAATTGCAGTACAATTCAAAAAAGTGCCATCCGAACAAGGAACAACATCTTTGCCAAAATTAAAGAACAATTCTCCAGTATCTGTTTTGGTTATACGACTTGACAATGAAATATCATTTTCATCTAAACTTATTTCATCGGCAGTACCTAAAATCAATCGTTCACCAATCCATTTTACAACAGGAACTGCCCATGAATTACCAGTTCCTTGATAACGATTTGTCTTTTTGGCACCAACTAAATTTGTGTAGTTGTCTGGGAATCCCATTAACCTTTCTGTTTCAAGAGGTGACAACCTTCTAATTCTCTGATCCTGAACAACAAACAATGAGCCATTATATGCTGCTGCATTTCCGTTCCATTTTGTCCCGTAAGCAGAATACAGACAATCTGTATATTCACGGAATACCTCAAAGTTGTGACCATCTTTCTGAAATACTAATTCGGATGTAGGGTATTCTGGAAAATCATTTTTATGAATTTCAAACAGAATATTTTCTGGGTTAAATTCTTTTCCGCCTGCTACAACATATAGTCTTCGTCTCTGCTGAGGTAGACCGAAATATTTGGCATCGAGAACACGCCAAGCAACATTACGTTTTTTTCCATAAATGAGTCCGGAATTGGGCCATCTACCACCCTTAATTGTAAGAACTTCCGATAAACCTGCAAGCGAGGAAATCAAACAGCCAAAAGCGTTTGTTTTGTCTGTCAAAACACCCTCAACATTTTCCCAGAAAACTTTGCATCTATTTTTTCCGGCAGCAAGTCGGATTGTATCGTTGGACTCAATAATATCCACAAACTTAAGGGTTAGGTTCCCTCTATCGTCATTTAGTCCATTCTGCCAGCCAGCAAGCGAAAATGCTTGGCATGGTGTGCCACCACAAATTAAGTCGGGAGCAGTTATCTTACCCTGGCTGATCATCTCTGGTATATCATTCATATCTCCAAGATTGGGAGTTGAGGGATACTTCTCTGCAAGCACTCGTGATGGAAAAGGGGCAATCTCTGAAAACCAATCAAATTTCACACCAAGTGGCTCCCACGCTACTGACGCTGCTTCGATACCCGAACATATGCTACCAACTGTCCTTATCAATGTGGGTACCTCCTAATTTTTATAACGTGTTCTCATTATACCATAAAACAGTGAGAAAACCAATCTATGAATAATGAAGTTTGATTTATTGTACACCGGATTTCATCACCAATTAATCTATTGTATAAATACAAATGAATTACTCATATCTGTTAATATATCTGTTTAGTGCTTCTCTCCATGCTGCAAAATCATACCAGCCACACCCAACACAACCTCTTTCTGCCTCCGGTCCAAAGCTTGGGCAATCAACAGGCCAATCCTCATTCCCAGCATAGTAGAACTTAATTCCAAGAGGATAACCTCGCTTCCCTGTTGCAAGACAGCACTCACACGCTCTGGACTTAAGTAAGTTGTGATTACCTGCGTCATCCTTTTTAAGAAGTTGAAATTTACTTCTTATTTCTTCAATATCCATATTGTCTGGATTGCGAGTTTCAGATGCTCCCCAGCGCTCCATTGGAAATCTGTGATCCACAATTAATTCGTGGGCAGATCGGCGTCTTTGTTCAATGACATCATTATAATCGTAATAATCAAAAATACGTCTCTGCAAAGATGCCGAAACACCAGCAGCCGCATTAGCTTCTTTAAATTCTCCAGTCCATCGATCCCATTTAGTACGCTTTTTACAAACAGGACAATATCTGTATTCGCTCACGATAACAATGCCAGGTCTGGATTTGTTTCCACGCTGAAGCCCCTGTACGCCACCACCTCCGGCTAATTGTTCAGAACCTATCTGTTGCTGTGCACATTTTCTGCAATGAGGCTGCTGATCTATTAATAGTCGAAAATACTGACTTTGTAAGGAATCTGTCCCCAATGCAGTAATAAAATCATCTATTCCCATCTTTTTTTATCTCCAATTTCGATACAACTTGTTTGCGCCACTCAGCGATATCATACCAGCCACAACCCACGCAACCACTCTCTGCTTCTTTACCTTTAACAGGGATATTAGGATCCCAGTCTTCAGACCCAACATAATAATATTTGATACCAAATGGATATCCACGTTTTCCCGTTTGAAAACAAGTTCGGCACACTTCTCGTTTCTGCTGATTACGTTGATTGGTAAGTAACTGGAATTTTTTACGAATTTCCTCGTCTGTCATAGTGTCCGGATTCTCACCTTTTGTCTCATCATCCCATCGAATTTCAGAAAACTTATGGTCTGGGAGACAACTTCTGCTGGATGTATTTTCATATACATCCACACAGCCCAGCACACGAATAATTCTTGCTCTAAGAGCGGGAGACCATGTTTCATAACCATTACCCGCAAGTTCAACACGATTGATAGGCAGCAAGAGAAGTCTAGTACTACGGTTATTACCGCAAACCGGACAACGGTAATTTACATGAGTTGATACGGTATATCCCATTTCTTTAATATCTTGAATTCTTCTTGCAAAATTTGGATTTGAAATATCACAATTTCGGCAATGCCATTTTCCGTCTTTTAGCGTATTAAAGATTTCTTTCGTTTCAACCGAACGGGTTGCGTTCCAATAGCGATCCTGTTCAGTCACCCATGCTTTATATTTAGATGGATGCATCTGTTCATAGATGCTATTCAGATGTTCTTCAAGCTCAGTTTTAGAAGAAACAGGAATAGATACCCCTGTTCTGCGATATTCGACAGGAATCCAACCATCCCATTCTTTCTTTACATCCGGATACTTGAACTTTACATGGACATATTCCTCAGATGCCTTTGTGTTTACATACCTTGGTTCTTTGAAAAGAACGATGTTTGAATTTAGCGACATACCTTATCCCTCCTACATATCAGAAAACAGTTCAGACAGAGAAATGCCAAGACCATCTGCAATCTTTTTGATGTTAACCAACGAGATGTTTCTCCTACCCGCTTCGACAGATGCATAGTATGTTCTATCCATTTCGATAATAAGAGCAAATCTCTCTTGGCTAAGACCCTTCTCTTTTCTTAATATTTGGATTCGTTGACCAAACGCTCGTTGTATAAGCATAATCATTCCTCCTACATATAAAATTCCACAATATATTGTATAAATCAGACGCTTATAAGACAACGGACTATGAGCAACGATGCGCAAGTCAACACAAAAAGAGCAAAAACGACAACTAATTAAAGTTAATCGTCTTTGCTCTTTTGATCTCGATATAGCCAGCCAACTACAGCACTATAAAATTTTGAATGATTATTTCAAATGTTCTCTTTTTGTTGTTTTCTCACTGTGTTTGGAAAAATAGAACCATAAATTATTGCGGGAAATCACATCCTCATAGGTGCGAATCCTCTTACGGAGCTGATCATTCTCCTGCTCCAGATCCGCCGTTCGAAGCTGACCACGGACGGACTTGTATTGTGCCAGCTCATCCTTGGTCGCAGCAAGCTCTGCCACCATCAACTCGATTTTTGTTTTCAAATCGGCAATGGTTTTCTTAGCTTCTCGCAGAAGCTTTTTCAACTTACCTTCCTGCTTTTCCTGCACGACATATTTCTGTGCTGCTGTCACCAACATCTGATAGTCCTCACGTTCTACAGCCACCTTGGATGTCAGCGTTTTTATCTATGGAAAAAATTATCTGTCTTTATGTAAATATTAAAATCAGTAAAAAAAGAAAGGCTCAGTCCAGTTTGAACTGAACTAAGCCTTTTTTCATCTGTATTAAATAAAAATATACCTGCAAATATTACTTTCACAGCAAAATTTTATTTACTCTTCCTGTATTTATCATATTCGTACTCGTATTCTTCCCACTGCTCGCTGAACTCATTTTCGTAAAGCCTGCCTTTATGCACAATGGTATCATCTGCACTGATAATCATACCTGCCTTAACTAAATTAGCAAACTCTGCCTCCGTAACAAGATAAGGATATTTATGACAGAATTCTGTATAATCACTGCACTGCATTTTTTCCATGCGTTCAGCCAAAGTCAGTTCCATTAATGCGTCATCCTGGTAAAACTCGCTTAAATCGTCATCTGCATCATCATTGTCATCAAGGTAACTGTCTTTTATTAAATCAGCACCTATCAGCAGTTCATCAAAAAGCAGCAAATTTAATTTATACAAACCTGCCAGATTTTTAGAAACATTTATAAGCGCGGCTGCGTAATTTTCTTTGTCGATAATCTGCTGCTTTTGATATGTTTCTGTTATCTGCCTGCAGATGCTGATATTTTGCTCTGTAAACTGGCAGCATGCATCTATTTTAGTTATGGCTTTGGCAAGCACGGACGGATTTTGCGGTAAAACAATATGAGAGCAGTTTTCAGTTACTGCCCTCATAAGTTCATATGCCGCCAGTATTTTATTGTATTTTGCCAAAAGATATTTAACAAGTTCAATATCATATGTCAGCATTTTATCACCTTTTTAATGCAAAAATAAATCACGGATGATATTTAAATCAATGCCTTTAGTCTGCAAAAAGCCCCATAAGTACGCTTTTTCAATGCGTTCTGCAAGGCCTTTTACGCCTTTGCCGTCATCAGTTACGGTTACGCGATACATTTCCATGGGCGCTTTGGAGTAGGTAGCAGTATTATTAACACCCACCTTGCCGGTTAAGGCCCTGTAAAAGCCGTAGCGCTGCGCTTCGCTGATAACAGTTTCGTTATATTTGCCGTTAGGATAGGCTAAAGTTCTTACAATATAGCCGTCAAAATTCTTTTTAAGATAAAAGCGCGAGGTTGCCAGCTCCCAGGCAAGATATTTTTCGTCAATATCTGATAAGGGCGCGTGGCTTGTAGTATGCGAGCCAAGCTCCATACCGCCGTCAATAAGCGCTTTAATTTCTTCATTGTTCATGTGGGTAGCATCACCGATATCCTTATTAATGACAAAAAAGGAGGCTTTGGCATTATATTTCTGCAGCAGCGGATAAGCTACGGTGTAATTGTTTTTATAGCCGTCATCAAAGCTGAGTGCCGCATAGCCGCCCACACATTCGCCGTTTTCCATGCGATGCGCCAGTTCTTCTACGCTGACAAGCTTATAGCCTGCATCGGTAAGATAGCGCAGATGTTCTTCAAAAAGCTCACCTGACATAATCAGGCTTTTGGGCCATTCCAGTCCTTCTTCCGGACCTACTGCGTGATACATCAGTACAGGCGCGCTCCGGGCTTTAAAGGCAGCGTATTCTGCCTGCAGACGCTCTTTATTCATCTGCCAGTACAGTCCTGCACCTGCCATAAAAATCACCAGTGCAATAAGTATAATTTTAAGTATTTTTTTCAGCATCTAGTCTTTCTCCACTTCCATGCCAAGGCCAATTGCAATTTCCTGCAGTTTTTTTAATCTGTGATTAATGCCGGATTTTCCCAGTCCGCCGGAAAACTCTACCAGTTCATTTAAGGAGGCATCAGGATTTTCAAGACGCAGGCGTGCTGTATCCTGCAGTCCCTGGGGCAGTTCTGAAAGTCCCATATGTTCATCAATATATTTTATGCAGTTAATCTGGCGCACTGCCGCTTTGACTACTTTGTTTAAATTGGCTGTTTCGCAGTTTACCACACGATTAACGTTGTTGCGCATTTCTTTAACAATGCGTACATTTTCAAAATCCATCATGGCTTTATGAGCACCGATGACGCTTAAAAAGTTGGTAATGCTTTCGCCGTCTTTCAGATATACGATAAAGTCATTTTTTCTGTCGGTCAGCTTGGCTTTTAAAGAAAAGCTGTGCATGATTTTAATAATGGTATGGGCAAAGTCTTCGTTTTCGGTAACCATTTCCAGATGATAGTCACTGGAGGGACGGCTGATGCTGCCGCCGCCTAAAAAGGCTCCTCTGAGAAAGGTTCGTTTGCAGCAGTTTTTTTCCAGCAGCGGATTTTTCAGATCGCTTTCTACGGATAAAAGCTGCAGCTCTTTTAAAGCTTTGCTGAACTGCGGTGCAGGTACAACACGCACCTGATAGCGGTTATTTTTTTTCAGTCTGCGTGAACGGGTAATTACTACCTCAGTCTGCACCTGATAGTTATTTTTTAAGATTTGCAGTATACGGCGTGCCAGCGCAGCATTTTCTGTTGAAAAGTGGATGCCAACATTGCTTCCCCTGATAATTACCGCGCCGCTCATACGCAGCACTCCAAGCAGTTCTGCTTTATCACAGCAGATTTCATTGGTTTCTATTCTTGCCAGTTCATTTTTTACATCATTGGAAAAAGACACTCGGCGTCCTCCTTTCGTAAATTTTACCTGCGTTCGTTATTTTTCTGCATGGTACGCATACCCTGACGCATGAAAAAGTAGTCAAAAAACTGTACGCCCCTGCCAAAAAGTCTCAGCCTGTAAATCAGGGCGATTAAAACTCGTGATAATTTTTTAGGGTCATGGCGTACCAAATCGTTTTTACTGATTAAACGTGCAGGTATGACAGTAATACCCAGATTTCTTATTTTATCAACATCGGGGGTTACATAGGCAGAGCCTTCCGCATGATACTGCAGCAGCTGCTCTGTTGATATTTCCTGATCGTTGACGATAACATAATCAAGAAACTGCACTCCTACATGGTCTATTAAAGCCCGTACATGTTCATAGGCTCCGTAAAAATCGGTTTCACCGGGCTGCGTCATAACATTGCAGATATAAATTTTTACTGCTTTGGATTTAACAACAGCATCACGAATACCATCCACCAGTAAGTTAGGTATTACACTTGTATATAAGCTGCCGGGGCCAAAGATTAAAACATCCGCATCCAAGATGGCTTTTACTGCTGCTTTGGAGGCAGCAGCGTTTTGCGGCACCATCATCATTTTTTTAATGCGTTTGCGTACTTTGGGGATTTCTGATTCGCCAAGCACAACGGTTCCGTCATACATCTGCGCCTGCAGCTGAATGTTTTCCAGTGTGGAGGGCACTACTCTGCCGCGCACCTTCAAAATCTGGCTGGTAGCTTCCAGTCCTTCTTCCATGCCGCCTTCAGCCTCTGCCATGGCTGCAATAAAAAGATTGCCAAAGCAATGACCGGCCAAAGGAGAATCACCTTTAAAACGGTACTGCATCAGTCTTTCCATTAAGGGTTCGCGATCTGCCAGAGCAGTTAGGCAGTTGCGCAAATCTCCCGGAGGAATAATTCCCAGTTCCTTGCGCAGTCTGCCGGAAGAACCGCCGTCATCGGCAGAGGTAACTACCGCAGTACAGTTATTGGTAATATATTTCATGCCTCTCAGCAGGGTGGAAAGTCCTGTGCCGCCGCCTACAACAGTAATGGCAGGGCCTCGTGTCAGCTTGCGCTGCACAAAAATAGTTTCCATCAGTGAGCCGTTTTTATCGGGTACCACTGCCGATACTACTGAAAAGATCATTTTTCGTGTGCAGTAAATCATCAGGGCAAAACCCATTATTAAAAGGCAGCCGCCAGCCAGCATAATAAGGCCGTTGGAATATCTGCCGGTGGTAATATAGGTCATTTTAAACAGCAGTTCTTCTGCTGTGCCCATAATCTGATAGTTAAAGAAAAAAGCCAGTCCCAACGCACACAGCAAAACGCCGCAGGCAAATAAAAGCAGCCAGCGTTTTACGTTAATACCGGGACATAACCAGGTAATCCAGTTCATAAACTCCTCCGTTATTTAACAGGAATATCACGATGAGTTACTTCCACATTATACCCTTGTGTGCGTAAATGATCGTAAAGCTTATTGGCAACAAATACGCTGCGGTGCTGACCACCTGTGCAGCCTACGCTGATAACCAGCTGACTTTTGCCTTCACTTACATACTGGGGAACTAAAAAGTCCAGCAGCTGCTCTTCCAGCTGCAGATACTGAAATGTCTGCGGATAGCGGCAGATAAAATCAGCTACGGGAGCATCGTTGCCGGTCAGGGGACGCAGCTCCTCCACATAAAAGGGATTGGGCAGAAATCTTACATCAAGCACCATGTCGCTGTCCAGCGGCAGTCCATGTTTAAACCCAAAGGAACGTACAATAATGTTAAAGCGTTCTTTCTGAGTTTTTTCGCAAAACAGGTCAATAATGGTCTGTTTCAGCTGGGCAGTAGTTAAATTGCTGGTATCAATAACACGGGTTGCCTTTTCGCGAATGGAGCTTAAAAAGTTTCTTTCGCTGGCAATATTTTTCAGCAGTTCATTGCCGGAGCCTAAAGGATGGCGGCGGCGTGTTTCTTTATAGCGTCTGACAAGTGTTTCGTCAGATGCATCTAAAAAAAGCAGTTCATATTTCTGTCCGGAAGCTTCCATTTCTTCCAGTACATGCAGCAGCTTGTCAAAAAACTTGCCGCCGCGGATATCTACAACAAGAGCCACATTCTGCTCTGAGGTCTGTCGGCATAATTCAGCAAATTTGGGAATTAATGCTGCCGGCAGATTATCAATACAAAAGAAATTTAAATCTTCTAAAGTTCTTGTTACCTGTGTTTTTCCTGCACCGGACATACCGGTGATAATCAAAAATTTAGCTTGCATAACTTTCGCCCCTTCAGGAAGTTAGTATCTTTTATTATATCACAAATTAAATATTCTTTTTCCATTTGCCTGCATAAATTACAAAAAAGTTTCTTTTACGGACAACAAAAAAACGTGACTACCGCAAGGTAATCACGTTTGTTGTTTTTTATAAATTGGGCTTAGAGCGTTTTCTGCCAAGATCGCTGAGCATTCGCAGATCTTTTTCGGTACCGCGTCCGGCAGTAGTCAGATAACCGCCAATCATAATGCCGCTGGCACCGCCGTTTAAAGCAAGGGCCTGCAGGTCTCTTAAGTTAACTTCGCGTCCGCCTGCTGTTCTGATTTGCGCATGGGGCAAAATAAAACGATATACAGCAAAGGTACGCAAAATTTCCAGCGGAGTTATGGGCGCATTATTGGCAAAAGGTGTGCCCGGAATTGGTGTTAAAAGATTTAAAGGTACAGAATCAATACCCAGCTCTTTTAAGGTAAAGGCCATTTCCACACGCTGCTGCGGTGTTTCGCCAAGGCCTAAAATACCGCCGCTGCAGACACGCAGTCCGGCAGCCTGAGCGTTTTTAATGGTAACAAATTTATCTTCGTAAGTATGAGTGGTGCAGATATCCGGGAAATAGCTGCCTGCAGTTTCCAGGTTGGAATGATAGCGGGTTACGCCAACTTCTTTTAATTTTTTAGCCTGTTCTAAAGTTAAAATGCCCAAAGAAGCGCATACCTCAATGCCAAGCTCTGTTTTAATGCGTTTTAATACGCGGCAGATATTATCAAAATCATCTGCCTTGCTTTGTCCTCTGCCGCTGGTTACTACAGAAAATCTTACAGCGCCTGCAGCTTTTGCTTTTTCGGCAGCCGCAAAAATTTCTTCTTCGCTGAGCAGCGGATATTCCTTAACGCCTGTATTATAATGAGCAGACTGAGCACAGAATTTGCAGTTTTCACTGCATTTACCGCTGCGTCCGTTTAAAATAGCGCAGCAGTCAACCTCATTGCCTGCATATTTTTGTCTGATTTTATCCGCCATTGCCAAAAGCAGCATGGTATCTTCATCACTTACATTTATTAAAAATTCAGCCTCTTGTTTTGTTATCTCTTCTCCTGCTAATACTTTATCAGCCAATGCAATAATTTCCTGCATTTGTTTCACCCCTATGTAAACCTTTTATTTTTATCAGTTAACATTTATTATAGTACAGATATAAATTTTAGTCAACCTGCTATATTTAAAGGTTTACTTTATCAGCTGCAGTTTTAAGCTGCTGTAAATCTGGCGGCGATATTTTTTGTAGTACCAGAAGCCTGCCAGATCTGCCAGCACCCAGCCAATGGGAATGGCAGCCCAGATACCGCTGACGCCGATTACAGGCACTGCAGATAATACATAAGCCAGCAATACCCTTATTCCCAGAGAGATAACTGTCAGGACAATAGAAATTTCCGGCATTTTGACTGCTCTGTATAAGCCGTAAAATAAAAACAGGCAGCCTATACCCCAGTAAAAAGCACCTTCAATGCGCAGATACTGTGCGCCTACGGCAATTATCTCCAGTTTCTGGGGATTAACAAAAATGGTCATCAGTTCTTCGGCAAAAATAAAAACTATGGCCGACACAATACAGGAAAATATTATGGCTGTAACAAAGGCGCTGCGTATACCCTGTTTAATGCGTTCTGCCTTGCCGGCGCCAAAGTTTTGGGCAATAAAGGTTGAAAAGGCATTGCCAAAATCCTGTACCGGCATGTAGGCAAAGGAGTCAATCTTTACGGCAACGGTAAAAGCTGCCATAACAACAGTGCCAAAGCTGTTAACAAGTCCCTGCACCATTAAAATACCAAAATTCATTACTGACTGCTGCATGCAGGTAAGCAGCGAAAATCTGGCAATATCTTTGGCAACAGGCAGAGAAAAACGGCAGTCTGCAGCATGCGGCAATAAAAAAGGATATTTTATAAGTACATAAAAAACAATGCCAAGGGCGGCAATAACCTGAGCAGCCAGCGTTGCCACGGCGGCTCCGGCAACTCCCAGATCAAATTTTAAAATAAGCAGCAGGTCAAGAGCGATATTAACTGCAGACGCAATTCCCAGAAAAACCAGCGGAATAACTGAATCGCCCACTGCCCTTAATAAAGAAGCAATATAGTTATAAATAAAAGTAAAAACTATGCCAAAAAATATATACCACAGATATTCATACATGAGCCCATAAACATCATCTGGAACCTGCAAAAGCAGCAGAATATCCTCCAAGCCCCAAAATACACCTGCTGTCATAAGTACGGAGAATATTCCTATCAGCAGAAAGGAGATATAAATAGTGCTGCGAAGTTTATCATGCTCTTTGCTGCCCCAGCAGATAGAAAAAAGTACGCTGCAGCCCATGCACATGCCCAAAAGCACAGAGTTTAAAAACACCATCAGCGTATAGGCTGAGCCTACTGCTGCCAGCGCCGCAGGGCCAAGATACCTGCCCACTATTAACGTATCGGCAATATTATAAAACTGCTGCAGCAAATTACCCATTATCAGGGGTAAAGAAAAAACCAGCATTTTGCCGGTTACATTTCCCTGGGTTAAATCCTGTCTGAAATTCATTTTATCTTATTCCTATCATACCTAAAACTAAACCTAAAATACCTGTCATACACAATACTTTAATAACGCTTACTTTATAATGAATGGCAACCAAAGCAATGGGCATAATTATACAGCTCACCAAATCTGCCTGGGTAAGCTTAACAGGCAATGTTTCTGTATTCCATAATACTAAAAGAATAAAACTCATGCCTGCAGAACAGATAAGTGCCACTACAGCAGGACGCAGGCCGTTTAAAATACCTCTCACGGCAGGTAAATCACCATATTTAAAAAACAGTCTTGTAAGTAAAATTACTATTATAACAGAAGGCGCCACAAATCCGGCTGTAGCAGCAATTGCTCCCGGAATACCTGCTACTTTTGTGCCAACAAAGGTAGCCGCATTTATGCCGATGGGCCCCGGAGTCATCTGGGAAATAGTAAAAATATCAATAAACTCCTGCATGGTAAGCCAGTTATGAACATCAATAACCTGTGCCTGAATCAGCGGCATGGAGGCATAACCGCCGCCAACGCAAAAAGCGCCAACCTGAGCAAAGCTCCAGAAAAGTTCCCAATAAATCATGTTCCAACTCCTTAGCAGTATTTACTGTCACGCAGTAAGAAAAAGCCTATAACTGCATCTACAATTACAGCATAAATAAGGCTGATATTAAAAAAGTAATTTGCAACAAAAGTTCCTATTATAATCAAAATAGGCAGCAGAAGCTTTTTGCCGAATTCTTTTTTTAAGAGATCATAAGCTACGTTCATAATAATAGCAGTAGCACCGCATTGCATGCCCTTAAGCGCAAGCTGCACATATTCATTATGAGCAACAGCGTCATAGCAGTAGCTTATGGCACTTAAAGTAATCAAAGGCGGAAGAACTGTAGCCAAAAGCGCAGTTAAGGCGCCCTTAATTCCTGACAGCTTGTAGCCTATGCTGATAGCCGCATTGGCAGCTACAACTCCCGGTGCAGACTGGGCAATGGCCACCAGATTAAGAGCTTCCTTATCTGAGAGCCACTTAAATTCATCAACAAATTTTGCCTTCAGCAGCGGAACAATTACAAAACCTCCGCCAATCGTAAAAGCACTGATAACAAAGGTAGACTTAAACAATTTCCAGAAAAAGCCTGCCTCTAAATTTTGTGTATTTTCCATATTCTACCTCATGCTTTGACCATAAGAATAATAAAAGCAAAGCTGTAAGCTTTGCAGTTTATTTTATGCTGTCCTGTAAACGCTGAAATTCTTTCTGATCGTATTTTTTACTGGATAAAAAGCCAAAATGATACGGATGTCCTTCTTCTGATAAAAGCTGCAGCAGGGCCTGATCCCTGGCGCTGCCGTCACTGGTTCTTTCAGCCAGGTCAGCCTGCAGTATCTTCATCCAGGGAAGACTTTCATATGTAGTTTTGCCGGCAAGTATTTTATCTGCAATAGCATTAATATCTGCGCCGGTTATTTCATGACCGTTGATTTTTATTTTTTCCATAGTATACTCCGTTAAGTAAAATCTGTATTTATTATAATACTAAAAGTAACGCTTTTTCAAATCTTTATTACGTTTTGTGATATTATCACAGAACTTAACACTAAAGACGGTTATAATAAACGTAACAAAGGCGTTGATAAAGATGAAAAACAACAACTTCATAAAACAGAAACTGCTCGAAATTATATGCTGGGGAATATTTCGAGCAGTTTTTTTTATAAGCTTTTCAGTTTTGCATAGTCTAAAATTGTAATTGTGCCACGCTGCATGGCAATGATTTTTTCTTTGGCAAGGTATTTCAGCAGGCGGGAAATAACTTCTCTGGCTGTTCCCAAATTGCCTGCAATCTGTTCATGGGTAAATTTAAGACAGCTGCTTTGCGCTTTTTCAGACTCAGCCAGCAAGAAATTTGCCAGTCGCTTATCCAGACTGGTAAATAATATTTGCTGCATAACCCACATGACATCAGAAAAACGTGCCACAGCTTTTTCTAAGGCAAAATTCTTTACCAGCAGATTATTTTCTGCTACTGCTGAAAAAGCCTGTCCGCCGATTATCAAACATTGCGATCTTCTTTCTGATGTTATAAAGATGTCAAAATTTATTGTTTCCAAAACGCATGATGCTGACAGCATACACATATCTCCGGGCGCAAGTCTGTATAAAGTTACTTCTTTGCCTTCATCGGATAAAAGAAAAACACGCAGCTCACCTTTCAGAACAATCAGTAAGCCGGTACACTGGTTGCCCCCATGCAGCATCTGACCCTTATCATATATTTCTGTTACTGCATTATACAGCAGTTTATCTTTTTCAGCCTGCTTCAGTCTATCCCAGAAGGGAAATACTTTTGCAAGTTCTGCTTCATAATTTATATTTGCCATGTTCTCACCGCTTAATCATTTTATTACATTTAATCATAAGCAATTATTTTGCAAATGTAAATAAGCATCTGTATTTTAGCACCATAAAACAGAAAAACCCCGCAGCCATATGACTGCGAGGTTTTGTAACATCTGTAATCGTTCCCAAAAATTAACGTTTGGAGAATTGGGAAGCTTTACGCGCTTTTTTCAAGCCGTATTTGCGACGTTCTTTTTCGCGAGGATCGCGAGTTAAGAGACCAGCTTTTTTCAAAGCAGGACGGAATTCTTCGTCAACTTTCAGCAATGCACGAGCGATGCCGTGACGGATTGCACCAGCTTGACCGGAGATACCGCCGCCGTTAACGTTTACCAGTACATCGTATTTACCTTTAGTTTCGGTAATTTCGAGCGGTTGGTTAACGATGAGTTCTAAGGTTTTTAAACCAAAATATTTGTCTAATTGACGGTCGTTGATAACGATGTTGCCTTCACCCGGAACCAGGCGAACGCGAGCAACGGAAGATTTACGACGACCAGTCGCATTGTAAGTTACTACTGCCATTTAATGTTCCCTCCCGGATGTTATTATCTTACGTTGATTTCCAATACTTCAGGTTTCTGAGCTGCATGCGGATGTTCGCTGCCTGCATATACATGAAGTTTAGAGAAGATTTGGCTGCCAAGACGATTTTTAGGAATCATGCCTTTAACAGCGAGTTCTACCATTCTTACAGGGTTTTTCTTGAGCATGTCGCCAGCTTTGGTGTAGCTGTCGCCGCCAAGATAACCGGAATGACGGAAATAAATTTTTTGAGTAAGTTTTTTACCGGTCAGAACAACTTTGTCTGCATTGATAACGATTACGTGATCACCGGTGTCCATGTGCGGGGTAAAGGTCGGTTTATGTTTACCGCGCAGGATTTTAGCTACTTCAGCAGCCATACGGCCGAGAGTTTTATCAGCTGCGTCAACAACGAACCATTTGCGTTCGATGTTAGACGGGTTAGCCATAAAAGATTTCATCCTTATGTCCCTCCTAAGAAATTACAGTTCGCTGCGATCTTCTCACTTTCTTTCGGGGCTAGTGAAATCTAGCGGAAAATCACGTGTATTTATTATATATAAATTGATATTGTAAGTCAAGAAAAAATGTAAAAAAATTACAATTTATCAAAATTCATTTTACAGAGAAATATTTAGCCAGTTATTTAACATAGTCAGAATAAAAAACTTCCTGCAAATACAGGCCCTGAGCCGGAGCCGGTTCATTTAAAAATTCACAGCGGGCAGAATTAAGCTCTCTGCCAAAATCTTCCGCACTGCGAAGATGCAGCCCCACCTGCACCAAGGACCAGACTATATTACGCACCATATGATACAAAAAGCCGTCTCCCGCAATAGAAAAAACAAGCTCGTTTCCTGTTCTTTGCCACTCTGCCTCATACATAGTCTTTACAGGAGATGTATCCACACTGCCGCTGCTGCGAAAAGCCGAAAAATCATGAGTGCCCAAAAGCAGCTGCGCCGCTTTGTTCATGGCATCATCATCAAGCTTCTGCCTTATCTGCCAGGCATACTTTACCTTGCAGGGATCACTATAGTCATTTTCAATTATTTTATAGATATAGCGTTTCCATCTGGCACTGATGCGGGCGTGAAAGTCAGCTTCTGCCTCCTGCGCACTGATAATAACAATATCAGGCGGCAGCATTTTTGCTCCCGCACGCACTATATTGGCGCAGGGAATTCTGCCATTAGTAGTAAAGCTTACAGTCTGACCTATTGCGTGCACCCCTGTATCTGTTCTTCCGGAGCCGACAGTAGTAATTTTTTCTCCGCACAATTTGCTCAGTGCTTCTTCCAGAACATTCTGCACGGCAACAACGTTCTTCTGCTTCTGAAATCCATGATAGCCGCTGCCATCATAAGCAACAACAAGCTTTATAGTGCGCATAAGCCTGTACCCCAACGCAAAAATGCCAGCACGACAGTTAAAATAATAATACCGGCAAAACCTGCATAATCTCTTGATGTGTACATAAGCTCATGCATACGTGTTCTGCCTTCGCCGCCGCGGTAGCAGCGTGATTCCATGGCAATTGCCAGTTCATCCGCACGTCTGAAAGCACTGATAAACAAAGGTACTAAAATAGGCAGCATATTTTTGATTCGTTCCAGCATATTGCCGCTGCCAAAATCTGCACCTCTGGCAGTCTGCGCTTTCATAATTCTGTCTGTTTCTTCCAGCAAAGTGGGAATAAAGCGTAAAGCAATGGTCATCATCATTGCCAGTTCATGGGCCGGAACACCAATTTTTTTGAACGGACGCAGCAAATGCTCTATACCATCCGTCAGAATAATAGGTGAAGTAGTAAATGTCAGAACAGATGAAAACATCAATAACAGCATTAAGCGCAAAGCCATTTTAACGCCCATTTCAATGCCTTCAGCAGTTACGCTTAAAAACTTCCAGCTGAATACGACATTATTTCCTGGTGCAGTAAACATATGAATAAGCATAGTTAAAATAACTATAATCATAATGGGCTTTAATGATCTTAAAACCATCATCAGCGGCAGACGGGAAAGCAGAATTACGCCCATAGCAAAAGCTATAAGCAAGCCATAGGATAAAAAGCTTTCAGCAAAGAAAATTGCCACAATATAGATAAGTGTTGCCAAAATTTTTGTACGCGGATCTAAACGGTGGATAAAGGAATTTCCCGGAAAATATTGTCCTAATGTAATATCACTTAACATTATCTCCACCCCTTAGCCTTTTTTATCATCTGCAGCAGTGCTGCGTCATCAGCAATGCCTTCAGGCAAAGCCATTCCCTTGCTGCGCAATGTATCTGCCAGCTTAAATACCTGTGGCTCATCCATGCCAACAGCAATAAGCTCATCTTTATGCTGACGGAAAATCTCAGCCGGAACTCCGTCAAATAAAACAGTCCCCTTATTAATTACCAGCATGCGGTTAGCATATTTGGCAGCTTCTTCCATGCTGTGAGTTACCAGTACAATAGCAATACCCCTTGTTTTATGCAGCTGCATAATTTCTTTAAAAACTGTGTTTCTGCTGCGGGGGTCAAGTCCTGCAGAAGGCTCGTCCAATACAAGATAGTCAGGATTCATTGCCACTACGCCGGCAATAGCCACTCTGCGCATCTGTCCGCCGCTCAGCTGAAACGGAGAACGGGAAGCATACTCCTCATAATCCAGTCCGACAAAAGCCATAGCTTCCTTAACCTGTTTTTCTACATCCTGTTCATTAAAGCCACGGTTTCTCGGGCCAAAGGCAATATCCTCAAAAACAGTTTCGGCAAAAATCTGATGCTCAGGATACTGAAAAACCATGCCAACAAGCTGACGAGCTTTTTTAGCCTGTTTATCCTTGCCCGCCAGATTAACATCATCAACAGATACACTGCCCCCGGTCGGTTTTAAAAGACCGTTCAAATGCTGTACCATTGTAGATTTACCACTGCCGGTATGTCCTATGATGGCAACAATTTCACCTTTTTCAATGCTTAAAGAAACATTTTTTAATGCCTGCTTTTCAAAAGGAGTACCTGCCATATATGTATAACAAATATCTTTTAATTCTATCGACATAATGCTTGCGCCAGCTCCTCATCAGTAATAATATCCTGCGGAATTTTAATGCCGCTTTTGCGCAGTTCACTGGCAATTTTAGCAGCCAGCGGTGCTTCAAGTCCGGCTTTTTCCAGTTCATCTACTCTGGAAAAAACTTCTCCTGGCGTACCCATAAACTTAATATGACCTTTCTCCATAACAACTACTCTGTCAGCTGCTAAAGCTTCTGTCATATAATGAGTTATATAAACAATGGTCATGCCTTTTTCTTTATTAAGCTTTTTCACTGTCCGTACAATTTCGTTTCTTCCCTGAGGGTCAAGCATGGCAGTTGGTTCGTCAAGCACAATAACATTAGGTTCCAAAGCAAGAATACCTGCGATGGCTATGCGCTGCTTTTGACCGCCGCTTAAAAGATGCGGTGCATGCTTGGCGTAATCAGTCATACCCACAGCCGCCAGAGCCTTATCAACTCTGCTGCGTATTTCGCTGCCCGGTACGCCTATGTTTTCGGGGCCAAAGGCCACGTCCTCTTCTACAATGGCCGCAACAATCTGATTGTCCGGATTTTGAAAAACCATACCTACATGCTGACGAATATCCCATAAATTTTTTTCATCAGAAGTATCCAGTCCATTGACAATGCATTTGCCTGAACTTGGGAGCAATAAGGCATTTAAATGTCTGGCAAGAGTAGATTTGCCGCTGCCATTGGAACCAATAATCGCCACAAATTCTCCGTCGGCAATTTCCAGATCAATACCATCTAGAGCCTTAACCTCTTTTCCTTCAGAATCTGTATATATATGTTTAAGTCCCTGTACAGAAATCACAGAATATGCCTCCCAGCTAACAAATCATTGTCATAATTATATAATTGCAAAAACAAATAGTCAACCGTATAGAAATTAACGGTTGACTATTTTTAGTAATTTTATCTCTTTACTTAGTATTAATACATACCACGAATTTTCATAGCTTCATCCAAAGAGCTTAAAGCTACAATATACGCAGCTACACGCATGTTAACAGAATATTTTTCTGCAGCCGCATAAACATTTTTGAAAGCAGCACGCATTAATGCGTTTTGTTTCTCGATTACTTCTTCTTCAGTCCAGAAATATCTGTACAGGTTCTGAACCCATTCAAAATAGCTTACTGTTACGCCGCCGCCATTAGCCAGAATATCAGGAACTACCATGATGCCTTTTTTGTCCAGAATTTCATCTGCATCAGGAGTTGTGGGTCCGTTGGCACCTTCTGCCACAACCAGAGCTTTTACAGCATCAGCGTTTTCTCTGGTAATCTGCAGTTCCATTGCGCAGGGCGCCAGTACAGTAACATCAAGTGCCAGCAGGTCTGCATTGGTAATAGCCTGGCTGCCGGGGTAATTTACTACGCTGCCTGTTTCCTTAACAAATTTATCTACAGCATAGGGGTCAAGACCATCAGGGCAGTAAATAGCGCCGTACACGTCACTTACTGCAACAACTTTTACGCCTTCATCATGGAACAATTTAGCTGTCCAGCTGCCTACGTTGCCAAAGCCCTGTACCGCACAGGTTGCATCTGCCGGAGCAATGCCTTTAATTTTTAATGCTTCAAGCGCCGCTACTACTACACCGCGTCCCGTTGCAGCGGTACGACCCAAAGAACCGCCCACGCAGATAGCTTTGCCGGTAATAAAGCCAGGCTCAAACTGACCGGTAATTTTGCTGTATTCATCCATCATCCAGCCCATAATCTGCGCATTAGTATTCATGTCAGGAGCAGGAATATCACGTTTTTCACCAATAATAGGCGCTATTTTATCAATAAAGCCTCTGGTTAATGCTTCCAGCTCTCGCTTGGAAAGCTTGGACGGATCTACAGTAATGCCGCCTTTGCCGCCGCCGTAGGGCAGGCCTGCAACAGCGCATTTGCATGTCATCCAGAAGGCAAGAGTTTTAACCTCATCAAGAGATACATTGGGATGATAACGCACACCGCCTTTGGCAGGGCCTAAAATACTGCTGTGCTGGCTGCGATAACCTGTAAAAACTTTAGTAGTTCCGTCATCCATTTTTACAGGAATGGATACTTCCATAGTTCTTTCAGGATTAGTAATAATAGCAGCGGCACTTTCATCCAGCTGCATTGTTGCAATTGCTTTATTCAGGGGAATTTTAGCCATTTCAAATATGTTCATAATTAAACCTCCTCAAAAAACAAATATCACAGGACTATTATACTTATCCTTCTATTTAAGTGTCTAGAAAACTTTTTATATACACATATTTTTTTCAAAATTATTAATCATCTGTTAAGAATCTTACAAAATATTTAATTAAATTCTTCATAAACACTGCCAAAATCTATTCCGCCAATAACTTTACCCTTGTACTGCTCTTTGATGGATATTTCTGCTTCTTCCAGATGCTTGGAGGTAATGCCATATCTTCTGGAAAGCCAAGCTTCTACAAAGGCAGCCAGATTATCACAGCCTTTTAAAACACTGCCGTCAATGGGATGATAACCTTTAGTGCCATCATTATATTTTTCGTTAATTTCATCCGGTGTAGTTATAAGCTCTTTGCCATCTACAATAACCTTATCGGCAAACTCGTTCTGAGTGTAATAAATAATATCACTGTGCCATGCCGGAGGCAGAAGCGGCAGAATTTTTTCGGCAATCTGACGTTCCTCTATTTTTTTGATAAGCTCATCCAAGCCTGCAACACTTCGTTTTACAGGAGAAATAATATCTCTTGTCAGCACTTCCGGTAAATCGTGGAACAAACCGCACAAAAAGTCACCAACAATGCGTTCATCACTGGCTTTTAGCTGTACTGCGCAAAAATATCCCATAATAGCTACTAAAAGTACATGTCCCATAACAGAGGTTTCCGGAACACGAGGAGACTGAGCCCATCTTTTCTGGAAACGCAGTTGGCCTACAAGATCAATAAATTTACTGCTCTTGCCTTTAAGTGCCAGCTTCTGTACACCAGCCAAATCATAATGATCTTCAATTTCGCTGTTAATGGCCTGCCTTGTTTCCTCAACGCCATAAATACCCTGGTTAAAATTATAAATTTTTTCAAATTCCCATTGAGTAGCAAGGTAATGAGCTGCCCGCAGCAGCTTTTTTTCTTTGGGATAGTAGTTTATGTCATCAAAATACTGCTGCATCTTTTGCATAAAGTTTTCATCAATATCAGGAATACGTCTTCTCAGCTCGCTGTATACCCATTCATTAAGCTGTTTTCCATGTACACGCATCAGCTCATGAAACACCGGCGGTTTTATATCAGTAAGTACATTTCTGTGTAAAAACTCAAAAATACCGCCTTCAATCAAAGTGCGCCAGTTAAGCTTTGCATTATGATCGTCTTCTTCATGCCTTGCAAGTACATATAAAATCATCATTTTATGTGCCTGCTTATCCAGTTCTGTAAAGCCACTGGGCCGGATATGATCATTCCATCTCTGGATATGCGCTGCTTCATACAAAAATTTTATAAAATTCTTTGTTAACATAACTAACCTCCCAACTGTATCTTAATTTTTATTTATTAACTTGCCCAGTTCTTTTCTTACCATCAGCAAAGCCACAGATGCAGAACATGTATCGGATATAACACCTGCATACATAACTCCGTCAATGCCCCAAAAATAAGGTAAAATTATTACCAGCGGCAGCAAAAATAAAACCTGCCTGCTTAATGCCAGAAATGCGCCTTTGGGAGCTTTGCCGATAGCTGTAAAGAAATTGGATATAATAGGCTGCAGAAAATTATATAAGGTGGCAAACAGAAATATATGAAAATACTCTTCTGCAAAATGAAAATAAAGCTCTGAGCCTTCACCAAAAAGAGCAATTATTTCCCGGGCAAAGCACTGAAAACTGATAAATGCCGGTACCGATATACAGGCACCCCATTTAAGAGCCAGTTTAAGTACTGCCGCTACCCGCGCATAATTTTCAGCTCCATAGTTATAGCTGGCAATTGGCTGCATTCCCTGTGATATACCAATAATGACTGAGAAAAACAGCATATTTACTTTAGTCACTATACCTACAACAGCCAAAGGGATATCACTGCCATAGGGAGATAAGGCACCATAATGATTTAACGTATTATTTAAAATAATCTGTACAACCATTATACCCAGCTGATTTATGCAGTTAGCTGAGCCAAGGCCCATAATATGTATGCTTCGCTGCAGGGAAAAAGAGAAATTTTTTGCTGTCAGTTCAACAGATTTATATTTATTAAGCAGATAATAAATAATAAAGCCGCCGGAAATAATTTGACCTATAACTGTCGCTACGGCAGAACCCTCTATGCCCCACTTAAATCCATAAATAAATAACGGGTTTAAGATGCAGTTAATTACCGCACCTGATATTAAAGACAGCATGGAATATTTGGGGCTGCCATCTGCTCTGATAAGATGACTGCCTCCGGTTGCAATAATCAAAAAAGGCAGTCCCAGACAGCTTATGCCAGTAAATGTAAAAGCATAGGGAAGAACTTCCTGTGTGGAACCACAAAAAATAAGCAGCGGCTCCAAAAACAGCAGTACCCCCAACGTTATGATAATACCGCCGGCTGCAAGCATTAAAATCGCAGAACCTACATAATCTCCTGCTGCAGCAGTGCGCTTAGCGCCAAGATTAATATTAAAACCTGATGCACCGCCTACACCGCACATTAATGCCCATGCCAGACAAATTGTCAGAAACGGCAAAGCTACGTTTGTAGCAGCATTACCATAAATGCCAACTGCATTGCCGATAAAAAACTGGTCAATTATATTGTAAAACGCACCCACTATCATTGCCATAATACTGGGTGACGCAAATTTTCTGAGTAAAACAGGTATTTTTTCTGTACCTAAAATATTATCTTTTTTCATATTATCACCATTTAGCCTTATAAATATATTATAAAGCAATGACTGGATTATTTGTGTATATTAAGTAAAATTTAACCTTTTTGCAAAAAGAATACAAAAAAAGCAGGAACTAAAAAGTTCCTGCTTTGATGCTTAAATCAGATAAGCTCGATAATTGCCATTTCAGCAGCGTCACCGCGACGAGGACCTACTTTGTAAATACGAGTAAAGCCGCCTTGTCTGCCTTCATATTTCGGAGCAATTTCTTCAAACAGTTTTTTGGTTACATCTTCATCAACCAGAATTGCTAAAACTTGACGACGAGCGTGCAAGTCATTGCGTTTAGCCAAAGTAATGAGTTCTGCAGATTTGCTAGCAACTTCTTTAGCTTTGGTTACGGTAGTTTCGATTTTACCATATTTGAAGAAGGAAGTTAAAATGCTGCGAAACAAAGCTTTACGGTTGCTGGAATTACGGCCCAGTTTTCTGTATGCCATTTGCTTCCGACCCCCTTATTATTCTTCGTCACTTTTACGTAAAGACAATCCTAAATCAATTAATTTTTTCTTAACTTCTTCAAGAGATTTACGTCCTAAGTTACGTACTTTCATCATATCTTCTTCAGACTTCTGGGTCAATTCTTCAACAGTATTGATACCTGCACGTCTCAGGCAGTTGTTGCTGCGAACGGACAGATCAAGGTCGTCAATAGACATTGCACCAGGGCCTTCTTTTTTAGGTTCAACGCCTTCAGGCTCAGAACCACCGACAACAGTGATAACCTGTTTATGAGTATCACCGGTCTGGAACAATTTCAGATAATCAATCAAAATGCTGGAAGCCATATTTACAGCTTCATCAGGTTCCAGGCTGCCGTCAGTCCAAACTTCCAAAGTAAGTTTATCGTAGTTGGTAACATTACCTACGCGGGTATCTGTTACACCAAACTTAACTCTGGTAATAGGAGAATAAATAGAGTCAACCGGAATAACTCCGATAGGCTGATCTGCTAATTTATTTTTATCGGACGGTACATAGCCGATACCTTTATTAACATGGATTTCCATATTAAATACAGCATCTTTATCTAAAGTTGCAATGTGAAGCTCAGGGTTCAAAATTTCTACATCACTGTCAGCAATAATGCTTGCAGCTGTAACTTCTTGCTCACCGGAGCATTCGATGCGCAGAATTTTTTCTTCTTCGCATTCCATTTTCAGGCATAATGCCTTGATGTTGAGAATGATGTCTGCAACATCTTCTCTAACACCAGGAATAGTAGCAAACTCGTGCAGAACTCCATCAATTTTGATATGAGTTACTGCTGCCCCCGGCAAGGAGGATAACAGTACACGGCGCAAGCTGTTGCCCAGTGTAATGCCATAACCTCTTTCCAACGGCTCCCAAACAAATTTGCCGTAGCGTCTATCATCACTGATATCAGCTGTAACCATTTTGGGTTTTTCAATTTCAATCATGCGGAAAGCCTCCTTCTTTCACGTATTACCACAATACGTCTCATAGTTGGGTGGCACAAGATGTTCACTAATTATTTAGAGTACAATTCTACGATCAGCTGTTCTTCAACAGGAACATCAATTTCCTCACGAGTCGGGAAACGATCAACTTTGCCGCCAAGATTTTGAGCATCCTGGATTAACCAAGCCGGAACAGCTTTGGTTTTCAAAGTTTCTTCCATACCCTTGAAGTATTCTTTTGCTCTGCTGTTTTCCATAACGGTTACAACATCGCCAGCTTTAACTAAAGCAGAAGGAATGTCAAGACGTTTGCCGTTTACAGCAATGTGACCATGTCTTACGATTTGGCGAGCCTGACGACGGGTATTAGCTAAGCCGAGACGGAATACTACGTTGTCAATTCTTCTTTCCAAAAGTACTAACAGGTTTTCACCAACAATACCTTCCATTTTTTTAGCTTTATCATAATAGCCACGGAATTGTTTTTCCAATACGCCATAGATGAATTTAGCTTTTTGTTTTTCAGTTAATTGAATGCCATATTCGCTTTTTTTTCTGTTTTGACGTCTAACCTGACGGTTAGATTCTTTGCTGATGCCCAGAAAAGCAGGAGACATACCTAAGGATCTGCATCTTTTCAGGACTGGAGTTCTATCAATTGCCATCTAAAGTTACACCTCCTATTATACTCTTCTGCGTTTAGGCGGACGGCAGCCGTTATGCGGAATCGGAGTTACGTCTTTAATGGAGTTAACTTCGAGACCTGCAGCTTGAAGTGCACGAATTGCAGCTTCACGACCTGCGCCAGGGCCTTTTACGAATACTTCTACTTGTTTCAAGCCATGTTCCATTGCAGCTTTAGTTGCTTCTTCAGCAGCCATTTGTGCAGCAAACGGAGTGCTTTTGCGGCTGCCGCGGAAACCAAGTCCACCTGCGGAAGCCCAGCTCAGAACGTTACCTTCAGTATCAGCGATAGTAACGATTGTATTGTTAAAGGTGGAGCGGATATGTGCTACACCATTGATAATATTTTTGCTAACTTTTTTCTTGTTGCGAACAACTTTCTTGCCAGCCACTGGTTTATCCCTCCCTCGCTAATTATTTCTTTTTGCCTGCAATAGTACGTTTCGGACCTTTACGGGTGCGGGCATTGTTTTTAGTGTTTTGACCACGAACGGGAAGACCCATACGATGTCTTCTGCCGCGATAGCTGCCAATTTCAATTAAGCGTTTTATGTTAAGAGATTCCTCACGGCGGAGGTCACCTTCTACTTTATAACCATGGTCTAAAGTTTCACGAATTTTAGCAACTTCTTCTTCGGTCAAATCGCGAACGCGAGTGTCCGGATTAATACCAGTTTTAGCTAAGATTTCACGAGACAATGTAAGGCCGATACCATAGATGTACGGCAGTGCATATTCAATGCGTTTATCTCTCGGTAAATCAACACCAGAAATACGTGCCATTAATGCACACCTCCTTCTTAACCTTGTTTTTGTTTATGTTTCGGATTTTCACAGATTACCATAACATGGCCTTTACGTTTGATGACTTTGCATTTTTCACATATTGGCTTAACAGACGGTCTGACTTTCATATTTTAAACCTCCTCTTGCCTGTCTTGGTTATTTGAACCGATAAGTAATTCTTCCTCGATTGAGATCGTAAGGAGTAAGCTCCACGGTAACCCTGTCGCCAGGCAAAATTTTGATGAAGTTCATACGTATCTTACCGGAAATGTGCGCCAGAATAACGTGACCGTTCTCCAGTTGTACCTGGAACATAGCATTGGGAAGTGCTTCAAGGATTGTGCCTTCAACTTCAATTACATCTTGTTTGGACACAGTAGTACCTCCTTAATTATTGCTTTCGAGACTAGCTTTAACATCGGCGAAAACTTTGTCGATTTCCTGAAGGCCATCGATTTCTTTATATACACCTTGTTTTTTGTAGTACTCGATCAACGGTTCCGTCTGGGAGTGATATGCTTCCAGGCGATTCTTTACTGTAGCTTCTTTGTCGTCATCACGTTGATAAAGACTTCCGCCACATTTATCGCACACACCTTCCACTTTGCAGGGGTTGAAGGTTACATGATAGGTAGCACCGCAAGCTTTGCAGATGCGTCTGCCAGTAACACGACCAACCAGTTCTGCATCGGGAACAACGATATTAACCACACCGGTCAATTTAATACCCAGGTCTTTCAAAATACCGTCAAGAGCAACAGCCTGCTCCTCAGTTCTCGGAAAACCATCTAAAATAAAACCATTTGCACATTCAGGTTTTGCTAAACCTTCACGAACAATACCAATGGTTACGACGTCGGGAACAAGTCCACCAGCGTCCATGTATCTTTTTGCCTCTTTACCAAGTTCAGTGCCCTGTCTTACAGCTGCACGGAACATGTCTCCTGTGGAGATATGAGGAATTTTAAATTCATTAATTAATTTTTCTGCTTGAGTGCCTTTACCAGCACCCGGAGGTCCCATTAAAAGAATATACATTCTGAACTCCTCCTATTTCATAAAGCCGTGATAGTGACGCATCAGTACCAGGGACTCTATTTGCTTCATAGTATCCAATGCTACACCGACTACGATTAAAAGCGCTGTACCGCCGAAGTAAATACCTTCGATACTGGTTATCCAGCCTACTACATTAGGCATAAGTGCAATTAAGGATAAGAAAATCGCACCTGCCAGAGTTATTCTGGACATTACTTTGTCCAAATAATCGGTTGTTGGCTTACCAGGACGTAATCCCGGAATAAAGCCGCCGTTTTTCTTAATGTTATCTGACATATCGCCAATGTTCAGACTTACTGCTGTATAGAAGTAAGTAAAGAACAGGATCATTAAGATATATAAAGTAGTTTGCAGCGGAGTACCCCAAGCAAACCATTCACCAACGGTCTTAACCCATGGAACGTCTACAAACTGTGCAATTGTAACCGGAAACATCAATACAGAAGATGCAAAGATGATAGGGATTACACCTGCTTGGTTAACCTTTAAAGGAATATAACTGGTATGTCCGCCATACATTTTTTTACCGACTACACGCTTTGCATACTGAACTGGTATTTTGCGAATACCCTGGGAAATGAGTATTACAAAAATAATCATCGCCAAGGCAATCACCGCGAACAAAATAACATTCAGAATATTAATCGTGCCTGCCTGTAAGTATTGGTAAATTATCTGCAGTCCGTCAGGAAGTCTGGAAACGATACCGGCAAAGATAATCAGAGAAATACCATTGCCAACGCCTCTGGCAGTGATCTGTTCACCGATCCACATCAGGAAAACAGTACCAGCAGTCAGAGTAATGGCAATCATCAGAATTGAGAAAATTCCGGGGTTATTGATCGCCATTTTAAGACCATAAGCCATGCCGCAGGCCTGGATAAACGCCAAAACAACAGTCAGCATACGAGTTAATTTTGTTGTTTTCTTATAGCCTTCCTCACCTTCCTTGGACCATTGTTCCAAGGTTGGTACAACTACCTTCAAAAGCTGCAAAATAATTGAAGCATTAATATATGGGGTAATACTCATAGCAAAAATTGAGAATTTGCTCAAGGCGCCGCCGCTGAACATGTCAAGCAATCCAAACAGATTACCGCTCTGGAACAGCTGTTCAATAACAGAAGCATTTACGCCAGGAACAGGTATATGTGTTCCAGCCCGAAATACGATGAACATGGCGAGAGTAAATACAACCTTTTGCCTGAGTTCCGTAATTCTAAATATGTTCGCAAGGGCTGCTAACACTTTAGATCACCTCAACTTTACCGCCAGCTGCAATGATTTTTTCTTCAGCGGATTTGCTGAAGCCCATAGCTTGTACAGTAAGTTTTTTGGTTAATTCGCCGTTACCGAGAATTCTGATACCATCACGAATGTTTTTAACAATGCCTTCTTCAATCAGCATTACAGGTTCAACAACAGTACCATCTTCGAAACGGTTGAGTACGCTTACATTGATTTCAACATACTCTTTACCAAATCTATTATAGAAACCACGTTTCGGGAGACGCAGGTATAAAGGTCTTTGACCACCTTCGAAACCAGGACGTTTTACACCGCCGGAACGGGATTTTTGACCTTTTTGGCCTTTACCGGAAGTTTTACCAAGACCAGAACCTAAACCGCGGCCTACACGAACATGAACACGTTTAGATCCCGGAGCGGGAGACAATTCATGTAAATTCATATTCACTACACCTCCTTGTCTTACGCTTCTTCAACTTTCACGAGATGTTCTACTTTGTGAACCATACCGCGAATAGTCGGAGTGTCTTCTTTAACAACACTAGTATTGATTTTACCTAAGCCCAAAGCTTTAACGGTTGCACGTTGATCTTTCGGGTAACCGATTAAGCTGCGGGTCAAAGTGATTTTAATTTGTGCCATGACAAAGTCCTCCTTAACCCAACAATTCTTCTACGGTTTTACCACGCAGAGCAGCAACAGCTTCAGCGCTCTTCAATGCTTTCAAACCTTCAATAGTTGCACGAACAACATTGTTCGGATTGGAAGAGCCTTGAGATTTTGTAAGAATGTTACGAACACCAGCCAGTTCAAGAACCGCACGAACCGGGCCACCAGCAATAACACCAGTACCTTCTGCAGCCGGTTTCAGGAATACACGACCAGCACCAAATACACCAATTACTTCATGAGGAATGGTGGTGCCAACAAGAGCAACAGATACCATGTTTTTCTTAGCATCTTCAACACCTTTGCGGATAGCTTCAGGAACTTCTGCAGCTTTACCCAAGCCCATACCTACATGACCATTTTCGTCACCTACAACAACAAGTGCAGCGAAGGAGAAACGACGTCCGCCTTTAACAACCTTAGCAACACGGTTGATGAAAACGACTTTCTCTTTTAATTCGTTTTCTTTATTTTCGAAATTCGCCATTTTGTTTCCTCCTTCTCTTAGAATTCTAAGCCAGCTTCACGAGCGGCTTCTGCCAAAGCAGCAACACGGCCATGATATAAATAACCGCCACGATCAAATACTACTTCTTTAACACCTTTAGCCAGTGCTTTTTCAGCAATTGCTTTACCTACAGCTTTAGCAGCTTCAATGTTGCCGCCGTAGTTAGCTTTTAATTCTTTTTCTACAGTGCTAGCTGCAGCAATAGTTTCGCCAGTTTCATCGTTAATTACCTGTGCATAAATGTTGGACAGGGAACGATATACATTCAGACGAGGTCTTTCTGCAGTACCGTAAATATATCTACGAGAACGGAGATGACGTTTTTGACGTTTCTCGTTTTTATCAACTCTGTTAAGCAAGAGTTTCACTCCCTTCTTTTAGAAATTATTTCTTGCCTTTACCGCCAGCTTTACCAACTTTACGACGAACAAATTCACCTTCATAGCGAATACCTTTGCCTTTGTAAGGTTCAGGCGGACGTAAAGTACGGATTTCTGCGGCAACTGCGCCTACTACTTCTTTATTTGCACCACTAACAACGATTTTGTTCGGAGCAGGTACTTCAAAGGTAATACCAGCAGGCGGCTCTTTAACAACCGGATGAGAGAATCCGAGAGTGAAGTTGATGTTTTGACCTTGTTTTGCAGCACGGTAACCAACACCATTAATTTCCAGAGTTTTGCTGAAACCTTGAGTTACACCAACAACCATGTTATTGATGAGTGTACGAGACAGACCATGCATTGCACGATTTTCTTTTTCATCGTTAGGACGTTCTACAGTCAGAACACCGTTGTCCAGGGTCAGTTTCATGTTTTTATTGATTTGGCGAGAAAGTTCGCCTTTAGGACCTTTTACAGTCACGAAATTGTTTTCAATAGTAACTGTTACACCAGCGGGAACAGTAATTGGCATTTTACCAATTCTAGACACGTACGAGCACCTCCTATCTTTTTAGTATTACCATACGTATGCGAGTACTTCGCCACCTAAACCAGCTTTACGAGCTGCTTTATCAGTCATAAGACCTTGGGAAGTAGAAATTACTGCGATACCGAGACCACCAA
This sequence comes from uncultured Phascolarctobacterium sp., assembly GCA_958448515.1. Classification (GTDB taxonomy): domain Bacteria; phylum Bacillota; class Negativicutes; order Acidaminococcales; family Acidaminococcaceae; genus URXU01. The sequence continues at coordinate 7,187 of CAUDEF010000016.1, read as the reverse complement.
GGACTCTAGGCAGTTGGTCTTTTTGAGAATAAACTCTCAGACCAGGTTTGGAAATACGTTTAATACCGGAAATAACTTTTTCTTTATTTGCACCGTATTTCAGGCTAACGCGAATAACATTTTGTTTATTATCAGCGATTACTTCAAAATCTTTAATGAAACCTTCAGCTTTCAAAATTTCTGCAATAGCAACTTTGATTTTGCTGCCAGGAATTTCAACTTTATCGTGATTAACTGAGTTTGCATTACGGATACGGGTAAGCATATCAGCGATCGGGTCAGTCATTACCATACTTATATACCCTCCTTCCTTGTTGTCTGTCTTACCAGCTAGCTTTGGTTACGCCCGGAATAGCACCTTTGTAAGCATATTCACGGAAGCAGATACGGCAGAGGCCAAATTTACGCATATAGCCATGAGGTCTGCCGCAAACTTTGCAGCGGTTATAACGGCGAACTTCAAATTTAGGTTCGCTTTTCCATTTTTCAATCAGGGCTTTCTTAGCCAAAGTATTCCCTCCTCACCTTATGCGCTGAACGGCATTCCGAGGAGTCTGAGCAGTTCTCTAGCTTCCTCGTCAGTCTTAGCGGTAGTAACAATGATAATATCCATTCCACGTACTTTATCAATCTTATCGTACTCAATTTCCGGGAAAATCAATTGTTCTTTAAGTCCTAAAGCGTAGTTGCCGCGACCATCAAAAGATGTAGCACTTACACCGCGGAAGTCACGTACGCGCGGAAGAGCGAGATTCATCAGCTTGTCAAGGAAGTAGTACATACGATCGCCGCGAAGGGTAACTTTGGTACCCAGAGGCATGCCTTGACGTACTTTGAAAGCTGCGATAGATTTTTTAGCTTTAGTGATAACAGGTTTTTGACCAGCAATGATAGTCATATCAGCTACAGCAGATTCTAATGCTTTGCTGTTACCAACAGCTTCGCCAACACCCATGTTGATGACAACTTTTTCAATTTTAGGAATTTCCATTACATTTTTATATTGGAATTTGTCCATCAAGCCTTTAACAGCTTCAGACAAATATTTTTCTTGCAATCTTGTCTTTGCCATTCAAAAATTTCCTCCTTTCCCGGAATTTATTTATCTATAACTTCACCGCATTTTTTGCAGGTTCTTACGAATGCACCAGCAACAGCGGTCTTTTTAATACGGGTTGCTTTGTTGCAAGCCGGGCATACCAGCATTACTTTAGAAGAAGAAATAGGAGCTTCTTTAGTAATAATACCGCCTTGAGGATTTGCTTGAGACGGTCTGGTATGACGTTTTACTTTATTTACGCCTTCAACAACCACTTTGGCTTTTTTAGGCAGAGCTTCAACGATTTTACCTTGCTTGCCTTTGTCCTTACCGGATAAAACAAGAACGGTATCGCCTTTTTTAACATGCAGCTTTACAGCATTTGCCATGTCAAGAACACCTCCTTATTAGTGCGTTATCAGATTTCTTACAGCACTTCCGGTGCCAGAGAAATAATTTTCATAAAATCTTTTTCACGAAGTTCGCGGGCAACTGGTCCGAAAATACGGGTACCGCGAGGACTTTTATCGTCTTTAATTACAACAGCAGCGTTTTCATCGAAACGAATATAGGAGCCATCAGGACGACGAACACCTTTTTTGGAACGAACAACAACTGCTTTAACTACGTCACCTTTTTTTACAACGCCACCGGGTGATGCATCTTTAACAGCACACACGATAACGTCACCAATATTAGCATATTTGCGATAAGAACCGCCTAATACGCGAATACACATAACTTTCTTAGCGCCAGTGTTATCACCAACATTAAGGATAGTTTGTTGTTGTATCATGGATTTCCCTCCCTTGCCAAATATCTATTGGCAAATATTATTTTGCACGCTCTAAAATTTCAATTACACGCCAGCATTTATCTTTGGAAAGCGGACGAGTTTGCATGATTTTAACTACGTCGCCGATATGAGCTTCGTTGTTTTCGTCATGAGCTTTAAATTTAATAGTATTTTGTACGCCTTTTTTGTACAGCGGATGCTGAACGAAACGTTCTACTGCAACAACTACAGTTTTCTGCATTTTATCGCTGACAACTTTACCAATACGGGTAACACGTGCGTTTCTTTCTTCGGTCACGACTGTTTCCTCCTTGTTCATACTTTACAAACAATTAAGCGTTCAGTTCACGTTCACGCTGAATGGTTTTGATACGGGCAATGGATTTTTTAACTTCACGAATTTTCATGGGGTTTTCACATTGACCGGTTGCCATTTGAAAACGCAGATTGAAAAGTTCTTCTTTCAAACCTGCCAATTTGGTGTCTAACTCAGCAGCAGACATTTCACGAATTTCTGTTGTTTTCATTAAGCTTCACCACCCTTTTCTTGTGCAGCAGCTTCAGCTTCCTGTTGAGCACGGGTCACAAATTTGCATTTGATCGGCAATTTGTGGCTTGCAAGACGCATAGCTTCTCTAGCTACTTCTTCGCTTACGCCGTCCATCTCGAACATTACACGGCCAGGTTTTACTACTGCTACCCAATATTCAGGAGAACCTTTACCGGAACCCATACGAGTTTCAGCAGGTTTTGCAGTAATCGGTTTGTCCGGGAAAATCTGAATCCAAACTTGACCACCACGTTTAATGTAACGAGTCATAGCAATACGAGCTGCTTCGATTTGGCGATTGGTTACCCAGGAAGGTTCCAAAGCTACCAGACCATATTCACCATGAGCGATTTTATTACCGCGCATAGCACGACCGGTCATACGACCTCTATGTTGTTTACGATGTTTAACTCTCTTCGGTAATAACATGTCAGATTATGCCTCCTTTGCTTCAGCAGCTTTTACTGCTTCTTTGCTTTCAGGAAGGACTTCACCTTTGTAAATCCATACTTTTACGCCAAGACGGCCATAAGTAGTATGAGCTTCTGCTGTGCCGTAATCAATGTCAGCACGCAGAGTGTGCAGAGGAATACTGCCTTCACGATAGCTTTCGCTACGTGCGATTTCAGCACCGCCAAGACGACCGCCAACTTGAACTTTGATACCTTTAGCGCCCATGCGCATAGTACGACCAACGCATTGTTTCATAGCACGACGGAAAGCAATACGGCGTTCTAATTGAGCTGCAATGTTCTCTGCAACCAAAGTTGCGTCCATATCCGGGGTTTTAACTTCTACGATATTGATATCGATTGCGCTGTCAGTCATTTTTTTCAGGTCAGATTTGAGTAATTCAATATTGCTGCCTTGACGACCGATTACCATACCAGGTTTTGCAGTATGGATGGAAATGCGGGCTTTATTGGACGCACGTTCGATTTCAACTTTAGAAATACCGGACAAGAACAATTTTTCTTTAATAAATTCACGGATTTTAATATCTTCTAATAAGAATTTTTCATAGTCTTTGTCAGCATACCATTTGGAATCCCATCCTTTGATAACACCAACGCGGAGACCATGCGGATTAACTTTTTGACCCACTATATGTTCCCTCCTTCTGACGGGATTATTATTTTTCTTTTACTGCTACAGTTACGTGGCTGGAACGTTTCAAAATTTTGAAAGCCTGTCCACGGGAACGAGGATGAATACGTTTCATGGTAGGACCTTGATCTACATAGCAAGTAGAAACGATCAGGTTATCCACGTTCATATCAAAATTGTGTTCTGCGTTTGCTACAGCACTACGCAGTACTTTTTCGATTACCTCAGAACCAACCTTCGGGGTGAATTTGAGGATCGCGAATGCTTCACCAACGGATTTACCGCGGATCAGGTTAATTACGATGCGCAATTTGCGCGGTGCAATGCGAACATATTTTGCAATTGCTTTTGCTTCCATGTTATTTGCCCCCTTTCCCCTTATTTTAAGCCTGTGGTCTTATCGGCATGACCTTTGTAAGTACGAGTGGGAGCGAATTCTCCCAGTTTGTGGCCTACCATATCCTCGGTAATGAATACCGGAACATGTTTGCGTCCGTCATGAACCGCAATGGTGTGACCAACAAAAGACGGAATAATTGTAGAGCTGCGAGACCAGGTCTTAACAACTTTTTTATCATTAGCGGCATTAAGCGCATCAATTTTTTTCAAAAGACTTGCATGGACAAAAGGTCCTTTTTTAACTGATCTGGACACTAGGTTAGCCTCCTTTCCTTATCCTGTTATATTATTTGGTTCTACGTTTTAAAATCAGCTTGCTAGAAGCTTTTTTCTCTTTACGGGTACGAGTACCGAAAGCACATTTGCCCCAAGGAGTAACAGGACGTTTACGACCAACAGGAGAGTGACCTTCGCCACCACCATGCGGATGGTCATTAGGATTCATTACTACACCACGGTTAGCAGGACGAACGCCCAACCAACGGCTACGGCCAGCTTTACCGATGCAGATGTTTTCAGCATCAATGTTGCCTACCTGACCAACAGTAGCGCGGCAGTTGATATGTACTTTACGAATTTCACCGGAAGGCAGACGGAGAAGAGCATAGTCGCCTTCTTTAGCCATCAATTGCGCGGATGCACCAGCACTGCGTGCCATTTGGCCACCTTTACCGATTTTTAATTCAACATTGTGTACCATAGTACCAAGAGGAATGTTTTTCAGCGGCAGGCAGTTACCAACTTTGATATCTGCTTCAGGACCACTTACAACCATATCTCCAACTTTCAGATCAAGCGGAGCGATGATGTAACGTTTTTCACCATCTACATAGTTTAACAATGCAATGCGTGCGTTACGGTTAGGATCGTATTCAATGGTAGCAACTCTAGCCGGAATACCGTCTTTAGTGCGTTTAAAGTCAATGATACGATATTGTCTTTTATGGCCGCCGCCCTGATGGCGAACAGTCATTTTGCCTGTATTGTTACGGCCCGCTTTTCTAACGAGTTTTTCAACAAGCGGACGGTAGGGCTTATCAGTCGTAATCTCTTCGAAGGCAGACACAGTAATAAAGCGTCTGGAAGGAGAATACGGATTAAAGCTTTTAATAGCCATTTAATTTAACCTCCTTATAATACGTCAATTACATTCCTTCGAAAAGGGGAATCGTATTGCCTTCAGCAAGCTTCACGATAGCTTTTTTGTAATCGGAACGTTTGCCAACATATTTGCCCATGCGTTTGGTTTTGCCAAAAACGCGAATAGTGTTTACACTTAATACTTTTACGCCAAAAATAGCTTCAACAGCTTGGCGGATTTCCACTTTGTTCGCAGTTAAGGGAACTTGGAAAGTGTATTTATTTTCTTGCATCATTACGGAAGTTTTTTCAGTAATGATAGGACGAATCAAGATATCGCGAGGATTAGCAGCCATTATGCGAGCACCTCCTCAATTTTTTCTACAACTTCTTTAGCAAGGAATACTTTGTTGCTGTTGAGAATATCAAAGCAGTTCAGACCCATGTTGGAAATTGCGGTTACTTTCGGCATGTTACGAGCGGAAAGTTCAACGTTGGTGTTTTCACCATCGGTAATAAGCAATGCTTTTTTAGCAGCTGCATCAAATGCATTGAGCATGGATACAACATTTTTAGTTTTAGGTGCATCGAAAGCTAAGCCTTCAACTACTACCATTTCACCAGCTGCTACTTTAGCAGACAGTGCGCAGCACAGAGCCAAACGACGAGCTTTGCGCGGCATTTTTTTAGCATAGCTGCGTGGTTGGGGACCAAAAGTAGTACCGCCACCTACCCAAATAGGAGAACGGGTAGAACCACAACGAGCACGGCCAGTGCCTTTTTGTTTCCAAGGTTTGCGACCGCCACCGCGTACCATACCGCGAGTTTTGGTTGCAGAAGTTCCTTGACGTTGGTTAGCGAGCTGCATAACAATTGCTTGATGTACAACAGCTTCATTGAATTCAACGCCAAATACTTGATCATTCAATTCTATTTCACCGGTTACTTGACCGGCAAGGTTATATACTGATAACTTCGGCATTAGAAGCATCCTCCTTTCTTTCGCTTAGATCTTATTTGTTAGGTTTTACAGTTTCTTTAACGATTACGCAAGAACCTGCGGCACCAGGAATAGCACCTTTAACCAAAATAAGATTACGTTCTGCATCAACTTTAACGATGGTCAAACGTTGAACAGTAACTTGTGCACCACCCATACGACCAGGCAATTTTTTACCTTTAATTACGCGACCGCCAGGACCGGAATGCATAGGACCCATAGAACCAGGTTCACGATGAGATTTGGAACCGTGTTTCATAGGACCACGAGCGAAATTGTGACGCTTAATAGTGCCTGCGAAACCTTTACCACGAGAAATACCAGTTACATCGATCAATTCACCAGCTGCGAATACGTCAGCTGCAATTTTTTGACCAACAGTGTATTCAGAAGGAGCAGACAAGCGCAATTCTCTGACAAATTTAACCGGAGCAACGCCAGCTTTGTCAAAATGGCCTTTCATCGGTTTAGTAACGTGTTTTTCTTTAACTTCACCGAAACCGATTTGAACAGCATTGTAACCGTCAGTTTCAACAGTTTTGTTTTGAAGTACTACGCAGGGACCTGCTTCTACAACAGTTACAGGAACTAATCTGCCGTCAGCTTCAAAAATTTGGGTCATACCCAGCTTTTTACCTAAGATACCTTTAGCCATTCTTGCACCTCCTCCTTACAGTTTAATTTCAATATCTACGCCAGCCGGAAGATCAAGACGCATTAAAGAGTCAACGGTTTTCGCAGTTGGTTCCAGAATATCAACAAGTCTTTTGTGAGTACGCATTTCGAATTGTTCACGAGAATCTTTGTTAACATGAGGAGAACGCAGAATTGTGTAAATATTTTTTTCGGTCGGAAGAGGGATAGGACCAGAAACTTGCGCGCCAGTGCGTTTTGCAGTTTCAACAATTTTTGCAGCACTTTGATCAAGTGCTTTATGATCATACGCTTTCAGGCGTATTCTGATTTTTTGAGATTTAGCCATTAAAAAATTTCCTCCTAAAATCGCCCAGTTTCAAAGAACGGACATACTCCGTGAAAATCTCCCTGTCTTACAGGCAAGCAACCTTTCACATCATCGCAAGGCCATACCAATAAACATAAGAATATGAGGGGCACATATTAGGCCCCTCATACATTACGGGAACTAACTATTAATTAATAATTAAGCTTCTTCTACTTCGGAAACAACGCCAGCGCCTACAGTACGGCCACCTTC
>CAUDEF010000015.1 GCA_958448515.1 uncultured Phascolarctobacterium sp. | reverse complement strand
TAGGACACAGCAGCTACGCATATCTGGACTTTGAAAAATCCTTTGGCAATGATAATGACGATACATACCAGATTAATGCTGGTTTGCAATGGAGTTTTTAAAAGTCTATGAAAATAATAGTCTGTGATGATGAAAAAGAATATCTGGAAAGCGTAAAAAATATATTAGACAATATTGCTGCTGAAAAAGAAATTGTTTTGCAGGTAGAATACTTTACTGAATATGAAACCTGCAGAGAATATGCTGAAAAAGAAAAATTTGATTTGGCGATAATTGACATGTATCTTGATGACAGACTGGGGATTGAATTGGCAGAAGAACTAAGAAGGCTGCAGGGCAACAGTTTTAAACTGGTATTTATATCAGCCAAAAACAGCTATGCAGCAGAAACATATGAGCTTAATACCAGTGGATATTTGCTGAAGCCGCTAGACGAAAATCTATTAAAAGAAGCTGTCTTAAAATGTTTGAATTAATTTAATATTAAAGACCAAGGATAAAACCTTGGTCTTTTTTTTATGAAAATGTTAATTAACTTTAATCAAAATAAAATAAAAAATAAATATAACATACCGGTAAATAGTAAGCTTTTACAGCTTAAAAAATTGTAATTTGTAATACAAATACGTTACTTGTTATTTATATGCAAGAGGTACATGTGATTACAGGTTACATAATTACCGGAGGTTAGTTATGGAAACTAAAGTTAATAATAAATGCAAAAGAAACAGTACAAAAAGAAGTTTACCTAAGACACGTACTATATCAGTACGTCTTGATGATGATGCTTATAAAAAGTTGTTAGAAAAGAAGGAAATGACAGGTAATAACACGTCTGAGATTATAAATGACTTATTAAAGAATAAAAGAATTAAGCCATTTAAAAAAATACGTGAAATTGTTGTAAAAGCAGCTGATATTGATAATCGTATTAACAGACTGAATACAGAGGTAAAATCAGAAAGGGTTAAAGACGAATTAGCAGATTCCCGTGTGGAACTTGAACAGTGCAAACAAGATTTGTACGATTTACTGAAATGAGGTGTTTAGTATGGCCATTATAAAAATCAAGAGTACAAATAATATGGATAATCTTATAAATTACATACAAGACGATAAAAGCCATAATGATAATATTTTATATTATAATGCTATCGGTGTTGATCCTGCTGCAGCCGCAAGAGATATGCAGCTTTGTAAAATGGCATACTGCAAGATCAAAGGCTCACAGGGAAAACATCTAATAGTTGCGTTAAGTAAACAGGAAGAAGAAAAGATTGTTGCTGGTAATAACATAGAAAAAACTGCTGATAAAATTGCTGATATTATCTACAGTAATATCGGATGCCAGGTAGCTTATGCTGTTCATGGTAACACGGATAATCTGCACATTCATTATGCTCTTAACTCTGTAAGAATAGCAGACGGATATAAAATGCAGTTAATTTATAAAAGTAAATATCAGCTTGAAGCTGATATTAAGAGTGTTCTGGTAAGATTGCGGAAGTATGTCTCACATCCAGTACCTTATAAATAGAGAATTTGAGACCGTCATCACAAAATATAGTCTTTGGGACAGTACGGCTGTCTTTTTCTGTTCAAAGATAATATTAAAGTTATATTTTCAACCATTGCCAACACAACTTAATAATTAATTTTTTAGTTTATATGTCGAAAAACATAGTTTTGACATAATTAGTCATTATAATGAATTTAACAAAAAAGCAAAGAATGTATTAATATGTAGAGTAATATAAAAAACATTGGTGATAGCCTCGCTGGTAATGATGGCTTGTGCCGTAGTGGTGTTTGCTACAGAGGCTGCTGCGGATAGTGTTTGTGAAAATGTAGAAAATAGAATTTATAAATACTATAGATATGGAGGTGGGCATAATATACATAATAAATTTATTGATATGACACCGGAAGATCATCATCAGGAAGCAAGTGAAAAGTGGAGAGCTGAGAGAGATGGTCAACGAGCTGAAGTGATAAGTAAATTACCGCCAGAGCAGAGAAAAGAAGTAGAAGATTTTATTAAAGCAGAGAGGGGATATAGCGATAAAATGCGTGAAACGCTTAATAATATGACTGATGAACAGATTGAAGCAATAAGAAGCTAAAATAAAAATAGTTGCTTAATTTATAGCAACTATTTTTTATTTATGATATAATCCAAATTTATCATGATTATGTATAAATAAAATATAAACACTTATTCAGGGAGATTTTTATGAAGATAACGTATCACAGGTTGATGGGATATATATTAGGTTTTATACTGTTTTATGCACCTTTTGCTATTTTCCAGAAAATCATCAATTATTTTTTTACAGGACAGTGGGAATATTTAACAGTGCATAATTTATGCCTGCGCAAACAGATAGGCGGAACTTTATCAGGAAATGTGTTTGATTATTCAGAGCAGTTTGTTCTTTATATCGTTATACTGCTATTTACTGCGTTCATTTTTGGACCGGTATTTTGTGGAAAGTTTTGTCCTGCTGGAGGATTTACAGAATATTTAAGCAAGCTTATACCAGAAAGATTTAAGGTAAACTGGTCTGAGTATGTGGATATAGTTCCTTTAAGATATGGTATGTTAGCAGGTTTTATGATATTGACATTATTTGGTGGTACTATTGCCTGCAGCTTTTGCAATTATTATGTCTTTGATCTTACAGTAAATTATCTTTTGTGGGGGTATACGATTTCCTTTTCCGGAAGTTTACTTTTGACAGCGGTACTATATTTTGTTGTTTTGGGATTATTTACTAAAGGCGGAAGAGGATATTGCAATTTCCTGTGTCCTGTTGGTGCGTTGCAAAATCTTGTGCATAGTTTAGCATGCAGATTTTTACCTGTTTTCAGAATCAATGTTAATAAGGATAAATGTGTAGGCTGTGGTATTTGCGTGAAAAAATGTCCGATGAGTTCTATGATTGTTACTGATAAAAAAGCATCTAATAATCTTAATAACTGTATAATTTGTGGTGAATGTATGGTGTGTTGTCCCAAAAAGGCAATAAAGTATAATAGGAATAATGAATAGATTAATTAGCTTAATATGCAAGTTAAATATTTTAGGTGGAATTTTAGGTATGAAAACGAAGGTATTTTTATTTTTAGGGACGGTTGTTTCCGTGTTGGGGGTTAAATTTACTGACAATATAAAATGCAACGGAACATGCACAAACTGTAATTATTTCTGTATGCCTGGGTTATTTTTACTTATCGTACTGTTTGGTAAATGGGCGAAGAAAAAGCTCGTAAGAGGTATAAAATGAGCGGAAAGATTAAAAGAGTGATATGTTTTCTGATAGCTATTTTATTAGCTTTTGTACTTAATTTTGTAAAGACTTACAGTAATAATGACAGTGCAAGTATAGAAATCAGAGCGATTGATAATCTGGAAACTGTTACTACGATAGATATTGCTGGATTCAGCCCATTAAAATATTATCTGGAACCGAATATGGTCTCTTTGACTGTAAAATATAAAAATCTTGAAAAAAACAGTGAGTATAAATGCGTGTTAAATAGTTTGCATTCCGATATTTATCAGGGAAGCAAAAAAGGTTTACTGAAAAATATTACAGCAGGCGATAATTTACAGGTATCTGTAAATGATGATCTACAGCTTTTATTAGAAATCAGTGTGCCGCGAGCAACTGTATACCAGAAAAATGTCGGACAGGGAGAGCTTATAGTTTATAAAAATGGAGAAGTATGGTCTGTCTGCAAGATAAATATAATAAACTCCCGGTATTAAATAAGCAAAGAGAGAATTTAAGAATTTATATTCTCTCTTTTTGTTTAATAAAACCCATCCATGTGGCGGGTAAAAAGAAACTTCAGCGGTGAGCAAAAATAAATTCAAAATTTACTAAGATATAAAATATCTGCCAGTTAAGAAAAAGCATATTTGTATAAGAGTTTGAAGCCCCAAATATATTATTATGGTTTTTATAAAATTATCTTTAGTTAAAAGGATGTAGCTTGCCATATGCTAAGGAATTTGCTAAGTGGAGAAAAAATATTTCTGATGACGATTATGACAAAGTAGTTGAAGAAATTAATAAACATATTGACAGCAATGATGTAATTACAGCCGGCTGGATTCCCGGTAATGACTGGACTGGAACTGTATATGAGCCTTTATACCATGCCTGTGGCAAAAATACAGCAAGTTCAGGATTGTTCTTTGGTATTATTTTTTTTAAAATATTGATGGAAAGAACAGATGCTGCCTGCCGGATATCAAGTATTTTATCAATATCAAACCTGCGTCCATCATCCCATAAAATAGTCTTAGGCAAGGCTCGTCCATCTTTTGTATGCTCAACCAGTATATTTAATTCTATCTTTTTATTCAGCATTTAAATCAGCCTCCTAACGAAAATCAGATACAGGATGAATAGTGTTACTTTCTTTATCATATTTTATATACTTTTGTTGACAGATACAGAATAATATATTTAAATGGAAATGGTAAAAAGAGATTTAGTTTGGGAGCAGAAGTGTATATACATTTTTACTTTTGTTAATAACGTAAACTGGAGGGGACTGTGCTGTGAAAAATTTAAAAGATACTTGCAATCTGGCAGTTGTACAAGCTACACCAATTTTGTTTGATAAAGACAAGTGTGTGCAGAAAGTTATATCAAAGATAAAAGAATGTGCGGCTAAACAGGCCGAATTAATTGTATTTCCAGAATTGTTTATTCCAGGTTATCCTTATGGAATGACATATGGCTTTACTGTTGGCAGCCGTACAGAGGCAGGCCGTAAAGACTGGAAAAAATATTATGATAATTCTATTTTGGCCAATGGACCGGAAATGCAGGAAATTGTAAATGCAGCCAAAGAATATCATGTTTATGTGAGTGTTGGCTATTCAGAGAGAGACGCTTTTACAGGAACATTGTACAATTCTAATATGATGATTTCTCCGGATGGAGATGCTATGAATCATAGAAAGCTGAAACCAACCGGTACAGAGCGAGTTATTTGGGGAGATGCAGATAAAGAGTATTTTCCGATTATGGATACTCCGTGGGGTCCAATGGGTAATCTTATCTGCTGGGAAAGCTATATGCCGCTGGCAAGGGTTGCACTTTATCAAAAAGGTATTGCGTTATATATTTCTCCTAATACAAATGATAATGAAGAATGGCAGCATACAATACGTCATATTGCTATTGAAGGTCATTGCTATTTTATTAATTGCAATATGTTTTTTGGGAGAAAGGATTATCCTGAAACTGACAGCGGTGCTGATGAGATTGTAAAACTTCCCGATGTTGTATGCAGAGGGGGAAGCTGTGTTATAGATCCTTTTGGACACGAGGCATCACAAACTGTTTGGGATAAAGAAGATGTGATTTATGTGACACTGGATATGCAGAAAGTTCCTGCCAGTAAAATGGAGCATGATGTATGTGGGCACTACGCCAGAAATGATGTTTTACGCCTGCAAGTAGCAGAAGGTACACTTGTATAAGAAGAGTATAAGCTAAACCAACAACTGAGTTGTTATGATGCAATTCAGTTGTTTTTATTTTGGGCGTATATTATTACTAAAAAGGATGAATTATACTAGCTTTATAAATAATTAAATTGAATCTTGTTTATTGTATTTTGTATACTTTTGTTGACAGATGAGGTTATATATTGGTATTATAAGAAAAACTTATTAAAAACAAATAAAATCTTATAATTGATTAATGGAGGAGTGCGCCGTGAAAATACAGGTATATAAATCTTTTTTAACAGTGGTACAGTGCAAAAGTTTTACTCAGGCCGCGCAGATGCTGAATTTTACGCAGCCTACAATCAGTAATCATATTGCTTCGCTGGAAGAAACTTACGGCGTAACTTTGTTTATAAGAGAAGGTAAAAATGTTTATCTGACTGCTGCGGGACATGCTTTTATACCAGAAGCGCAAAAGTTACTTAAAGAGTATGAAGACAGTATTAAAAGAATGGCAGTTTTTAAAGACAGCAGTAAATATTTAAGGATTGCTGTATCAACACAGGTTATTAATAATTATCTTTTGGATATTTTATTAAAGATGAAAAGTGAATTTCCTGATATTGATTTTTTGGTAGACAGAAGAATGACTATAGAGGAAATTTTGGCTGATACAGTAGAAAATAAATATTATGATTTTGCCTTTGTACATATGGATGTGCAGCCGCTTTATACCAAAAAAATCAGGCTGTGGCAGGAGCCTTTGGTGTGGGTATGTTCAAAGGAATTATATGATATTCATAAGTGCAGTGATAATTTATATGAATATCCATTTGTATCTTATTCCGATAATGGTGTTTATTATAAAAAACTTTTAGACAAAGTTGATTTAAAGAAGATGAAAACTGTTATGTCTTTCAGTGATTCGGATTCCATTGTGGAAGCTGTAAGAAAATCTGTTGGGGTTGCTGTTGTTCCGTACAGTAAGGTAAAAAGTGACATTGACAGCGGCCATTTAGTGAAGTTTTCAGATGAAATCAGTGCGAAGTTTAACATATCTGTTTTATATGATTATCAGCTGGAATATACGGCTGCAAAACAGAGGTTTTTAGAGTATTTGTCCACAAATTTGGTAAAGGAAATATAAAAAAATTTTATTGATAAGGAAAAAACTATCAATTTATCAGATAAACTTTTTTGTAATAAAATAATTATGTATTTTTTTTGAATAATTATTTTTACAGGGGGTTATTTGATGAATCAGGAAAATAAGACTAAAAAATTGAGAAAACCTACATTTCTCGAAGCTTTTATTCCTTTGATTGCTATGCTGGTAATTTTAACCTACGGCAAGGGCATTAAAGGTTATGCAACTGAACCGCTGCTGCTTTTGGTAGCAGGTGTTGCGGCTATTATTGCTTTCAGAGTTGGTGTTACCTGGGATGATATTATGGACGAAGTTTGCCAGAAGATTGCCAAGGGTATGCCGGCTATCTTAATTTTGTTGTGCGTGGGTGCTCTTGTTGGTACATGGATGGCTGCAGGAACTATTCCGCTGATGATTTATTACGGTGTGCAGTTTGTTGATCCTCAGTGGATGCTGGTTACTTCTTTCTTAATTACTGCTGTGGTATCAGTTGTAACAGGTACTTCCTGGGGTTCTGTTGCTACAATGGGTGTTGCTCTGATGGGTATTGCGGCGACACTTGGTGTATCTTTGCCGGCTACTGCAGGTGCAGTAATTGCAGGTTCTTATTTTGGTGATAAGATTTCTCCGCTTTCTGATACAACAAATCTTGCTCCAATTGCTGCAGGCAGTACTTTATACGAACATATTTTCCATATGTTTTATACAACAATTCCGGCAACTATTATTTCTTTGATTGCCTATGCCGTTATTGGTTTAAATGCTGATACTTCTGTTTCAGTAAACTCTGAATCTGTTGTAAAAATGCTGGCTCAGTTAGATTTAATGTATAACTGGAATATACTTTTAGTTGTTCCTGTAGTTATTGTTCTTGCAGGTTCCATTTTAAAATGGCCTACCATCCCCGTTATGGTTCTTTCTACTGTAGTTGCTGGTATTGAAGGTGTATTTATTCAGAATGTAAGCTTAAAAGATATTCTGGCATGTACTGTAAGCGGATTTAATGTAGCAATGATTCATGCGCCTGGTTTTGATCCTGCATTATGCACTATGGAAATTACCAAGCTTTTAAATCGCGGCGGTATGAACAGTATTATGAGTACTACATTATTGGTATTCTGTGCCTTTGTATTTGCAGGTATCATGAGCAGAGCAGGCTGCCTTGATGTTGTACTGGAAAAGATTTTAAGTGTTGCAAAATCTACTGGTGCTTTGATTAGCGCAACTGTTGCATCCTGCATTGTTATGGCACTTACCACAGGTAATTCTTATCTTTCTATTCTTGTACCTGGTGAAATGTTTAAAGATGCTTACAAAGCACGCGGACTTGCTGCTAAAAACCTTTCCCGTACTTTGGAAGATGCTGGAACCGTATTCGTTCCGCTGGTACCCTGGTCTGCTGCCGGAGCGTACATGACTTCCTGCCTTGGCGTAGAAACTTTAGATTATCTGCCATATGCTATTTTGTGTTATGTTGGCTTTATGATTGCAATTTTCTATGGCTTTACTGGTATTGGTATTGCTAAAATTGAAAAAGAAAAATAATTTATATATGAGGCAGGTATATCCTGCCTCATTGTACTGTCTAATAAATTAGTAAAACTGGAGTAGAGAAAATGATTAAATTGTTAAAAAACTGTAATGTATATGCGCCTGAATATTTAGGAATGCAGGATATTTTGATTGTTGGTGATAAAATTTGCCGTATTGAAAAAAATATTACTGGCTACGAAACTGCATCTGATGCAGAGATTTTTGATATGCAGGGTAAAACTGTTGTTCCCGGATATATTGATATGCATGTACATATTACTGGTGGTGGCGGAGAGCAGGGGCCAGCTTCCCGTGTTCCGGAATCTTACCTTACTGCGTTTACAACTAACGGCATTACTACTGTTGTAGGTCTTTTGGGTACTGACGGCATTACCAGAAGTCTTGAAAATCTTGTTGCCAAAGCTCGTGCACTGACAGAAGAGGGTATAACAGCTTATTGCCTTACCAGTTATTATGCGTATCCCCCTGTAACCATAACTGGAAGCGTAGAAAAAGATATTGCACTTGTTACACCCATGATTGGTGTTAAAGTAGCTGTATCTGATCATCGCAGCTCTAATCCGACTGGTGAAGATTTAATTGCGCTGGGAGTTCAGGCAAGAAGAGCAGGACTTATCAGCGGAACTGCCGGACTTGTGACATTGCATATGGGCAGTGGTAAAGGCGGTTTAAAACCTCTGTTTTATGCATTGGAAAACTCTGATATTCCCATGAAAAACTTTTTGCCTACTCATATGTTAAGAACTGATGAACTGATAGATGAGGGTGCAGAATTAATTCGTCAGGGCGGTTATATTGACTGCACTGCAGGCTCTGATGATGTTGAGTTAGAGAGCAGCGCAGAAAAATTATATGAACTGCTGCAGCGTGAAGGCGTAAGCCCTGAGCATGTAACCTTATCAAGTGATGCTTTTGGCAGTCAGCCAAAATTTGATGAAAATGGCGAGTGCATTGGTTTAACTTACGCATCTCCCAAGTATCTCCATAAAACAATTCAGTATCTTGTAAAAAAAGGTATGGATTTGTCAGAAGCTTTAAAACTGCTTACAGCTACTCCGGCAGTGCTTTTGGGCAAAGAAGGCGTTAAAGGATGCCTTAAAGCAGGAGCAGATGCCGATATTCTCGTTTTAGATGATGAGCTGGAAATCAGCAGTGTATTTGCCAAAGGAAAAACTGCCATCTGTGATGGTAAAATAGTTTTAAAAGGACGTTTTGAATAATAAGACGAAAAAGGAACGGAATTAATTTCCGTTCCTTTTTTGTTAATGCAGATATTTTTTTGTAAATGGTGTTATAATAATTTAAGTAAATTTTGTGGAGATGGGAAAAGATGAGAGATTTTTTGATTGTTGATTTTGAATTTACTATGTACAGAAAACCAGTAGGCCGTCCTAATGGATTTTTTTCAGAAATTATTGAGATTGGTGCAGTAAAACTGAGCAAGGACAATTTTGCCTTCGTTGGTAAGCTGCAGAATTTTGTAAAGCCGCATTTTTATCCTAAGCAGGCTAAGGAAGCAATGGACTTTTGCATGATTACGGAACAGGATATGAAACAGGCCATAGAATTTAAACAGATGGTTACTGAGATAAAAGCTTTGTATGAGGTTGGCAGTACATATTTTGTTGCCTGGGGTGATTCTGATTATAAGGTTCTGCAAAAGGGGTGTGAAAGACATAAAATAGAAAATCCTGTAGATTTTGCAGATTATCTTGATTTGGCAGAAGCTTATAAATTGTGGAAGGGTGATGAAAAAACAACAGGGCTTAAAAAAGCCGCTGAGGAGCAGCTGGTTGACGCTGACGGATTATGGCATACTGCGTATGATGATGCCAATAATACGGGCAAAGTGCTTGCTGCAATGATTGCTAAGGGTTGGACACCTGAAGCTTATTTTGAAGCTAAAAAGCAGCTTTGCTTGCAGAATGAAAAATGATATAGGACGTTTTATTGTAATAAAGTATACAGAAAACTTGATAAAACACATAAAAATAAAAAAAGTGTAAATTTGTGTTGACGCTTATTTGAGAAAGTGTTAGAATTTGCTCAATTCAATAAGCAAACCGTTGAAGCGGAGATAACGGCTAATATGCCTTTACAGAGAGCCTGCGTTGCTGAGAGTCAGGTAAGAAACAGTTTGTCAAATGGACCGCTGAGGGTGCAGTCAAATGCGCGAAAGCGCAGAGTATTCTGCAACGTGTGGGCATACGTTAGTTGCCGGGGATATGTTGGTATCCTGTCAAGTGTACGGCGTCATTGCCGTAAATCAAGGTGGCACCGCGGATAAAGTGTTTATTCGTCCTTGACAGAAATTAATTTCTGTCAGGGATTTTTTTATACTCCTCTGACAGAAGTCAGAGGAGTATTTTATTTGTGGAGGTTAAAAGTATGCATGTTTTACCAACCTTAGATGAGGTAAAGAAAATAGCTGATGAAGGAAAATACAAAATTTTGCCGTTGAGCTGCGAAATATTATCTGATGGTTGTACACCTATAGAGGTACTAAAAACTTTGAAAAGTATTTCCAGACATTGTTATTTGCTGGAATCTGTTTCTGAACAGGAAAAATGGGGACGATATACATTTCTTGGATTTGATCCAAAATTGGAGATTACCTGTTTGAACGGTGAGGTGACTGTGGGAGGATTGAAAGTAGACGGTAATGACCCTCTTACGGTAATAAGGCAGATTTTGCAGGATTATAAAAGTGTACGTTTTGATTATCTGCCAACATTCAGCGGTGGTTTAGTTGGTTATTTTGCTTATGATTTTATCAGATACAGTGAACCAGCTGCTTTTGTTGATACACATGATACTGATAATTTTAAAGAAATAGATTTGATGTTATTTGATAAAGTTATTGCTTTTGATAATTACAGACAAAAAATAATATTGATAGTCAACATGTTTTTGGAAGATGCAGAAACCGGATACAATAAAGCTGTTCTGGAGTTGGAGCAGCTGAAACGTATAGTACAAACCAGAGTAAGCAAGAATTATCAGGGGCGAATGACAGGCAGTATCCAGCCTTTCTTCAGTAAGGAAAAGTTTTGTGAAATGGTTACATGCGCCAAAAAATATATTTATGAAGGTGATATATTCCAGATAGTGCTTTCCAACCGATTAAGTACTCCTTTTGAGGGCAGTTTACTGAATACCTATCGTATTTTGCGAACTGTTAATCCGTCACCGTATATGTTTTATTTTTCCGGTACGGATATAGAAGTAGCCGGAGCTTCTCCGGAAACTCTTGTAAAGTTGGAAAATGGTATTTTGCATACTTTTCCTCTTGCCGGAACGCGTCCACGCGGAAAAACTGAAGCAGAGGACGTAAAGCTGCAGGAAGATTTACTGCAGGATACTAAAGAGTTGGCTGAACATAATATGTTAGTAGATCTTGGCCGTAATGATTTAGGAAAAATAAGCAAGTTTGGCAGTGTACAGGTAGAAAAACTGCACTCTATTGAAAAGTTCTCTCATGTTATGCATATAGGCTCTACAATACGTGGCGAAATAAAATCGGATTCAGATGCACTTGATGCTATAGCAGCTGTTTTGCCTGCAGGCACACTTTCCGGAGCTCCTAAAATCAGAGCCTGCCAGTTAATTGGTAAACTGGAAAATAACAAACGTGGTATTTATGGTGGAGCTGTCGGCTATATTGATTTTACAGGGAATATGGATACTTGTATCGCTATACGCATAGCCTACAGGAAAAATGGTAAAGTGTTTGTACGGAGCGGAGCAGGTATTGTGGCTGATTCTGAGCCGGAGAAAGAGTATCAGGAGTGTATAAATAAAGCACAGGCTGTTGTAAGAGCGTTGCAGCTGGCGGAGGAGGAAGAATTATGATTTTGCTGATAGATAATTATGACAGTTTTTCTTATAACCTCTACCAGCTGGTAGGTGAAATTACAGAAGATATAAAAGTCGTACGCAATGATTCTGTAAGTATTCAGGAAATAGAAGCTTTAAATCCGGAGAAAATTATTTTATCACCTGGTCCCGGGAGACCGGAGGATGCGGGAATTATAGTTGAGTGTGTAAAGAAACTGAGCAATAAAATTCCCATTTTGGGAGTATGTTTGGGGCATCAGGCTATTTGTGCAGCTTTTGGCGGCAAAATTGTGCACGCACCTGCTATGATGCATGGAAAACAGTCAGGAATTGTTTTAGACAGGACTTGTCCGTTGTTTAAAAATTGTCCAGAAAAAGCACTGGTTGCCCGTTATCATTCGTTGATTGCTGAGAAAGATTCTTTACCGACAAGCTTGCGCATTACGGCTGCAGCTGAAAGTGGAGAAATTATGGCAGTACAGCATAGAAATTTGCCTGTTTTTGGATTACAGTTTCATCCCGAGTCTGTAATGACATCAGAAGGCAAAAAAATATTACAAAACTTTATTGATTTGAAATGAGGGAATAAAAATGATTAAAGAAGCTATTGTTAAGATTGTTAATAAAGAGGATTTGAGCTTTAGTGAAGCTTATACAGTTATGAATGAAATTATGAGCGGACAAACTACTGCTACACAAAATGCTGCATTTTTGGCAGCTTTATCTACTAAAAGTACCAGAGCAGAAACTATCAATGAGATTGCAGGATGTGCAGCGGCTATGCGTGCTCATGCTGTAAAAGTAGATACTGATTTTGACTTATTTGAGATTGTGGGAACCGGAGGAGATAACTCACAGAGCTTTAATATTTCCACAACATCTGCTCTGGTAGCAGCTGCCAGCGGTATAAAAGTTGCCAAACACGGCAACAGAGCAGCGTCATCTAAATGCGGTACAGCCGATTGTCTGGAAGCCTTGGGGATAAATATTGAACAGAGTCCGGAAAAATGCCGTGAACTGCTGCAAAAAGTTGGCATGTGCTTCTTTTTTGCCCAGAAATATCATACATCTATGAAGTATGTGGGAGCTATCAGAAAAGAACTTGGTTTTCGCACGGTATTTAATATTTTAGGCCCGCTGACCAATCCGGGAACACCTTCCATGCAGCTTTTGGGAGTGTATGACGAGTACCTTGTAGAGCCTTTGGCGCAGGTATTGATTAATTTGGGAATCAAACGAGGTATGGTTGTTTACGGACAGGATAAACTTGATGAAATATCCTTAAGTGCCCCAACAACTATTTGCGAAATTCGTGACGGATGGTTTAAATCTTCTGTTATCAAACCGGAAGACTTTGGCTTTGAACGCTGCTTGCGAAGCGATTTGGAAGGCGGCAATCCGCAGGAAAATGCTGCTATTACTTTGGCAATATTGAACGGAGAAAAAGGTCATAAAAGAAATGCAGTTTTGCTTAATGCCGGAACGGCCCTGTACATAGGTAATAAAGCAAATTCTTTAGAAGATGGTATTGCATTGGCAGCAGAGTTAATTGATTCAGGTAAGGCCCTTGCTACACTGAAAAAATTGATTGAGATAAGTAATATGCCGGAGGTTAAATCATGACTATTTTGATGCAGCTTGCTGATTATGCCAGAGAGCGGGTAAAAATGGCTGATAAAGTCTTGCCGCTGGCTGAAATAAAGCGTCAGGCACTTAATATGCCAGCTGGAGATTTCACATTTGAAAAAGCGTTAAAAAAAGACGGAATATCCTTTATTTGTGAATGTAAAAAGGCATCACCCTCTAAAGGTATTATTGCTCATGATTTTCCTTATCTTGATATTGCCAAAGAATACGAAGCTGCAGGAGCTGATTGTATTTCCGTACTGACAGAACCTAAATTGTTTTGCGGCAAAAATGCTTATTTACAGGAAATTGCTGCAGCAGTTTCCATTCCCTGTTTAAGAAAAGATTTTGTTGTGGATGAATATATGATTTATGAAGCCAAAGTGTTGGGAGCTGCTGCTGTACTTTTAATATGCTCTATAACGGCTGAAGACAAGCTGAAAGAATATATCAGCATCTGTGATGAGCTGGGACTTTCGGCTTTGGTTGAAGTGCATGATGAAAAAGAGCTGGAATCTGCTTTAAAAGCTGGCAGCAGAATTATAGGCGTAAATAACCGTAATTTAAAAGATTTTTCAGTAGATAAAAATAACAGCAGACGTTTACGCAAATTAATTCCGAAAGATGTATTGTTTGTTGCTGAAAGCGGAATAAGCAGTGCTGAGGATATTACCGAACTGCGTAATATTGGAGCAGATGCGGTTTTAATCGGCGAAGCTATGATGACGGCGGCAGATAAGACGCAGAAGCTTAAGGAGCTGAAAAATGCATGACTAAAATAAAAATATGCGGCTTAAGCAGATTAGAGGATGTAGAAGCCGTTAATATATTAAAACCGGACTACATAGGTTTTGTTTTTGCTGAGGGCAGTAAAAGACGAATTGATATGAAAAAAGCTGCAGAACTAAAGCAAAAGCTGGATAGAAATATAAAAGCTGTTGGTGTATTTGTACAGGAAGATCCGGTTGTTGTAGCAGATATGTTAAACAGCAAAATTATTGATATAGCTCAGCTGCATGGCTGGGAAGATGAAAAGTACTTAAAGCAGCTGAAAATGCTGACAGACAAACCTGTAATCAAGGTTTTTACGGCAGATCCCGATAATGTGAAACAAGCAGAACATTGCAGTGCTGATTACATTATGTTTGACTCCGGTGCCGGAACAGGAAAAATTTTTGACTGGGATTTATTAATTAATTGTAAAAAAAAATATTTTCTGGCTGGTGGCCTTAATATCAGTAACGTAAAGGAAGCACTGCAGAAACTGCAGCCATTTGCAGTAGATGTAAGTTCGGGTGTAGAAACTGAAGGGCTGAAGGATAAAGTGAAAATGGCAGAATTTATTGCAGCGGTAAGAAAGGAAGATTATAAATGACAAATAAAGCTGGTCGTTTTGGCATTCATGGAGGACAATACATTCCTGAAACATTGATGAATGCAGTTATAGAACTTGAACAAGCGTATGATTATTATAAAAATGATCCTGATTTTAAGAAGGAGATGAAATATCTTTTTAATGAATATGCTGGCAGACCATCACGTTTGTATTTTGCAGAGAAAATGACAAAAGACCTTGGCGGAGCCAAAATTTACCTGAAACGTGAAGACTTGAATCATACTGGTGCCCATAAAATAAATAATGTGCTTGGTCAGGCGCTTTTAGCTAAAAAAATGGGCAAAACAAGACTGATTGCTGAAACAGGCGCTGGGCAGCATGGCGTAGCTACGGCAACTGCTGCAGCCTTGATGAATATGGAATGTGTGGTATTTATGGGTGCAGAAGATACAATTCGGCAGGCACTTAATGTTTACAGGATGAAACTGCTGGGTGCGCAGGTTGTTCCAGTTACCAGCGGTACTGCAACTTTAAAGGATGCCGTATCAGAGGCATTGCGTGAATGGACCAGCAGAATAGATGATACCCATTACTGCCTGGGGTCTGTCATGGGACCACATCCTTTCCCTACAATAGTAAGAGATTTTCAGGCTGTTATTTCTCAGGAGATTAAAGAACAAATTCTGGAAAAAGAAAACAGACTGCCTGATGCTGTGATAGCATGCGTTGGCGGTGGGTCTAATGCTATTGGAAGTTTTTACCACTTTATTAATGATAAAGATGTGCGTCTGATTGGCTGCGAGGCTGCAGGACGCGGCATAGATACTTTTGAAACGGCTGCAACTATCAATACCGGTAAAGTTGGAATTTTCCATGGCATGAAATCATATTTCTGTCAGGATAAGTATGGACAGATTGCTCCTGTATATTCAATTTCAGCAGGACTTGACTATCCCGGTGTAGGTCCCGAGCACGCTTATCTTCATGATACAGGCAGAGCAGAATATGTTCCGGTTACAGATGAAGAAGCTGTATGTGCTTTTGAATATCTGGCAAAAACAGAAGGGATTATACCGGCGATTGAATCAGCACATGCAGTAGCTTATGCTATGAAGCTGGCACCTGAAATGGACAAAAATCAGATTATAGTAATTACAATATCCGGCAGAGGAGATAAGGATTGTGCTGCTATTGCCAGATACAGAGGGGAGAATATTTATGAGTAGAATAAAAATTGCATTTGCAAAAGAAAAAGCCTTTATTGCTTTTATAACCTGTGGTGATCCTGATATTGCAGTGACTGAAGCGGCAATTTATGCTGCAGTGGAAAATGGCGCCGATCTTATAGAGCTTGGCATACCTTTTTCTGACCCTACAGCTGAAGGAACAGTTATTCAAAGTGCTAACATCAGGGCCTTGGCAGGCGGTGTAACTACTGACAAAATTTTTGACATGGTAAAAAAAGTTCGTCAAAAGGTTGCTATTCCTTTAGTATTTATGACTTATGCTAATGTTATATTTTCATATGGCAAAGAGAAGTTTTTAAGAAACTGCAAAGAGTGCGGTATTGACGGATTAATTTTGCCGGATATTCCTTTTGAGGAAAAAGAAGAGTTTTTGCCTGAGTGCCGGGAATATGGTGTGGATTTGATTTCTATGATTGCTCCAACTTCTGCAAATAGAATTGCCATGATAGCCAAAGAAGCTGAAGGGTTTTTATATATAGTGTCCAGTCTTGGCGTTACAGGTACAAGAAGTGAAATTACTACTGATCTTGCCTCTATGATAAGTATTGTAAGACAGAATACGTCAGTACCATGCGCCGTTGGGTTTGGCATATCAAAGCCAGAGCAGGCAGGAAAGATAGCAGAAATTGCAGATGGTGTAATAGTGGGTTCTGCCATTGTCGAAATCATTGAGCAGTATAAGGAGAATGCTCCTGGGTATGTAGGCGAATACATAAGAGATATGAAAACAGCTTTGCGTCAGGTTCAGAAAAAATAGATAAAAATGTCCTGCATGTGTTATAATCTGTTTCAGAATATGACAGATGTAAGGATGTAGAAAATGGTTAAAAATATTGTGCGTGATATTTTCTTTTTATCTCAAAAAGCGGAGAAAGCAACAGGCAAGGATAAACAGGTTGCTGTTGATTTGCTGGATACATTGCAGGCTAACAGCGAGCGTTGCGTTGGTTTGGCTGCTAATATGATTGGTGCTGCCAAGGCTATTATTGCCGTAAATATTGGTAAAACTAACCTTATAATGTTTAATCCGCAAATTATCAGAAAAGAAAAACCTTATCAGACGGAGGAAGGCTGTCTTTCTCTTGATGGAGAGCGGCAGACTACTCGCTATGAAGTTATAGAGGTAGTGTATCAGGACAGTAAGCTGCGCAAACAGCAGGCTGTGTTTACAGGCTTTACGGCGCAGATTATTCAGCATGAATGTGATCACCTTGAAGGAATTATAATTTAGAGCAAAAAAGAACCTCGGAAATTTTTCCGAGGTTCTTTTTTATGCTTTTTCGTTAACCAGTGTGAAACCGGCTGTTTTTAAGTTCTGCTTAATTTGTTCGATTTGCTGAGCATCACGAGTTTCAAGGCTGAGTTTTAAGAAACAGCTGGTAATAGGCATATTGGCGTCTGCTCTGTCATGATGAACGCTGATAACATTTGCTCCGCAGCTGCTGATAATATCGCTTACGCGCAGAAGCTGTCCGGGTTTATCTTCCAGAGCAATCATCAGATTGGTTTTGCGGCCGCTGATGACCTGTCCTCTGGTAATAACGCGTGAGAGAATATTAACATCAATGTTGCCGCCGGAAATCAGGCAGACAGTTTTTTTGCCGGCAATAGGCAGCTTATTGAAAAGTGCAGCAGCAACAGGTGTTGCTCCGGCACCTTCGGCGATTATTTTTTGTTTTTCGATAAGTGAAAGAATAGCTGCAGAAATTTCATCTTCGCTGACGGTTACAATATCATCAACATATTTGCTTACCATATCAAAGGTTGTTTCGCCGGGAGTTTTTACGGCAATGCCGTCAGCAAAGGTGTTGACGCAGGGCAGTGTGCGGTATTCATGGGCTTTAAAAGCGTTATACATGCTTGCGGCCCCCTGAGCCTGAACACCATAAATTTTGATATCAGGTTTAAGGCTTTTCATGGCAAAGGCAACACCTGCAATAAGACCGCCGCCTCCTATGGGTACAATAACAGCTTCTACATCCGGAAGCTGATCTAAAATTTCAAGACCTATAGTTCCCTGTCCGGCTATTACAAGTTCATCATCATAGGGATGAATAAAAGTCATACCTGTTTTTTTCTGCAGTTCTACTGCAAGATCATGAGCGTCATCATAACCGCCTTTGGCAAGTTCTACCTGCGCGCCAAGTTTTTTGGTATTTTCTACTTTCATAATGGGAGCGCCGTCAGGCATACAGATAATGCTTTTGATTCCCATTTTGGTAGCAGAAAGGGCTACACCCTGGGCGTGGTTGCCGGCACTGCAGGCAATAACACCTTTGGCACGGTCTTCTTCGGTTAACTGACTTATTTTATAATAAGCGCCGCGAACTTTAAAACTGCCTGTAATCTGCAGGTTTTCTGTTTTCAGGTATATATCCTGTCCTTCGCAAAGTCGAGGTGCTGCAATTAAGTCTGTTTTTCTGGCAACATTTTTTAAAACAAATGCTGCATGGTAAATTTTATCCAGTGTTAACATGCTCTTACTCCTAACATATAACAAAATTAAAAAAAACAACTCTGCAAAAAGCAGAGATGCACAAATTAGTCTTTGTTTGACATACATTTGATTTTAAGGTAAAATTCTATGTTCGTCAATAAATTGTTTTGAAGTAAGCCTAGCTGTATGCTATACTTTAAAGAGATATAAAAAATGAAACATTTTTAGCTAAATTTTCCGGAGAAGTGAGGTAATATAAATGCAATGGGTTGAAGTAAATGTACAGGTTACACACGAAGCTGTTGAGGCAGTTGCAGATATTTTGACAAATGCAGGAGCGACAGGAGTGGCAATTGAAGATCCGCAGCTGATTAATGATTTGCGCAGCAGCGGTACATGGGAGCTTTGTGATATTCCTGAACAGGAAAATACAGAAATTGTTACTGTAAGCGCTTATTATGCTGATGATCATAATTTAAACGGCAGACTGGCGCAGATTGAGGCAGAGCTGAATGAAGTTGAAGAGCGTATTGGACAGTTCCGCTTTGGTAATACACGTTTCCGCAAAATTTGTGAAAAAGACTGGGTTAATGAGTGGAAACAATATTTTCATGTAACTCATGTTGGTGAAAGTCTGGTAATAAAACCAAGCTGGGAAGATTATACTGCGCAGCCCGGCGAACATGTTATCAAAATTGATCCCGGTATGGCTTTTGGTACAGGAACACATCATACAACTAATATGTGTATGGCAAGACTTGAAAAAGTTATGCCTGCCGGTGCCAGCGTATTTGATGTAGGTACAGGCAGTGGTATACTGGCGATTGCAGCAGCTTTGCTTGGCGCTTCTTCTGTTAA
The DNA here is from genome assembly GCA_958448515.1 of uncultured Phascolarctobacterium sp. GTDB lineage: Bacteria > Bacillota > Negativicutes > Acidaminococcales > Acidaminococcaceae > URXU01. Next base: position 24,959 of record CAUDEF010000015.1, on the reverse strand, counting down.
GGCAGTTGACATTGATTCTGTGGCTGTACGTGTTGCTAAAGAGAATATTGCTGATAACGGATTAAGCGAAAAAATAGATGTTAAAGAAGGAGATCTGCTGCGCGGAACAGAAGGCAAGGCAGATGTTATTATTGCTAATATCATTGCTGATATCATTATTATGCTTTTAAAAGATATTCCCGGAAAATTAAACGATGACGGTATTTTTCTGGCAAGCGGAATTATTAAAGAAAGGCAGAAAGATATTGAAGCTGCGGCAGCAGAAGTTGGCATGCAGGTAGATCATGTTGATGAAAAAGGCGGCTGGGTTGTTATGCAGATGAGCAAGGTGAAATAAATGCACAGATTTTTTATTCCTCAGCTTTATGCTGAAAAAATGACTGTTTCCGGTGTGGATGCCAGACATATTTCTAAAGTACTCAGGATGCAGCCTGGTGATAAAATACAGATTGTAAGTGATGATGGAGTAACGGCACTTGCGGAAATTGCAGAAATTTCTTCAGATAGTGTTGTTATAACATGCCTGGAGCGTCTTGCTGAGAGTCATGAACCATCTGTCAAAATAACGCTTGCTCAGGGACTGGCAAAAGGTGAGAAAATGGATTTTATTATCCAAAAGGCAGTGGAACTTGGTGTGCATGCCATTGTTCCTGTTGCTATGGAGCATTCTGTAGTCAGACTGGAGGGCGCAAAGGCCGATAAAAAAGTAGAGCGCTGGCAGAAAATTGCGGAAGCTGCAGCCAAGCAGAGCAAACGCGATATTATTCCTCAGATACAGCCTGTTCAGACTGTTGCGGAAATGTTAGCCAATAATGATTTGCAAAATAAAATTATTGCCTATGAATGTGAAGACAGACTGGGAATGAAAACTGCGCTGCAGAAGATGAAACCGCTGCAGGAACTGCTTTTGATTATTGGTCCTGAGGGCGGCATAAGTGAACATGAGCTGCTTTTGGCTCAGAAAGCCGGTGCCTGTGCTGTAAGTCTTGGCAGAAGAATTTTGCGGGCTGAAACTGCGGCACTTGTAGCGGCATCTGCTATTTTTTATGAAACGGGAGATTTAGGAGAATAAAACATATATGAAAAAAATTGCTTTTTATACATTGGGCTGTAAAGTTAATCAGGCAGATACTGCCAGTATGGAAGCCATTTTTCGTAATAAAGGATATGAAGTAGTAAACTTTAATGAAACAGCTGATATTTATCTGATTAATACCTGTGTAGTAACAAACATGGGTCAGAGAAAATCAAGACAGATAATTAACAGAGCTGTAAGACATAATCCAATGTCTTTAATTGTGGTTACGGGCTGCTATCCGCAGACAGCGCCTGAAGAAGTAAAGGCTATTGAAGGTGTTGATGTAATTATTGGCAATCAGGAACGTGGTAAAATAGCAGAGCTTGTAGAAGAGGCCTTAGCACTGAAACATGATCATATCCTTGATAATGTACAGAAGATGACTGTAGATACTGTTTTTGAGGAAATAGCTGCAGGGACTGAGACCAATAAGACCAGAGCTTTTCTGAAAATACAGGAAGGCTGCAACCAGTATTGTACTTACTGCATTATTCCGTATGCACGAGGACCGCTGCGCAGCAGAAGTATTGATAATATTAAAGCTGAAGTTGCCAAACTGGTGGCGGCTGGATATAAAGAAATAGTACTTATTGGTATTCATCTGGGATGCTATGGCAAAGAACTGAAAAATAATACGACTTTATGTGATGCTGTTGAGGCTGCTTTGAGCGTAGAGGGATTAAAGCGCCTGCGCTTGGGTTCATTAGAGTCTGTTGAAGTTGAACCGCGGCTTTTGGAGATTATGGAACGTGACAGCAGATTGTGCAGACACTTGCACTTACCTTTGCAGTCCGGCTGTGATAAGATTTTGCAGGCTATGCACAGACCGTATACAACGCAGCGTTTTACAGAACTGCTTAAAGATATCAGGGCAAGAATTCCCGATGTTTTGATTACTACGGATATTATTGTAGGCTTTCCGGGAGAAACAGAAGCTGATTTTGCTCAGACTGCAGAATTTGTCAAAGCGTGCGGATTTTCTAAAATGCATATTTTCCCGTACTCTAAACGCAAGGGGACCCCTGCGGAAAAAATGCCTGAACAGGTGGAAGACAGTGTAAAACAAAAACGCGCTGCAGTGCTGGCAGAAATTGACAGCAAAATGCAGCTGCAGGTTATGCAGGAACTTGTCGGCAAAGAAGTAGAAGTACTTTTTGAACAGCCTGTAGATGATGAGCATATTGAAGGTCTGGCCGGAGATTACATGCGAGTAATTGTAAAAGCAGACAGTTCTTTATGCGGAGAAATTGCCAAAGTAAAAATAATTGGACTGCATGATGATTTTCTGCAGGGAGAGATAATAAAAATTCAATAAAAAGCAGGAATTTTCTGCTGTTTCTCGAATGAGTTATAGAAATTATTTAAGGAGGTTACAGGGTATATGGAAGATTGTATTTTTTGTAAAATAATTAAAGGCGATATTCCTTCTAATAAAGTTTATGAAGATGACAAAATGATTGCAATTTATGACGTTGCTCCGGCTGCGCCTGTGCATGTTTTGCTTTTGCCTAAAAATCACACTGCCAATGTTACTACTGCAGATCCTGAGCTTTTGGGATATTTGTTAAGCAAAGTTAAGGAAATTGCTGAGAAAACAGGAATTGCTGAAAAAGGCTTCCGTGTAGTAATTAATACTGGTGAAGAAGGCGGCCAGACTGTAAACCATCTGCATGTGCATGTTCTCGGAGGAAAAGCTTTAGGTTGGCCTCCCTGTTAATATTGACATTAATTGATTTTTCTTATATAATATTTTAGTAAGTGTTTCTGGACTTTTATGTTCAGTAACTATAAATTGCAGATACACTTCCCTAAGTGTGTGGAGGGAGGGAGAACAGATGGCAGAAATTAAAGTTGGCAAAAATGAAACTTTAGACAGCGCTTTGCGCAGATTTAAAAGAGCAACCCAAAAGGCAGGTATTCTTTCTGAGGTTAGAAAACGCGAACACTATGAAAAACCAAGCGTTGCCCGTAAGAAAAAATCCGAAGCAGCCAGAAAACGTAAAACCAGATAATTGGAGGCGGGCTGTATGTCTATAAAAGACCAATTGACTGAAGATATGAAGCAGGCTATGAAAGACAGAGAAAACGGCAAATTGCGTTTATCTGTTATTCGTATGGTTCGTGCTAATATTAAAAATCTGGAAATCAACGAAAAGAAAGAACTAAACGATGATGAAGTTCTTGCAGTGTTGATGAAAGAAGTTAAAATGCGTCAGGATTCTTTGGAAGAGTTCCAAAAGGCCGGACGTGAAGAATTGGTTGAACAGGCTAAAGGCGAGATAGAAATTTTGAAAAAATATCTCCCTGAAGCTTTGAGTGATGAAGAATTAAAAGGTATTGTTGCTGATGTAATTGCCGAAGTAGGTGCTGCTACCGTTAAAGATATGGGTAAGGTAATGCCTGCTGTAATGGCTAAAACTAAAGGACGTGCTGACGGCAAAAGAATAAACGCCATAGTTCGAGAATTACTTAAATAACAAAACTAATAACCGTGCTGATATTCAGCACGGTTATTTTTTATGCTCAAAAAGTACAGTTTTGAAATTTTCGTAAATAATAATTATCTTTTTGTTTATAGACGTGAATTCTGTTATACTAATGTTATACAGAAGTTCTATGGAGGTATTATTTTATGCCGATGGAGTATAATTTACTTATTATTGGTATTTTGCTTATTATTGCAGAAATTATTATACCCGGCTTTGGAGTCTTTGGTGTATTGGGTCTGGTTAGTCTGACAATAGGCAGTTTTTTTGTTATGGGGGGAGATGTTGCTGCATTTTTTGTATTATTATTCATTTACCTTTTAATTGGTGCAGTAGTGTTGCTGATGTGTTTTTATTTTCCAAAAGAGAGTAAATGGAATCCTTTTGTTTTATGGGACAAACAGAAAAACTCTGATGGATATACAGGCAGCAGTGATTTTACACAGCTGCTTGGAAAAACGGCTGTTACTTTGACTCCGCTTCGGCCGGCAGGAACTGTGATGCTTGACGGAGAACGTGTTGATGTAAGCAGTTTTGGTGATTATGTAGATAAAGATGTTATTGTTAAGGTCAGTAAGGTAGAAGGCAATAAAATTTTTGTATGCAAGATATAAGAAGCTAACAACCGGTTCAGGGGAACAGACTTACAAAGAAGCAACCAATAAGGTTCAACAGGAGATGAAAGAACTATACCTGATTGATTTTAATCAATTTTATCATGGGTATAGCCTGACAGACTAATAAGTTCTAAGGGTTATCTTTAAATCCTTAATACATATAATACGAGGAGATGATAAAATGGTTGATTTGCTGAATCTTATTTTTAACAGTGGTTTTATTTTTGTTCTTGTTATTATTGGCATTGCAGTTTTTCTGAACTTTGTTCCATTAGGCTTATGGATTTCTGCTATTGCCGCAGGTGTTAATGTAGGTATTTTCAATCTTATTGGTATGCGTTTAAGAAGAGTACCTGCTTCTCAGATTGTTTTGCCTCTTATTAAGGCCAATAAAGCAGGCTTGGACGTTAATGTAAATCAGCTGGAAGCACATTATCTTGCAGGAGGTAATGTTGACAGAGTTATTGACGCTTTGATTGCTGCTCACAGAGCGCAGATTCCCTTAAGCTTTGAACGCAGCTGCGCTATTGATCTGGCTGGCAGAAATGTACTGGAAGCCGTGCAGATGAGTGTTAATCCGGAAGTTATTGAAACTCCTGTTGTTTCCGCTGTTGCCAAAGACGGTATCGAACTTAAGGTAAAAGCTCGCGTAACAGTTCGTGCTAATATTGATCGCCTTGTAGGCGGTGCAGGTGAAGCAACTATTATTGCCCGTGTAGGCGAAGGCATTGTAACTAACGTGGGTTCTTCTGCTGATCACAGTAAAGTATTGGAAAATCCTGATTATATTTCCAAAACAGTTCTGGAAAAAGGTCTTGATGCAGGTACAGCTTTTGAGATTTTGTCCATTGATATTGCTGACGTTGATGTAGGAAGAAACATTGGTGCTGCTCTTATGACAGATCAGGCTGAAGCTGATAAACGTATTGCTCAGGCCAGAGCAGAAGAACGCAGAGCAATGGCTGTGGCAAAAGAACAGGAAATGAAAGCGTATACTCAGGAAATGCAGGCTAAGGTTGTTGAAGAACAGGCTAAAGTTCCGGCTGCTCTGGCAGATGCGCTGGCTAACGGCAGATTGGGAGTAATGGATTATTATCGAATGAATAATCTTAATGCAGATACAGAAATGAGAAAAACTATTGCTGATGTAAGCCCGGTTAATGATGTTAAACAGGAACATGGAAAATAGGAGCTGATTTGCTATGCTGACTTTTTTCTTTGTAATCGTGGATACTCTGCTGCCAATTTTAATAATGTTTTTTATATTCAGAATCATTGTTAAGCTTTTGCAGAGTATATTAACAGGCTCACAGCCAAAAAATCCGGTGCCGGATGCAGATTCATCATCAGGATACAGCGAAGAGCGCAGCAGTAAAGATCTTGCAGGTGAGTTTGAAGCCAAGCTGAAAGCCAAAAGCAGAAAAAAATCTGTTAATGACATGGTGGTGACTGATGAGAAATTGAAGGTTTATAAAGAGCAGCTGCAGTTTGAACAAAAAAATATGAATACTGCAGGTATTGCTGCCTCCAGCCCCAATATTGATGTCAAAGAACAGAGAAAACAATGGAAAAATCCTGTTTTGGTTAATGGGTTCATAATGAGTCAGATTTTGGAAAAACCACGCAGTATAAATCCCTATGAGGACAGATTATAGTTTTTAAGAAGGTGCAAGCATGCTGGAAAAATTTGATGTTGTTGAGAAGCTGTCTAAAAATGAATATGATAAAATTATGGAAGTTCTTGGTGAGAAGCTGGGAGAAGTTCAGCGTAAGGCAAGAGAGAAGAAAAGGCCTGTAATCATCGCCTTTGAAGGCTGGCGCGGAGCAAGAAGAAGCACTATTATCAATAAGATAATGCAGCAGATGGATGCCCGTGGTTTTAAGGTATTTTCTTCAGTAAAAATGAGTGATGATGACCGCAAGATGCCCTTTTTTACTTATTTTTGGAAGCATTTACCCTTTAAAGGAAGTATTATAGTTTATCACAGAAGCTGGTATTATATGAAAAATGAATGTGATATCTGCTTTAAGGCTGAAAAGGATAAATGGCTGAAAACTTCTTTTGATCATATCAATACATTTGAAAAGCAATTGACCGATGACAACTATATTTTAATTAAATTTTTTCTGCATATTACAGAAAAGAAACAGCAGGATAATCTCGCTAAAAACTATAAAACCCTTGGCAAGGCGTGGAAAGAAATATCTCCGGCTTATGATGAAAGCGGAGAATATGACCTGTTCCGCGAACGTTATGAGAAAATGATAGAAGCAACTGATACTGCCAACGCTCCATGGCATATTATAGGTGCTGATGAAATGCGCAGAGCACAGGTAAACGTTTTTCAGATAATTATTGATACTATAGAGCATGCTTTAAACACGGCAGACGACAATTCGGTGCAGGAAGTGCCGAGACCTACTGCTAAATATAATGTTCTTGAACAGGTTGATTTAAATAAGAGTATTGATAAAAAGGAATATAAGTATAAGCTGGATAAGTATCAGGAACGGCTGCGTATTTTGCAGATTGAAATGTTTAAAGCAGGCATACCGGCAGTTATAGGCTTTGAAGGATGGGATGCTGCCGGAAAGGGCGGTGCCATAAGAAGGCTTACTGCTGCCCTTGATCCGCTGGGATTTGTGGTAAATCCTGTTTCTGCGCCTAATGTTGTTGAAAAAAGTTTCCATTATCTTTGGCGTTTCTGGACGCGATTGCCAAAACCGGGAAGTATAGCCATTTTTGACAGAACATGGTACGGCAGGGTTATGGTAGAAAGGCTGGAGGGTTTGGCTACTGCCAAAGAATGGCAGAGAGCCTATGATGAAATTAAGGATATGGAAGCTCAGTGGTCTGAACATGGCATAGCAATTGCTAAGTTTTGGCTGCAGATAGACAAGGATGAGCAGTTAAAGAGATTTAAAGAGCGTGAAAATAATCCTCTCAAAACATGGAAAATTACAGACGAGGACTGGCGTAATCGTGCTAAATGGGACGATTATGAAAAAGCTGTAAATGAAATGCTTGTAAGAACAGATACATCTTATGCTCCATGGACTATTGTGGAAGCTAATGATAAGTACTATGCCCGTTTAAAAGTTTTAAAAACAGTAATTGATCTTTTTGAAAATAAGTTAAATAAACAATAATGAAAGAGGTATAAGTTTGTCCTGGAAAATAAAAAACAGAATTAAAGAATTGCTGGATGCTGAGCAGGGAACGCAGATTTTTTCGCCCGGATTAAGGCATCCTGTGGCTTTTGTCTATCCTAATCATTATCATTTAGGAATGTCTAATCTTGGTATGCATATTTTATATCAGATTATCAATAATCGCGGTGACAGTGCCTGTGAAAGGTTTTTTTTGCCTGAGCCTGCGTTAATTAAAGAGCATCAGAAAAGCAAAACACCTCTTTTGAGCATGGAAACTCAAAGACCGTTAGCTGATTTTGCTGTTATTTTTGTGATGCTTTCTTTTGAGATGGATTATGATAATCTGTTAACTGTTCTTGATCTTGGAAATATTAAACTGCGTGCAAAAGCAAGAAATGAAAAGGAACCGCTGGTTATTGTAGGCGGGCCCTGTGCAACCTTCAATCCGGAACCTCTTGCAGATGTGGCGGATGCGTTTGTAATTGGTGAAGGCGAAGAGACAATAAATAAAATATTGGATATTGTTTATGCTGCAGAAAGTAAGCAGGATAAACTTTTGCAGCTGGCAAATATTCCGGGAGTTTATGTACCCAGGTATTATGAGCCGTTGTACGATGAAAACGATACTTTTGCAGGTATGAGAAATGATGAACGGGTTCCGGCTGAAATCCAGCGTCAGTGGATTAAAGAGATTGACAGCTACCCTCATACTTCTGCAATAGTTACTTCTAATACAGAGTTTGAGAACATGTTTATTGTAGAAGTTGCCCGTGGCTGCGGAAGACATTGCCGGTTTTGCATGGCTGGATATTGTTTCAGAAAGCCGCGCGCACGTAATTTGCAAAATATTTTGAAGGATATCGAGGGACGTCCGTCTCAAACCAGAAAAATAGGACTTATGGGCGCTGCGGTATCCGATCATCCGCAGATTAAGGAACTAACTGCAGAGCTTGTTCGTCAGGATATTTCTTTTTCTGTTGCTTCACTGAGGGCTGACACTTTAGATGAGCAGATGACCAGAGCTTTGGCTGCAAGCGGTCAGCAGACTATGACAGTAGCTCCTGAAGCAGGCAGTGAAAAAATGCGCAATAGTATTAATAAAGGCATTACTGAGGAACATGTTTATAATGCTATAGAACTGGCAGCAGCAGCCGGTATGCGCAATATAAAACTGTATTATATGATTGGCCTGCCTGATGAAGATGATTCAGATATTACTGAAATGATTATGATGATTCAGCGTATAAGAGAAAAAATGACAGAGGCCGGAAATAAAGGTGAACTGGTAATTTCTGTAAATGGTTTTGTTCCTAAACCGTTTACTCCATATCAGTGGGAACCTCTATGCAGCCTGCGCACCTTAAAACAAAGATTTAAAATGCTGCAGGACGCGTTTAAAAAGACTAAGCATATTAAGCTGATTACTGAATCTGTTAAAGAAACAGCCTTGCAGACTGTACTAGCAAGGGGTGACAGAAGGGTTGGCAGTATGCTTCTGGATGCGCATGAAACAGGTTCACCTTTGAAATACGTCTTTAAAAATCATGGACTGAATCTTGAAGAGTATGCTGAACGCCGCCTGGATGTAGAGCAGCCGTTGCCGTGGCAGCATCTTGACATGGGATTTACCAAAGAATATCTTGCAGCCGAGCTGAAACGCAGCAGGGTGGGAAAATTTACACCGATGTGTTTTGATAACTGCAAACGCTGTGGTGTGTGCAAATAAAATGAAAGATTTTTATATCAGACAGAAAAATAATATCTGGTTTGGCAGTTTTGAGCTTTTTGCGCGAAACAATATACTGACAGCCTGCAGCTGCAGATTGCATGGTGAAAGTGCTATTGTGCAAGATACCTTGAATCTTGCTCTGCATGTAGATGATGATGATAAGCTCGTGCTGGCTAACAGAAAAAAATTTGCTGCAGCGCTGAATGTAGATTACCGTAAATTTACCACTTGCCAGCAGGTGCATGGTTCACAGATAACTATAGTAGATGAAAAACTTGTCGGCAGCGGAGCTTTAAATTTGGAAAATACAATAAAAAATACAGATGCTTTGATTACTAATCTTTCTGGAGTTCCTCTATTGCTTTTTTATGCAGATTGTGTTCCGGTTTTGCTGGCAGATATTAAAACTGGCAGCATAGGTCTTGTTCATGCCGGCTGGCGTGGCAGTATGGATGAAATTACTGCCAAAACTGTTGAAGCCATGAAAAAAGAATTTGGCTGTCAGCCGGAGAATATGATTGCGGCTATTGCACCATCTATAGGCAGCTGCTGTTATGAAGTAGATGATGCAGTTTACAGTAAGGGCAAAAAATATGCGCAGTGTTTTTCACCGGCAGAAAATGGCAGATATTTTCTGGATTTATGGCAGGTAAATAAGCTGCAGCTTATGAATTGCGGTATAAAAGAAGACATGATTGCGATTGCTCAGGTGTGTACTAATCATAATTGTGAATTATTCTGTTCTTACCGTGGCGAGAATGGAAAAACAGGAAGAATGGGTGTTTGCATTTGTAAAAATTAGCAGAAAGCGCAGGCGGTCGGCCTGTGCTTTTTGTGTATCTTAATGGACAAGGCAAAGCAGATTGTGCTAAAATTACAAGAAGACAGTTCATGTTATTGTCCTGCGAATAATATAATGTTTTATTTGGAGGGATTGTTTTGTTAGCTGAAAATTTACAAGCTGTAAATGAAAAAATATGTACAGCTGTCGGTAAAAGAACAGAAGATAAAATTACCGGTAAAAATGTTATTTTAGTTGCTGTAACTAAAAATCACCCTGCTGATGTTATTACTGAATCTTTGGCATGCGGTATAAAAAATATAGGCGAAAACAGGGTTCAGGAAGCAAAGTTTAAGCAGGATGAAATTGGCCAAGATGGAACATGGCATCTGATTGGACATTTGCAGACAAACAAGGTTAAACAGGCTGTAGCCCTTTTTGATATTATAGAATCAGTCGACAGCGAAAGGCTAATGACAGCAATAGACGCAGAAGCAGGCAAGATTGGCAAAGTGCAGAAAGTTTTGCTTCAGCTTAATATTGCAAAAGAAGAGCAGAAAACTGGTTTCAGTAGGGAAGAGTATCTCGATATTCTTACCAAGCTGGACAGCTTTACCCATATTTCTGTTAAGGGGTTGATGGTTATTGCACCTAAGACAGAAAATATTGAGGATACAAGACCGATTTTTGCTGCCGGATACAGATGCTATTGCAGGCTGAAAAATATGCGTCCTGAAATTGAATATTTATCCATGGGAATGAGCAGTGATTACACTGTAGCTATTGAAGAAGGCGCTAATATTGTGCGAGTGGGAACGGCTTTGTTTGGACAGCGGGATTACAGTTTGAATTTCAAGAAAGGCTAGATGAGAATGAAATTTGTAGATAAAATCACTGAAGCTTTGGGTTTATACGATGAAGAAGAAATTTTGGAAGAAGAGTATGAAAAAGAAGTAAAAGCTGACAGCGCAAAGAAAAAAAGCTCTTTGTTTGCTAAAAAGAATATGGCTGCCGCAGATAAAAGAGTTGAAAATGAGCCAGCAGAGCCTGCTGCGAAGTCTGCTCTTTTCAGAAGAAAAAATGCGCTTGCTGAGTCAAAGAAAGATTTGGAAAGCGGCAGCAGAACCATAGCCCTGCCCCTTGCTGATAAGCAGGTGAAGGTTGTAGTGCTTGAACCGTCCGGATTTGATGATTCACAGAAAATTGCTGATTATTTACGCAATAAGCAGCCTGTTGTTGTTAATTTTGATAATACTGACAGTATTGTAACGAAGAGAATGACAGATTTTATCAGCGGTACAATTTACGCTTTGGGTGGCAGCATGAAAAAGATTGGCAAAAGCATTCTTGTATGCGCACCTAAAAATGTTGATATTGATGCCGGTGTAAGTGTATATGATGACAAAGGAAGACAGCCATGGGAAGAAAAATAAATGTACAAAAGATAGCTTTTATTGGCGGAGGCGCAATGGCTGAAGCTATTATTAAGGGCGTATTGTCAAGCGGACTGATTGAAAGCAGCAGGATTTTTGTCGGAGAACATACTGCTGCAAGATGTGAATATCTTATTAATACATATGGAGTAAATGCTGTTACCGATAATAACGCGGCTGTTGCTGATGCGGAACTTGTTATTTTAGCAGTTAAACCACAGGTGGCACCAGTGGCTTTAAACAGTGAGCTGACAGCTGCTATGCGCAAGGATGCCTTTGTAATTTCCATAATGGGCAGCGTAAGCATTTCCATGCTTCATGATTATGTTCCGGGATATCCTGTTATCAGAACAATGCCTAATACTCCTTTAGCTGTTGGTGAAGGTATGACTGCTATTTGTGCAGATGAAAATGTTACTGAGACTATGCTTGAAGATGCTAAAGCTATTTTTAGCTGCTGCGGTGAGATTGAAATTGTAGCAGAAAGTGCCATTGAGGCGATTACAGCTATTTCCGGCTGTGGACCCGGATATGCTTTTGTTATTATTGATGCTCTTGCTGATGCAGGTGTGCGTGCAGGTCTGCCCCGTGCTCTGGCAATTAAGCTGGCTGCTCAGACTTTGGCAGGAAGCGGTAAAATGTGTATTAAAACAGGTTTGCATCCTGCACAGCTGCGCGATCAGGTAACATCTCCGGGTGGTACTACTATTGCTGGTATTCACGCTTTGGAAAACCACGGAGTGCGTGGTGCTTTCTATGACGCAGTGCAGGCAGTGCTGCAGAGAAGTAACGAATTACAGGGTAAATGAAATGGCTGATAGAGAGAAAATTTTAAGGTATTTTAAAGCCAGCGGAGATGACCAGCTGGCTGCTAAGTTAATAGATTTGGCTGAAGGTGCCAATAAAAGCAGAAAATTCAGAGTAAGTGAGTTTCTTGATCCTCATAGCTATAATGTGGCTGAGATAGTAGCTGCCAATTTTGAAAATATCAAAATTGAAGCTTATGGTGGCTTTAATAATGCTGAAAGAGTGAAGGCTGCCTTTATTGCTGATGATTTTTTCGGCAAGCCCGATTATGGTATGGCTTATTGCCTGGCATCCTGGGATAAACGTTATTATGATTTATCTCACAGAGATGTTCTGGGCGCATTTATGGGAAGCGGCTGCAAACGTGAAGCTATAGGGGATATTGTTTTTGTTCCGGAAGGAGCTCAGTTTGTTGTTGATAAAACTTTGATGAATTATCTGCAGGGAAATCTTACTCAGATTGGCTCAGCTCCGATAACACTGACGGAAATTACAGCTGAAGATCTGCTGCAGAAAGAAGAAAAAGTAAAAATTATTAATGCTACTGTTGCTGATTTACGTTTGGATGCCGTAGCTGCGGCAGGGTATGGTGTTTCCAGAAGCAGAATGAATGATGAAATTAAAAGCCAGAATGTTAAGCTTAACTGGAAGGAAGCTAAAAAAGCGGCACAGACAGTTGCTGAAGGTGATGTTATATCATTCAGAGGACGCGGCAGAGTAGAAGTAGCTGAGGTTAAAGGCACTACTAAAAAGGGCAGAATAAGTATTACTCTTAAGCGATATATATAAAGGGGAACAATATGTTAACACCGTTAGATTTGAAGGATAAAACCTTTTCTAAAGGTTTTAGAGGATATGAAACAGAAGAAGTAGATAAATTTATGGAAATGCTGCGTAAAGAATATGAGCATTTATACATGGATAATCTGGAACTTAAAGATACCGTTGAGCGAGTAAGCTCCAAATTAGAGTATTATCAGCAGATGGAAGCTACAATGCAGAGTACACTTACAGTAGCTCAGGAAACTGCTGATGAAGTTAAGGCCAGCAGTGAAAAAAAAGCTGCGCTTTTAGAGCATGAAACTCAGGTGAAATGCGAGCAGATGCTGGCAGAAGCTAAAGCTATGGCGCAAAAAATCCATGATGATGCCATGCTGCAGGCAGAAGATATTTATAATAAAACAAAAAATAAAACAGAGAATATGCGTAATGCTGCGGAAGCTGAATGTGCCAAGATTAAGGAAGAAGCAAGAAATTATGCTGATAAGCTGCGTAATGATACTGAAGTAGAAATGGAAAAACTTAGAGTTACCAATGATGATGTATGCAAAAAACGTGCTAATACAGCTGCTTCAGAAGCTGCAAAAGTGCTGGAAACAGCCCGTGCAGAAGCAAGTAAAATGAGTTTGGAGGCTAATACTAACTATCGTAAGATTGTTGGTGACGCAGAAGAACGCAGCAGAAAAATAATTTTTGAGGCAGAAGCTAAAGTTGCTCTGGCACGCAGTATGTATGACGATCAGGTTAAAAAGGCTATGGTACACAGAAAACATATGCAGCATCTTTTGGAAACTCAACTGGAAATGCTGAAGAACTTTGAGGAGCAGACTTCAAAATAGAGGGTGTAAGATGATAATTTTAGTACGACATGGTGAAGCTACTCACCATACCAATAAGCTTACTGGCGGCTGGACTAATTCATCACTGACAGAAAAAGGCAGAGAACAGCTGCGGGCAGTTGGTGAGAAACTGGCTCGTGATTTTTCAGATAAAAATTGTAAAATAAGAATATTAGCCAGTGACTTAAAAAGAGCAGCAGAATCTGCAAAAATTATTGCTGAAAAGCTGCCGGGAAAAAACAGTGTTGAAGAATATCTGTTTTTGCGTGAAAAAAATAATGGTGCTGCTGCCGGCCTAACAGAAGATGAAGCTAAAAAGATTTACTGCCGCCCGGAAAGTGAGCAGGAACTTAATCACAGAAATTATCCCGGCGGAGAAACACGAAATGAATTTTATCAGCGTAATGTTCAGGGACTTTTGGAAAATGCCGATGTGGAGAATGAAAATTTGCTGATTGTTGCTCATAAAGGAACTATTCAGAATATAATTTTTTTCTGGATGGGAATGGATATGAAGCAGGTAGTTGAAAAAAATTTTTCTGTAGACATTCAGCCGGCAAGTGTAACTGTTTTAGGCATTAATAAATGGAATGAGCACGCAGTTTTCAGACTTAATGATGTTTCACATCTGTCTGCAGAAAATGGTTTTGGCGTTTTTGACTTTAAGTATAAAAAGTAGTGCCAGCTTTTGCTGTTGACTTAATATAAGCTGATGATATATAATAACAGTGTTTTAATATTGATAACGCAATGAAAAAGACAGTAGGCTGCCGGATAGGCAGAGCGATTCGGGGATGGTGCAAGCCCGAACGATTTGAAAGCAGCTGAAGATCACTTTTGAGCGGATATGTCGAAAGTAAGTAGATGTATACGGTTAACGCCCGATAAAGCGTTTCGAGTGGCACTTTAGTGTCATGAGGGTGGTACCACGGGTATTTTAAGTCTCGTCCCTTGCGGATGAGGCTTTTTTGTTTTTCTTACAGTATTTTGGAGGTGTCTATTTTGGATTATAGCAAAACACTTAATTTGCCTGAAACAGAGTTTCCTATGCGTGCTGGTCTGCCGCAGAGAGAACCTGAAATTTTAAAATTCTGGCATGAAAATGATATTTATGGCAAAAAACAGGAAATGCATGCAGGTAACGAAAAATTTGTTCTGCATGACGGACCGCCGTACGCTAATGGCCGTATTCATATGGGTACTGCGTTAAATAAAATTCTGAAAGATATTATTATTAAATATAAATATTCCAGAGGATTTGATACTCCGTATGTTCCTGGCTGGGATACTCATGGTATGCCTATTGAACATGCTGCAATTAATGCACTTGGCTTAAATCGCAATGAGCTGGATCCGCTGACTCTGCGCAGAAAATGCCATGACTATGCATTGGAATGGCTTGATGCACAGCGTGAAGATTTCAAAAGACTTGGCGTTTTAGGTGACTGGGATCATCCTTATGTTACTTTGCATAAAGATTTTGAAGCTGAACAGATTTGTGTGTTTGGCGAAATGGCTAAAAAAGGCTATATTTATAAAGGCAAAAAGACTGTTTACTGGTGCCCGCACTGCGAAACTGCTCTTGCAGAAGCTGAAATTGAATATGGCGAACAAAAAACTCCTACTATTTTCGTAAAAATGCCTATCGTTAAAGATAACGGCAAAATGCCGGCTGCTGCTCAGGGTAAAAATGCTTACATGGTTATTTGGACCACTACTCCCTGGACCATGCCTGCTAACGTAGCTGTTGCTTTGAATCCTGAAATTGAATACGCATGGGTTGAATGTGAAGGCGAAGTTTTATTCCTGGCTAAAGATTTGCTTGAACAGGTTGGCAAAATCTGCAAAAAAGATTTGAGCAACGTTTTGGGTACCTGCCTGGGCAAAGAAATGGAATTTGCTGAATGCAAACATCCTATGCCGGAACTTGACAGAAAATCCCTTGTTGTACTTGCTGACTATGTAACTCTGGAAGCTGGTACCGGTTGCGTACATACAGCTCCTGGACATGGTGATGTCGACTTTGAAACAGGCTTGAAATATAAACTGCCTATCCTGTGCCCTGTTGACGGCCAAGGTAAACTGACTGAAGAAGCAGGCGAACGCTTTGCCGGTATGTTTGTATTTGATGCCAATATTCCTATTTTGAAATATTTATCCGAGCTGAACATGCTGCTTGGCAAAGAAAATATCAAGCATCAGTACGCTCACTGCTGGCGCTGCAAAAATCCTATTATCTTCCGTGCTACTGCTCAATGGTTTGCTTCTGTTGACGGTTTCCGTGATGAAGCTTTGAAAGCTATTGCAGAAGATGTAAAATGGATTCCGTCCTGGGGTGAACAGCGTATTCATAACATGGTAGCTGATCGTCACGACTGGTGCATCAGCCGTCAGCGTGTATGGGGCGTACCTATTCCTGTATTCTACTGCGATGAATGCGGTGAACATTTAATTAATGACGCTACCATTGACAGCGTTGCTGCAGCTTTTGAAAAAGAAGGCAGTGATGCATGGTGGGCACACAGTGCAGAAGAACTGCTGCCGGAAGGAACTGTCTGCCCGAAATGCGGCGGTAAACATTTCCATAAAGAAACAGATATCATGGACGTATGGTTCGACAGTGGCTCTACTCATATGGCAGTTGCAAGAAAACGTCCTGAACTTTGCTGGCCGGTTGATATGTATCTTGAAGGCAGTGACCAGCATCGCGGCTGGTTCCAGTCCTCCTTGCTTACATCTGTAGCAGTAACTGGCAAAGCTCCGTATAAATCTGTTTTAACACATGGTTATGTTGTTGACGGTGAAGGCCGTAAGATGTCTAAATCTGTTGGCAACGTTATTGTTCCGCAGGAAGTTATTGACCAATATGGTGCAGATATCATTCGCCTGTGGGCTGCTTCTTCTGACTATAAAGCAGATATTCGTATTTCTCCTAAAATTTTGAAACAGTTATCTGAAGTATATCGTAAAATCCGTAATACCATCCGTTATATCTTAGGCAACATCAATGACTTTGATTATGAAAAAGATAAAGTTGCTTTCAACGACATGATGGAACTGGATCGTTGGGCATTAATGCATCTGCAGCTTCTGAAAAAAGAAGTAACTACTGCTTATGATAATTATGATTTCCATGTTTTATATCATGCAATCCACAATTTCTGCACTGTAGAAATGTCCAGCTACTATCTGGATATTTTGAAAGATAGACTGTATGCTTACAAAGCTGACAGCAAAGAACGCCGCAGTGCTCAGACTGCTATGTATGAAATTTTGACGGATCTCATTGTAATGCTTACCCCTGTATTAAGCTTTACTATGGAAGAAGTATGGCAGTTTATGAAAAAACCTGCTAATGCTCCGCAATCTGTTCAAATGCTGCCGTGGCCTGAAGTTAAAGAAGAATACATTGACGAAGCTCTGGAAAGCAAATGGGATAGCTTCATTGAAATTCGCAGTGAAATCACCAAAGTGCTTGAACTTGCACGTCGTGAAAAAACTATCGGTCACTCTTTAGATGCTAATGTAGAATTGTGTGCTTCCGGTGATGCTTTGTCTGTTTTGAAATCTGTTGAAGCTGATCTTGCTACTTTGCTGATTGTTTCTAAAGCAGTACTTGTTGAAGGTGCTGAAAACGGTGCTATTGCAACCGGTCGGGAAGATTTGAAAGTTACTGTAAAAGCTGCTGAAGGCGAAAAATGTGAACGTTGCTGGATTTACAGTGACGAAGTAGGCAAGGATGCAGAACATCCTACCTTATGTGCTCGCTGTGCAGCTGCTGTAAAGTAATAGTAAAATAATTAATAAAAACGAGCTGATTTGTTCAGCTCGTTTTTATTTTTATGTAAAATATTTATAAAAATGCAAAAAATAACAATAATACGCATTAGATGAAGATATTTAACAAAAATATACTAAATAAATAATTATTGACGATAATAAACGTTTTTTTAATGAATTTACTCTAATTAATATTTTGCTAACAAATTAATAATATGCTAGAATTAGTCATATATTATTTGTTGGAGGTGAACCTGCATCCTGTAGGATGTAGAATTATTTGGATTATTTAATAATAGGCTTTAACATTGCGTTGATTTTGTTTTTAGTTGCCTTGAACGGTTTCTTTGTGGCGTCCGAATTTTCTATTGTAAAAATTCGTCCTTCAAGGCTTGATACCCTGTTGAAAGAAGGCAATAAAAGAGCTGTTTATGCCAAAAAGGTTACCGAGCATCTTGATGCATACTTATCTGTAACTCAGCTTGGCATTACTTTGGCATCTCTTGGTCTTGGCTGGATTGGCGAGCCTGCAGTGGCAAAAATGCTGGAACCTGCATTTGCCATGTTTGGAGTGCCAGAAAATTTGCAGCATAGTATTGCCTTTATTGTAGGCTTTTCCATTATTACTGCCTTGCATATCGTTTTAGGTGAACTTGTACCAAAATCATTGTCAATTCAGAAAACAGAACAGGTAGTATTATTGGTATCTGCTCCGTTGATTGTGTTTAATAAGCTGATGTACCCTGCAGTGTGGTTTTTAAATCACGTTGCTAACTGGATTTTGAAAATGATGGGTATTGAGGCTGCCAGCGAAGCAGAAGAGGCTCATAATGAAGAAGAAATCAGAATTTTGATGGAAGAAAGTCATAAGCATGGTTACATTGATAAGACAGAGCTTACTTACCTTGATAACGTTTTTGATTTTTCTGAGCGTCATGCAAGTGAAATTATGGTTCCGCGTACAGATATGATATGCATGTATGTAGAAGATTCTTTTGAGGATAATATTAAAATTGCTTTAAGTGAGCGCATGACTCGTTATCCTATTTGTGAAGAAGACAAAGACCATATTATAGGATTTTTGCACATAAAAGATTTGTTAAGAGCACTTAATACAGGTAAAAAGCCTGATTTAAGAACTTTGGCAAGGGATGTTCTGGTTGTGCCTGAATCTTTGCCTATAAGCAAGCTTTTGCGCATGCTGCAGAAACATAAAAGTCAGCTGGCTATTTTAATAGATGAGTATGGCGGTACTGCAGGTATGGTAACAGTTGAAGATATTCTGGAAGAAATCGTTGGTGAAATTCAGGATGAATTTGACGAAGAAAGACCTGAGATCGAGGATAAAGGTGATAAGACCTACTCTATTGATGGTAAAATGCTTTTGTCCGATGTGAACGATTATTTTGAGCTGGATATTGATACTGAAAATTGTGATACTATTGGCGGTTGGGTTTATTCTCAGATTAATTATCAGCCGGCAGTGGGACAGACAGTTAAATGTGACCGTGCGGAGTTTGTTATCGAAGAGATTGACAAAATGCGCATTACCCGTTTAACAGTGCATTTAAAGAAAGACCCTGCCAATATTCATGAAGAATTAAAAGAAGAATATTTGGAAGATGTAAAATAAAAAGAAGTATATCACGCTTAGCGTGATATACTTCTTTTTTTATCTGTTGTTTTTGAAAAAGTTAAGAGCAACTTTCGGGAAGATAGCATAACTTAAGACATCTTCAATGCTGGCATTAGGATAACCTTCATTAGCCAGCTGCTGTTTTAATTTTTCCATCTGCGGAGCAATATCGTCTGCAGGGCGATGATCAATCTGCTGTGCTTCGCCGATAGCAAGTTTTTTTACAACAGGATCAACGGCAGCAGGTGTACGTCCATATTTGCCTAAAATTAAATCCTTTACTTCACGCGGAATCATTTTGTATCTTCCGAGAGCAACATTTAAAACGGACATGGAGCCTACAATCTGGCTGGTAGGAGTTACAAGGGGAGGATAGCCGAGTTCTGCGCGTACACGCGGCATTTCTTCCAGAAGCTGCGGATATTTATCTGCCACGCCCATTTCTTTCATCTGGTTTAAAAGGTTGGAAAGCATACCGCCAGGAATCTGGAAGGTTAAAACCTTGGGATCAATAGGTATACTGGTATTTAAAGCAAAATCTTTTTCCAGGCTTGTTTTTACTTTTTTGAAGTGGTCAGCTATATCGTGCAGTTCAGTAAGCTGGATGCCTGTATCACGCTCAGTACCTTCCAAGGTTGCTACAAGGGACTCTGTACACGGCTGACTGGTAGATACGGCAAAAGGTGACAGCGCTGTGTCTACAATATCTACACCGGCTTCAATGGCTTTAAGATAAGTCATATCACCCATACCGCTTGTAAAGTGGGTATGCAAATCTATAGGAATATTGATTTCAGATTTGAGGCTTCGTATAAGTTTTTCTGCAGCATAAGGTCTTAAAAGGCCAGCCATATCTTTTATACAGATAGAGTCGGCACCCATTTGAACCAGTTCTTTGCCCAATTTTACGAAGTCGCTGTCCTGATGATAGGGGCTGATTGTATAAACTATACAGCCCTGTACATGCGCTCCTTCTGCTTTAGCAGCACGCATTGCACATTCCAGATTGCGAGTATCATTTAAGGCATCAAAAATACGTAATATGGAAACACCATTAGCGACAGAGCGTTTTACAAACTCTGTTACTACATCATCGGCATAATGATTATAGCCAAGTACATTTTGTCCGCGGAGCAGCATTTGAATGGGAGTCTTAGGCAAGTGTTTTTTTAATGTACGCAGTCTTTGCCATGGATCTTCATTAAGAAATCGCAGGCAGGAATCAAAAGTAGCACCGCCCCAGGCTTCAAGTGCATAAAAACCTGCATTGTCAAGCTGTTCCAGAACGGGAAGCATATCGGTAATACGCATACGGGTAGCAGCAAGAGATTGATGTCCATCACGTAATACGGTTTCAACTATTTTTACAGGATTTTTATTCATAATGTTTCTCCTTATCATTGTTGTATTAGTAAAATATACCATCTAACTATAGTATAACATAAAACAATCTTATCTCCAAGATTTTGTATACAGTATGCACGAAAGCATAAAAAATAAACTGCAGCTTAGCTGCAGTTTATTTTTTAATTTACAGGTGTAGGTTTGTTGCTTACAACAGGATCACCTAAAATTTCCTGAACACGTTCTTTCATGGAACGACGCGGAGCGTCTTTCTCATCGGAAGGTTCAGCATTTTCTTTTTTCGCTTTTTTATCGTCGGTTACGTCTGCTTTTGTTGCGGAAGTTTTGCTGTCAGTTTTATTTTTGTCTTTATCCTTGTCGCTGTCTTTGTCATCATTTTTTATCTCAGGTTCAGGCGGAATCTTAACACCAGGATTGATAAAATTACTCTTTGGTGTAGAAGCCAAAGCCTGAATCATAAAATCATGCCAGATGGATAAAGGAGTACTGCTGCCATACATATAATTCAGCGGTTTATTGCTGTCATCACCAATCCAGACAGCTGTACTTAAATCAGGTGTAAAACCTACAAACCAGGCATCAACAAAGGTATCTGTTGTACCTGTTTTGCCTGCAGCAGGTCTGCCGATGCCCATTCCGCCTGCAGTACCATAATTTAAGACATCTTCCATCATATTAACAGTCATGTAAGCTGCTTTTTCATTGATAACATGTTTGGAATAGGTTTCAGCTTCATAAAGAATCTTGCCGTCGCGGTCAACGATTTTTAATAAAGCTACCGGTTTATGGTATGTGCCGTTGTTTGCTAAAACTGCATAAGCTGCAGCCATTTCCAAAGGATTAACACCTTTACTTAAACCACCGAGAGCCATAGCCAGATTAGCATCAGAATATGCTCCGGAATCTACTAATGTGGTGATACCCATTTTTTCGGCATTGGCGATAATTTTATCTACGCCTACTTCTTTAGCAAGTTTAATAGTAGGAACATTGTAGGATTTTGCCAAAGCTGTTCTCAATGAAACTTTGCCATGCCATTTTAAGTCGGAGTTTTGCGGAGTCCAACCGGGAGAAAATTCTTCCTCTTTATCTTCTATTATACTTGCCGGAGTGTATCCGTTTTCCATTGCTGTAAGATAAACAAAAGGCTTAAATGCAGAGCCGGGTTGTCTTACGGCCATTGTCGCGCGGTTAAATTTATCTTCGCCGCGACCGCCAATCATAGCTTTAATATATCCGGTATGAGGATCAATTGCTACCAGTGCAACTTGCGGCTGTGTAAGGTTACCGCTGTCTGTATAGTAGTTGGGGAGGTGTTTTAATGACTCTTCAGCAGCTTTTTGCATACTGGTGTCTAAAGTAGTGTAAATTTTAAGTCCGCCTTTATACAACGCGTCTGCACCAAGTTCGTCAATAACCTTTTGACTGATCATGTCAAAAAAGTATGAACGAGGATCACTGTTGCGTTTATGAGAAGTCATTAAGGAAAGCTCCGTAGCCTTAGCCTCAGCAGCTTCAGCTTCAGAGATAAATCCATATTTTACCATCTGGTCAATAACCAGTTCCTGGCGTTTTTTGCTTTCCTGCGGATTAGCAAAAGGGTTAAAATAGTTAGGACTTTTAGGAATAGCTGCTAAAGTAGCCGATTCTGCAATGTTTAAATCCTGAGCATGTTTGCCAAAGTAGTACAAAGAAGCACTTTCTATACCGTAGGCACCTTCGCCAAAATATATCTGATTAAGATACATATTCAAAATTTCATCTTTTGTATATTTGTTTTCTAACTCTTTAGCGATAAATGCTTCTTTTATTTTACGGGTGATGGTTCGCTCCTGAGTCAGAAAAGCATTTTTTGCAAGCTGCTGTGTGATGGTACTGCCGCCCTGCACTTCAGAACCGCTTAAAGTGGATACAAGTGCGCGCAGGGTTCCGCGGTAGTCAATACCTCCATGCTCGTAAAAGCGGTTATCTTCGATAGCTATAAATGCCTGTTGTGTGTGTTTGGGAATATCACTTAAATTAACAGGGATGCGGCGTTCTTCTGATAATGTTGTGTAAATTGCATTACCATCTATATCATAGAACTGCGAAGCGGCATCAGGAGTAAGTGTTTCATCCATGTTGGAAGGAGCAAAAAAACCTGAGAAGCCGTATAAAATTGAGAGTCCCATGATGGTGAAGGCAATAATACATATTACAAGTGTTTTCAAAATTTTAAACATATTTTACCTCGGTTCTTGATTAATAATAAAATTAACAGCAAATCCATTGCTATTATAGCATTTTTGTATAGTTTTGTCATAATATCTGCAAGACAAAAAGGGTACATTTTTGTGAAAATGTACCCTTTTGATTAGTTTGTATGCAATTGTTTGATAAAAAATTTACTGTAACAGAAGGTTACATAAGCTACTATAAGTGTTGCCACAGCTGTTTCAAATTTAAAAAGGTAATGGAAAACATTGTGTATATCAATTCCTAAATTATCATAGTAGCTCAAAGACTGACCAAGAGCTATAGCTGTAATAACAAAAGGAAAGGTAAAGGCAGCATAGCTGGGATAGAAAGGAAGTTTCAAAAGTTTTGGCATTAAGCTTAAGATAAAGAAGAATAAGCATTGGGCGATGATCTGCATAGTTGTAATCATAATAAAGTTTCTGTCAGGAATTACTGCAAAATATCCGGCAAGACTTAAACTCATGGGCGCAGTGTAAATACAGATAAGTGGTTTTACAGCAGCCTCTGCCGGCGGCAGCTTAAGATATCTGTAGGTTACTAAAGCTAAAAGCAGCATATAGGCAATAAAACCAAACCAGAATATATATATGCCAAGGTTAGTATATCCAAAAACAGGAGATGTTACAGATGCAACAATTATACCAACGTAGGCTATGAAAAATGTAGGAAAAACATTTTTTAATTCGAGGTTAATCATAAAATTTTTAGTAAACCATATTATCAGGATTATATGAGAAATGACTGCCAGAATCCATATTCCCTTACTTATTGCAGGAAAAATATGGGCAATATATGTACAAAGCTGCATTATAGCCATAAAAAAAGTTGCAGCAACGCTGCCAAGAACAGGATTACCTGTCATATCCGCATGAATCATTTTAGGATAACGAATTATTTTCAAAAGCAACAGAGCACCTAAGACAGCTGATAAGATACCGCATAAATACTTAATGCCTAAAGAGTATGGAGTCAACAAGTTACCTAAAGCAGCCAAGCCGAGCATAACGCCGGCAGTTGGAATAGGAACAGATTTTATCATCGACAAATTCCTTCTTTCGTAAAAAAATGTTGTAGATAAATAATACTCTGTTTATAATAATTAGTAAAATAAATTTTTGTTATAAATATTATAATAAAATATAATAGTAAGGTGATATTATGCTGGAAGAATTACAGACATATATAGTAGTTATTGAAAAGAAAAGTTTTACAAGAGCTGCTGAGAGTTTGAATATTTCACAGCCTACCGTAAGTTTACATATAAAAAGGCTTGAAGAACATTTTCAGGAGAGATTTATTTTACGCAGCAAGAAACAGAAAAAACTGATCATAACAGATGCCGGAGAAAACTTATATATTCACGCAAAAAAGATACTGGAAATGTGGGATTTAACAAGAAGAGCTATAAAGGAAGAAACAACAAATATTAAGGGAACTGTTAATATAGGCGCAAGTTTAACTATAGGTGAATATTTTTTGCCTGAATTTTTGGGTTTGTTCAATAGTAAGTATCCAGATATCAAAATTAACATCGAACTTGGCAATACGGAGAAAATAGGTGAAGAACTGGAAGAGTACAGAATAGATGTGGGAATTGTTGAAGGTATACTTGTTAATGAGAAATTTATTAAAGAACATTTATACAGAGATAAACTGGTGGTAATTGCAGCCAATGACATTGATGATTTGAAAATAAATGATGATGTAAGATGGATTGTCAGAGAAAAAGGGTCCGGCACCAGAATGCAGTGGGATTTTATAATGGGAGAAAATATAACAAAGCTGAAATATAGTCCTATAACTATGAATACCAACTTTTCTGTAAAAGAGGCGGTAAAGAATAATCTTGGTGTAGCTTTGATTTCTGAATATATAGCTCAAAGTGCCGCAGCTAATAATGAGGTTAAGATAATAGAGTGTGCAGTGGAGGGCAGCAGGTATTTTGATTTGATATTACAAAAGAACAGAGAATATGATGAGGCAAAAATAGTTTTCTGCGATGAAATAAGAAAATTTTTGCATGAAAAACAGTGCTTAAATAAATGAAACAGGCAAAAATGTAATAAAAATGACAAAAAATAGCAAAATTTTAAAAGAGCGTGAGACAAGATATAAGGCATATTCAAATTGCAACGCAGCCTGGCGTATCAGAAAAAAGATGAAAAAAGTTAAGAAAAAAGTATTGACA
This sequence comes from uncultured Phascolarctobacterium sp., assembly GCA_958448515.1. GTDB lineage: Bacteria > Bacillota > Negativicutes > Acidaminococcales > Acidaminococcaceae > URXU01. The sequence continues at coordinate 49 of CAUDEF010000015.1, read as the reverse complement.
ATAACTGTGCAGGATGCTATTATATACAAGTCGCTGAGATACAGCGACG
>CAUDEF010000014.1 GCA_958448515.1 uncultured Phascolarctobacterium sp. | reverse complement strand
CGTCTTTTTAGGTAAATTTGTTTGTCTTATTCTCTTGACATTTCACCGTCGGACTCTCTAGCTTTTTGTTGCATTATGTTATAATTAGAATGTGAGCCCCTAAATTGGAGGTACTATGCTATTTCATACACTTGCTAAACTCGGATATGATGAAAATGATGTACTAAAACGCTTTGATGAACTCGGTGGCGCAACACCTGAGAATATCGCTAAAATTATCGCTGAAAATAATCGTCTTTTAGTTAATCAAATTAATACCGTGATACAAGGTAATAACGAAGAAATTCGTAATGCCCTGAAAAAATAATTTTTATCGGGGCTCACATTTTATTTCTATTCCGAAATCTTCACTCTTGACTCCCTCAATTTTTATTTGCAGGGAGTCTTTTTTCTTTACAACTTCATTAAGCGTAAGGTTCTGTGTGCCATCATTGAAAACACTACGTGTTTCTTTGCCATCTTTAATAACCTTTAACTGCCCTTCCCAGATGCCTGTTGTTTCTATCCTTAACTCCACCACTCTCACCACCTCTCTAGCTTTTGTTGCTTTTTAAGTTACATTATGGGCAAAAAAAATCGACATTGGATCTTTAATATCTAAAACATTAATCATAATTTCTACTTCATCAGTTCCAAATACACCTTTTTTCATTTTCGAATAAAATGTTTTAGGTGTAATTCCTATGATTTTTGCCATTTGTACTCCACTTATTTTTTTAGAAGCCATAATTCCTATAAGCTTATCAGTTCTTATCATAATATCACTCCTGTAACTTTTTACGTTACTTTTAGTTTAATTTACTTGTTGTAACTTGTCAAGTTATTTATTTACACACTTATAACTTTATTGTTGCTTTTTACGTCATTTATGTTATTATGTTATTTGAGGTGATATTATGACAAAAGGAGAACGATTAAAATACCTCCGTCAAAAAAATAATTATACGCTTGAAGAAATTGGTAAAAAAATTAATGTAGCACGTCAAACATACTACAAATATGAAAATGATATTATAACTAATATACCTACAGATAAGATAGAATTACTCGCAAAAATTTACAATGTTTCTGAATCATATATAATGTGTTGGGACGAAAATAAAAAAATTACATTTACAGACCATGAAGAAGAACTAATAAAAAAATATCGCCAGCTGGATGCTGACGATAAAAAAGAAATTGATATTCTGTTAGATGCTAAATATATAAAATCTATTTCTAAAAGTAAAGATACACAAAACAGGGTAGGATAATTTATCCGCTTAGATGGACTTAATTACCAAGCCATTTTTTTGCACGTCTAAAGCCTGCCTTTTCAGCTTCTTCTACTGTCAAGGCATAGAATTCTTCCTTCCCATCTATCTTCACTTTATCATATTGCTGGTCAAATGGCAGATGATAAATTTTTTCTTGTGTATTATTATTTACATTGCATTTTATCATAGGATAATCTCCAAGTTTTTTATTTTCTTGTACTAATATTCCTAATGTTTTAGCAAAGTTTTTAGCTGTATCGGATAAAGTTGTTGACGTTACAAACACTGGTACTATAAGCTTATTTTTTAATGCATTATAAAAATCTAAAAATGTTGCTTCCGGATTTTTTTCCATATAATACCTTACTGTTGTACCAAATAATTGATTTATATGATTTTCATGTATTGTTTTCTTTTTTGACCAGTATTTACATTGTACTACTAATATTTGCTTATTTTTAGTACAAATCAGATCGCGCCCCCTGTCTTCAAATCCATCAATAATTCCTCTGTATTCAACCTGAAAATTATTTTTTTCATACAAATATCCTATATATCTTTCAAAGTCCCTTCCTATTTCAACATTGCTTTTCTGCCTCTGATTATATCTGTCAAGTGCCAGCTGATTTCTTTCCTGCTCTGATAAGCTGCTGTATTCTGTAGGTGTAAGCCAATATGTAGCAGCATCATCATTGCTGTCTTTCCTTAAATATTCTTGATCTATGCTTTGTGTATCTAAAAGCTCTTCTTCTGTTTCTTTTAACCATGGCACAAGACTTTCATAATATAAATTCAAATATTCCGCAGTTTTTAGTTTTTCTGTAACAATCTTTTTATCGTTTTTTAATTCTCGTACGATTTCAGCACTTGTTAATGCAGGGCGTGGTTTATGTATGAGCCAATTTTCAATATTATCATAGTGTTCTTCTTCCCTATCAGCAAAATATTTCGCCAGCACAGGTATATCTTTTACTTTTGATTTTAGTGATTCTTTTATACTTTCTACGGTTATCCTCTCTATTTCTAAATCAGCTTTAATATCGCTAATATCTTTTTTCATTTTTTCTATCTCTTTATATTCTATTTCAAATTGTTCTCTTATCTCTAAACCATGTTTACTTATATCAAATTCTTTAATTTTTAATGGGTTTATTTTCCCTTTTTCTAAGTAATTTTTTATCCTTAAAGCTTCTGCAGAACCACTTCTACTGTATATTAAAATACTTTCTGCCTCTTCTATCTTTCTATTCATATATTCTGCATATTTTTTAAGTTCTTCATCAATCATTTCTTCTTTTGCATTTAGTTGTTTTATTTTTGTTTCATATTTTATTTCTTTATTTTTGCTATCAGTTTTAGTTTTATACAATATAACTAACAATATAAATAATAATACTGACAAAACAACAGTAACTATAAAATTTTCCATCTAACATTCACCTCATAATTTAATTATATCATTATGAAAGGAGTCCCTGCCATGATTATTTTAAAACGTCTTGATGTTCAAAAATCACTGCCAGAAGTATTTACTTCCGAAAATGATTTTATCTCCTATTCTATAAGTGAAGCTACCTGGCTTGCTTCTGCTACTAATGAAGTCCCCGTGATGCTTTCATGAAGTAAATTATGAAATAGATAGATACAATAACGGTTACTAATTTAATTGACACTAATATAATATTCTTGTATAATAGGTACAGTTGAACTGCGCTGACCAGACTGATGGTGCGCAAAAAAGCCCGATACCTATTTGGTGTCGGGTTTTTTCTTTTTATTTACAGTTTTATACAAGAAAGAAGGTAAAAAATGATAATACTTAAAAATCTCAATAGCCCTAAATCTATACCTGCTGTTTTTAACAGTGAAAAGGAATTTATCGAGTATACTTTGTCTGAAGCTCTCTGGGTTGCACTACCTACCGGAGAAATTCCTACTATGGAAAAAATGGGTTTTATTAAGGTAGTTGATGAAGTCTATTCTGATGAATTCGGCAATACAGATGAAGTTGTTCACTGGGAGTCTGATTTGCAAACCTGCCTTTCGTTCTGGGATACCGTTCCTGAAGAAAAATGGCAAGTTTCTTTTAATTAATTTAATAAAAACTCTGCCAATAAGCAGAGTTTAGAAAGGTGATATTATGCCTAAAGTTAGACAAAAAGCAAATGGTGAAGGCAGCATTGTTTATGAAGCAGATCGAAAAAAGTACCGCGCTTTTATTACTGATAATTTAGGTAAACGTATTACCAAAAGATTTAACAGTAAAGCTGAAGCTTCTACATGGATTTCTAATATGATTGCTGATATTTCTAATAATTCCTATATTCCTGCAAACAATATTACTGTTATGGAATGGGTACTGGAATATCTTGAAACATATAAAAAGGATAAACTACGTCCTAAAACACTGGTACGTTATCTTCAAACAGCAAATCATCTTAATGCTATTGGTAATATCCCTTTACAGAAGCTTACAGCACGTATGGTACAACTTTTTTACAGAGAGTTACCGGATATGTCTCAATCTAATAAAATCAAGATACACAGGCTTTTAAGCGCAGCATTCAATAAAGCTTATGTTCTTGATATGGTTTCTAAAAATATCATGCTTGCCGTAGAGGCACCACAACACCATCAACAGGAAATTGAAATATTTACTAAAGATGAACTGACAAAAATAAAAAAGGTTCTTACCGAAAATGAAGCATATAAAAGATATTATCCAATTTTTTATATGGCTCTTACAACCGGTGCAAGGTTAGGAGAAATTTTAGGTTTAAAAGCAAACTCTGTGCATGAAGGATATATTGATATTAATAATAGCTTACAGCAGCTTTCCGGAACATATGATGAACGTCCTAAAACCGCTGCTGGTATCCGTAAAATAACAATAACAGCTGAATTACAATCTATCCTCTATAATCTAATTGCTTTAAAAAAGGTTATCTCTATTAATGGCTATGTTTTTACAACTAAAAATGGTACTGCTATATCTCCTACTAACTTTCATAAAGCATGGAAGAAGATACTTGAACTGGCTGGTGTTAAACATAAGCATTTCCATTCTCTAAGACATACACATGCAACTCAGCTTCTGGCAGCTGGTGTTCCTATTTTAGAGGTTTCTAAAAGATTAGGACATAGTAAAGCAAGCCATACGCTTAATTTATATGGTCATGCTATTCCTGGCTATGATGCAACTTTGCCAGATAAAATAACTAAAATTTTTGCTATTTGATGGGTGCAACGTGGGTGCAGTAGAATGGAAAAATATGGTAAAAAATGGGATATTACGGAAAGTGCAAAATCCTTAAAACACTGATAATATCTAGGTTTTTCTGAGCTTTTAAGTTTTAAATTTCCGAACTCCAAAACCGTTGGTTGTGGGTTCGATTCCTACTGCCCCTGCCACTTGAAAAGTAAGGCTCAGACTTATGTCTGAGCCTTTTCTGTTTCTCTGGTAAAGCCAAACCATTTGCATATGGCTGCAACCTAAAGGCATTAAATTTCCCACAAAAAAATATACCATCTTTATTAACATCAAGGAAAAATAAATTAATATTTAATATATAATGAAAGGAATAATTATGACAAAAGTAATAATTACAGGAGCTGCCTCCGGTATTGGCAATCATCTTGCCAACCGTTTTGCAGAAAACGGCTATACTGTAATTGCTGCGGATATCTCCCCTGCTTCTTTTACAAATCCCGCTATTCATTTTTACCATCTGGATCTGCGCGACGAAACTTCTGTAAACAATTTTTTTGAGCAGATAAAAGAAACTTTTGGCAGCGCAGAAATCCTTATTAATAATGGTGCCGTAAGTAATTTTAATAAACCAGTAACAGATATAAGTATTACTGAATTTGATAATGTTATTGCCACAAATTTACGCGGTGCCTTTATCTGCAGCAAAAATTTCATCACTCTTAATGAATCAGCTGACTTTGGCAGAATTATTAATATCGCCTCAACGCGTTTTCATCAAAATGAAGCTGACTGGGAAGCCTACGGAGCTTCCAAAGGAGGACTTGTTTCTCTGACAAACACATTGTGTGTGTCTCTTGCTGGTACACAGATAACAGTTAATGCTGTCAGCCCGGGATGGATCCAAACTGAAAACTATGAATCTTTATCTGAAGCCGATCATAAACAGCATCCTTCTGGAAGAGTAGGTAAACCGGAAGATATTTTTAAAGCCTGTTTGTACCTGTGCGATAAGGATAATGATTTTATTAACGGCGCTAATATCATAATAGATGGCGGTATGACTAAAAAGATGATTTATGTTTAATCTATTTGTCAAAAACAACTAATTTATATTATAATATTAGTATATTTTTACAAAGGAGGGTGCTTATGTGCCAAACCCCAGATTGGTCTTCTGGTGACCGCTATCTGCGTGAAAACGCCACCGAGCTTGCTCCGTTAATTGAGAAGTTCTCCCCCTGTACACTGAAACCAAAATCAGAAGCAGAATATTTTGAAATGCTTTTAGCCGGTATTATAGCTCAGCAATTACCACCTGAAGTAAGTCAAAATATGATGATTAATCTGAATAAACTGCTTGGAAGTCCTATAACTCCGCAGGCTGTTTTGGAAACTGCAGACGAAAAATTTGCTGAATTAGGCATTGTTGCTCAAAAGATTGAGTACATGAAAAAGTTTGCTGAGGCTATCGTTGCAGGCAACATTACTATCAGCAATTTTAAAAATATGACTGATTCACAAATTTCCAAACAGCTTCTCCAGATTAGAGGACTTGGACAGTGGACTATTGAAATGTTCCTGCTTTTAGCTTTATGCAGAACTGATGTTGTTCCATCTGCAGATTTTATTTTCAAAAAGGAACTGCAAAATTTGATGCAGCTTGCCGAAATTCCCAAACGAGGACAGATAAATAAAATAACTGAACACTGGCGTCCATGGCGCTCTCTGGCAGTATGGTATTTATGGCAGAACGCTGATTATAAAGCAAATCAGAAATAATATTCAAAAGTATTAAAAGCGAAGTATATTAAATATACTTCGCTTTTTTATATTTTATTTATTACTATTCCGGACACTAAAAAATACCCTCCGACCATAATCAGAGGGTATTAACAAGCAAAATAACAAGCTATTTTATTTATATATTATTGATCTTTACGTGCGCTGAAGCAGTCACGGCAGTATACCGGACGGTCCATGGAAGGACGGAACGGAACTTTGGTTTCTTTGCCGCATTCAGCACAAACTGCGTCGAACATTTCGCGTTGAGGACGTTCAGTAGCTACGCCCATACGCTGTTTACGAGCTTGACGGCAAGCAGGGCAACGGCGCGGTTCATTGGTGAAACCTTTTTCTTCATAGAATTCCTGTTCGGATGCAGTAAATACAAATTCAGCTCCGCATTCGCAGCAAGTTAAAGTTTTGTCTTCTTTCATTGTTTGATCACTCCTAATCATAGATAAAACATACCTCAAAAAGAACTTATAGATGTTACTACGGCTTCCCCACTTTATCTATGCTTATAGAAGAAGATAGAACCCTAACCGGACCACTGAGATACACTACTATCAGTATAAATGAGCAATATACATAAGTCAATATAAGTTGAACAATTTTACCTATAATTTAATATACTTAAAATTTATGTAAAGAATATTCTATTTTTCGTGCAAAAAATGATAATCATTGATTACATCCGCAGAAAAATTTTCATCCCAGACGCTAAAACGGCTGACAGAAGCATTATTGATATTTACTTTCCAGAAGTTTGCAAGCGGTATATCTAAAAGAGCAAAAATCAAGGCTCTGATTATTCCGCCATGAGATACTATGGCAATATCAGCATCCTTATTTTCTGCCAAAATTCTTTTTAATGCCTTTACAGCTCTTTGCTGCGCCTCAGCAAAGCTTTCACCTTCAGGTGGCAGACACAGCTCAGGATTGGAATAAAAAAGCTCAATCTGCTCCGGCCACTTACTATGAATTTCATCATAGCTAAGTCCTTCCCAGGCGCCAAAACTGATTTCCTGCAAATCATCAATATACTCTACCGCAAGATTTTTAGCTCTGGCTAAAGCAGCGGCTGTCAGCGCTGTGCGTGTTAAAGGACTGGAGTAAATAGCATCTATTTTATGACTTTTTAAAAATTCAGCCATTTTTTCAGCCTGATCCAGACCAACAGCATTCAGCGTTGTATCAATTCTTCCCTGAAATTTTCTTCCAGAATTAGAATCAGTCTGGCCATGACGAATAAAATAGATTTTGCTCATAATTATATTTTAGCCTGCTCTTCCTTAATTTGTTCCGCATGTGAAAACTCTTTCATTTCCGCATGTACGCCTGCTTCTTCAAAGGTTTCCATTTCTTTATACGCCTTTAAACCAGCATCAAACAAAGTAAATGCCAGTGCTGCACCTTCTCCGCAGCCATCGGTAATTTCAAGACGCAATGGAGCTGACAGTCCGGCCTCATTTAATGCTTTTTCACTGCCTTCTTCTAAAGAAACATGACCGGCAAAACAGTATTGTTTAACATTGGAGCAATATTTCATAGCAATAAGCAAAGCTTTGCAGGTTGCAAGTCCGTCCAGCATAACAGGTACTTTTAAAGCAGCAGCTTGCAAAATAGCACCAGCCATGGCATACAGCACATTTTCATTATCCGGATTGCTTAAGCAGCCAAAACCAATCATCTGCAAATTATCTTTGCAAACATGCTCTTTTAATAAAATGGCACCTTCTTCCAGCGCTTCTTCTTTACTTTCACTGATTATAACAAAGCTTTCTACAACGGCCTTTGTTTGTGCTGCCAAAATATTAACCGGCCATGCTCCATGCATAATTTTCTCAGCATCTGCGGCTGTTGTAATATCACCCCAGACGAACAAGGCTTTTTTAGGATATTCCAGTTCCATTTTGTCTGTCTTTTTAATAATACCGGCATATCTTGATACCATTTCTTCCAGCTTTGCCAATGAGCCTACAGGTTTGATTAAATTATCAAAGCGATCCTGCGCTTTAGACTGGCACATTTTATCTATTTCAGTAATCTGAGCAATAATTTCTTCTATATGCATTATATCCTCCTATATTAACGCAGCAAATAAACTGCAGTTATCAAATATATGACATTTCCGCATTCTGTTAAAAATCCGTATGTATCTCCGGTAAGACCGCCAAGCTGCCCTGACAGAAATCTTGCCAGAAATAAACTTATCAGAAAAGCAATTATACCAGTATATAAATATGGCATACCACATAAATATAAGATTATCAGGCAAACTCCAAAGGCAATATATGAATAAACAGGTTTGGAATACTGTGTAAACATATGCCCAATGCCTGTTTTACGCGCATATTTAAAATTAACGATATAGTTAACCATAAATGTTCTTGTTGCAACGGACATTGCCAGCAGCGCATAAGATAATTTTATCCCATCAATAGATGTATAGGCAGCAATTTTCAGCAGTACCAGACACACAAGGGCTATAACCGCATTAGAGCCAACATGACTGTCCTTCATTATCTCCAGCATGCGCTCTCTGCTGCGGGCGCTGAAAACCCCGTCAGATGTATCCATAAAACCATCATACATAAGTCCGCCGATAATAACAATTTCTGCCAAAATAAGCAGTACTGCCCGCATAAAAACAGGAGTATCAAAATACACAAGGCCGTAGTTTACAGCTCCTAAAAAAGCACCTATTACCAGTCCGACAACCGGAAAATACGGAACACTTCTGGAAAAGTCATCATCTCTCCAGTCTGTTCTGTTAGAAAATCTGATACGTGTCAGAAATTCCAGACATGTAATAAAATCACGCATTTTTTCACCTGCTCAATTTATTGTAAACGTCAATAGCAGCCTGCAAAACTACGATGGCAAGGCTTGCACCCGTACCCTCTCCCAAACGCATGCCTGCATCAACAATAGGAGTAAGCTTTAAAACTTCCAGCATTTTTTTATGAGAAAGATCCGCACTTAAATGAGAGCACAGCATATAATCAGCACATTCAGAATACATGCCATAAGCTAAAAGTGCTGCTGCCGTAGCATTTACACCATCAACCATAGTGGGCACTCTGCGTCTTGCACCTGCAATAATCATACCTGCAAGACCTGCATGGTCATAACCGCCAACCTTGCAGAGAACATCCATGGCATTACCTGCCTGCGGTTTATTTTTAGCCAGACCGTCTTTTACAACCTGTGTTTTTATTCTCATTCTTTCATCATTAATACCACTGCCGCGGCCTACAGTCAGCTCCGGAGCAATATCTAAAAATCCAGAAACAATTGCCGAAGTAGATGTTGTATTGCCAATACCCATTTCTGCTGTTACCAGAAGGTTATAGCCCTTATCAATGCACTCATCTGCAATATCCATACCTACTTTTAATGCCTTTTCAGCCTGCTCTAAAGTCATTGCAGGGCCTTGGGTAAAATCTTCCGTACCCCAGGCAACTTTCATCTGTCTTACTTTACTCAAATGAGATAAATCAAAAACAGTACCTGCATCAACAACAATAACATCAGCTTTAGCATGTCTTGCCATTACATTTGCACCGGCAGTTTCACGCATATAGCCATTAATCATCTGCATGGTTACTTCCTGCGGATAAGCACTTACACCATATTTGGCAATGCCATGATCACCGCACATAAGCAACATAGCGCTTTTAATCTGCTCAGGCAAAGGTTTTGCGGTCATAGCCGCATACTGCTCTACCATTGTTTCAATTTTTCCAAGGCTTCCCTTTGGTTTATCCATTTTAGCCCATCCGGCTCTGATTGTATCTGCTGCCGTTTTATCCAAGGCAGGAATAATAATTTTTTCCATAGCTGACTCCTATTCATCAAATTTATAAGCAAATTTTTTCATATCAATTGCCTGTCCGGCCACACAATAAAACACACTGTCACAGGCAGCTGCAACTTTCTGATTTACCCAGCCGGATAAATCGCTGTACTCACGGGCCATTTTATTGTCTGGAACAATGCCCCCGCCAACTTCATTTGTTACAAATACTACCAATTTGCCGCAGGCTTTGGCAGTTGCAATCAGTTTGTCAATTTCACCTAAAACAAAATCACATCTGCTTTTAAAATCGCCCTCCGGTGCAACTTTTCCATACATCAGATTTGACATATAAATTGTCAGGCAATCAAATAAAACAGCCTGGGATTCATTTCCCAGTTTGGCAAAAGTTTCTTCAGCATGATATGGAGCCTCATAATTAATCCATCTGCCGTCATTTCTGCGTTCCTGATGTAATTTTACTCTCAGAGCCATTTCATCATCAAAAATTTCTGCTGTAGCAATATAATCGCATTTGGGAGAAAAATGCAGTACATATTTTTCAGCAAATTCACTTTTACCGCTTCTTGAACCGCCGGTAACCATAATTAACTTACTTTGCAATTAAGTAACCTCCCTTCATAATAAAAAATCCTCCCACTACCCATGGGAGGACATAAAAATTGCGTATACGAATACCAACCTATCTCCCGTAGGCTATAGCATCGTGACAGGCAGGTCTCCTGGCTTAGCTTCATCATCCATCGCGCCTTCCCAGCTTGCGCCAGTGACATATTGCGTGGACTCCACTTACAGTAGCGGGACTGCTCCGGATTCTCACCGGTATTCCCTTTTAAGTACTGACCGCAGTCAGCACACCTGACAATATTTTCCAAGTTCTAGTATTCTACACAATACAAAAAAATCCTGCTCAGTTTTTAATTTTTATATTTATTGTCCAGCTCCTCGCTAAACCATCTTCCATTGAGAACATTTTTGATGATATATTCTTTGTCTTGCTGATTAATACTCATATCTGCTTCCATTTCATCTATGATACCGCTGTATTTTGTTCGGTCATAATACAAATATACATTAGCATTGTCTTTATCAGCATCCCAGACCATTTCAACACGATTTTCAGCATCCCATGGCTCCCAGTTATCCGCCAATAATTTACTGTTCGGATTGCCTGTACGTACAAAATTAGCCAGAGAATCTATAAATATTTTGCTCAGTTCCTTACTTCCAGGATATTTAAAAATATCTGTATTTTTGGTATATGGATAGGGCTGGTCCGTTAAAAACGGCAAAAAGATGCCATGCACTGCTCCATTACGCAAAGCATATTCCTCTCCTGCTACAGCAGGGTCATGTCCAAATGCAAACCTGCATACGTAAATATCCTCATTATAATGTTTATAAATTTTCTCTGCAGACTCCTGCCCGTTGAAAAAGGTATAAAATTTGCTGCCATATTTATTGGCAAAGGCAAATTCCTTGCCGGTATAAGTACCCGGTTTTATTTTATCCAATCTGTTTTTAAAATATGCATCTCTGCTGACAAAAGAACTGAATTCATCTTCACTGGCAAGCATAAGTAATGGTACAGAATTATATTTTTTTACAGCAAAACCTTCCTTAGGAATAACTTTGCCATCTGCATATAAATGCGGAAAAGATTCCATTCGGATAACAGCTCCCGCCATTATAGGAGCAATACGTTCAGCAGGAATTTGTTTCAAATATGCAGCTACTTCCGGCTCATCTTTTAACAGCCAGGCTTTTGCCTCCTGCTCATCTTTACATAATCCATCTTCCACTGTCAGAGGAGCCAATTTTTCTGCAATAATCTCCTGACTTTTTTTATAATCAGCTACTGTAAGACCACCACTAAAAGAAATAGCTTTATCAAACTTGTCCTTAAATAAAGGTGAAATAAGCATTACCATTACATCTCTGCCGCCTGCCGAAAATCCGGAAACAGTAATATTATCTTCATCACCGCCAAATTTTTCAATATTGTGTCTTATCCAATCCAGGGCAGCAGCCTGATCCAGCAGACCATAATTGCCTGAATCTTCCAGCTTATTACCTGTATGGAGCGCCGGCAAATTATTAAATCCTAATAATCCCAGTCTGTATTGAACAGACACATAAACAACATTCGCCTCTTTGGCAAATTTATCCCCTATCCATAATCTGCTGTTGCTTGTCTGATTATTGCCGCCATGAATAAACACAACTACAGGCAGATTTTTCTCCTTCGAGTCAGGTCTGTATATATCAAGAGTCAAAACTCCTTCTTTACCAACTACATTCTTGCCATTGAACTGAATATTGCTGGCAGCAATTTTTGAACAGTCAATATTCCCCTGATAACTTTTTATTTCTTCAGGAGCTTTCCATCTGTTATCCTTATCCGCCTTTTCTGCATACGGAACACCAAGCCATTTAACAGTAGCATACCTTTCATCATATATGCCATTAAAAACTCCCTTATCAACCTTAATGTCACTGTCAAATTCTGCAGCCATAACATTACCGCAGATAATACTGCTTGCTGCTAACGATCCTAACAATAATTTCCATACTTTACGTTTCATATGTTCCCCTCACTTTAAAACAATATACGTCGCTAAATTATAAAGTATATTTATTATTTATACAATATTTATTATAAATTAAATATTTTTTCATAAAAGTATGTTTAAAATATTACATAAACAGCAGTATAACTTCAAATAAAAAAGGAACCCTGAGGTTCCTTTTTATGATTTATAAATGTCGTTAATCTGAATTCTGTGTTTATGCATAATGGGCTTCCATTCAACTTTAGCAAACAGCGCCGCACAGGCAATAGGAAAATACGTGAATACAAAAATCGGGAAAGTAAATATATATAATATTTTCTTATGCCAGCCAGTATAAATATTTTTCCATTCACAAACAGTAGTCAACGCACCCAGAGCAAATAATGCTGCGTATGAAGCAGAAATCGCTTCAGTAATATATATTAAACTGCTGATAAACTGCTGACTGTCACCCATTGAAAGCAGCAAGATCAAAATATTTACAACACACTGCAGCGCAGATATTACAAACGCCGGTATAAAAAGCATCAGCAAATCATAATAGGTAAAATCGCCTGTTTTAAACAGCTTTTTCAGCATTTGCCACTTATATTTTCTAAATACCTGAAAATAACCTTTTATCCACCGCAGACGCTGATTACACGACTGACTGAAGGACTCAGGCTGTTCATCATAAAAAACAGCATCTTTGCAATAACCTATCATAACATCATCAAGAACGTGATAAGTAGAAAACTCCAAGTCTTCTGTAAGCAAATGGAATTTCCAGCCATCTGTTTTCTGCAGAATTCTGTCACTGAAGAGAAAACCTGTTCCTGTAACGACAGAGCTTTTGCCCAAAATCATACGTGGTTCGTTCAAAAACTTGGAATCTTTTAAAAACCACAAAGCATATCCTGCAGAAATCCAGTTTCTGCCATAATTTTTTGAATTGCGGTAACTTGTGATAATCTCATATCCCTCATTAAAGGTTTTATTCATTTCCGCAACATACGTTCTTTCCAAAAGATTATCAGCGTCAAAAACCATATATCCATCAAATCGTTCGGGATATGCCTTATTTATTTCATTCAGTAAATACTCCAGTGCATAACTTTTACCAACTTTTACTTTGTTAAAACGTTCAAAAACTACTGCACCTTCAGCTGCAGCAACCTGCGCTGTCTTATCAGTACAGTTATCTGCCACAACAAAAACACTTATCAGCTTATGGTCATAAGTCTGCTGTCTGATACTTTTTATAAGTTCACCAATCACATTTTCTTCATTGCGCGCAGCAATCAAGACCGCAAACCTGTTTAATCGCTCCTTTTTTGGAGTACTTTTTCTGGATTTGAACAAAAAGGGAATCAAACAGTAAACCACCTGATAAGAATATACAGCTATAAACAATACCATCAAGAACTTGGATACTGATATCAGAAATATTTTTAATTCTTCCGCACCCACGGCTGCACCTCTGCTAAAATATTAATCCACAACATACGCCTATACAAAACCCCAAAGCAACTTCCTTTACAGTATGCCCACACACTTCCTTTATCTTCTTTTTTCTAAAGGGAACAACATATTTCAGATCCCTTTGAAACCTGTTTAAGAATTTTGCCTGTTCTCCGACAGCATAACGCACACCTACGGCATCATACATAATAATAAACGCCAAAATAACTGCAAAACCAAAAAGAGTAGAATCAAACCCTTCTAGCAGACCTATTTTTGTTGTAGCAGCAGTTACAAAAGCTGTGTGAGAACTTGGTACACCTCCGGATATAGTCAGGATTTTTAAATTCAAAATTTTAGTACGCCTATAAAATATTAAAACCTTAATTCCCTGTGCTATAAACCAGGCTGCAATACTTGTCAAAATAATTTGCATAATTAATTCCTTCAATACCTGTTTTACAGAAATTATACTGCTTTAATACCTGTTTGTACATTAAAATACGGTTAATTTTAAATTAATTTTTGATTAAATATTTGTCATGTTTTATACTAAATCAATCAAAAAATACCAACTATCAGACAACAAAAAAGCTCCGAACACCGAAGTGTTCGAAGCACTTTTTACTGGCTCCCCGAGTAGGACTCGAACCTACGACGCCCTGATTAACAGTCAGGTGTTCTACCGGCTGAACTATCGAGGAATTCAACGATAGTAATTATACTACTATCTTTTATGTTTGTCAACTAATTAACGAGTTAATTTATAAATTAAGGCATTGCAAATTGCAGCTGCTACATTACTGCCGCCTTTGCGGCCTCTTGCAACAATGTAGGGAATGCCTGTTTTCATAATAATCTCTTTTGATTCTACAACATTAACAAAGCCTACAGGAACACCAATTACCAGCTCAGGTTTAATTTTTCCTTCTTTTACGAGTTCATCCAGTCGTACTAATGCAGTAGGCGCATTACCAACAGCAATAATAACAGGACCTTCTATTTCGCAGGCTTTTTCCATGCAGGCTGCTGCTCTTGTAGATCCAGCTTCTTTGGCACGCTGAGCCACATCAGGATCAGCCATAAAACATACTGCTTTGGCACCAAGTTTATTTAAACCCATTTTATTGATACCGGTACAAGCCATATTTGTGTCAGTAACAATAGTAGCGCCATTTCTTAAAGCTTCCAGTGCTTTTTCAACTACACCTTCAGAAAAGCACATATTTCTTGCATAATCAAAGTCAGCAGAAGTATGAATAACTCTTTTTACAATATCAATTTTTTCAGGATCAATTTTTACTTCGCCTAATTCTTCACCAATAATTTCCATACTGCGTTTTTCAATATCAGCAGGCAAAACATTTTGTAACTGCATTTCTTTCACTACCTTTCTATACCAGTTCTTGCGGGAATACCCTTTTCAAAAGGATGTTTACGTTTACAGATCTCAGAAACATAATCAGCTATATCTGCAAGCTCAGCAGCAGGATTTCTGCCTGTTAAAACAACTTCCAGCTGCTCAGGCTTGGTTTTAAGAAAATCAAGAAGAACACCTAAATCAAACACACCAGTATTGCAGGCACCGATTACTTCATCCAGCACCAGCAGATCAATACCTTCATGACAGCATTTTTCCTTTACTTTATCAAAAAGCTGCATATGATGCTTATATACTTCCTGCTTTTCTTCATCATTCATCTGAAAAGTAAATTTATTATTTTCCTTGCCTCGCATTACCTCAACATTATCTATTAAAGACAATGCCTTTAACTCGCCAGTTGGTCTGCTCTTTAAAAATTGAACAAACAAAACCTTATTGCCATGTCCGCTGCATCTTACGGCAAGGCCAAGAGCAGCTGTTGTCTTTCCCTTGCCATCACCGCAATAAATATGAATCAAACCGCCATCTTTCATTCAGACACCAGCTTCCAGAATTTCATAGATCTTTTTCATATCCAAATTTTTACGAACGCTATCTGCTAAAATATCGTATTGCTGTTTTTTGTAATCGGCAAAATTAACAGTTTTAATATCTTCCATTTTCATGCCTTTTTTCTCCAGCAAAGCTTCTACCACACTTGCGGCTATACCATCACCGTCAAAAACACCATGAATATATGTACCATAAACGTTCATCTTGTCGCCGATATTCTGGGAACCTTCAAGCATTACCTCTCCACCACTTTCGTGTATCGGTTTTATGCTGGTCAGTGCACAGTCTTCAGCAAAATTTGTTACACCGGAGTGTATTTCGTAGCCAAATAACGGCTTACCGCTTAATTTAGAGAAAATACCTTTGACCTGTCCAAAATTACCTTCCATCTGAATGGTGCGTTTCTTTTCAGCAAAAATAGTTTCTACATCAAGCAAACCAATACCAGCGGTATCGCCTCCCTCTTCAACTCCATAGGGATCGGATAAGTTTTTGCCCAGCATCTGATAACCACCGCAGATACCAAAAATAACAGTACCTTCATGAGCTTTTTTCAAAATTTCAGCTTCAATACCACTTTGACGCATCCATTTTAAATCGCCGATAGTATTTTTGGTACCCGGAATTATAATCATATCCGGATTTCCAAGCTCACGTACAGAGGACACATATCTTAAAGATACGCCGGGAATAAGTTCAAATACATTAAAGTCTGTATAGTTAGACATTCTGGGAATTCTTATTACAGCAATATCAACTAACTTAACTTCTGTATGACTGGTCAGTCTTTCAGACAGGCTGTCCTCATCTTCAATATCTACATGAAGCATTGGCAGAACGCCAACAATAGGCACGCCGGTTTTTTCTTCAATCATCTGCAGACCAGGACGCAAAATTTCTACATCCCCGCGGAATTTATTGATAATAACACCTTTTACCATGGCGCGCTCATCTTCTTCCATCAGCATAAGTGTGCCATAAATAGAAGCAAATACACCGCCTCTGTCAATATCTGCTACAAGCAGTACAGGTGCTTTAGCCATTTTGGCCATACCCATATTTACAATATCCTGGCTTTTGAGATTTATCTCTGCCGGACTGCCTGCGCCTTCCAGAACGATAACATCAAAATTCTCATCCAGCTGATTATAAGCTTTCATAATGTCAGGAATAAGATTAGTTTTAAATTTGAAATATTCTGCAGCGGTCATAGTGCCTATAGCTTCGCCGTTAACTATTACCTGTGAACCGCTGTCACTGGTTGGTTTCAGCAAAATTGGATTCATAAGCGCGCTGGGCTCAATATTGGCAGCCTCTGCCTGTACTACCTGAGCACGTCCCATCTCTGCGCCCTCTTTGGTAATAAAAGAATTGAGAGCCATATTTTGGGATTTAAAAGGAGCAACCTTTTTTCCATCCTGATTAAATACACGGCATAAACCTGCTGTCACCAGACTTTTGCCTGCATTGGACATTGTACCCTGTACCATTATTGCTTTTGCCAACTCAATCACTCTCTCTCATTAAAAAGTTTAATATATCATGATAGTTATTCATTCCCAATATTTTGCCATTATAATTTATACAACCGGCAACAACTGGTACATTACCGCGATCATGCTTTCCGCTCACAGAGCTTGTTACATGATCACCGCATATCAGAATATTTAATGGCCCTTTATATTCATTTAAGATGCGTGCTATAAACAGCTCATCAATTTTTTCTATAAAGGCCTTTTTACCCTCAGCATCGTATCTGTGTGACGCCTCATCACTGCCATTAAAATGCGCAATAACAAATTCATTATCTGCAAGCATCTGCAGCGCAGCATCAGCCTTGGCAGTAATATCAGTATCAATATCACCTGTAGCCTTAAGCGGAACAGTTACAGCCATTTTTAAAGCTTTGGCAATTCCATGTACAATTTCAGCCTTACAAACAGCTCCGCCTGAAATGCCATGCAGCTCATAAAAAGAAGGCATTTCATGACGCTCTGCACACCCCCACGGATACAGCTGATAATGTATATTATCATGAGAAAATCTCTGCAATCTTTTTTCTGCCTCTCGCAAAAAGCATTTTAAGACCAAAGATTTGGTATTAATATCATGCAGAAGAACGTTTATATTCTCTCCTACGTGCTCATGAGGAGGAGGAATTTCACAGCTTAAAACATCAGCCTCTTTATCCAAAATAATCAAATTTCTGTATTCTGATAAATGAATAAACTCCACTTTTGCAAAAATACTGTTGCACGCTTCTGTCGCAGCCTTCATATCCTCTGCGGAAAGACCATATCCGTTAAAGCCCAGCAGTGTCCCCTTATCATCAACAGCAACAAGATTACACCTCAACACCATCTCAAACTCACTGATATCTCTGCCATTAGCCAGAAGTTCAAGATAAGACCGGCTTTTAGGTATGTTCTCTTTAGAAACTCCGAGAAGTCTTAAAATACAGCTGCAGCTTTCCGGAACAATATCATCCTCACAAATACTGAATTCTGACATCATTCCGCCATCAGCCATCAGTTTATCTATATTAAAATGCGTTGCTTCCTCAAATGGTGTTTTCCCATTAAAGGCAGCAATAGGATCATCACCTAATCCATCAATAAGTACCAATAATGAGCGCATTCTTTTTTGCTTCCTTAATTGCTTTAATTAAACCACGATTAAGTACTCTTGTTTTAATCGCAATTCTGTAGTATTTATCATCTAAATTATTATAATTGGAACATGATCTGATCAGATAACCTTGCTCATGCAGCAGCTCTTTTAAATTTTTAGGATGCTCCATTCTGAAAAAGATATAATTTGCTTCCGCTCCGTAAACCTTGGCACCTAATGTTTCAAGCTGACTGACAAGATAATTGCGTTCTTCACTGATAAGCATCATAGAAGCATTTAAATACTCCTTTTCAAGCAAAGCCGCCTTGCCAGCTTCCTGAGCAATGGTTGATACGCTCCAATCCTGACCGCACTCATGTAATCTTCTGTGTAAATTCTCATCAGAAGTCATGCAGTAGCCAAGTCGTATTCCTGGCATGGCAAATGTTTTTGTAAAGGCCTTGAGGATAATAAGATTTTTATATTCTGACAGCAAAGAACGCATACTATAGGCACGCTCTGCAGCCACAAAATCAACAAAGCATTCGTCAACCAGCAGATACGCATTCACTGCGGCACATTGCTTTAAAATATCTTCCAGAAGTTTCTGATCAATAAGCTTCCCAGTAGGATTATTAGGATTACATATGTAAACAATATCCGTACTGGCAGTAATTTTTTTTAAAATATCTCTCTGAATTACAAAATTACGATCTTCTTTCAGATCATAGTATTTCACAGCGCAATCAACGGAACGCAGTGATTTTTCATAATCAGCAAAAGTCGGCGCCAAAAGCAATGCTTTTTTTGGTTTCAATGCCAGTGCCAGTCTGAAAAGCACATCTGCAGCACCATTGCCAAAAAACAAATAGCTGCTGTTAACGCCCAAATATTCGGCAGTTTTTTCTGCCAGCTCTCTGCAAAAAGGATCCGGATAATTTATGCACATTTTCAAAGAATTCTTTATAGCCTTTTTAACCCCGTCGGGTAATCCCAAAGGATTGATGTTAGCAGAAAAATCAACAAAAGGTTTACCATCTTTAGTTAATTTCTCAGTATAAATATCTCCTCCATGAACATAAGTATACATAAAATCCCCATCCTTTAAGTAAGAGTAAAAATTCCAGTTAAATAAATAAGTGAAAACAACAAAATACAGATAACAGACGTCATGTACAACAGGTTATTTACCGTAACAATATCATTATAATGTACAGGTCTGATATCATCACCAATGGTATCTTTGTGTACCCATTTCCCAAAATAAAAATGTCCGCCGCCCAACTGAATGTTAAGTGCACCAGCAGCCACACTTTCAGTCATTGCAGAATTGGGACTCAAATGGTTATATCTGTCACGCCAAAAAGTTTTCCAGGCCTGCTTGGCATCCAGATTAAGAAAATAAGCAGCCATAATCATGGTTATGCCTGTAATTCTGGCAGGAATTAAGTTCGCCAGATCATCTAACTTGGCTGCACATCTGCCAAAATAAAGGTATTTGTCGTTCTTATAACCCACCATAGAATCCATTGTATTAATAGCTTTATACAAAAATGCCAGAGGCGCACCACCGATAAACATATAAAACATAGGCGCTACAATGCCGTCAGCCGTATTTTCGGCAACGGTTTCAACAGCACCCTTGGTCACTTCTTCTTCAGTAAGGTTTTTTGTATCTCTGCCAACAATCCAGGATAATTTTAATCTGGCATCAGTTAAATCTTTCTTTTTCAAGGCTTCATAAACTTTCATGCTTTCATCCTTCAGACATTTAGTTGCAAATATCTGATAAAACATGATTGTTTCCAGAGCAAACGCCAGCCAGATACTTATTTTTTCAGCTTCCTGCAAAATCAGGTAAGGCACTGCATAACTTACAAATAATACAATAACTACCATTAAAGCACCGCTTAATAACAACGCAGTATTACTGAAAGCAAATAAGGATCTTAAACGTTTTTCCAAAAAGCCTATCAGGTTTCCGATTAAGCAAATCGGATGCGGCAGCCATCTTGGATCACCAAAAAGAAGATCTAAAATATAACCTGCCACAATTGCAGATAATGTCATCATCAGTACAATCCCCTTTTATCTGCTGCATTTATTTTTCTGTGCATGTTCAACACATTTTTTTACGAAATTTCTGGCAAAATCTATATTGCCATACAAATGAATATGCGGATATCCTGCATACAAAGTATCAGAAACATTGGCGCATTCCCACTGTCCCTTGCCGGATGCCTTGCTTGCTAAAAAGCCAGTACCATTATTACTGCTGTCTGAATAATGGAATTCATGTCCATTAATGGATTCTCCTTTTTTGCAAAGAAGATTATCCTGCTGCGCAGTTAAATGCACATAGCCAAATCTTGTCAGTTTACTGGTAAGCTTAGTTTCGCCAGCAACAGCACCTACCCATTCATAGCATTTATCGCCATCAATGTATTTTTCCAGCAGGTACATAAAGCCGCCGCACTCAGCAAAACAGGGTGTTTTATTATCAAGTGCCTTTTTGATACTTGCCAGCATGGATTTATTACTCTCCAGCTCTTTAGCATAAAGCTCCGGATATCCTCCGCCTAAAATAATACCATCACATTCAGGCAGCCTGTCATCAGAAACAGGACTGAAAGGAATAAGCTCTGCTCCCATTTCGGCAAGTAAGTCCAAAGCATCCTGATAATAAAAGCAAAATGCTTTATCCTGCGCTACGGCAATTTTTGCATTGCCAACTCTTTCAACAGCAATATCATCATAAGCTAAATCATCAGCAGTATTTGCTAATGTCATTAACCCGTCTAAATCCAAAGATTTCTCAGCCTGTGCCGCCAGTTTTTCTACAATAGTCTGCAAATCACCAATTTCTTCAGCTGTTATAAGACCTAAATGCCTGCTCTCAAAATTACAGTCCTGCATAACAGGAAAATAGCCATAAAGCTTAACTCCTGTTTCCTGTTCTATAACATCTTTATAAAACATATAGCTCATGGGATTTACATTATTAAGTATAGCTCCTGCTACATGACTGTCTTTTCTGAACTCTTTAAAACCTTTAATCTGAGCAGCAACAGACAAAGCAGCACCTTTAGCATTTATAACTAATACAACCGGTACATCACAGGTAGATGCAAGATCATATGCGCTGGCTTCTGAAGTTTTTCCCATACCGTCATAAAAACCCATTGCCCCTTCAAATATGGCAACATCCGCTTTATGGGAATTTTTAGCAACGAGAAACTTTACTGTTTCTCTGCCCAGCATAAAAATATCCAAATTACGGGATTTAGCACCTATAACTTTGGAATGAAACATCGGATCAATGTAATCAGGACCAGATTTAAAGGCAGAAACCTTCATCCCTCTGTTCATCAGCGCCTTTAAAAGTGCACATACAATTGTGGTTTTTCCGCTGCCGCTGCCTGCGGCACTTATCATAAAGCGAGGAATCTTTATCTCAGACATGTTAATCTTCCTTCTTTGCAGCTGTCATAACATAAACAGGATTTTGCGCCATCATTAAATTATAATTACCAAGTTTTTTGCTGCGCGCCACGCATACATTTACAATTTCTAAAGCAAAATCACTGCGATTTTTATAATAATTTACTACTTCGGCCAGTGTTTCAACAGTAATGGCATTGATAACTACGCGGCAATTAGCATTTTTGCTGTAGATAATATCCAGCATATCACATAAATCGCCGCCGCTGCCGCCAACAAAAACACAGTCCGGTGCCGGCATTTCTTTGATATTCTCCAAAGCTTCACCGGCAATGACAGATAAATTATCAATACCAAACAGCTCTGCATTTTTATGAATCAGTTCTACTGCCGCCGGATTTCTCTCAAAAGACCACACATGGCCTTTAAATGCCAACAGAGCCAGTTCCACAGAACACGAACCTGTTCCGGCACCAATATCATAAATAATATCAGTAGCCTTGGGCTTCAGCTTAGACATGGAAATGCTGCGGACTTCCTGCTTAGTCATAGGTACCTTACTGCGCATGAAAAGTTCATCAGCAAGACCGTGAACAACAGAAACATCATCACTTGCATTATCATTCATGATCATCATAACGGATAATGAAGGAAATTCCATCTTAGCAATTTCAGCAGCTGTGCCGGCAGTAATTCTTTCTTCAGGATAAGAAAGATTCTCGCCAACAAATACGCGTACACTTTCCAAACCATGTTCACACAATTTGCTGCACAAAAGCTGCGGAGAATTTTCTCCTCCGGTTAAGGAAAATACTTTTTTATTTCTGGCAACAGCAGAAACAAGATTTTGTCTGCGGCCATGCATACTGACAATTTTAGCATCATCCCAGGACATTTCCAGTTTAGAAGCAAAATACACCAGGCTGCTTATACCGCAATATCTCGTGCAGGTACAGTTGGGCAATTTACCGCTGATGGTTTTTGCCAAGCTGAAAAATCCTACGTCACCGGAAACAAGTACAGCTATTTTATCTGTTTGTGCATCAGCCTGCTCAGCAATTTTTACAATATCAGCGACCTTTATTGTATCATGAACAGTCTTGCCGTCTTGTATAAATCCGGCAAGCATTCTTTTATCGCCAATCAATATATTACTTTCAGAAATTGCATTTTTTGCTGCTTCTGTAAGTAAGTCCGGATTTCCCGGTCCAATACCAACAATATTAACCTGAAGCATAATTAAGCTCCTTTATCAATACTTTACGTCTGTAAACTGCTGACGTAAATAATTTAAAATCTCATAATAGCTTGATCCGTCTTCTTCAGCACGGCCAATAACAATCAGTTTTGCTCCTGCTTCTTCAGCAGCTTCAACTTTATCATCAAATCCGCCTGCAGCACCGGAATCTTTAGTAACCAAAAATTTACTGCGGTATTTTTTCAGCATGGCAATATTAAGCTCTTTGGAAAAAGGACCTTGCATGCATACAATATTTGCAGGCTTATAACCAAAATTTAACGCACTTTTTAAAGAATCTTCCATAGGCAGAATTCTCAAAGCAATTCTGTCCTGGTAATCTTTAACAGCAGTAAAATCGGCAAGATTTTTACTGCCGGTAGTTAAAAAGATATTGCCATCCATATGGTTTAAAAGCTCCACAGCTTCCGGAAAATCGTGTACAGTGACATAGTTTCCAGCTTCACCTGCAGGTCTTAAAATACGCAGATATTTGCAGTTTTCTGCTGCGCATGCGTCTTTAACAGTAGCAGTAACAATTGTAGCATATGGATGTGTTGCATCAATTACATATGCAGGATTATGCTCCCTGATAAACTGCTGCATTGCCTGCTGATTCATTCTTTCAGCAACAATTGCAACATTATCCTGTTTTTCAATTAATCCGGCACCATATTCTGTAGCTACGGATACATAAATAAACACATCCAGATCAGCCAATGCTTTTACCAGATTTCTGCCTTCGCTTGTACCGCCAATAATCCAAATTATCGGTTTCATGCTAATCTGTAGCCGCGAGGAGTAACAAGCTTACCATTAATAACCTGAGTCTGGCTGTTGCCAATGATAACGGTAGAGAACATATCTACTTTTTTATCACGCAGTTCTTTTAAAGTGGTAATTTCGTACTCTTCGCCTTCACGGCCGATATTGCGTACAATACCTGCCGGAACATCTCCGCTCTGATTTTTGAGCATAATATCGCAAGCTTTCTGCAAATAATCATGACGTTTAATACTGGACGGATTGTAAAGGCAGATGCAGAAATCAGCCTGAGACGCGCAATCAAGGCGTTTTTCAATTTTTTCCCACGGAGTGAGCAAATCGCTTAAGGAAATCAGGCAGAAATCACTGATTAACGGAGCGCCTAAAACAGCAGCGCCGGAGCAAGCAGCTGTAATACCGGGAACAACTTCAATTTCAACTTCCGGATGATCAGCTGCAACCTGATACATAATGCCTGCCATACCGTAAACACCTGCGTCACCGCTGGAAATCATAGCAACGGTTTTGCCTTTTAAAGCTTCTTCCAAAGCTAATTTGCAGCGATCAACTTCTTTGCGCATGCCGGTAGATAAAAATTCTTTTTCAGCAAAATCTTCCTTAATCAAATTAACATATACATGATAACCTGCAATAACATCACAGGATTTTAAAGCTTCATAAGCTCTCTTAGTCATTTGTTCTACGCCGCCGGGGCCAAGACCAACAACAAATAATTTAGACATTTCTATACCATCCTTAATTAGTTTTCAAACCTGTTTTAGAAAAATCAAGATGAAGATTTTCAACAGCAACAGCCAGCGTCACTCCGTCGCAGCTTGTTTTATGCAGCAGAACTTTGCCTCCGCTGCTGTCAAGAACTGCACTGCGTTCACAGACATTATTAACGCCAACTATGCTGCTTACAAAAGCAGAAGGTGCAAAATCACCTTCAACAGCATTTAGTTCATCTGCCGTATAAAAATTAGCCCGCCACTGATTTTCAGCAGCAAATTCCAGCAGTCCAGCTTCATCTTTTTTCAAATCAACAGACGCTACAGCGCAAACCGCCCGTCTGTCAATATTTAATCTGTCAAGCTCCCTGTTAACTAAATACGCAATTTTTTCCTTAGGAGTATTGCGCCTGCAGCCTATACCCAAATGTACTATCTGCGGAATAAGCTTCAACGTTATCTTAAAGGGACTGATATTTTTATAAACAGTTATTGCCAGTCCGCAAGGTAATTCTGTATTTTTTTGTTCAACCGCAATAGTATTCTGCGGCAGATTTCCTTCAATTACAAAATCACTGTATATACCGGCAATATCATTATTAACTAGTACAGCTGCAAACTCTTTGGCAGCTGCCATTGAGTCTATAAGCAAGTTATTACGTGCAGCCCATTCATCAACCGCAAACAGTCCGTTGACATCAGTAGCAGTTGTAACACAGGGCATTGCTCCTATTTTATCCGCAATTACTCTGGACAGTTCATTGGCACCGCCAATATGTCCTGACAAAAGAGGTATCACAAAATTACCGCGTTCATCAATATTGATGACTGCCGGATCTTTTGTTTTTCCCTGAATATAAGGTGCTATGGTACGCACAGCAATACCTGCCGCACCTACAAAAATAACTGCACCGCATTCAGTAAAAGCATGCTTGCATGCCGTTTTGCAATCCGGCTCAATTACTCCAATTTCAGCATCAGCATATTTAGCTAAAGTTTCTGCCTTGGCATCATAGCCAAGCATATGCAAAACAGATCTTATCTTTTTGCTAAGCTCTGCGCCGCGTCTGGAAAAGGAGTAAATAACCGCCTTCATTTATTTAACCTCGGGTTTTACATTTAATTTTTCAGGATCAGCTTCACGATATCCATGTGCAAAAGTAGGATTGTAAAGCTCACTGCGGTCATATTCGTTGCCAAGGAAGTTACCTACGGTAATCAAAGCTGTTTTTGTAATATTGTGTTTTGCAGCACTTTCAGCCAAAGTTCCAACTGTGCAGCGAACAACTTTTTCATCCGGCCAGGATGCTTTATAAACAATAGCAGCCGGAGTATCTTCTTTATAACCGCCTTTAACCAGCTCTACCTGCAGTTTGTCCAGCATACCAGAACTGAGAAAAATAACCATTGTTGCTCTGTGAGCAGCATAGTCAGCAATTTTTTGTCTGCTGGGAACAGGAGTTCTGCCTTCCATACGAGTAATGATTACAGACTGACTTACATTAGGCAAAGTATATTCTGCATCAAGAGCAGCAGCTGCAGCGCAGAAAGAGCTTACACCGGGAACAATTTCAAAATCCAGGTTATAGCTGCGCAGCAAATCAATCTGTTCGCGATGCGCACCGTATACACTGGGATCACCGGTATGAAGACGAACAACAAGTTTGCCTTCCTGAGCAGCAGGTACCATTGCTGCAATAACTTCTTCCAAAGTCATTTTAGCACTGTCCATGATTACGCATTCCGGTTTTGCATATTGCAAAAGTCCGGGATTAACCAAAGAACCTGCATATATAATCAAATCAGCTTTTTCTAATAATTCTTTACCTTTAACAGTAATTAAATCAACTGCACCAGGACCTGCACCAATAAAATAAATCATTATTTATCCAACTCCTTTTCTTTAACCAGAATAACAGAGAAATAACTACTGTTAGGATCAATTTCTTCAAGGTTACGATAAACTTTTTCACCGGGAAGTCCGCAGCGTTCAACCATAGCAGCATTTTTAATCAGGCCGCGTTCTTTAAGTTCATCACGAACTCGTCCGATTTCGCTGGCAGATTTCATCAATACTTTGTTGCCGGGGCCATCCAGGAATTTAGTAGCTTCTTTATAGCTTCCAGGAAGAATGATAAGAGGTTCTGCCCTTTCACACAAGGATGTATTCAGTCTTGCAGCCACTGCACAGATAGATGTAACACCGGCAACAAGCTCAGCATCATAGCCTGCCTGAAGTACCAGTTTATGTACATAAATGCAGGTTGCATACACAGTAGGACAGCCTAAAGTGATGAATACTACGTTTTTGCCTTCATCAAGTAATTTAATTACAGCTTCAGCACCTTCTTTGTGAGCTTTATCCATAGCTGCCATATCTTTAGTCATAGGCATGTAAATAATCAACTGCTCTTTTTCATCCAGGTTTACAACCTGATTAACGATATTTTTTGCAGTCATAACATCAGTATCTCCTTTTGGCAGAGCAACAACATCGCACTCTTTCAAAAGACGAACCGCCTTTAATGTCAAAAGCTCCGGATCTCCAGGTCCGATACCCACACTGTAAAGTTTGCCTCTCATATTTCTCTCATTCTCCTTCTTTTTTTACATGTAGTTTAATAAGTTCATCCGCATACTCAGTTTTTCCTAAAACTCCGTAGACATTAGAAAACATTAAAGCAGCAGTTTTTATTTTACCATGCACTCTATGCTGCATGTAAAAATCAATTTTCTTAGTTACTTCCGGAATAATTTTATCAAAAAGGTTCTCCCGCCGAAGCACTTTTACAACTTCATCAGTTGTCAGACATTTGTAAATCTCCTGCCCAACAGCAGGTGATGCTCCATGAAACATGGCCTGCATAGCCATAAACTCTGTTCTGCAGTCAGCATATTTGGAATGTGTATTCATTACCCCCTGAGCAAGCTTGACCAGCTTTCCTGAATGCCCGATTAACAGTAGGCTTTCAAAACCGCAGAACACCGCATAATCTAAAAGCTCACCTACAAAATTACTGCAGGTTACAGAATCTTCAAGATTAAGTTTTAACACATCACGGGTAAAATCTTCCCCATAATTGCCAAAAAATACTAAAAGATGCTTGTTTCCTTTTGCTTTCTGAGCATTAAGCTCCACATACATAGTTTCAATCAACGCCCGTTCACTCATTGGTTCTACAATACCGCTTGTGCCAAGTACAGAAAGACCGCCAACAATACCCAGACGCGGATTAAAGGTTTTTTTCGCTATCTCAACTCCGGCAGGAATAGAAATAGTAACCTTAAGGCCGCCTTTATAACCTGCACTTTGCGCTGCTTCCTCCACTGCCTGTAAAATCATCTTTCTTGGCACAGGATTAATTGCAGGTCCGCCCACAGCACATGCAAGTCCGGGTTTTGTAACAACGCCTACGCCTACACCGCCGCACAGCTCAATGCCTGCTTCAGGTGACTTTTCGACTTTGGCAAAAACCAGAACTCCATGCGTATCATCCGGATCATCACCTGCATCCTTTCTTATGGCACAGCTGGAGTAGGATTCAGTATTTTCTATCTCCAAAGGCTCCAGTTCAAGGATTACGCCTTTGGGAGTATCTATTTTTACTGTGTTTATACTCTCTTTATGTAAAAGCATCATCGCTGCTGCCTTAGCTGCCGCAGTGGCACAGCTGCCTGTTGTATACCCACAGCGAAGATTTTTACCCTGCGAGAACTGATATTCTTCCATCCCGCAGCCTCCTTTATAATATTTTATCAAATGCAATTTATTACTAATAAAAATAAAAGACTCCTGCCAGATCCGACAGAAGTCATAAAGACACACCTAACTAATAATAAATTACCAGTATCGCTGCAGTCTCCATCGCCCGTGGATTCTAGCCAGATATATGAGTTGACTGCTGACTTAAGCATAAGCTTGCACAGCGGCGGGACCGTATTAATTATCTGATCATTTAAGCCTTGCGGCGCTCATATACAGAATTACTATGTTATTATATCACACTCACTAAAAAAATCAAATATTTGCTTATTCATTGCAACAAAAAAGCAGACAGTAAACACCGTCTGCTTAATCTCTTATAAAATTCTGCACGCACCGTAATATCTTGCGCCCCAGTAACCGGTAAACGCAGAAGCAACTGTTACACCAGTACTTGTTCCTGCATGGATAAATTTACCATTGCCGAGGTAGATGCCGCAGTGAGAAGCGCCCGGAGCATAAGTAGTGTAAAATACCAAATCGCCAACACGCAAATCACTCATGGGAATGCTTTTACCATAGTACAACTGATTGTCTGCTGTTCTTGGGATGCTTACGCCAGCACTGGCAAATGCATACTGGGTAAAGCCAGAGCAGTCAAAACCATAAGGAGAAGTTCCACCAAACACATACGGAGTACCAATGACACTGTAAGCAGTTCTTAAAATCTTTCTTACAACTGAGCTTCTTCCACGATTGGGAGGAATGTCTTTGTTCATTAACGCTCTGTAGGTGTCTGATCCTACTATACCATCAACAACCAGCCCCCTGTCGGTCTGAAATTTTTTGATAGCGTTTTCGGTCTCATGACCAAACTCTCCGTCAATACTTTTTAAGCTGTAACTTAACTCAACAAGTCTTTTCTGAATGGCCATAACTTCCTGGCCTTCATCACCATATTCAAAGGCAGCAAAAGCTGAAACAGCATTGCCTAATGTCAAAATCAATGTAAATGCTAAAACTGCAATAAACCTCTTCTTACCCA
Source organism: uncultured Phascolarctobacterium sp. (assembly GCA_958448515.1). Lineage (GTDB taxonomy): Bacteria > Bacillota > Negativicutes > Acidaminococcales > Acidaminococcaceae > URXU01. The sequence goes on along the minus strand of CAUDEF010000014.1, from coordinate 20,268 downwards.
AGGGCACCACATCCTCTTACTATAGTACACATATATTCTACCATATACTACTAATTTTGTAAAACAAAAATCATTTTTTTATATGGCGTGACACTAAATACAGCGGTCTGTGTTTAATTTCTTCAAAAATACGTCCTATGTATTCTCCAAGTATACCAATGCCCATCAACTGGATGCCACCTAAAAACAAAACACTCACTGTTGTTGTGGCCCATCCCGGCACTGCATCATCAGTAATATATTTTACATAGAAAACATGTCCCAAAAGCAAAATACTGCAGATACCAAAAATAAAACCAATATAAAATGCCCAGCGCAGAGGGAGATTAGAAAATGCAGTAATGCCATCCAGCGCAAAATGTAGCATTTTACGCATATTAAATTTTGAATTTCCTGCAAATCTTGGCGGAGCAACAAATTCAATCACAGATACTTTAAAGCCTAAAGTATTAACCATACCTCTTATAAATCTTGCTCGCTCGCGATACAGTCTGAATGCTTCGACAGCTTTTTTGTCCATCAGTCTGAAATCCGAACCGCCTGGTGTAATCTCAACTTTTGACATGGTGTTTATAAGTTTGTAATATAATGCGGATGTAGTTCGTTTGATAAATCCGGCATCTTCTGTAGCAAGGCGCTTGGTCATTACTATTTCAAAGCCATTTTCCCATAAACGCAGCAGTTCAGGCAGAAGCTCAGGCGGGTGCTGCATATCTCCATCCATAGTAATAACAGCGTCACTATCTGCATTATCCAGTCCGCAGGTTAATGCCATCTGATGTCCGTAGTTTCTTGACAAAAGATACGCTTCAACATGCTCATCCTTTTCAGATAACTCTGCAAGAATTTCTGCACTTCTGTCAGAAGAACCATCATCAACAAAAATAATATTATAATCATACGGTTCTGCTGTCATAACATCAGTAATACGCTTATGAAATTCGTGTAAATTTTCCTGCTCATTAAATACAGGAACAACTATAGAAATTTTTTTCATCAGAATTCACCACAAAAAAATAAATTATTTCAGATCAGCAGATCTTTATCACTCATTATAAATTTTCATTATTAAAATAATCTTAACTATACTTTTTTAAACAACACGAAAAAGACACGTGCTACCACGTGTCTTTGATTACATTTATGAGTGCTCAATAAGCCGAGTTCTGTTCCGCTAAGCGGTGATAATCATTTATCTAGACCTGTAATTACTTACAGGCTCAAGCGACACAACCCGGAAGGCTCAGCGGGCCGCTTCATCCCTTCCCTATTTGGTCTTGCTCCGAATGGGGTTTACCTAGCCAGCCAGTTACCTGACTGCTGGTGCGCTCTTACCGCACCGTTCCACCCTTACCTGCAAAGCAGGCGGTACACATTTCTGTGGCACTTTCCCTGAGGTTACCCTCGCCGGACGTTATCCGGCATTCTGCCCTGTGGAGCTCGGACTTTCCTCATCTGGCTATAAGCCATCCGCGATTATCTTTCACACTCACAAACAACAGTCTATCACATTAACCACAACTAGTCAAACAACTTCTAAATGAACATCAGCAAACTTACAGCCATAACAACCATGCCAATAATTAATCCGTACAACGACAGGTGATACTCTCCAAAAGCTCTTGATGCAGGAAGTAATTCATCAAGAGAAATAAAAACCATGATACCTGCTACACCGGCAAAAATTACACCATAAACAATGTCATTCATAAATGGCAGCAGAATAAGCCAGCCAATAAGAGCTCCTGCAGGCTCTGCCAGACCTGAAATTGCAGAATACGCAAATGCTCTTGCCTTTGAGCCTGTTGCCTGATAAATAGGTGCAGATACAGCAATGCCTTCAGGTATGTTATGCAAAGCTATTGCAAATACAATAGGAATTGCCAGTTCCGGTTCTCTTAAAGCTGATACAAATGTTGCCAAACCTTCCGGAAAGTTATGTATTGTTATTGCAAGTGCAGTAAAAATACCGGTACGCATCAAATTTTTTCTTTTTGCCTCCTGATGCTCAGTATCATCTATAATAGTAAGTTCATGTGGATTTTCCTCATCAGGAATTAATTTATCTATCAGCGCAATCATAAGCATTCCGGCAAAAAAGGCAATAACTGTTACCCAGGCACCTTGCTGCTTGCCAAGTTCAGCTACCAAAATCTCCTGAGCCTCAGGAAAAATTTCAATCATGGAAACATAAATCATAATTCCTGCAGAAAAACCTAAACTGAACGACAAAAACTTTTTATTTGTATTATCAGCCAAAAAAGCAATACAGCTGCCAATCATCGTTGACATACCCGCAATCAGCGTAAATAAAAATGCAATGGCTAAATTTTCATGCATAATAAACCTCCTTTAATAATTATCATTTACTCATAATTATATTACCGATTAATTCTGCAGACAAGAATTTATGGCAAATTTCTGTTAATTTTATATGTACTATCTGTAAATTATCAATAATCATTATTGATAATATATTTTTCATAATAAAACAAAATGCTCAGTTCACTTTTCAGCAAACTGAGCATTTAAAATTATTTTTTATACTTGCACAGAATATTTCTGAATGTTTCTGCTGCTACTTTGATGTCATAAGCACCTAAAATACCGCTTACAACAGCTGCTCCGCAGGCCCCAGCCTTTAAAACTTCATCGTAATTATCAGAGGTTATGCCGCCAATACCAACCACAGGAATATTTACGGCGGTGCAAATTTTATTCAGATCATCAAGGCCAAGAGTATTAACATCAGTTTTGGTCTGACTGCCAAATACAGCCCCGCTGCCAAGATAATCGGCGCCATCAGCCACAGCCTGCTGCGCCTCTTTAACATTATGCGCAGATACACCAATAATAAACTCACTGCCCAAAATTTTTCTGGCTTCTCTGCATGGAATATCATCCTGACCAAGATGCACTCCTGCAGCACCTACCAGCAGAGCAATATCTATTCTGTCATTTATAATCAGCGGAACATTATATTTATCACAAAGCTGTTTTAACTCTTTAGCCTCCTGATATAGAAAATATCCGCTCTTATCTTTGCCGCGATACTGAACCAGTGTTACTCCGCCCTGCAAAGCAGCTTCCACACTGTCTATTAAACTGCTGCCTTTCAGACAGTGATCGTCTGTAACAAGATAAATACCATAATCAATATTTTTCATCAGTTTTGTCTTTCCGGATTTAAATTGATAACATTCCATTTAGTAGTTACATGGTATACAGCATCAATCAAACGTACTTTAAACATGCCAGGGCCATCTTTTTTCTCTAAAAAGTTAGCCGCAAGCTCTGCACCCTGCCCCATAATAACTACGCCCAAAGCTGCTGCAGCAAGCATATCATCTGTAACGGCAGCACAGCAGCCGCACAGGGTTGATACCATGCATCCGCTGCCTGTAATATCCTGCAGTAAGGGATGGCCATTATTTAATACAACAGCCTGTTTGCCGTTGCTGATATTATCAACTTCACCGGTAACAGCAAAGACGCATTTATACTTTTTGGCAGCTTCCTGCGCAGTTTTAAGCGCATCGCCTTCATCAACTTTAGTATTGCTGTCAATGCCACAGCCGGTTATTTTACCGTTTAGCAAGGCATCGCATTCAGCAAAATTACCTCTGACTATGCTGACATATCCGGCATTAAGTACCTTTAAAGCAAAGTTCAGGCGCATTTCTGATGCCATAACACCAACAGGATCAAGTACAACAGGAATATTGCTTTTCTTTGCCTGCTGCATAGCTTTTTCCATGGCAATCATCTTATTAAAATTCAAAGTTCCAAGGTTTACCACCAGAGCTCCTGCACCTGAAGTAATCTGTTCAACTTCCTCGGGATCATCTGCCATAACCGGAGAAGCGCCTGCAGCAAGAGCTATGTCAGCACAGCTTTCAGCAGTTACATAATTTGTTATATGATGCACAACCGGTTTCTGGCTGCGTAATGCTTCAATAATCTCACCAAATTTACTTTTTAAATCCATTATTCTAAAATACCAGCCTTTCTGTATAAATCAACAAAATGGTGCGTAGGACCACAGCCACTGCCAAGTGACAGGCTATATTTTATAGCCTCCGTAACATAGTCTTTAGATGCTCTCACAGCCTCCTGAACTGTCATGCCTTTTGCCAGATTGGCAGCCAGAGAACTTGACAAAGTACAGCCTGTACCATGAGTATTCTTTGTATTGATACGTTCGCCATGATACCATGTAACTGTCTGCCCGTCAAACAAAAGATCATCTGCGGTATTTTCCAGGTGACCGCCCTTTACCAAAACAGATTTAACGCCCAAGCTTATAATTTTTTCAGCTACTTTCAGCATATCATCTTTATCTGTAACTTTCATGCCCGTAATAGACTCCGCCTCAGGCAAATTAGGAGTCAGCAGTGTTGCCAGCGGAAGCAGCTCACTTATAAGTGTAGAGCAGGCTTCCGGAACCAGCAGAGGATATCCGCTTTTGGAAATCATTACCGGATCCACCACTACTATGGCAGGTTTATATTTACGCAGACAATCGGCAATAGTTTTTATAATTTCAGGTCTGGAAACCATGCCGATTTTTACTGCATCTACATGAATATCATCAAAAACAGCTTCAATCTGCGCCTGCACCACGCCACAATCAATATCCTGAACTTTAGTAACGCCACAGGTATTCTGAGCAGTTACAGCAGTAATAACACTCATGCCAAATGTTCCGTGAGCCGCAAAAGTTTTTAAATCTGCCTGAATTCCGGCACCGCCGCTGCTGTCGCTGCCTGCAATAGTCAATAAATTTTTCATATCTGCTCCTTATCCATTATCTTTAGATTTTTGAGAATTTCTTCAACACAAGCTTGCCTTTATAAAGCTCTTCAAAAGAAACTGTATCTGCATTTAATACAAATAAAATATTCATTTCAAAACAAAAGCAGGCACAGGCTTATAAAAATAAGCACCATGCCTGCGCCTGTAACTATATCTTACAGAACTTCTTTAACTTTTGCAACAACGTTTTCTACAGTGAAACCGTATTTTTCCATTAATACATCGCCGGGAGCAGAAGCACCAAAGGTTGTAATACCGATTACATTATTTTCATTGCCGGTATAACGGCCCCAGCCATAAGGTACGCCAGCTTCAACTGCAACTTTTACAATACCTGCAGGAAGCACACTTTCTTTGTACTCTGCACTTTGTTTTTCAAAAGCATCCCAGCTGGGCATGGATACAACGCTGGTATCAATACCTTCTTCAGCCAGTTTTGCCTGTGCTTCCAATGCCAGATGCACTTCACTGCCTGTACCGATAATAACTGCCTGAGGAGCATTTTTAGCCGGGCTGAGTACATAAGCACCTTTAAATGCGTTATCATGTACTACCTGAGCGTATTTATGCAATACGGGTAATTTTTGTCTGCTTAAAAGCAGGCAGGTCGGTTTATGCATGTTCATGCAAGCCTGCTGCCAAGCGGTAGCTGTTTCCAGTGCGTCAGCCGGACGGAATACGCTTACATTAGGAATCATGCGCAATGCCATTGTAGTTTCAATAGGCTGATGTGTCGGGCCATCTTCGCCAAGAGCAATACTGTCATGGGTAAGAACAAAAATCGCTCTTAAGCCCATTAAAGCAGCCATACGGATTGCAGGGCGCATAAAGTCGGCAAATACCAGGAATGTTCCGCCGAAAGGAATAAATCCGCCATGCAAAGCAATACCATTCATTACTGTACCCATTGCGTGCTCACGTACACCGTAGTGAATGTTGCGGCCTTCACGGTCTGTTTTGGAGAAAGAACCGCCATTTTTAATAACAGTTTTATTGGAAGGACCTAAGTCTGCACTGCCGCCAATCAGATCAGGAAGCTGCATAGCAAGCATTTGAATAATATCGCCGGATGCTTCACGAGTAGCATTTTTAGCAGTTTCAGCAAAAATAGCCTCCAACGCAGCCAGGTTTACAAGTGTTTTGCCTTCAATACGGGATTCTAACTCTGCACCCAGTTCAGGATAAGCAATTTTATAGTCAGCCATTAATGCTTTCCATGCTTTTTCAGCATCAGCACCAAGAGGCTTTTTAGCATCAAAATGTTTTTGTACATCTTCCGGAACATAGAACATTTCGTCAGCAGGCCAGCCAGCTTTAGCTTTTGTTGCAGCCAGAGCATCAGCTCCCAGAGGTTCGCCATGGCAGGACGGGCTGTCCTGTTTAGGACTGCCGAAACCAATATGAGTACGTACAATAATCAAAGAGGGATGTTCAGTATCAGCCTGTGCTTCCTTAACAGCTGCTTCCAAAGCGTCAATGTCTTCAGAATCAGCAACGCGCAGAACCTGCCAGCCATATGCTTTAAAACGTGCTTCTACATCTTCGGAGAATGCAATATCTGTACTGCCTTCAATAGTAATTTTGTTATCATCATAAAGATAAATTAATTTACCTAAACCAAGAGTACCAGCCAAAGAAGCTGCTTCGCAGGAAACACCTTCCATCAGGTCACCATCAGAAGTAAGACCATATGTATAATGATCTACTACAGAAAACTCAGGTTTATTGTATTTAGCAGCCAATGCAGCTTCTGCAATCGCAAAGCCTACGCCCATAGCAAAGCCATGACCCAAAGGACCGGTAGAAGCATCTACACCTGCAGTATGACCATATTCAGGATGGCCAGGAGTTTTACTGCCCCATTGACGGAAGTTTTTCAGTTCATCCATGGAAAGATCGTAACCAGCCAAATGCAGCATAGCATAAAGCAGCGCACTGCCATGACCCGGAGAAAGAATAAAACGGTCTCTGTTAAACCATTCGGGATCTGCAGGATTGTAATTCATAAAACGATCCCATACAGTATACATCAAAGGTGCTGTGCCAAGAGGAAAACCAGGATGGCCTGATTTAGCTTTTTCAACCTGGTCAGCAGCCAGAAAACGTAAAGTATTTACACAAGCTTGATCAATAGTTTGCATTATGCAAAACCTCCAATATTGTACGATATTTTTTAATATTATAACATATTTAACATTTAATGCAAATATTATTACCATCAATTATTTTTCAAACTTAAAATATCTTACCTTTACAGCAATTATACATTCTTAATATTTTTAAGTAAATATTGAAAACAGAAAAAGTATAGGTTTATAATTTTTCGTTTTCATATTAAACTCAAAGGCCTATTTTATCTGCAAACAAAGAAAAACCCCAGCACAGCTGGGGTTTCAGAGTTTCATAGTCAGAAAACTTATTTGATTTGAGCCATAACTTCTGCAGCGAAGTCTTCTTGTTTCTTTTCGATGCCTTCACCGAGTTGGAAACGAGCGAATTCAACAACTTCTGCATTGTTAGCTTTCAAAAGTTTTGCAATGGTTTGATCCGGATCTTTAACGAATTCTTGGTCAACCAAGCATACTTCTTTGTAGTATTTTTGGATACGACCGATAACCATTTTTTCAATGATGTTTTCAGGTTTGCCTTCATTACGAGCTTGTTCGGTCAATACTTCTTTTTCGTGTTCTAATTCAGCAGCAGGAACTTGTTCACGGTTCAAATAGCTGGGGTTAGCAGCTGCAACTTGCATTGCAATGTCTTTACCCAATTCAGCATTGCCGCCTTTCATGTTAACGAGAACGCCGATTTTGCCGCCGCCATGGATGTATGCAGCAACAGTGCCTTCAGCTACTTCGTAACGTGCGAAACGACGAATGGAAATATTTTCACCAATTTTAGCGATGCTTTCGGTTACTAAAGCAGAAACTGCTTTACCGTCTAATTCGGAAGCCATTAAAGCGTCCATATCAGCAGGGTTGGTAGCAGCAATGTGAGCAGCTACAGCATCTACTAATTCTTTAAAGTTATCAGTTTTTGCAACAAAGTCGGTTTCGCAGTTTACTTCTACGATTACGCCAACTTTATTATCTTCGCTGATATAGGAAGCAACAATACCTTCAGCAGCAACACGGCTTGCTTTTTTAGCAGCAGCAGCAAGTCCTTTTTCACGCAGGAAGTCGATAGCTTTGTCCATATCGCCTTCAACAGCGGTCAGAGCTTTTTTGCAGTCCATCATGCCTGCGCCAGTACGTTCACGCAGTTCTTTAACCAATGCAGCAGTAATTTGAGCCATTAGTTATTCCTCCTCAAAAATACTTATATTAAAAATTATTCAGCGTCTTCAGCTACAGCAACTTCTTCAGCAGCTTCTTCGGTTTGCATACCTTGACGGCCTTCCAGAACAGCGTCTGCCATTCTTGCAGTCAACAGCTTTACTGCGCGGATAGCGTCATCGTTTGCAGGAATTACATGATCAATCTCATCAGGATCGCAGTTGGTGTCAACAGTTGCTACGATAGGAATGTTCAGTTTGTGAGCTTCGAGAACAGCGATGTGTTCTTTGCGAGGATCAACGATGAACAGTGCACCCGGCAATTCTTTCATGTCTTTGATACCGCCGAGATATTTGGTCAGTTTTTCCATTTCGTGACGGAGACCGATAACTTCTTTTTTAGGAAGAACGTCGAAAGTTCCGTCAGCTTCCATAGCTTCCAGTTTACGCAGACGAGCAATACGGGTTTGAATAGTTTTGAAGTTAGTGAGCATACCACCCAACCAACGTTCGTTTACATAGAACATGTTGCAACGGATAGCTTCATCTTTCATAGCTTCCTGAGCTTGTTTTTTAGTACCTACAAAAAGAATGCTTTTGCCGCTCGCAGCAACTTCACGGATGAAGTTGTAAGCTTCGTCAACTTTTTTAACAGTTTTTTGCAGGTCAATGATATAGATACCATTGCGTTCAGTAAAGATGTAAGGAGCCATTTTAGGGTTCCAGCGACGGGTTTGGTGACCAAAGTGTACACCAGCTTCAAGTAATTGTTTCATAGAGATAATAGCCATTTTTCTTTCCTCCTGTTTTTTCCTCCGCAGATCTCATCTCTGTCTTTACCATTTTCATGGACAGCTGACAGATTAATCTGCGTGTGTATTTTTACACCAGTCTGTATTGTACCACATAAAACTTAAACTTGCAAGAAGCAAACTCTCAAATATGTTCATTATTTTACAAAAATATGGGCTTTTTTTCAGCTTATCAAAAAAAATACATTATACAGTCATGCTTAAATTGCATCTACTTAAATTTTCTGCTAGATTACATAGTATCAGTGTATGAATATTATGAAAGGTGGAGTTTTTATGTCTTTTGATTTTGCAGATTCTATATCCCCATATATTAAAGCCCTTCCTCCTTCAGGACTGGCTAAATTTCTGGAAATTACCGCTGCTAATCCTAATATTATCCCTCTCAGTGTAGGTGAGCCTGATTTTGATATTCCTCAGGCTGTAAAGGATGCTGAAATAAAAAGTATTAATGAGGGAAAAAGCTGTTATACTTCAACATTGGGCCTGCTTGAGCTGCGTCAGGCAATTGCTGATGATACCTATAAAAATTACGGCGTTCAGTATGACCCTAAAACAGAAATTATGGTTACAGTAGGCGTAAGCGAAGCACTTTATACTGTCATTACTTCTCTTACAGCTCCCGGTGATGAATTTATTCTGCCAGAACCATGCTATATGGCTAATAAAGCTTGCATCCTTTTGGCAGGCGGCGTTCCTGTTCCGGTAGAAACAAAACTGGAAAATGGCTTTGTTCCAACTGTTGAAGATCTGGAAAAAGCTGTTACCAGTAAAACTAAAGCTATTATGCTGGGCTATCCCAATAATCCTACAGGTGCCATTATGAGCGCGCAGCAGATTAAAGAAATCGGCGACTGGGCAGTAAAACATAATCTTATTATTATCAGTGATGAACTGTATGCTCATATGACCTATAACGGCAAAAAGCATACTATGTTTACCTCCTATCCAGAATTCAGAGACAGAACAATTGTATTAAACGGCTTTTCCAAAGCTTATGCTATGACTGGTCTCAGACTTGGCTACATTACCGCACCTAAGCAGATTATTGATACCCTCAATATCCTGCATCAGTTTGTTGTGCTTTGCCCCAACAGTACAGCACAGTACGGAGCCATTGCTGCTCTTAAATACTGCCAGCAGGATGTGGCAGATATGGTTGCTGAATATGACCGCAGAAGACAGATAATGATTGATGGTTTTGAAAAAATGGGTGTGCCTTTATATAAACCAGAAGGCGCGTTCTACGTTTTCCCCTCCATTAAGGAAACTGGTATGACCAGTATGGAATTTGTTGAAAAACTGCTGGAAGAAGAAGAAGTTTTAGTAATTCCCGGCAGCATTTTTGGTGCCAGTGGTGAAGGATATATTCGCTGCTCTTATGCATACAGTGAAGAAATTCTTACTACTGCTCTTGAAAGAATTGCCAGATTCATTGCTAAATACAGAAAATAAATAAAAAGGAGAAGCTTTTGCTTCTCCTTTTTATTTATATGTTTTATTCATATTTTTGTAAATTACTATCATACTTAATATAAGCATACCCAAAGCAACAGCAATACCATACCAGCCATTGCCTGTTACACCTGCAGTAAGGTAACCGATAAAAGAACATCCAGCAACAATAAGTACATACGGAATCTGTGTACTTACATGGTCAATATGATTGCACTGCGCACCGGCGGAAGCCAAAATAGTTGTATCAGAAATAGGCGATACATGATCTCCACCAACTGCACCTGCAAGTACGGCACCTACGCAAACTGCCAGAAGGCTGCTTTCTGCCCCTAAAACAGCAAGTACAATAGGAATCAAAATGCCGAAAGTTCCCCAAGATGTACCGGTAGCAAAGGCCAATCCCATGGCTACAGCAAAAAACATAGCCGGCAAAAACATTTCGATAGTAGCATTAGCATCAACTACAGAGCCTACGTATCCGCCGATATTTAAATATTCAGTACCGCAAACACCGGATAAAGTCCATGCCAGACACAAAATAAACAGAGCTGGAGTCATTGCCTTAAAACCATTGTTGAAGCATTCACAAAATTTATTGAAGGACAAAATACCTCTCGGAATGTATAAAAGAAACAGGAATATAAGTGCCATAAAAGAACCGATAACAAGGCCTTTAGAGGAATTACAGTTGGCAAAAGCATCTGCCATCCCTGCTCCTTCCAAAATACCACCTGTATACAGCATTCCAAATATACAGCCGGCAATTAATACTAACAAAGGCAAAACAAGATCAATAATTTTACCATGACCTTCAATTTTCTCTGCTTCATTATCGCGATATTCTTCCGGAATAACGGCTTTAGCACCGTATTTTCTTTCAAACTCTGCCATAGCAGAAAAATCCTTGCCTGTCCAGATCAGGAACATTAAAAAGAAGATCGTCAGCCACGCATAAAGATTAAAAGGAATAGTCTGCAAAAATAAAGCAAAGCCATCAATGCCGCAATCTTCAGGCAAAGAAGAACTTACAGCAGCTGCCCAGCTGGATACAGGAGCAATAATGCACACAGGCGCCGCAGTAGCGTCTATGATATACGCCAGTTTAGCTCTTGTTACATTAAATTTGTCTGTTACAGGGCGCATTACTGTACCAACAGTCAGACAATTAAAGTAGTCATCAATAAAAATCAGCATGCCTAAAAAAGATGTTACCAGTAAAGAGCTTCTTTTACCTTTAATAGCCTGTGCAGCCCATTCGCCGTATGCTTTGGAAGCTCCGGATTTGGCAATTGCAGCTACCAGTATGCCAAGCAGTACCAAAAATACCAAAATATTCACATTACCGCCAACTTTATCAGACATAATAGTAAATAAAATATCAATGGATTCAATAAAGCTGAACTGCGTATAAAGAAGTGTACCTGATAAAATACCGATTATCAGCGACATATATACCTCTTTAGTCAGTAAAGCTAAAATTATCGTAATTACCGGAGGCAGTAAAGACCATATACTTTCTGTCATAAATTACCTACTTTCATTCTTTAAATTTTCTGATTTTTCAATTTCATTATTATAACATAATTTAAAATATAAGCAAATAAAAACTGCACCCTGCAACGTTTACCGTCACAAGGTGCAGTTTTATAATTTCTGAGATTAATCCTGAGCAGGAGCTACGCTTTCTGCTTTTTGAATATTTTTGCGTACGTCTTCACAGCAATTATGGAAAAGTTCTTTTTCGTGGTCAGTCAACGGTAATTCAATAACTTTTTCGATACCGTTTTTGCCAATCAGGCAGGGAACACCAACAAATACGTCTTTTTCGCCATATTCACCGTTGAGTTTAGCACTTGCAGGCATGATATGTTTTTCATCAGCCAAAACAGCCTGTACCATACGTGCTAAAGTGGAGCAAATGCCGTATTCAGTGCATTGTTTACCCTGGTAAGTTACCCAGCCGCCGGCAATTGCTTTTTTCTGCAGATCATCTCTGTCAAAAACAAATTTTTCATCAACTTTAGCCAGTACATCAAGGGGAGTACCGCCAAAGTTTACACAGGACCATGCTGCAATCTGAGAAGCACCATGTTCACCAATCATATATGCGCTGATGGACTGAGGATCAATGCCGGTTTGCAGAGAGAGCTGAGATACAAGTCTGGATGTATCAAGACCGGTACCGGTACCAAATACTCTGCCTTCAGGCAGTCCGCTCATTTTAGCAATCAAATCAGTTACAACATCGCAGGGGTTGGTGATATTAATAATTACACCATCAAAGCCGCTGTTTTTAACTTCATCCATATAGCTTTTAACCTGAGAAACAGTGAAATTAAGTTCGTCATTACGATCACCGGTGGTCAAAAGGCTGATTTTGCCAATGGAGTTAACGATAACATCGCAGTCTGCCAGATCTGCAAAGCTGCCAACTTTCACTTTTACATTATGAGGCATGTACAGAACAGCATCTCTTAAATCCTGGCATTCGCTGATAGCTTTTTGTTCATTTTTGTCGATAAGCACCAGTTCATCAACAATACCCTGAATTGCCAGACTGTACGCACAATGCGCACCAACGTGACCTACACCTAAAACAGCAACTTTTCTTGTTTTGTAATTCATAAATTCTACTTCTGCCGCTCTGTTTTTCTTTATCTATGCTATGATGCCGCAGCAGACTCCCCTCCTATTAAAACACCATAGTCATGTATTATTTATCAGCAAATAAGGGTATTGTGGTAAAACCATACGGAATAATACTATAGGTACAGTTTTCTCTCCCCTGCTGCTTCATAACGCTTTCAGCCAGTTTAACTGCCTCCGGTAAAGATGCTACCGGTACGGCGCCTGTTTTACGCACTTCAGCAAAATTTTCTTCTTTGGTAACCAGTATTACTGTATATTTTTTAGCAACACAGCACACATAAAAAGCTACATAAAAAGGTATACTGAAATGATCTCTTACGTCCTGCTCCATAACCTTCAGGTCATCATATTTAAAGCAGTCAAAAAATACAGGCGGTTCGGCAATATCTTCACATTCCAATACGGCAATCAAAACGCCGTTATCTTTCAATACCATCTCTGCAGGTACAAAAGATTTCATTCCCTGATACAGATTCATATCCATAGGATAACCGCCGCCGGAAGTAATGACAATATCACTTTTGCCCTGAGCCTGCACGCCCTGCTGTTTCATTACAAACTGTGTTCCGGCATACCAGGCATCATACCAGTGTCCTGCCACAATAGCCGCAAAATTGCCATCAGAATCCATGATAGAGTTAATCAGAAAACACGGATTTAAAAACGCGCATACATCGCACATGTCTTCGCTAACTCTGTTTCCTTCAATCTTAGCCAGACAGGTTTCAGGATTAATTCCTCCGCCCTTTTCATCAGTCAAAGCCAGTACGTGATTATGATTAATTGTTTCTACACCGGAAATGCCAGGCATAACACTTTTTCTGCCGCCGCCAAAACCGGCAAACAGATGTGGAGTAATACCGCCTGTCAAAATAACCTTATCTGCATTTACAGCTCGTTTATCAAGATATACCGGTGTTCCTCTTTTGGTAGTACCCATGAAAACATTATCTTCTTTAGAAAATGCATCATGCGCATATACTTTTAATCTTCCTGCCAGATTCTCACCTAAAATAACCTTTATTTCCTCTTCGGAGTTGTTTCGATGAGTGCCTGTTGCAACAATAACAAATATATCTTCGTCAGGAATACCGTTATTATTAAGTTCCTCAATTACCGGAGGCAAATACTCACAAGTTTTAGTCCATGCTCTTGTAATATCACTTACCAAAATGCACACGCTGTCACCCTTGTGAATAGTATCCTTCAGCGGTTTGCAGCCCACAGGATTTCTGATAGCCGCAAATACAGCTTCTCTTACATCGGTCACAGAACTTGTAAAATCACTTTCCAGTATCTGTATTACACTGCTTTCTTCAAGCGTTACAGATTGAGTTGTTTTTCCATATTTTACTGTATATTCTTTTAATGCCATTTAAACCAGTCCTTATTGTTCCAATATCGGCAAGGTAGCAGGCGCATGACTCATTATAGTAATTTTATAGTCATCTTTGCCCTGCTCCTGCAATTTCTTCTGAGCCAGGCTCCATGCTTTCTCAAGGCTTGCTACGGGAATCTGTCCTGTTTTTCTTACAAATTCAAAATTTTCCGGACGTGTTACAAGATATGTAGTTAAAGAATTAACAATACATCTGGTTTTAAAAGCTACAAACGCCGGAATGGAGAAATTAGCTCTGACATCCTTTTCAAACTGCAGAATATCATTTTTCGCAAACCAGTCGGTAAATATTGCCGGTTCTTTAATATCAGGACAATCAAGAGTCAAGATCAAAATACCGCCTTTTTTAACGGCAAAAACAGCATTCATATGACTTTTACAGCTCTGATATAAATTCATATCTTTAGGAAAACCACCCGCAGACGCAAAAACCACATCTGCCTGCTCTTTAATAGGCACACCTGCCATAGTCAGCAAATCTCTGCATCCTTTTTCCCACGCAGTAAGCCAGTGGCCGGCTACAACTTCATGAAGCTTTCCGTCAGGAGTAAAAACAGTATTCAGTAAAAATGCCGGTGCCAATTTAGCGCATACTTCCACCATATCTTCATGCAAAGGATTATTCTTCAGAAGACTTGTTTCACAGGCAGGATTGCAGCCTTCGCCAACATTATCAGCCAAAGCCATAGCATGATTATGCATTATTGTCTCATAGCCTGAAACACCGGGCATAACAGCCTTGCGTCCTCCGCCAAACCCAGCCATGGGATGCAGGCTCACAGAACCGGTAATAATAACTTTATCAGCTTCAGCCACATATCTGTTTATTAAAATCGGTGTTCCACGGCTTGTTACACCCAAATCCACCAGATTTTCTTTGTCTTTGCAATCATGTTGATGAATTTTTATTCTTCCGGCAATCTCTTTGCCGCAAACAATAATATCCTCTTCCGGCGTATGACCACGATGAGTGCCGGTTGCAATAACAATGGTAATATTTTCATCCTTTATTCCGACAGCATTCAATTCATTAATTATAACAGGCAAAAACTCAGCGGTACCAACCATACGAGTAATATCGCTTACTACAACAGCAACTCTGTCACCTGCAGCAACAATCTCCTGCAAAGGCTTGCTGTCAATAGGATTTCTTATGGCTTTTAATGCTTCCTCAGCAATATTCTCCTGCTCAGAAGCTTTGTTGCCATGTATATCATATAAAATCTTATCCTCAGGCAAAAAAACACTTTCTTCTCTTTCACCTATGGGAAGTACAAATTTTTTCATCATTATCCTCCAGAATAAATATACTACAATTCTACAACTTTTTTCGAAAAAAAAAAAGAAGAACATTGCAAAAAATGTTCTTCTTCTATGTAGTGTAAACTATCTTACATTTTAAATTACCAGCGTTTACTTGAACGCCAATATTCACTGCGCAGCAAAGCCAGCACTGTAAAAATTTCCAGTCTGCCCAGCAGCATGGCAAGACTCAATACAATTTTCCCAAAAGGCGCTACATATGCATAATTTCCTATAGCTCCTATTGAACCAAAACCAGGTCCCACACTGCTTATACAGGAAGCAACTCCAAAGATAGACTCTTCCATGGGTAATCCGGTAGCAGAAAGCGCAAAAGATAACACAACTACCACCAGAATATACATGAAAAAGAATCTGCTTATATTAACTATCGTTGAAATAGGCAGAATCCTTTTATCATAATAAACAGTAAGCAGCATTTGCGGATGCAAGGTTCGTCTCAGTTCTGCCATAACAGTTTTAATAAGCACAATAAATCTGCAAATTTTTATGCCGCCGGCAGTTGATCCTGCGCAGCCGCCGGTAAAAAACATTATTGCCAGCAGCAGCTTGGAAAAAGACGGCCATTCATCATAATTATATGATACATATCCTGTTGTTGAGGCAAAAGATGCTGTCTGAAAGAATGCATGACGCAACCCTTCAGAAATACTGAAGCCATTCACGTAAACTATATTAGCTGTTATTAATAAAGTAATAATCGCCGCAACAGAAACATACACTCTAAATTCCAAATCACGCCATAAAACTCTTATGCCTGATTGTGTAACGTGATAATACAAAGCAAAGTTGCCCCCTGCTAAAATAATAAAAATACCTGTAACAACTTCTATGGCAACACTGTCAAAATGACCGATACTTTCGTTATACGTTGAAAATCCGCCTGTCGCTATTGCAGAAAAAGAATGATTTACTGCATCAAATTCAGACATTCCCAGCATAACAAGAATACCAGTTAAAATAATGGTCAAAAGCAGGTATATATAAAACAAAGCTATAGCTGTGGAACGGATTCTTGGCAAAATGCGGCTGTTGGAAAAACCAGATACCTCTGCATTAAAAAGATACACAGCCCCGCCGGCAATTTGAGGCAATAAAGCTACGAACAGTACGATAATACCTATGCCGCCAATCCAGTGCGTTAAACTGCGCCAGAATAAAATAGACTTTGGCACGTCATTTAAGTCGGCTATAGCCGTGGCACCGGTTGTAGTAAGTCCTGACATACTTTCAAAAAAAGCTGAAACAGGATCTAAAATACCGGCGAAAACAAAAGGCAGAGCCGCAAGTATTGCTGTCAGCATCCATGCGAAAAATACAGTACCAATTCCCTCGCGCACCGAAATATCCTTTTTATCTGCATCCCAGGCATATTGGTCACTTAAAAAAGCAAGATAAGCTGAAATCGCCATGGTCATCAGAAAATCAGCAAAGCATTCTTCATTGTAGTAGATTGCTACTGCTGCAGGAACAAACATAACTACGGCAATTGTCAGACACAGCCTGCCCAGCAGATACAATATAATTTTTGTATTCAAAATATGCCTCCTGCAGATTACCAGTTTTGTTTATCACGCCAGAAATCAGGGCGCAGGATAATCAGGAGTGTAAATATCTCCAAACGTCCTAAAAGCATGGCACAAATACTGATAATCTTACCAAAAGTAGAAATATCTCCGTAGGTAGCCGTTGGCCCAACTATACCAAATGCCGGGCCTACACTGCTCATACAGGCAGCAATAAGACCCATCGAATCCATAATAGACAGTCCTGTCATGGATATCAGGATAGTCAAAACCATAAAAACAAGAATATACAAAAAGAAAAATCTGGTAATATTGCCTACAATTTCAGGCTCAATAACACGATTGCCCATTTTTATGGAATAAACAATTCTTGGATGCAGTGTTCGCAAAAGCTCAGCCCAGCTTGCTTTAAGCAAAATAACTATACGGGATATTTTAATACCGCCTGCAGTAGAGCCACTGCAGCCACCAACAAACATCAGCAAAAATAATACATATCTGCTGAATTCCGGCCATTTATTAAAGTCATCAGAAGCAAAACCCGTAGTACTGCCAATGGAAATAGCCTGAAAAATACCGTGACGTATACTGTCAGGCAAGCTCATATAACCTGTCCAGCTAAGATTGGTAATAATCAAAACAGCTGCACCGGCAAGCATTGCCAGATAATATCTATGTTCTGTATCATCTTTAAAGGCGGTCCAGTCGCCGCGCCATATTTTATAATACAAAGAAAAATTCATACTGGAAATTAACATGAAAACGATAGCAATAATCTCAACGAAAACTGAGTCAAAAGAAATCAAACTGTCATGAAAATAGGAAAAACCGCCCGTAGCCATAGTTGCCAACGCAAGGTTTACCGCCTGAAAAAAAGGTACTCCCGCAATAATCAGCAACAAAATCTCCAGTAAAGTCAATGCTACATATATAAATACAATCATCATAGCAGACTCTTTTATGCGCGGTAAAGTTCTTTCCGCAACAGCTCCGGGAAGCTCAGCGTTAAAAAGATAGCTGGTACCACTGTTCATCTGCGGCATGATGATTATAAAAAGCATAATAACGCCAATGCCGCCGCACCAGTGAGTTAAACTTCTCCAAACCAGAACGCTCAGAGAAAATTCGTCAAAAGAATCCGCCGTAGTTACACCTGTTGTTGTAAAACCGGACACACTTTCAAAAACAGACGAAACTAGATCCAGATCACCACTGAAATAATAAGGAATGGCACCTAGAAAACATACCATCAGCCATCCGCAGCCAACTACGGCAATGGCTTCTCTGAGGCGTAGTCGCTGCTGATTTTTCTTAGATCCAAAATAAAGAAAAACTTTGGATAAAATCAACGTAATACACAAAGTAGAAGCAAAAACTATACAATTTTCTCTGTCAACAAAAAGTGATGATAAAAAAGGAATGGCCATAATCACAGAAAAGGCCAAACCTAAATTACCAAGTAAACGCAATACAATTTTAAAATCCATTAATTATCCCTGCTTTCAAAAAGCGGAACTGTATTTTTAGCTAATTCACTTTTTATAAATAAAATTATCCTGTCATTTTCAAGCAGTACAGTATCACCATTAGGAATATATGCTTCTTCACCGCGTACAATAGCACAAATTAAGCATTCCTTAGGCAAATCAAGCTCTCTGAGGCTCTTATCGGAAACTGCACTGTTTTTGCCTACAATAATTTCCAAAGCTTCTGCCTGTGCACCCTCTAAAAGAGACACAGACACAATGCCGCCCTTGCGGACAAAGCGCAGTACTTCGCCTGCACTTAAAAGACGTGATGATAAAACCACATCAACGCCTACTTTTTCCATCAACTCAATATATTCATTTCTCGCTACACGTACAATAGTCTTTTTAGCACCAAGATGTTTAGCCAAAAGTGCCAGCAACAAATTGAGTTTATCATCCTCAGTTATGCAGATAACAACATCCGCTTCTGCTACACCTTCTTCAACAAGCAGATCGATATCGGTACCATCACCACAAAGCACCAGACCATTTTTCAGCTTGGAGGAGAGCATTTGACAGCGAGCTTTATCCTTTTCAATAACTTTCACAAAAAGTCCCTGCTGCTCGAGCATAGGCGCAAGAAATCTGCCTGTTCTTCCGGCTCCTATAATAAGTACACGTTTTATTTTTTCATATGTGTTGGAGAAATTATTCTCAAAATTCTTAATAGTATCCGGTTTACCTACAAAGTAGACATTATCACCGGGCTGCAAAGAATCATCACCATTAGGAATAAGCATCTTATGCTTTCTGAACAGCATGGCAACGAGAATATCTCTGGGAATATTAAGATTTTTCAGCGGAATATCTGCATACGGTGATCCCTCACGGATTTTCGCTTCAAACATACGTACTTTGCCGTCAGCAAATTCATCCACGTTCAGCGCAGAAGGAGTCATCAGAATATGGTCAATTTCAGCCGCCGTAATTCTTTCAGGATTTAATATAAGATCAATGCTCATTTCTTCATTTAACATACTGGAAGCATGAATAGCATAATCAATATTACGGATACGGGCAACAGTATGCCTGATGCCATATTTTTTAGCCATCATACAAGTTACCATATTAACTTCATCGCTGTCAGTACAAGCAATAAGCACATCAGCATCCTTAACATCCGGATCACTGAAAGTAGTTGGACTGCACGAGCTACCTTCAATTACAAGAACGTCAAGAGAATTTTGCACTACTTCCTTACGCTCCGGATCAGCCTCGATAACAACAACATCAAACTGATCCTCCGCCAGAAGCTGTGCAATACTATAACCCAACTTTCCGGCACCTGCTACAACAATACGCATAATAAATCTCCTTAGAAAGAACATTATAATTATAAACAGTTGAATATATTATACCATATTTAGTAAATGTTGTTATATTTTAACATTTTTTTATGATTATTTAATTAAAAATATCAGAAAAAGGAAAAGAAAAAAGCACCTACGCTTGTAGGTGCTTTCCAACCGGCAGCTTTCTATCC
>CAUDEF010000013.1 GCA_958448515.1 uncultured Phascolarctobacterium sp. | reverse complement strand
CAAGTCCTTAATAACCGCTTAATTATTTTGTCCAACTTTTTGGGTGCATATCAGCAGTGCTTTTATTTTTTGCGGTATTTTTGTTTGGGACTGTTGGGCTTTTCGGGAACAGTCATTTCTATCAGATTTTGGTGCAGAGCAGGTTGCAGATAGTTTTTTCTGAAATTTGGCTTATGCTTAATATTCAAGGCAGACATAAGCTCTGTAATACTCATTTCTTTAGTACCCAAAACAGCAAGAAGTTTTTCAACTGGGTCGGTGACTGGGTCGGTGACTGGGTCGCTGCTGTTTTGAGAAGAAACAATATCAGTTAAAGCATCAAACAGTGCAGCAAGCATAAACTCAATAAAATATGTGCTGTCGGCAGTTTTATCAGCTATACCTAAAACTTTGTAATATTCCTGCTGGCGTTCTTTAACCAATGTTTCAACAGGAATCCAGGCGAGAATTTCTTTCCATTTTGCTAATAACAGTGTGTGCCATAAACGCCCCATGCGTCCGTTTCCATCAGCAAAAGGATGGATGAACTCAAACTCATAATGAAAAACAGCACTTTTGATAAGAGGATGAACAGAAGAATTTTTGTACCAGTTCATCAGGTTATGTATATGTTCCGGAACAAATTCTGCCGGAGGTGCCATATGTACAACCTGAGAGCCGTTAAAAATACCAACACCACTGCTACGGAAATTGCCTGCGCTGCCTACTAAATTCTGCATTAAAATACCGTGTGCAGTAAGCATATCTCTAACACTTAAGGGATCGAATTTCAGTAAAATATCGTAGACCTCGTAAGCGTTTTTAACCTCTTGTATTTCCTGTGGGGTACCTAAAATACGTTTACCATTTAACAGAGCAGTAATCTGCTCAACTGTTAAAGTGTTATTTTCAATGGCAAGTGAAGCCTGAATAGTTTTGATTCGATTTTCTCGACGTAAACGAGGATTGTTATTAAGTCCTGAGGATATTGTCAGATGACCGATAGCTTCACTGATTTGTGCTATCAGATTTACTATTTTATTAGTGATAGTGAAAGGTGGAGTATATGTTTCAGGCATATTAGCGTGCTCCTTATAAGAAGTAAACTATAGTTGTAAATTAAGTATAAAATATCTGAGCCAATATGGCAATTTTAATGTTCTAGTAAAATGAAAACGTCTTTTTACTATGAAAAATGAGCATAAAATTATATAATAAAATTGGATTATTGTGTGAAAATATACTGAATTTATTGATATAAATATCAGCTATGATGATGGAGGAAACTATGAGTTTAAGCACCAATGTAAGTGAGAAAGCAAATTTAATCTGGGCTATTGCCGATAAATTAACCGGAGTATATAAACCGCATGAATACGGCGAAGTTATTTTACCGCTCACTGTTATCAGAAGATTTGACAGTATACTGGAAGATACTAAAGAAGCAGTGCTGGCTAAATATGAACAGGTTAAAGATTTGCCCATGCGTGATATTTTGTTGCGTAAAGCATCAGGCAGAGCTTTTTATAATACAAGTAAATATACCTTTAAAAAACTTTTAGCTGATCCTGAAAATATTGAAGCCAA
Source organism: uncultured Phascolarctobacterium sp. (assembly GCA_958448515.1). Classification (GTDB taxonomy): domain Bacteria; phylum Bacillota; class Negativicutes; order Acidaminococcales; family Acidaminococcaceae; genus URXU01. The sequence continues at coordinate 53,533 of CAUDEF010000013.1, read as the reverse complement.
TTTTCGTGATTATCTGAATGGCTTTTCTGAAAATGTACAGGATATTATTGAAAAATTTAAGTTTGACGGACATATCACCACTATGGCTAATAAAGGTATCCTGTTTATTGTTCTGCAGGAATTTACTACTGACAAAGCCAATCTGCATCCAAGTGTTATTTCCAATCTGGAAATGGGCTATATATTTGAAGAAATTATCCGTAAATTTTCTGAAGCACATAACGAAGATGCCGGACAGCACTATACTCCCAGAGAAGTTATCCGTTTGATGGTAAATATACTTTTTAATGATGATAATGATATTTTATCCGGCAGTAATGTTGCTAAAACTATTTATGACCCTGCCTGCGGTACTGGCGGTATGCTTTCCGTATCAGAAGAATATCTGCATGAACTGAATGCAGATGCCAGGCTGATGGCTTTTGGGCAGGAACTTAATGACCAGACTTTTGCTATTTGTAAAGCAGATATGCTTATTAAAGGTAATGACGCCAACTTTATAAAAGACGGCAATACCTTGTCAAATGACCAGTTTGTTGGGCAGACCTTTGATTATATTATCTCCAATCCGCCTTTTGGCAGAGAATGGAAAAATGAAAAGGCTGATATTGAAAAGGAAGCTAAAAAAGGTTTTGAAGGCAGATTTGGTGCCGGTTTGCCTGCTACTTCAGATGGACAGATGCTGTTTCTTCTGACTGCTATTGCCAAAATGAAACCGGCAGAAAATGGCGGCAGCCGTATTGCTATTATTCATAACGGTTCGCCTTTGTTTTCCGGTGATGCAGGCAGCGGCCCGTCCGATATCCGTAAATATATTCTGGAAAATGATCTGCTGGAAGCTATCATTGCATTGCCTAACGATATTTTCTATAACACAGGTATTGCAACTTATATCTGGGTACTTTCCAATAAAAAAGCCGGTACCAAACGTGAGGGAAAAGTGCAGCTTATCAATGCCAGCACTTTGTTTGAAAAACGCCGCAAAGCTTTAGGTAATAAAAGAAACGATATTCCGGAAGAAGCTATCAGCCGTATTACGCAGATTTACGGCGATTTTACGGAAAATGAAATCAGCAAAATTTTTGACACAGCAGATTTTGGCTATACCAAAATAGTAGTAGAACGTCCGCTGCGTGAAAAAGTTGTGCTTACTGAAGAAAATTTCAAAAAACTTTTTAATATGTATAAGGAATCTCTTTACATTGATTTAGACAGGGATGCAATAGAAAAAATGTCCGTAGCAGATATTAACAATGCTTTGGAAGGAATTGCGCCGCTGGGATTATTTGCCGAAAAAGAAGATGTGAAAATATTTTTTGAAATTTTAGCCGACTTTGTACAGGATGAGCCTTATATGGATATAAATAAATTTGCACAAGATTTTAATGCTCACGAACTGGCTAAAGAATATAAAATGAAGTTCAATAAATATCGTAACTTAATGGACTTAATAGTAAAAAAAGACCCGCAGGCAGAAATTGTTTATAAAAAAGATGAAAAAATTGCTGACCCTGCTTTGCGTGATACGGAAAACGTGCCTTTAAAAGAAAGTATTGCGGCATATTTTGAACGTGAAGTGCTGCCTTTTGCAGAAGATGCATGGATTGACGAGAATAAATCTAAAGTTGGTTATGAAATACCCTTTACCCGTTATTTTTATAAATATGAAGCGCCCAGAGCTTCTGCCGAGATTATGGCAGAGATTATGGAGCTGGAAACAGACCTGTCCGGCAGCCTGGAGGAGGTATTTGACCTGTGAGAGCAATGAAAGACAGCGGTGTGGAGTGGATTGGTGAGATTCCTGCTGAGTGGGAAGTTATAAAAAATAAATATTTACTGTTAAATATATATAGTGGTGGTACTCCAAAAGCGACAAATAATGATTTTTATTGCGAAGATAATGGAGTTCCTTTTGTTTCTATTAGTGATATGTCTAATGTACAATATGTGTATACTACAAAAAAATATCTTACAGAACAAGGTATGGAAGATAAAAACTTAAAAATACTACCTAAAGAAACAATATTATATTCGATATATGCAACAATAGGAGCAATTTCTGAGTTAAAAGTTGAAGCAACAATAAGTCAGGCTATATTGGCACTGAATGTTAATGAAAAAATAAATAAAAATTTCTATAAGTATAATTTGATTTCAATGAAAGATTATGTTCATAATGAAACCAATGGCAATACACAATTTAATTTAAATGCTGAAAAAGTGAGAAATTTTTATTTTGTTTTCCCGCCGCTTCATGAACAACAGCATATAGCTGACTATCTTGATAAAAAATGTGCTGAGATTGATGCAATTATCAGTAAACAGCACGGTATAATTGAAAAACTGCAGGAGTATAAACTTTCGTTAATTACGGAAACTGTTACTAAGGGACTTAATACTGATGCAGAGATGAAAGACAGCGGTATAGAATGGATTGGAGAAATTCCAAAACATTGGAAGATTCGGAAGATAAAAAGTTTATTTAAACTAAGAAATGAAAAGAATTATTTACCTATAGATGAAGTAAATTTGATTTCTTTATATACAGATAAAGGAATTGTTCAGCACAAAGATTTAGATAAAACTACTGGCAATAGAGCTGTTAAAACAGAGGGATATAAACTGGTCTATAAAGGAGACATTGTAGTTAATATTATATTATGTTGGATGGGGGCTATTGGACGATCAAAATACGATGGCGTGACAAGTCCTGCATATGATGTATATATTCCAAATAGTGATGCTGACAGCAGATTTTATCATTATTATTTTAGAACTAAGGGGTTTAATGGCGATTGTTATAAGAAAGAATGGTAGAGGAATTATGGAAATGAGATGGAGGACTTATTCAAAAGAATTTACAAGTATTTATGTTGTATGTCCTCCTAAGAATGAACAAAAATACATAGCGGATTATCTTGATAATAAATGTGTTAAGATAGATGAAATTATTACTAATAAAAATTTTCTGATAAATAAACTTACCGAATATAAAAAATCTTTGATTTATGAAGTAGTTACAGGCAAAAAAGAAGTATAAATAAAAAGCAAATTCGTATATTGTTGGTGTAAGAGAAGGTGTGCAATATGTCTGATTTTGATGTAACAGAAAAACGCTTTGAACAGGATATAGAAGAATATCTTATACATGAGGGTGGCTATGAAAAAGGTAATCCTAAAAATTTTGACCGTAAAAATGCTTTGGATGTAACAACCTTTGTAGAATTTTTGCGTAAAAGCCAGCCTAAAGAGTGGCAGCGTTATGAAAAAGTTTACGGTGCCGACAGTGAGAAAAAGGTAGTGGAACGATTTTGCCGAGCAGCTGCTAAACAGGGTCTGCTTGCCGTATTAAGAAAAGGCTTTACTGACCACGGTATAAAATTCAGAGCGGTATTTTGGAAACCGGAAACTACAATCAATGAAACTACTGTGCAGCAGTATAAAGATAATGTACTGCATTGTACAAGGCAACTGCACTATTCTTTGAACAATGAAAACAGCATTGATATAGTTTTGTTTGTTAATGGTATTCCCGTAGTATCCATGGAGCTTAAATGTCAGTTTACCGGACAGAATACTGCCAATGCTATCAATCAGTATAAATTTGACCGTGCGGGTAAAGATGCCATTTTTAAGTTTAAAGAAAGAGTATTAGTACATTTTGCCGTAGACCTTACCAATGTATATATGACAACCAGATTAGAGGGAGAAAAAACATATTTCCTGCCTTTTAATCAGGGCAGCAACGGCGCCGGTAATGTTGGCGGCAAAGGTAATCCGGTTAATAAGGATGGTTATGATACTGCTTATTTATGGGAAAAAGTGCTGTGCAAAGACAGATTGCTGGAAATCCTGCACAGATATCTGCATCTGGAGATTAAACGAGATAAAGAAAGCGGCAGTATTAAATCAGAGCGGCTTATTTTCCCTCGTTACCATCAGCTTGATGTGGTAACAAAACTTCTTGATGATGTAAAACAAAATGGTTCAGGTCATAATTATCTGATTATGCACAGCGCAGGTTCCGGAAAATCTAACTCTATCGCCTGGCTGGCGCATAGATTAAGTGGATTGCATGATGCAGATAATAATAAGATTTTTCGCTCCGTAGTCATTGTTACTGACAGACGTGTGCTGGACAGCCAGCTGCAGGACACTGTATATCAGTTTGACCATGTGGAAGGCGTAGTAAGAAAGATTGATAAAAATGCCAGGCAGCTGCGAGATGCCATCAACGACGGCGTACCAATTATTATTACTACTTTGCAGAAGTTTCCGGTAATCTATAAAGAAGTAAAAAAAGAGCATAATTCTTTTGCAGTTATTATTGATGAGGCTCATTCCTCACAGACAGGTGAGGCTGCTAATAAACTGAAAATGGCGCTGGCAGATACAGATAAAATACTGGAAGAATATTACGCACAGGAAAACGAAGAAGAAAGAAAAGCAGAAGAAAATCAGGAAAATTTACTGCTGGAACTGGCAGCTCAGGGCGAACATGAAAATATGTCTTTCTTTGCTTTTACAGCAACTCCCAAGCAAAAGACACTGGATAAATTTGGACGTCCGGGAAGTGATGGCAAATGTCATCCATTCCATATTTATTCCATGCGTCAGGCTATTGAAGAAGGATTTATTCTGGATGTTTTAAAAAATTATGTAACATATAAAATGTATTACAGAATAATAAAAAGCATTGCAGATAATCCGGAACTGGAAACAGCAGCAGGATTAAAAGCAATTAGCAGATATGAATCGCTGCATCCGCATAATATTGCGCAGAAAACTACAATTATGCTGGAACATTTTATGAATGTTACTCGTCATAAAATTGGCGGCAGGGCAAAAGCTATGCTTGTTACTCCTTCACGTCTGCATGCTGTTCGTTATTTTCAGGAATTCAAACGGCAGATTGCAGAAAAAGGATATAACGATCTTGATGTACTGGTTGCTTTTTCCGGTGAAGTTAAGGATAAGGGAGCAAGCTATACCGAAGAGGGTCTGAATAAAACTAAAGATGGTGAAACTGTCAAAGAAAAAGCGTTGCCGGGAGTATTCCATGGTGATGATTTTGGTATGCTGATAGTTGCTGAAAAATATCAGACCGGTTTTGACGAGCCGCTGCTGCATACAATGTTTGTTGATAAAAAGCTTTCTGATGTTAAGGCAGTGCAGACACTTTCAAGATTGAACAGAACTATGAAAGGCAAGCAGGATACTTTTGTGCTTGACTTTGTTAATTCAGTGGAAGATATAAAGAAAGCTTTTGCGCCTTTTTATGAAGAAGCTGTACTGGAAGAAACTACAGACCCTAATATTATTTATGATTTAAAAAATTCACTTGATGAATATCGTGTATATCAGGATAAAGAAATAGAAGGATTTGCCGATATTTTCTTTAGCAGCAAAAAACAAAATAAAAATGATCTGGGAAGATTGCAAAGTCAGCTGCAGCCTGCAGTAGACAGATTTACCAATGTACTGACTAAAGAACAGCAGGATTTATTTAAAACCACTTTAGTGCGTTTTAACAGAATGTATGCTTTTGTTACGCAAATATGCAGATTGTTTGATAAAGATATACATAAATTCAGTGTTTATGCAAAATTCTTATACAGATATCTGCCTAAAGATGGTGAAGAAATAATTGATGTTGATGATAAGGTAATGCTTGAGTATTATCGTCTGGAGAAAGATTTTGATGGTGAAATAACTCTGGAAGCAAGCGATAAAGGTTTTAAACCACCTACTGGCGATGCCGCTGTGCCGCGTGAGAAAAAGAAAGATTTGCTGGAAGTTATTATTGATAAAATCAATCAACAGTATGGTACTGACTTTACAGAAATGGATAAAGTTCTGCTGCAGATTGAAAATGATTATGCTGCACAGGAAAAATGGCAAAGCTATGCGCAGACTAATGATTTTAAGACCTTCATGCTGCTGTTTGAAAAAGAATTTCCTGATATGGCAGCAGCACGTTATGAACAGAATGATGCTTTCTTCGTTCAGCTGTTCTCTAATCCCGCTATGATGAAAGAAGTTATGGAAACTATAGGCAGAGTGCTGTATGAACGTTTAAGCAAAAGGGAAAAACGTTATTATGGAGTACCGGAAACATTACAGATGGTTGCAGAAGAAAATGAGAAATATGATAAGTAGGTGAAGTTAGTTTTGAGTTTAGTAAATTTAAAATGTATTTTAAATGAATTGAGAAGTTGTAGTTGCTTGTCATTACAGATATTGCATATAAAAAATAATAAAACTTCCGGTACAGTTTATAACAGTAGAGAGTTAGAAATTAAACCAGAAGGAAGTTTGAAAGAATTATTAAATGAAATTGTTGATAGGTATACAAACGATAAAAATGGCAAGTTATTTGATTTTACAGATGTAACCCAATATGATGGGTCTACAAATGAAAAAGTTATTTACAAATTAGGTATACAAGATGATCTTATAAAAGAAGATTATCTAAAATTTACCAGTAGTTTATCAAATCCAGATTGTGAATGTGATGCAATGAAATTTAATCAGAGGGCACAGGCTTATGTAATCAAAGGAGTGATTACACATGATGGAGAGAATAAAGATATAAAACTTGTTGTTTTGAGAAATCCTATTACAGTTTTAAAGCATAAGTTTTATTGGTCCAATGGTAAGTTTAAAAAAATGGATAATAAGGTTATTTCTTTGACTACTGGTATAGATGTACTGATATTTGATGATAATGTTTATATGATGACTGGTGCAGCAGAAAAATTGTTTAATATTGAGAGAAGTTATAAATTGCATTGTGCAGGAAAATTAGAAAAGATAAAACAAGCTGATATGATTTACGATTTTGATGGTTTTGAAAAAATTGCCGGAGGTGGTCATAACCCAAGAAAATTTTTAGCTTTTCGAGATAGCAGTTTCGACAAACTAAAAGATTTGAATTTTAGAAGAAATATAGCAGAAAGATTTAGAATTCCATTATGTGGGGATAAATTTGATACTAGTGAAACAAAAAATGCTGACAAACTTATAAAATTACTTTGTAAAAAAGGTATGATAGATCCTTTTAATGAATCACCGATGGAAGTTGATGGATCTAAAACATGGAAGTAGAATAAATGTCAAGGCTATTTTCACTAAGTTTATTTTATCTTTCGTTTTTGCCGTTGTGGATTTCAGTAGTTTTTATAAATGTAAAAAGTTGTATAGATAAGAGTGAGAATTTATATACTGAATATATAAGTATTATTTGTATAATATTATGTTTTATTTTGAGCTTCCGTTATATTTATAAAATGTTATGGAATCCAACGGATGAAAATGCTAGTTCTTATTTTTTGAAAGAATCGAAAGAGGAGAAGTCAATTTCTGCGGAATATCTTTTATCATACATATTGCCACTTATGGCTTTTAAATTTAATGAATGGGATTCAGTTGTTATATTTTTGATCTTTTTTACTACATTTGCTTTTTTATGTATAAAACATAATTATTTTAGTGTTAATATTACTTTAGAGATAATGGGATTCAAGTTTTATAAATGTAAGTTGCTAAGTAGAGAAGGAACAGAAATAGAAAAGTATGTTATAAGTAGGACTGATTTGTATATATTAAAAGGGGATGAAATAACATTAAAATCATTGAATAATGAATATAAGCTGTTTATAAAATGATAGTTTGTTTTACAAGTATTCCTGTATACATGTTCATATATGCAGGAAAATTTATAGTAATATGTTATAATATCGTCATAGGCTTTTTTAGTCGGTTATATTATTGTAATGAGGGGTTATAAAATGAGACTTTCACAACGTGTACAAAACTTAAGCTTTTCACCTATCAGAAAACTGGTTCCTTATGCTGATGCTGCCAAAGCAAAAGGCAAAAAGGTATATCATTTAAATATTGGTCAGCCGGATATTGAAACTCCGTCCCAGTTTATGGACAGCGTTCGTAAATTTGATGAAAAAGTTATTGCTTACGGCAACTCCAAAGGCGAACCTGTTCTGATTGAAGCTATTCAGAAATATTATGCAGAAAAAGGCATGAACTATGCCAAAGAAGATATTTATGTTACCAACGGCGGCAGTGAAGCGCTGATTTTCGCTGTTATGGGTCTGTGCGATGTAGATGATGAAATTATGGTATTCGAGCCATATTATGCTAACTACACCACTTTTGCCAAAGAATTCGGCGCAAAAATCAACAGTGTGCGTACCAGCGTAGAAAACGGCTATCACCTGCCTTCCATGGAAGAAATCGAAAAACACATTACTCCCAAAACTAAAGCAATCCTGTTAACCAACCCCGGCAACCCGACCGGCGTTGTTTACACTGCTGAAGAAATGGATATGATTGCTAAAATCGTTTTGAAATACGATTTGGCTCTGATTGCTGACGAAGTTTACCGTGAATTTGTTTATGACGGAGCTTACAAAAGCTTTGGCACCATGTCTGAATTAGATGATAATCTGATTATCATTGACTCTGTTTCCAAACGTTACAGTGCCTGCGGCGCGCGTATCGGCTGCATTATCAGCAAAAACAAAGAATTCTGCGGTCAGATTATGAAATGCTGCCAGGGACGTCTGTGCAGCCCGACTCTGGAACAGGTTGGCGCGGCAGCTCTCTATACAACTCCGGCAAGCTATCTGGAAGATGTTAACAAAGAATACAAAAAACGCCGTGATACCATTGTAGAAGAACTGGCTAAACTGCCCGGCGTTGCAGCATCTGATCCTAAAGGCGCATTCTATGTAATGGTTAAATTCCCTGTAGATGACGCAGAAAAATTTGCTGTCTGGACTTTGGAAAACTTTGATGTGGACGGCGAAACAGTTATGTTTGCTCCCGGCAATGGTTTCTACAGCAATCCGGAAGCAGGCAAATCCGAAGCAAGACTTGCTTATGTATTAAACTGCGATGATCTTAAAAAAGCTATTACTATTTTAGGCGAAGCTTTAAAAGCTTATCCCGGCAGAACTTTATAAGAAAAAATTAAGACCTGTACTTTTTGGTACAGGTCTTTTTTACTTATTAACTTTGTGCTGTTGCCAGCATTAATTTAATACGGTTTTCCTGATTTACTTTGGATGCGCTGGCGTCGTAGTCGATTGCCAGAATATTGGCATCTTCTGCCAGTTCTTTAATTTTGTTAATCATGCCGCGGCCGGCGATATGGTTGGGCAGGCAGCCAAAGGGCTGAGCGCAGATGATGTTATTGTAGCCGCTTTTGGCAAGTTCCAGCATTTCGGCAGTCAAAAGCCAGCCTTCGCCCATGTTGTTGCCGTAGCCGATAACGCCTTTTGCCATAGCTTTGGTTTCGGCATAAGAAGCAGGGTGCTGTTTAAAGGGAGAGCTGCCGAGAGCTTTAATAAGAATGCTTTCCAGTTTTTGCAGATACCAGAAGGCAGCTTTGCTGACACCGTATTTGATAAAGTTGCCGCCGTACAGTTTGTAGTCTGTTAAGTAGGTATCGGCACAGTACATAATAAAGTTTAAAAGACCGGGCAGCATGTATTCGCAGTTTTGCTTCTGCAGGAATTTTTCCAGATTGTTGTTGCCAAGGCCTGCATATTTGATGTAGATTTCACCCACAATGCCTACTTTGATTTTTTCTTTGGCAGTGGTGGGCAGTTTGGAAAAATCGCTGGCAATGGAGGCAGCCAGATTTTTGATATTGCCTAAAGCGTGAGCCTTGCCGGAGGCAAAAACATTTTCCAGTTTGCTGATCCATTTGCCTGCCAGTTCATCAGCTGCACCGTGCACTGTTTCGTAAGGACGGATTTTGTTGGTCAGATACATGAGGGTATCGCCGTAAACAACTGCGGCCAGAAAACGCTGCAGCATGGTTAAATTAAGTTTAAAGCCAGGGTGTTCTTCAAGGCCATTAACATTTAAGCTGATAACGGGGATGTTGCTGAAGCCTGCTTTCTCGAGAGCCTTGCGCAGCAGGTGAATGTAGTTGGAGGCACGGCAGCCGCCGCCTGTCTGGGTAAGGATTAAAGCAACTTTATTGGGATCATATTTGCCGCTTTCCAGAGCACTGATAAACTGGCCGATAACCAAAAGCGCCGGATAGCAGATATCGTTATTTACATATTTTAACCCTGCATCTACAACGTTGCGATCGGTGTTATCAAGAATTTCGGCCTGATAGCCGCAGCTTCTTAAAGCGGCACGCAAAAGAGAGAAATGTAAGGGCAGCATACCGGGGATTAAAATGGTATGTGTTTTTTTCATTTCTTTAGTAAATACGGGATAAGTGTCTTGCATGATGGATTTCCTTTCTTAAACTAACTTTCTAAACCTTCTGCGGCAAAAAGACTGCGCAGACGGATTTTGGCAGTGCCGAGATTATCTATGTCATCTATTTTTATCTGAGTATAGATTCTGCCTTCTTCTTCCAGTATGCGGCGGCATTCATCGGCAGTGATGGCGTCGCAGCCGCAGCCGAAGCTTACAAGCTGTACCATGTGCATGTCTTTGTTCTGAGCTACGTATTTAGCCGCAGCGTATAAACGGCTGTGGTAGGTCCACTGGTTTAAAACCTGCAGCTCCTGATTAAGCTCTCTGGAAGAAATATGACTGCTGACAGCATCTTCGCTGACTAAAGCCGCACCCATAGTGGTAATCAGTCTGTCAATGCTGTGGTTGACTTTAGGATCAATATGATAGGGTCTGCCTGCCAGTACAATAATTGGCATATTGTTGGCACGGGCAGTGCTGATTATTTTCTGACCACGCTCTTTAATCTGATTTTCAAAAACATGGTAAGCTTCGTAAGCAGCTTTTAAGGCATTTTTAATTTCGTTTTGGGTAAGATCGGTGTATTTTGCGCTCAGCATCTGGTGCAGTTTTTTCGCCAGTATTTTCTGATTGCTTAAACCAATATAGTCAAAGAAGAAGGTTTGCGCCGCCAGGTCGCTCATGTTGGCGTGCAGAACTTCCGGATAGTAGGCAACAACGGGGCAGTTATAGCAGTTTTCGTTGTTGTTTTCTTCTACATTATATGTCATGCAGGGATAGAAGATAGTATCAAGTCCCTGTTCCAAAAGCCATTTAATATGACCGTGCATCAGTTTGGCAGGATAGCAGACAGTGTCGCTGGGGATGGTGTTCTGTCCCTTCTGATAAATTGTTTTATCGTTAATGGGGCTGGTAACAACCTCCATGCCAAGGCTGGTGAAGAAAGCCTGCCAGAAGGGCAGCAGCTCGTACATGTTAAGTCCCATGGGGATGCCTATTTTGCCGCGTCTGCCTGCTGCTTTGGGCAGTGTTTCCAGAAGCTGCAGTTTCTGGCGGTACAGATTATAGGTATCATCGGGAGCGCAGTGGGTAACAGGACGTTCGCAGCGGTTGCCGCTGATAAAACGTTTGCCGCTGGCAAAGGTGTTGACGGTTAAATGGCAGTGGTTGCTGCACAGACCGCAGGTAACGGCTTTAACCTGATGAACAAAGTTCTGCAGTCCCTCTGCGTTAATAATGGTAGAAGTATGCTTGTCTTCCTGCTGGCGTTTGCGGGCGTACAGCGCAGCGCCGTAAGCACCCATTAAGCCTGCAATATTGGGGCGTACTACTTCAAGGCCCATTTCTTTTTCAAAGGCGCGCAGTACGCAGTCGTTCATAAAGGTGCCGCCCTGTACTACAATATGCTTGCCAATGGCTTCTTTGCTACCGGGACGGATAACTTTATATAAAGCGTTTTTAACAATACTGATGGAAAGTCCGGCGCTGATATTGGCTACGGAAGCGCCGTCTTTTTGTGCCTGCTTAACGCTGCTGTTCATAAATACGGTGCAGCGGCTGCCAAGGTCTACGGGCTTATCAGCAAAAATGCCTATTTTGGCAAAGTCTTTGATATTATAGCCTAAAATTTCGGCAAAGGTCTGGATAAAGCTGCCGCAGCCGCTGGAGCAGGCTTCGTTAAGGAAAATATTATCAATGCAGCCGTTATGGATTTTCAGGCATTTTATATCCTGCCCGCCGATGTCTAAAATAAAGTCAACTTCAGGCTCTAAGGATTTGGCTGCCATAAAATGCGCCATGGTTTCGATAATGCCGTAATCAATGCCAAAACCGTTGCGGATTAAATCCTCACCGTAACCAGTTACGGCAGAGCCGATAAGGCGGCAGTTGGGATATTTTTTATAAAAATCTGAAAGATACTCTTTTACGGCAATAACCGGGTTGCCCTTATTGCTTTGGTAGAAAGAGTCTAACAGCTTGCCGTCAGGGCTGATAACAGCAATTTTAATGGTGGTACTGCCGGAGTCTATACCAAGATAGGCTTCTGTTGCAGCATTAATATCACCGTTAACAACACATTCTTTGGCGTGACGGCTGCTGAATTCGTCAAATTCCTCCTGATTATTAAACAGGGGAGCAAGATGTTCAAAATCTCTTGTTTTTTCCAGAGCTTTTAATTTAAGAGGCAGCTCGTCAAGGTCAACTTTATGTTCAGCGCAGAAGGCAGCGCCCATGGCTACATAATAAAGGCTGTTTTCCGGGCATTTTCCTTCTACTTTTAATATATTATCAAAGCTTTTGCGCAGCTGGCTCATAAAGGTAAGGGGGCCGCCAAGATAGAGGATATTGCCTGTAATGGGGCGTCCTTTGGCAAGGCCTGTAACTGCCTGGCTGGCAACGGCATCAAAAATACTTGCTGCCAGATCATTTTTTTCGGCACCCTGATTTAAAAGAGGCTGAATATCGCTTTTGGCAAATACACCGCAGCGGCTGGCAATGGTATAGCGTGTTTTGGCGGTAGCTGCCAGATTATTCATTTCTTCAGTGGGCACATTTAAAAGAGACGCCATCTGATCAATAAAGGCACCTGTTCCGCCGGCGCAGCTGTCGTTCATGCGGGCGTCAAAATGTCTGCCTAAAAAAAGCAGCTTGGCATCTTCGCCGCCCAGCTCAATAACTGCGTCTGTATGAGGATTAAGTCTTTCGGCACATACTTTTTCGGCAAAGACTTCCTGCACAAACTGCAGGTCACAGTTTTCAGCGATACCGATACCGGCACTGCCGCTGAGGGCAAGTCGTGCAGTTCTTAAATGGGGCATTGCTTTTTTCAGTTCAGCAAAGAGCAACAGCATTTTTTCTGCAATCTGACTGTAATGTCGTTCGTATTTGGAAAACAGCAGTGTACCTGCATCGTCTAAAACGGCGATTTTGATGGTAGTACTGCCAATGTCTAAACCTATTTGCATGAGATCCTCCGGATAAAATTCTTCTATAATTTCTTCTATAATATATATACTTATTCTTAATCAAAGATATTTTAATACTTTGTTCGTTAATTGTAAAATATTTTTGACATTTTATACAGTAAACAATAATTACAAAATTAAATTATTATTTAAATGCAACAAAAAACCACCAGTCCTGTAGGACTGATGGCAGGATATACTATGACTTAACAACAAGACCCATTAAAATCAGGTCATCGGTGCCGATATTTTCAATGGAGTGGCTTTCGCCGTCCGGACAGAAAAGACTGTCACCTGCATGAACCGTCATCATGGTGCCGTTGTCGCTGTAAGAGCCGGTACCCTGAACTACATACACGGTTTCGCTGTTGCCGCTGTGCTGATGATAACCAAGAGAGCAGCCAGGCTTTAAAATAACACGCGCGTACATGACTACTTTGTCGCTGATAAGACTTTCGTCAACAATATGCTCCAAAATTACTTCGCCTTTGCCGTCAAAACGGTTCTGGCAGATATCTGTTTTCTTTTCACTAATATACATAATTTAACCCCTCCTTAAATTACAGCTCTTATTATAGCAAAAAAATGAAAAAAATTAAAATTTTTTCTGTTTTACTACTTTACAAATTTAGCATACTAAAGTATAATAAGACCATACCAAATGACGGTACAAAAAAGATGGCATAAATAAAGCTTTGAGAGGGGTATTTAAAATGAGAAAGTTGTTATTGGTATTAATGAGCTTAATGACAGTATTAATGCTGGCTGCAGGCTGCGGCGGCAATGAAAGCAAAAAAGTTGTTATCGGTCTTGATGATAACTTTGCTCCCATTGGTTTCCGTGATGAAAATAATGAGATTGTAGGCTATGACATTGACCTGGCCAAAGAAGCGTGCAAACGCGCAGGCCTTGAAGTTGAATTCAAACCTATCGACTGGGCTTCCAAAGAAGCTGAAATCAAAAGCAAACGTATTGACGCTATCTGGAACTGCTTTACTGTAAACGAAGAACGTAAACAAACCTACGGTTTGTCTGAACCTTACATGAACAATTCTCAGCTGGTTGTTGTTCCTGAAAATTCCGATATCAAAACCATTGCTGACCTTGAAGGCAAAGTTCTGGCAGTACAGGATGACAGCACCGGTGCTTACATTATGGACGGCGCAGACCGTGCAGAACTGAAAAACTCTTTGAAAGATTACAGAAAGTATCCTGACTTTGCCGCAATTTATCTGGATATGGACGCTGGCCGTGTAGATGCAATGATTGTTGACGCTGTACTTGCCCGTTACTACATGAAATTAAATCCCGGCAAATATAAAGCTCTGGAAGAAAACATGGGCGATGAAGTTGTTGCAGTTGCTTTCCGCAAAGATGACAAAGAACTGATCGAAAAAATCAACAAAGCTTTAGCTGAAATGAAAAAAGACGGTACTGCTAAGAAAATTTCTGAAAAATGGATGGGTGTAGACATTACCATCTACTAATAGTAAAATAATAGTTATGACAAATGGGTCGGAGTTATTCGGCCCATTTCATTATCTTATAAAATCGGAGAAAAAACATGGACTATATTATTAAAATCATTCCTCAGATGCTGGAAGGCAGTGTTGTTACTGCGCAGGTATTTTTTATAACAATTGTACTGAGTATTCCTTTAGGCGTGCTGCTGAGCTTGGGCAGAGTTTCCTCCATAGGCATTCTGCAGAAGCTGATTGGCCTGTATGTATGGCTGCTGCGCGGTACGCCGCTGATGCTGCAGCTGCTTTTTGTTTACTATGCACTGCCTGCTGTTGGTATACGCCTGGACGACTTTGAAGCGGCTATTTTGGCTTTTGTACTGAATTATGCTGCGTATTTCTGCGAAATTTTCCGCGCAGGTATTCAGGCTATTCCTAAAGGACAGTATGAAGCTGCCCGCACTCTGGGTATGAATTATGTGCAGACCATGCGCCGCATTGTGCTGCCGCAGGTGTTCCGCATTATTCTTCCTCCTGTCAGCAACGAAACCATTACTCTGGTAAAAGATACTTCCTTAGTATATGTTCTGGCAATGAACGATTTGATGCGCACTACACGTAATCTTGTACAGCGTGATTTTGATATTACTCCGTTTTTGGTTGCCGGTGTATTTTACCTGTTTGCTACCTTTATCCTGACTGTACTTTTTGAACGTCTTGAAAAACGTTTCTCCAGATATGACCAGTAATGTAGGAGTTTGTTATGAATAAGATTGAAGCTAAGAACATTTATAAAAAATTTCAGAATTTAGAAGTATTAAAAGGTATTGATTTAGAGGTTGCCGAAGGTGAAGTAGTGGCTGTTATCGGCCCGTCCGGCGGTGGTAAAAGTACTTTGCTGCGCTGCTTAAACAAACTGGAAACCATTGATAAAGGCAGTATTGTCATTGACGGCGAAGCTCTGGTTAAAGACAGCGGCAGCGGTGTGGAATATGTTTCCGAAAATGATGTGCGCCGCATTGCCTGCAAAATGGGTATGGTGTTTCAGCAGTTTAATCTGTTTCCTCATATGACTGTACTGGAAAATCTTATTGAAGCTCCTGTTCAGGTACAGAAACGCAATCGTGAAGAGGTTATTAAAGAGGCAGAAGTGCTTCTGGCAAAGGTAGGCCTGCTGGAAAAACGTGATGTTTATCCCCGCAAGCTGAGCGGCGGCCAGCAGCAGCGTGTGGCTATTGCCCGCGCTCTGGCAATGAAGCCTTCCATTATGCTTTTTGACGAGCCTACTTCTTCTCTTGATCCGGAGCTGACCGGTGAGGTTTTAAAAACCATGCGTGAGCTGGCAGAAGAAAAAATGACCATGGTTGTGGTAACTCACGAAATGGGTTTTGCCCGTGAAGTGGCTACCAAAGTCGTTTTCATGGCTGATGGTTATGTGCAGGCAGAGGGTACTCCCAAAGAAATTTTTGAAAATCCCTCTAATGACAGATTGAAATCATTCCTAAATGTAATTTTGAAATAAAAAAGCAGCAAAAGTAAATGTATACATTTGCTTTTGCTGCTTTTGTGCTATAATAGTCAGTAATTATTCATGAGGGGATGTTTGATGATGAACGAGAAAAATGTTTTGCAGATGGTGGTGGCAGGTGTTTTATGTGCCATAGGCATGATGATACCCATGTTTATGCCTAAAATCGTTTTAGGACCCATGTCCTTTACTCTGGCCAGCCATGTACCGGTTTTTCTGGCCATGTTTATTTCTCCGGCTATGGCTGTAGCTGTATGTATTGGCTCAACTGTAGGATTTTTTATGACCACGCCGCTGATTATTGCGCTCAGAGCAACAAGCCATCTGGTTTTTGCCTTTGCAGGAGCATGGATCCTGCAGCGTTATCCGCAGATTATGGAGAAAAATATCCTGATGATTGCGCTGAATGTTGCCCTGGCCTTTATTCATGCTGTAAGTGAGGTTGTTGTGGTATCGCCGTTTTTTATGGGCGGACTCAGTTTTAACCCTGAACAGCTGGCGGCAGGCTATATGACAAGCGTTATTGTCCTTGTAGGCGGAGGTACCTTTATTCACTCTATAATAGATTTTTCTCTGGCCTTTATGCTGTGGAAAATTATTGTTAAGGCAGTGCCTTCTGTTAAAAATTTAAGATAAAATGCAAAACGCCCGAATGCTTCGGGCGTTTTTTATTGCAGCAATTATTTGTTTAATAATTTATTCATGAATTTTTCGTTGTTAATGATAAAGCGTTCATGAGAACCTTTGCCGATAATGCCATGTTCGTCTTTAGCTTCGATGCTGAAAACAAGTTTACGGTCTTCTACCGCAGTAAGCATGGCAGTTGCAGTAATAACAGCTCCCAGTGCGGACGGAGCGCCGTGAGTAATATTAAGGCTGATGCCGACGCTGCCCATACCCGGTTCCAGGCTGGAGTTAATAGCGTTGCAGGCTGCTTCTTCCATTAATGCGCACATGGAAGGAGTTGAAAAAACCGGCAATGCGCCGCTGCCCATGGCAATGGCAGTGTTAGTTTCTGTTACAGTGGTGGTTGCAGTACCTGCAAGTCCTGCTTGTAATTGTGCCATATTTAATCCCCTTTCAATTCAATCATACTTATACATGATAAATGAATTTTTTATATATTGCAAGTAAAAAATATAATACATAACTTTACTTGACCCAAGGCAGCAAATATGGTTAGATTAAACCGTAGCAAAGTTTAAAAATAAATTTTCTGCAGAATAATGAGGTAAAATCATGAACTTAAAACATAAGGAACAAAGATTGCTTGCAATGCTGCAAAATATGCAAAAGCCTGCCGTGGCCTTCAGCGGCGGAGTTGATTCGTCACTGCTCCTGGCAGCCTGTGTGCGTGCAGGAGTGGAGGTGCTGCCGGTATTTGCTGCTACACCTCTGGTGCCGGAGTTTGAAAAGCGTGACGCCGCAGAAGTTGCAGCTTCTCTTAAATTGCAGCTGCATATTTTATCATTAAGTCCTCTGGAGGATAAAGCTTTCAGTGAAAATACTGCTGACCGCTGCTATATCTGCAAAAAGATGCTGTTTGGTGCGGTGCAGAAATACGGCTTTGAGCAGGGCTGTGATGTGCTTTTGGATGGTGCCAATGCCGATGATGCAGGAGATTATCGTCCTGGCATGCAGGCAGCGAGAGAGCTTGGAACTGTAAGCCCTCTGCTGGACTGCGGCTTTACTAAAAGCGACGTGCGGGCTTTGGCTGCTGCCTATAATCTGAAAGTTGCAGACAAGCCTGCCTATGCCTGTCTTGCCTCACGCATTGCCTATGGCGAACCTGTAACTGATGCCAAGCTGCGCAAAGTAGAAGCGGCAGAAGCTGCCCTCAGAAAAATGGGTTTTACAGATGTAAGAGTGCGCTGCCATGGCAGCTTGGCAAGGATTGAGGTTAACAGCGAGCAGATTGCCAGAGCGGCAGGAGCTGCAAGAGCAGAAATTACAGCAGCGCTGCAGCAGGCTGGCTTTAAATATGTAACCCTTGATTTACAGGGCTTTGTCAGCGGCAGTATGAACAGAATAATCACAGGCAAATAAAAAACCAAGCCCCTCATCTCCGGCGGATGAGGGGCTTTTTCCGGGGGCGCTGTCTTTGGCGATCGAGACAGCATCTATATGAATTTCGGAAAGTCTACATTTTATCATTTCCTATCTATGTCAACGCATTTATTTGATAATTACTACCGGGCACTCAGCGGTTTGTGCCACTTTAGTACTTACACTGCCCATTAAGAGCTGAGCCCAATGACCCATGCCACGGTTGCCGATGACAATCATGCCGGCGCCCATGGTCTTACCATAATCAACGATTCTTTCAGCAGGATCAATATCAACTATGGTACGATAAGTTGCTCTGTCAAAGCCAGCTGCTTTAACATAAGCTTCCGCAACATCAAGCGGAGTAGGATCGGCAGGCTTTTGCGCCATTTCTGCTTCTTCGATAGCGTTTTTGGGTTTGCGAGGAGGAACCTTGGTAAAGTCGTATGGAACGGCTACGTGTACAACAAGGAGTTCTCCGCCGCTTGCCTTAGCAACGTTCATCGCAAAATCCAGACAACGTTTTGCAACTTCACTGCCGTCAACAGGAACAAGAATCTTTTTCAGCATAACACATTCCTCCCAAACAGTTTTGCTATCTATATCAACCCGGAAACCTCTCCCCGGTAACCGGTGGTTAACACAAGATATATTGCTTTAAAAATAATTTCTTTGTTTTATTTTCTATATCTAGTATTCGCTATTTTGCAAAAAACTCCTGCTGAAAAAATAAAAAAACAGCAAAAAATTTTTAAATTTTTTAATTGGAAAAGCCGGTGCGTTTTGCATGCTGCTGACTGATATAAAAGGCAGGCAAACCGGTGCTTAAAAAGCCGCAAATTAATTAAATTTATTACACTTTTGACTGGATAGTCAGAAATTTATATTTTTTTGACGAATTTTGCTGTATTTTTCCTGATTGGTGATATAATGAAATTAAAATGAGAGAGTATTTTGAAAGGGTGAGATGTATGACTCATGAATTCAGAAAGATAACCTTTTTAAAAGTTTACACCGGTGAAGATGTAATGCTGGGCGATCAGCCCCTGTACAAGGCTATTTTGGATAAGGCAAGAGAGCTTAATCTGGCAGGCTGTACAGTTATGAAAGGCATTGAAGGCTATGCCAGCAAAATGCGCGGCGTTAACAGAGCGTTGAGCAGTTTTGTCAGCGGCAATGCCAACTATCCCATTATTCTGGAAATTATTGACCGCAGAGAAAACATTGAAAAGATTTTACCCTTTCTGGAAGAAAAGGCTGACCATGCGCTGGTGCTGGTAGAAGACAGTACTTATCTTGTAACCGATTATGTACGCAGACGCATTGCGCAGCTGGAATCATTTGATAAATAAAAGTTAACCGCAGTTATGTACCCTACATAATAACTGCGGTTATTTTATTATCTTAATTAGGACAAGGCAGGAAAATTTATATATAAGTGCGAATTTAAACAGAGTTTGCTCAGTCAAAGGAGGGATAGAGATGACTGATAAAAATTATGATGAAGAAGTAAAAGTTGCCGAAAAAGTTTATGTAATAGATGACCGCATGCGCGAAGAAGAAGCAGAATCCTTGTGCCGCTGGGCTGCTGCCAGGGCAGGTGTGATTGTGGTGGCTCCCTTTGTTGGTACCATGAGCCTGATTGCCAATGAAATATATATGATTATGAAAATCGGCAAGGTTTATGAAGAAGATATTACCGAGCAGGCTGCCGTAAGCATTTTAGGCTCTTTGGGAGCGTATTTTGTAGGCAGCACCTTAACAACGCTGATACCCTTTCCGCCCCTGCAGATACCTGTGGCTGTGGGCACAACCTACGCTCTGGGCAGAGTTGTAACAGAGTGGTTAAAGGCAGGCAAGCCCGATGATTTGAGTGCTTTTAAGACTGTTTATGATGATGCGCTGGAAAGTGCCAAACGCAATCTTGAGGTATTGAAAAAAGACCCCAAAAAAGACGAGCCTTTGGGGGATGAAAGCAAAAAATATGATGTGTAGGTGATTGTTATGTATGATGTAGCAATTATCGGCGGCGGCCCGGCTGCTATTTTTGCCGCCTACGAATTTACCTTAAAATATCCTCAGCTGAAAATTGTTATGCTGGAGGCAGGCAACAGCATTGAAAAACGTTTTTGCCCCCTTGCCAAAGGAAAGGTTAAACGCTGCATTAACTGCACTCCCTGCAGCATTATGCGCGGCTTTGGCGGGGCGGGTGCTTTCTCGGACGGCAAATATAATTTTACGACAGAGTTTGGCGGCTGGCTCAGTGACTATCTGCCGGAGGATGAGGTTATCCGGCTCATTGATTATGTAGATGAGCTTAACTGCCGTCACGGCGCGCCGGGAGAGTATTTTTCCACCAAAAACAGTGATTTGGGCGCCAGATGCCTGCGCTATGACCTGCATTTATTAAATGCCAAGGTGCGCCATCTGGGTACGGAAAACAATCTTATTATTATGGAAAATATTTATAAATATCTGCAGGATAAGATTGATATTTACTGTAATACCGCAGTAACTGAAATTATCCGCCAGGAGGACGGCAGCTTCAGCCTGCCTGCTGAGCAGGGCAGAACTTTTCAGTGCCGTTATCTGATTGCTGCTCCCGGACGTGCAGGTGCCGAGTGGTACAGCAGTCAGTGCAGCAAAATGGGCCTCAGCTTTATTAATAATCAGATTGATGTTGGCGTGCGTGTAGAAGTGCCGGCACAGATTTTTAAGCACATTACTGATGAAGTGTACGAAGCTAAAATTTTATACCGCACTCAGCAGTATAATGATTTAGTGCGCACCTTCTGCATGAATCCTTATGGCTATGTGGTAGCAGAAAATACCGACGGTATTATTACCGTAAACGGACACAGCTTCCGTGATCCCAGGCTGCAGAGCAAAAATACCAATTTTGCCCTTCTGGTAAGCAGCAGATTTACTGAGCCTTTTCACGAACCGCATCAGTACGGCAAGCGTATTGCCTCTTTTTCCAATATGCTTGGGGGCGGCGTGCTGCTGCAGCGTTTTGGAGATTTAATCAAAGGCAGACGTACGGACGAAAAGCGTCTGGCTAAAAGCTTTACCAAACCAACTTTGCCGGCAACTCCCGGTGATTTAAGTCTTGTTTTGCCAAAACGGCAACTTGATGATATTATAGAAATGATTTACGCTTTAGATAAAATTGCTCCCGGTATGGCTAATGCCGATACCCTGCTTTATGGTGTGGAGGTTAAGTTTTACAGTGCCCGTCTGGAACTGGACGGCAATCTGGAAACAAAAATCCCCAATATGTTTGCCGTAGGCGACGGAGCAGGCATTACCCGCGGTCTGTCACAGGCCAGTGCCAGCGGCGTATGGGCGGCAAGAGTAATCGGCGAGCGTGCTAAAAATTAAGGAGGCTGTTTCCCTGTATGAATTTTGAGTTTTTCTTTTTCCTGGTATTTATGTCTTTTGTATCCTTTGCCGTAGCTTTTATGGCTTATGGCATGGTTATCCGTTTTATGGGCAAAGAAGGTTTTGCCAGCCGTCTGGCGCAGATTATTCTTGTGCCTGCCTGCATCGTTTTTTATGACTTCATCGTTATTGCTTCTCAGGAATACAGATATGTAGTAGGCAGTGTGCCGCTTCTGGTTATTGCCGCAATTATCCTTTATTATCGTTTCTTTAAAGGCGAAGAATTTCTGGATGAAAATAAACCTACTCCCAGCCAGATGGCAAACCTGACCCGTGAAGAAAAGAAATTCAGCAAAAAATCTCAGCGTATTCACGAAGCAAGAAAAAAACGCGGCGAAAGATAAAATTTGCAGGAGTTTTGATATCTTTACAGAATATATAATATATAAATCGAAATAGCCTGAATTTTTATCTGTATATTGTATATACGTATCTTTGTGCAGTGATGGCTTAATTTCCAATGGAGGTGTTTTATATGTATAAAAATATCCTTGTTCCTGTTGACGGTAGTGAAGGCTCCTGGCGTGCTCTTGACAACGCAGTTGCTCTTGGCGAAAAATTTGACAGCAAACTGACTGTTGTTAATGTAATCCAGCCTTATAACAATGCTGCTCTTCTGGCTGTTCCTTTAGATAATGCAACTATTACCCAGGGCAACAGCGAGCTTGAAAAAGTTGGCGACAGAGTTTTGGAAATGGCACAAGAAAGACTTACAAACTATAAAGGCGAAACCGAATTCTGCCTGGAAGTTGGTCATCCTTCCGAAAGAATTATCGCTTTGTCCAAAAAATCCGGCTGTGATGCTATTGTTCTCGGCAGCCGCGGTTTGTCCGGTATTGCAGAATTCTTCCTGGGCAGCGTAAGCTCCAAGGTTGCTCAGTACGCAACTGTACCTGTACTTATCGTAAAATAAAATCATGTTAAAGCGAATACTTGTACCCGTTGACGGAACGGAATATTCGTGGCGTGCGCTTGATTATGCCATGGCTCTTGCTAAAATGAGCAATGGCAAGCTGATTATTATGACTGTGGCGAAAAAAGAACTTTTTGCAACGGCAATTCAGCAGCAGGGCGACTGTCTTGTAGGGCAGATTGGCGATGAGGTTTTGGACGCGGCGCGCTCGCTGGTGCGAGGCAGCGGTGTCGAAGCTGAATATCTGCTGGATCATGGCAGTAATGTGGCAGAAAAAATTCTGCGCGCGGAGAAAACTGAAAATTGTGATGCGATTGTTATCGGCAGCAGAGGTTTTGGTATGCTGGAGGGTCTGTTTAAAAACAGCGTCAGCCAGATTATTGTAGAAAATGCTGATATACCGGTAACTGTTGTGAAGTAAAAAATTAAGACACCTGCTCGTTTATTTGGGCAGGTGTCTTTTGGTAAAGGAAAATAAAAAAGCCGCTGCACAAAGCAACGGCTGTTACAGTCAAACGAGCGGAATTATTCGGGATACCGCTATACCCTACGGCACATAAGGCCTTATCTTAGAAACTATTGCTGGATATTGATGAACCTATAAAGTTGTCAATAAATGGTATCTGTTGGATATTGATGAACCTACACAACAATAACTCTAATTACATTTTTATTCTAACATTCTGAGATAAGCGTGTCAATAAATATAACTGGATGGTGAAGATGATGGAAAGAAAATATGGTATTGGGCTTGATATAGGTGTTGGCTCTGTTGGTTTTACAGTACTTTCGTGGACTAACGAAAATGATTCCCGCATTGAAACATTGGGGGCAAGATTGTTCGACTCAGGTGAAACAGCAGACAGAAAAGCAAGTCTGTGTCAGGAGCGCAGAGGATACCGTTCTGTACGCCGCCTTATCAGAAGACGCAAACACAGAAAAGACAGAGTTAAAAATTTTTTGCAGAAAATTGGACTGATAGACAGAAGAAGCCTGCAGATATGGCAGGAAACCAACGGTAATCAGTTTGTACTGCAAACAAGGGTTAAAGGTCTGACAGAAAAATTGACGGCAGAGGAAATTGCTGACTGCCTTATTCATATTTGCAATAACAGGGGATATCGTGAATTTTATGAAGATGACAGCAATGATAAAGATGCAGGCAAGATAAAAACAGGGTTAAGCGACTTTGAAAAATACTTCCATGAGGGTGAATATAAAAGCGTAGCGGATATGCTGCTCCATGATAAACTGTTTAATACAGCAACTGCCTTTAATGATTATCATAATCATGCCGGTGATGAGCGCTATGTTTTAATTAAGCGCGAGTATGTGCGTCAGGAACTGCTGGATATTTTGCATAAACAGCAGGAGTTTTATGCGCAGCTGACTGAGAAAAATATTGAATTTTTATGTGACAAAATTATCTTTGCCCAAAGAGATTTTGAAGATGGCCCCGGCGATAAAGAGGACAGCAGCCGCAGATACATGGGATTTTTGGATACTTTGGGAAAATGTATGTTTTATAAAACAGAAGACAGAGCTTTCAGAAGCACCATTATTGCTGATACTTATGCCCTGATTAACTGTTTGTCACAGATGAGCTTTGTTAATACACAAACAGGTGAAATTGCTCTGCCGGAAGAAACTGCTGATGAAATTATCAAAACCGCCCTTGTTAACGGAGCAATGACAGAAAGCGATCTGAAAAAGATTCTGAAAAAATACAGTCTGGAAATGCGTAAGCCGGGCAAGCTGGAAGTAAAACTGCCTGATACAGTAAAAACTGTAAAACTGCTTAAAAGTACTTTAGAGGCCTGCGGTTATGATTATGGCAGGCTGATAGCAGAAAATCAGTTTGATTTGGAGCATCCATCCAGACTGCATGAACTGTGCAAAATACTTTCTGAAAATATTACGCCCCGACGCAGAAAAAATGCTCTTGCCAAAGCAGGCTGGAACAAAGAATTGCAGGAAGCTATGCTGCGCAAAAAATTTGGCGGTACTGCCAGTGTTTGCGAAAAATATATGCTGGAAGCAATTACTGCCTTTAAAAACGGAGAAACCTACGGTAATTTTCAGGCTCGCCGTTTAAAAGAGCGGGCAGCAGGAATGCAGGACATTGAAAAACAGCTGCTTTTGCCTCCGCTGACTTTAAAATATGATGAAGAAATAACTAAAAATGTAGTTGTTTTTAAAGCTATTAATGAAACAAGAAAAGTTATTAATGCCATTATCAGAAAATATGGCTCGCCTGACTATATTAATATAGAAGTTGCAGACGATTTGGGACGCAGCGCAACAGAGCGCATGAAGCTGACCAAATTGATGCGGGATAATGAAAAGGAACGTCAGAAAATAGCTGATAAAATAGTTGAGCTTGACCTGCGCAAAGAAGGAGAAGTAAAAGAGGGAGATATTACCCGTTACAGACTGTGGCAGCAGCAGGGCGGTATAGACCTGTACAGCGGAGAAAGAATTGCCGAAAATGATGTGTTAAGCAGAAATTATGATATTGACCATATAGTACCTTTTTCACTTATTCTGGATGATACTCTCCATAATAAAGCACTGGTAAATATGGGGGCTAACAGACAGGAAAAAAGACAGCAGGTACCCTTGCAGTACCTTACCGGTGACAGAAGAGATACTTTCCTGAAAAATGTTAATCTGCTTTTGCAGAAAGGCAAAATATCTGCCCGCAAATATCAGTATCTGATGCTGAAAAACGTATATGATACTGAACTTTTGGCAGAGTGGAAATCACGTAATATTAATGATACCCGTTATATTACACGCTATATAGTAAATTATCTTAGTGCTAA
Source organism: uncultured Phascolarctobacterium sp. (assembly GCA_958448515.1). GTDB lineage: Bacteria > Bacillota > Negativicutes > Acidaminococcales > Acidaminococcaceae > URXU01. Next base: position 28,112 of record CAUDEF010000013.1, on the reverse strand, counting down.
TCTTAAATTTGCCAATGAAAATAAAAAGAAACATGTTTATGCTGTTAAAGGTGCCATTACGTCCAAAATGCGCAGACGCTGGCTGAATGAAAAAAGCTGGGGCGCAGATGATAAAGACAGAAGCAATAACCTGCACCATGCGGCAGATGCTCTTGTAATTGCCAATCTGACACCTGCCTATGTAGAAATTGTCAGTGATAATATGAAGCTGAATAAGATTTATCGTGAGCATCACAAACAGGAAAGCTATGAATATAACGATTATCTTGAACGGGCAGTACGCAAAATGCAGAAATATTATGGCTTTAACGCAGATTATGCACGCAGACTGCTGACAGCCAAAGGCAAAATTCCTGCCAGAATTGAGCAGCTGCGTCTGGAAGCTGATATACGTCTGACGGATAACAGTATGGAGTATTATCAGCAGGTAGATGAGCAGCAGTTTAGGGCTAACATGGCAGATTTTTACAGAAATGATGCAGATTTTGCGTCTCAGCTGCAAATGCCTCTGGTTTCTTATAAGCAGAATAAAAAATTCCAGGGCAAGATTACTGACGATAATCCTGTAAAGAAAAGTAAGCGCAAGGAAAGCTCACTGGCAAAAATTGATACTTTAGGCAATGAAAATATTTTGACTGCCAGCAAATATTACTGTATTGAACTTTATGAGACAACTGAGGGCAAAAATAATCTGCGCGGCATCAGATATGCAGATTTAACAAAGCGTGGTAAAAAGCTGTATTTAAAATATCCTTATCCGGAGGACTACAAACAGCATAAAATGTACCTTTTTGCCAATGATTATATAGAAGTTTTTGACGGTAAGGGCAAGCTGAAATTTGCTGGTTATTATAGAAGTGTACATGTTATTAATAGAGCAACTTTGTATTGTTACAGTAATAATAGTAATGATAGAAAAGACTGTATTATAGGTAAAAAAGATACTGTCAAAAAATACAATATTGATATTTTAGGTCATAAAGGCGGTGAGATTAAGTGTTCCGTACCCTTTATGTTACTGGCGGAGAAAAAATAACTGTGAAAGACAACTGGCTGGTAGTTGTTACCGGTGAAGAAACAGTTAAAGTACCTCTTGAGGATTTGCAGACGATAATTATTGATAATATCCATACATTGTTTTCTGCCCATGCTTTAAATAAGCTGGCAGAGAACAATGTAAATACCCTTATCTGTGACGGCAGTCATTTGCCTGCCTGTAATATTATGGGGTTAAATACTCATTATCGGCCTTATGGAATGTTAAAAAAACAGCTGGCAATGACGGATAGTTTTAAAAATCTGCTGTGGCAAAGGATTATCCGTGCTAAAATTTATAACCAGAAGCAGGCTTTAATGATGGCTGGCTGTATTACAGCCACAGAAAACAGAATGCGCCAGCTGGCAGATGAAGTACTGCCCGGAGACTGCGGTAACAGAGAGGCTATCGCTGCTAAAATGTTTTTCAAAAATTTTTATGGGCCTGACTTTATGCGCTTTGCTGATGATATCCGCAATAAAGCTTTAAATTTTGGTTATGCCATAATCCGCTCGGCTGTGGCACGCAGCCTGTGTGCCTATGGCTATAACTGCGCAATTGGTATTCATCATATCAGTGAAACAAATGCTTTTAATCTGGCAGATGATTTTATGGAACCTTTGCGTCCTTTGGCAGATATTTGGGTGTGGCAGAATAATGATGAGTTGGCAGAAGAGCTTTCCAAAAGCAATAAAACTGGCTTGGCAAATATTTTAAATACGGAAGTACTGCTGGCAGGAAAAAAGATGAAAGTATTTAATGCTGTGGATAAATATATAGCCAGTATTGGTACCGCCGTTGATAACAACGATGCTAATAAGCTGCTGCTGCCGCTTATTGGAGCAGATTATGGTAAATAGATTTATGCGTGTTATTGTGATGTTTGACTTGCCAACGACTACTGCCGAAGATAAACGCAATTATCAGCATTTCAGAAAAGATCTTTTGAAAATGGGTTTTGATATGGTGCAGTTTTCTGTATACAGCCGGATTACCAGAAATTATGATGATGCCCGTAAATATATTAACCGGGTAAAATTTATTCTGCCTCCTGTTGGCTCTGTCAGGGTTCTGCAGGTAACAGAAAAACAATATGCAGGTATGATTGTGATGCTGGGGGATAAAACTCCCAGCGAAAACCTGCTGGAGCCTAAGGATATACTTGAAATATAAGCGAAATTATCTTAAACTAAAGTTAAGGTTTTAGTACTCTGTTGGATATTGATGAACTTATACTAAAAGGACGATATTTGATCTTGTTTTGCCGTTTTAGTACTCTGTTGGATATTGATGAACTTATACCTATAAGCTACCGTAAGTTTGCCAAAGCATGTTTTAGTACTCTGTTGGATATTGATGAACTTATACTCGTTATAGTCTTTAAGTGCTTTCATGCCAGGTTTTAGTACTCTGTTGGATATTGATGAACTTATACTTTTAACAGAAGTCATGGTTGGAAAGGTAGTTTTAGTACTCTGTTGGATATTGATGAACTTATACATATAGAGGTATTAAAGATAGAGGACGATGTTTTAGTACTCTGTTGGATATTGATGAACTTATACCGTCTGAAAAGAGAATAAGTTTCACCAACTGTTTTAGTACTCTGTTGGATATTGATGAACTTATACATCTGCTTTCGCTTATGTTAATCATAAGAGTTTTAGTACTCTGTTGGATATTGATGAACTTATACTGGAAAAACCAATTGGTATGATTGGACATTTGTTTTAGTACTCTGTTGGATATTGATGAACTTATACTGCTGGCAGCAATGCTTCTGTTATGGTTGGTTTTAGTACTCTGTTGGATATTGATGAACTTATACTGATATTCGTTATTATTGTTCAGGTGAATGTTTTAGTACTCTGTTGGATATTGATGAACTTATACCAGATTTTAGGTTGCAGCGTCCTGAATATCGTTTTAGTACTCTGTTGGATATTGATGAACTTATACTTAACAGCTTAGCACAATTTGGCAATAATTGTTTTAGTACTCTGTTGGATATTGATGAACTTATACCGTTTGGTAATGACGCTCCTGTTGTTACTAGTTTTGGTACTCTGTTGGATATTGATGAACTTATACATAATCTTGGTATTCCTAAATCTACAACCGGTTTTAGTACTCTGTTGGATATTGATGAACTTATACTAAGTCCTCAGCAGTATTCTTACATTGAAAGTTTTAGTACTCTGTTGGATATTGATGAACTTATACATAGGGTAAGTATATAATTCTCCCTCTGCAGTTTTAGTACTCTGTTGGATATTGATGAACTTATACAATAAAATAACACCTTAACAGAAATCCGTCGTTTTAGTACTCTGTTGGATATTGATGAACTTATACTGAAGCTGAATACTACGTTTATGGAGATTGTTTTAGTACTCTGTTGGATATTGATGAACTTATACTTTTTATTGCGGACTGTCTGGTGCTTAGACGTTTTAGTACTCTGTTGGATATTGATGAACTTATACCTAGATTTTATAGAATTTGTCTTATATTCGGTTTTAGTACTCTGTTGGATATTGATGAACTTATACTAACCGAAAAAATCACTTAAAAGTAATTTGTTTTAGTACTCTGTTGGATATTGACGAACTTATACATGACATGAACGAAAACACTTCTATGGGCAGTTTTAGTACTCTGTTGGATATTGATGAACTTATACTACCTTAGTTTTTGGTAGAACTCCCTCAAGTTTTAGTACTCTGTTGGATATTGATGAACTTATACTTGCAGTTGACAGACCTTTTGCTAACCAGGGTTTTAGTACTCTGTTGGATATTGATGAACTTATACCAACCTTGACAGCAGTAGGTGATGCAGCCGGTTTTAGTACTCTGTTGGATATTGATGAACTTATACATTTGTTGGTAGCAATTACTGCTTAATCCGTTTTAGTACTCTGTTGGATATTGATGAATCTAAAAAAATAAGACGCCTGCTCGTTTATCTGGGCAGGTGTCTTTTGCTGTTTAAAGGCTATTTAATTGTTGCAGGACGCAGACCGTCAAATTCTTTAATATCAAGGGTTGCGCCTTGCGGCAGGCAGATAACGTCATGGTCGTAGCTGCCGCTGATGATTTTATGCAGCACCTGATATTTGCCGTCAATGTAATTTAATGTGCCGCCCAGCATTTCTGCCAGCGGCATGATATATTCTTTGACAGGAGTTGTATCGTAGGTGTGGGTGTCGATAATATAAAAATCAGTAAAGCCGCGATAAATTTTGCAGAGTGTTTCTTTAGCCTGCTCGTAGCCTTTTTCCTTAATCAGCTTTTCGTGGTCAAGGGCAGATTCCTTCATAAAGTTCATCCAGCCGTCGGTTAAAAAGATGGCGCCTTCGGGGCGGGGAGCGCCGCTGCCGGAGAGCAGGATGTCAATGCAGTCCATGGTGCGGGGCAGAACAAGTGGGGCAGTGGTGGCTTTTAAGCCTACTGTGCTTTTGCCGCAGCCGGAAACACAGATGATAATTTCGTCAGCATCTTTATTGGCGTCAATATAGCCTTGCAGAGTTTGGTGCATGGTGGGCGGGCTGCTGTGCAGTCTGGGCGGCAGAAAATGTACTTCGCCGTCAAAGCCGGTACTTTTTATAATGGATTCAAGTTCTTTTTTGAGGGTTACACAGGAATAAATAATGCGCTTTTTCATAGGGACCTCCAGGTGAGTTATGGGGTGAGGTTGAGGGGAGTTCATCTTTGTATTTTCTGTATGCGTGCTTTTGTATGTTACTGCACATATTCATTCTTTTGTGCCCAAAAGAACGAATCAAGAAAAGGCTTCTTTCACTGCGAGAAGCCAAAGCGGATATTACACGCCTATCCAAACAGTTCCCGGTTAAAATCGTTGCCGGGAACTGATGTAGTATTTTCAAGGATTTTCCCGGCGTGTCTACCGTCTTTGGCAACAAGTACGAACTTTAAACGAACTTATTAAAACATCGCTCATATTTTTGATTTGAAATTGCGTACATTCTGCCGAAGACGGTGGGTGAGCCGGCAAAATATTATGCTAAAGTAAGATAGCGCCCGGCACGGTTTCAACCGGGCGCGGAATGCGTAGGCTCACAACATCCGCGAGAGGCTGCACGAGACAGAGAAAAAGTTTTTCTTCGTCTATTCTTTTTTCAAAAAGAATAGACATATGCAGTAACATAAAAGAAAAAGCACAAAGTAAATTCAAAGCCCTACCCCAAAAATTATCTTAAAAAACATAAAACACAAATCTGATTTTTATTATACTCTCATCAAAATTAAATTAAAGAGCTTTTTGCAAAAATTACTTATCGCAAGATTTCGTAATTTTGTGAATTATTTGCTATATATTGTATTCACGGCTGCTTTTGTTTTACAAAGAACGCTAAATAGTATATACTTGAACTATGAAACGTTGAGGCTTAAATCTCTCGTGGAGTGAATATATTTATTGGAAAGAAGGGGATCCAATGGTCAAAATGAAAACTATGGACGGCAATACCGCTGCCGCATACGTGTCTTATGCTTTTACTGATGTTGCCGCAATTTACCCTATAACTCCGTCCTCTCCGATGGCGGAGGTTGTTGATGAGTGGTCTGCTCAGGGCAAAAAGAACATTTTCGGTCAATCCGTAAAATTGCTGGAAATGCAGTCTGAAGCAGGCGCTGCAGGTGCCGTACATGGCTCTTTGCAGTCCGGTGCGCTTACTACCACTTATACCGCATCTCAGGGCTTACTGCTGATGATTCCTAATATGTATAAAATGGCAGGCGAACTTTTGCCGGCTGTATTCCATGTATCTGCCCGCGCTCTGGCTACCAGCTCTCTGTCTATTTTTGGCGATCACCAGGACGTTATGGCTGCCCGTCAGACCGGCTTTGCTCTGCTGGCTGAAGGCAGTGTACAGGAAGTTATGGATCTGGCTGCTGTTGCGCATTTGTCCGCAATTAAAGGCCGCGTACCGTTTGTAAACTTCTTTGACGGTTTCCGTACCTCTCACGAAATTCAGAAAATCGAAACTTTAGATTATGCTGATCTGGCTAAACTTGTTGATATGGACGCAGTCAGTGCTTTCCGCAAACGTGGTCTGAATCCGGATAATCCTGTTATCCGTGGTACTGCGCAAAATCCTGATATTTACTTCCAGACCCGTGAAGCTGTTAACTCCTATTATGATGCACTTCCGGAAATCGTTGAAGGCTATATGGGCGAAATCAACAAGCTTACCGGCCGTAACTATCAGCTGTTTAACTATTATGGCGCAGAAGATGCTGAAAACATCATTATCACTATGGGTTCCAGCACCGAAACTGTTCGCACTGTTGTAGAAAAACTCAATGCTGAAGGTCAGAAAGTTGGCGTACTGTGCGTACATCTCTATCGTCCTTTCAGTGTTAAACATTTCATGAATGCTATCCCGGCAAGCGTAAAACGCATTGCTGTTTTAGACCGTACCAAAGAACCGGGCGCGTTCGGCGAACCGCTGTATCTTGATGTACGTGCTGCATTCTATGCTTCTGACCGCAGCCCGCTTATTATCGGCGGCCGCTACGGTTTAGGCTCCAAAGATCTTATTCCGGCTGACATTGTTGCTGTATTTGCAAATCTGGCAGCTGCTGAACCTAAAAACAACTTTACCATCAGTATTACTGATGATGTAACCAACACTTCTTTGCCTGTTGCAGGTGATTATGACGTAACTCCTGCAGGCACCAAGGCTTGCAAGTTCTGGGGTCTTGGCAGTGACGGTACTGTTGGCGCAAATAAGAGCGCAATTAAAATTATCGGCGATTACACTGATATGTACGCTCAGGGCTACTTCTCCTATGACAGTAAAAAGAGCGGCGGCGTAACCGTTTCCCACCTGCGCTTTGGTCATACTCCCATTATGGCTCCTTATCTGATTAATGCGGCAGATTTTGTTGCTGTACATAATCAGTCCTATGTATATAATTATGATGTAACTGCCGGTCTGAAAAAAGGCGGCACCTTCCTCTTAAACTGCACCTGGACTGCAGATGAGCTGGAAGAACACCTGCCCGGACAGATTAAACGCTATATCGCTAAAAACGATATTAAATTCTACATCATTGACGCAGTTAAAATTGCTCAGGAAATCGGCCTCGGCGGACGCATCAACATGATTATGCAGTCTGCATTCTTCAAACTGGCTGACATTATTCCTGTAGAAGATGCTGTTAAATACTTAAAAGAAGCTGTTGAACATTCCTACGGTAAAAAAGGACAGAGCGTTGTTGATATGAACAATGCTGCTATTGACCAGGGCATTAATGCCATTGTTCCTGTTGCTGTTCCGGAAGCATGGGCTGAAGCAGAAGATTCTCATGCAGCTGCAGCTACCGGCAATGCGTTTATCGACAATGTGCTGGTACCCATGAACAGACTGGAAGGCGACAAACTGCCTGTAAGCACCTTTACCGGTGAACATGCTGACGGTACTTTCCCCAGCGGCACTGCTGCCTATGAAAAACGCGGCATCGCTATTGATGTACCCGAATGGCAGATTGATACCTGTATTCAATGTAACCAGTGCGCATTTGTCTGCCCGCACGCAGCAATCCGCCCTGTACTGATGACTGAAGAAGAAGCTGCCAAAGCTCCGGCTGCTCTGCCCAGCAAGGACGCTATCGGCGCTAAAGGCCTGAAATTTGCCATTACCGTTTCTCCGCTGGACTGCACCGGCTGCGGCAACTGCGCTCAGGTTTGCCCGGCTCCCAAAGGCAAAGCCCTCGTTATGAAACCTCTGGCAACTCAGGTAAGCAAAACCGAAAACTGGAATTATGCCATGAAGGAAGTTGCTCCGAAAGCTAATCCCATGAATAAAAATACCGTTAAAGGCATTCAGTTTGAACAGCCGCTCCTCGAGTTCTCCGGCGCATGCGCAGGCTGCGGCGAAACTCCGTACGCTAAACTTATTACTCAGCTTGTGGGCGACCGCATGATGATTGCCAATGCAACCGGCTGTACTTCTATCTGGGGCGCAAGTGCTCCTTCCATGCCGTACACCAAAAACTGTGCAGGTCATGGCCCCAGCTGGGCAAACTCCCTGTTTGAAGACAATGCTGAATATGGCTTGGGTATGTATCTGGGCGTTAAACAATCCCGTGAACGTGTAGCTGAAATGGCTGAAGAAATGCTTGCCGGCCAGCTGCCTGGTGATTTACAGGAAGCACTGACTGCATGGCTTGAAAACATGAATGTCAGCGAAGGTACCCGTGAACGTGCTGACGCACTGGTTGCCGTACTTGAAAAATACAAAGGTGAATGCGCTAAATGTGCAGCACTTTATGAAGAAAAACAATTCTTTGTAAAACGCAGCCACTGGATCTTTGGCGGCGACGGCTGGGCTTACGATATCGGCTACGGCGGACTGGACCATGTACTGGCATCCGGCGAAAATATCAATGTTATGGTATTTGATACCGAAGTTTACTCCAACACCGGCGGTCAATCCTCCAAATCCACTCCGACTGCGGCAATCGCTAAATTTGCTGCCAGCGGCAAAAAGACCAAGAAAAAAGATCTGGGCATGATGGCTATGAGCTACGGCTATGTATATGTAGCACAAATCGCTATGGGCGCAGACAAAAACCAAACCTTGAAAGCTATTGCTGAAGCTGAAGCTTATGAAGGCCCGTCCCTCATTATCGCTTATGCACCCTGCATTAACCACGGTCTGAAAGTAGGCATGGGCTGCAGCCAGCTGGAAGCAAAACGTGCTGTTGAAGCAGGCTACTGGGCTAACTACCGTTACAACCCGACTTTGAAAGAACAGGGTAAAAATCCGTTTACTCTCGACTCCAAAGAGCCTACTGCAGACTTCCGTGAATTCCTCATGGGCGAAGTTCGTTACTCCTCCCTCAAAAAACTGTTCCCGGAAACTGCTGAAGCACTGTTTGAAAAGACTGAAGCTGATGCTAAGGAACGCTTAAACAACTACAAAAAACTTGCTGAACAATAATCAGCAGCAATATTAAAAGCCGACTCCGTAAGGGGTCGGCTTTTGTATGTCCATATTTATTTTTGTTCTTCTTCCCGTGTTTTTGGTCAGCACTTTACAGCAGCTTACTTTGTGCTTTTGGCAAAATGTCTGATATAGTCTGGCAGTAAGTTCTATGGCACGGCTAACCTCAGAACTGCCGGCTTTATTTCTGCCGTAAAGAAGACCGATAACGACAATGCCTCCGGTCAAAGCGCCGCAGGTACAGCCCATACCTCCCATGCCTGCGGGGAAACAGGAGGATATTTTGCATCATCAGCTCCCATGATTTTGTCAGATTATAAACGTGCAGTAAGACTGCGCACAGCGTCAATGGCAGTATAAACCTCCTCAGCTGTATTGAAATGAGAGAAGGAAAAACGTACTGCGCCCTGCTGCTCTGTTCCCAGTGCCTTGTGCATGAGAGGGGCGCAATGGGCACCGGCTCTGACGCAGATATTATATTCTTCTGCTAAAATATCTGCTACCAGAGCAGCTTCTTCGCTGCCCAGGTTTAGGGAGACAACGGCTGTGCGGCAGGGAGCATCTACATTGCCGTACAGTTTAACATGGGGCAGAAAGCGGACTCCCTCTATAAACAGTTTTGCCAGATGCATTTCCTGCTGATAAAGGTTGTCAAGACCATGCTTTTGCAGATAGCTGATGCCTGCCAGAAGGCCTGCTATACCATGGGCATTAAGAGTACCTGCCTCCAGAGCTTCCGGCAAGCGGGCGGGATGCTGCCTGTCGTAGCTGTGAATGCCGCTGCCGCCTACCAGCAGAGGCTCGATTTCAATACCTTCGGCTACGCAGAGGCCGCCTGTTCCCTGAGGACCCAAAAGAGCCTTGTGACCGGTAAAGCAAAGAACGGAAATATGCCAGTCCTCTGTTTTTATGGGCAAAGCTCCGGCAGACTGAGAGGCGTCAACAACAAAATACAGGCCGTGCTTTTGGCAGAAGCTGCCTATTTGCTTGATGTCCAAAGTGTCGCCGGTAACGTTGGATGCATGAGTGCAGACAATGCCCCTGGTGTTAGTCTTAAGCAAATCTGGCAGCAGGGCAAGATTTACCTGTCCATTGCTGTCGGCAGGCAGAATTGTCAGCTCCAGTCCCTGCTCCTGTAAACGGTACAGAGGGCGCAGGACGGAGTTATGCTCCAAAGCCGTAGTAATTACATGATCGCCTTTTTTAAACAGTCCGTTTATGGCAATATTTAAGGCTGCCGTAGAGTTAGGCGTAAAACAGACGCGTGACGGATTGCTTAAACCAAAAAGATCAGCTGCTGCTTTACGGCAGGCGTAAACTGTTCTGGAAGCGTTCAGTGTCAGCGGATAGGCACCGCGTCCGGGAGAGCCCAGGGTCTGCATCGCATCATATACGGCCTTGCTGACTTCAGGTGGTTTTAAAAATGATGTGGCGGCAGAATCTAAATATATCATAAAAAATTATTTCTCCTTTTTTGTAAGCCAGGCAAAGTATTTGTTAGAAAGCTGAGCCAGCATGGTTTCTGCCTCCTGCTTAAAGCTGAGGTAATCAGCCAGAAGCTGCGCTCCCTGCGGGGTCAGCTGAGCACCGCCGCCGCCTAGCGGGTAAGCAGAGGAAAGCCCAGCCGAGCCTCGCAGTCCCTGACAATACGAAAGGCTTTATTATAGCTCATGTTCATAGCCATGGCACTTTGCCGGAGTGAGCCGGTACGTGCAACTCCTTCCAGCAGGGCGGCAATACCTGGTCCAAACAGCTTATTTTCTCCTATTAAACGAAAGGAAGCACTGATAGTAATATTTTCCTGCATTGCGTTATCCTCCTGTAAGCATAACGATAATAAATGCAGTATAGCAGATAAAAATATTACAGACAAGAGTTTTTCCGTCAGCCTTTTGGGGCAGAAGAAGAGAAGATTGCATTCATTTCACAAACTTGTTACTGCTTTGACCTACTTTGGTCAAAATGATATGTTATTATATAGTCATGGAAGTTAGAAATAACCAAAGTAGTAAAGACAGGTGATAACATGCACGTAAAAGTTCTTGGTCCTATGACAAAACAGGCAGAGATCCTGATGCAGAATACCGCGATTGCTTTAAAGAAGCTGAAGGTCAAAGCTACATTTGAGAAAGTTTCTGAATTCCGTAAAGTGGTAGCTTATGGAGCACTTTCCTGGCCGGCACTTGTTATCGACGAAAAGATCGTTTCAGTCGGTAATGTTCTGGGTGTTGACGAGGTTATGGCTCTGGTTGAGCAGCTGCCTTAGTACAACATCTTTTCATCATACACCTCTCCTTTTTAATTGCACTGTGCTCGATAGGCAGTGCAATTTTTTTTGTGTTTTTTTCGCCAATCTGATAAAATTCTCTATGTGTAATAAATTTAACATTAATTTAACAATGGAGCTGTTAGTTGTCCTGTATAATAAAGTTAACAGTAATTTTACAGGAAATTAACACTAATTTTACAGGAGGAGAAAATGACTGTTTATCTGTTTACTTTCTTGGGCGGCATTGCCTTGTTCTTATATGGCATGCAGCTGATGGGTGATGGTCTGCAAAAGGCTGCAGGTGCAAAACTGCAGAAAGTTTTGGAAACCATGACCGGAGTACTGGCGTTAGGTGTAATGTTGGGTGCCGTTGTTACGGCTGTATTGCAGTCCAGCAGTGCTACCACAGTTATGACCATTGGTCTTGTTAATGCAGGTCTTCTTACTTTGAAGCAGGCCTTTGGCGTTGTTATGGGTGCCAATATCGGTACAACCATGACTGCTCAGCTTATTGCCTTTAAGCTGACTGACTACATAACTGTAATGCTTTTTATCGGTTTTCTGGTGCATATTATTTCCAAACGTGCCCGCGGTAAATTTATCGGCCAGGTTATTTTAGGCTTCGGTATTTTGATGCTGGGTATGGAAATGATGGGCGATGCGGTAATGCCTTTGCGTGAGTATCAGGGCTTTACCGATTTTATCAGCAAATTTGCTGACAACCCGCTTCTTGGCGTAGGCGTAGGTATGGTAATGACCATGCTGATTCAGTCCAGCAGTGCTACCATCGGTATTTTGATTGCTATGGCAAGTCAGGGCCTTATCAGTCTGGAAGGCGCTATTCCTGTATTATTAGGTGATAATATCGGTACCTGCATTACTGCGGTACTTGCTTCTGTCAGAGCAAACGCTACCGCAAAACGTGTGGCAATTTCTCATGTTATGTTCAACACTGTTGGTACAATTATCTTTGTTACCTTCATGGGTATGTTTATGAAACTGGTGCTGACCATTTCTCCGGAAGGGGATATTGCCCGTCAGATTGCAAATGCGCATACAGCGTTTAACTGCATCAACACCCTGCTGTTTATGCCTTTTGCCGGCAAATTTGTGGGCTTTATTGAAAGACTTATGCCGGATAAAGTGGAAATTATCTCCAAACGTCCGGTTTACCTTGACAAATCCATGCTTAAAACTCCGTCCATCGCTATGGGCCTGGCGGTAAAGGAAGTTGTACGCATGGGTAATCTGGCTCGTAAAAATATTGGCATGTCCATTGATTCTATTAATGAATATGACAAGGAAAAGGTTAAATATGTACTTGATCATGAACCTGTAGTAGACTCTCTGGAAACAGATATTACCAATTACCTCACTGCCATGAGCGGCAGTCAAATGCCGGAAGATTTGTCTAACAGACACACCAGCCTATTGCATGCCTGCAACGATATTGAACGTATCGGTGACCATGCAGAAACTCTGGCTAAAAAATCCCGCATGATTTTTGAAGACAATGTTAATTTCTCTGACGAAGCAAAAGCAGAGCTGCGTACCCTTGGTGAAATGGTTATGAATGCCAGCGGCAAGGCTCTGGAAGCTTTGGAGAAAAATGATAAAAATATTGCTGCCGAGGCGGTTACCTTATGCCGTCAGGTAAAAGCTTATCAGAAAGAAGTGCGTAAAAACCACATTACCCGTCTGAATGAAAAACGCTGTGACGCAGTTGCCGGCTTTGTAATGCTGGAGCTTTTAATCAACTTAAAACGTGTATCCGACCACAGCAAAAACATCAGCCAGATTGTACAGGGTACTTTCTAAACTGATAAAAATAAAAGGAAGCTCAAAAGAGCTTCCTCTTTTAATATGATCTTTTGCCAAACTGAGGATGAGAGCAAGGGTATAGCTGCAGGCGCTGTACAAGAGCAACAGCTTCTTCCAGGAGTACGTCCCTGCTGCTGCCGTTTTGCTCAAAAATGCAGCACGGGTCATCACTGCCAACCTCGCCGCCGGGCAGGTATACATATTCGTTATTATCGCTGTCGCCGAAAATAATCCCGGCCAGCAGCTGTTCAGATGTAACTTTTGACATTATAAGTCTCTCCGAAAGTAGAAATTATTTTGTTCCAGAAATCAAGCTTATTGCCTGATATTTATGCACTAAGTACGAGAATTAAGAACACGTAGACGTTTTTATATTGCGTACTACGTGCCGAAGACGGTGGGTGAGCCGGCAAATACAATACGCTAAAGACAGATAGCGGCCGGCATGTTTTTTACCGGGCGCGTGGCAGATAGGCTCACAACATCCGCGAAAGGCTTACGAACAAAGAAAAAGTTTTTCTTGGCTCGTTCTTTTTTGAAAAAGAATGAGCATGAGCAGGTAAGTACAAAGAATATAAATAGTAAAAACAAAGACGATAAAAATATTCTTTTAAAACATCCTTCTCTTCCACAGTGAGTAACCGGCAATACTGGTTACCACTACAGCAAAGCCAAGGACATAGGCAAAGCCAAACTTTGATTCAGCAAAGGGCACAGTTACGTTCATGCCCCACAGTCCGGATATTAATGTGGGAATAGCCAAGATAATAGTTACCGAAGCTAAAAAACGCATTACAAGGTTGAGGTTGTTGCTGATGATGCTGGCAAATACTTCCATCATGCTGTTTAAAATGTGGCTGTACATTTCAACCATTTCAACTGCCTGCTTGTATTCGATAATAACATCTTCCAGCAAATCTTCGTCTTCCTCATACAGCTTGATTAAGTGCTGGGACTGGGTAGCACTGCGCAGACGCAGCAGCTTTTCCATTACAATATAGTTACTGCGCAAAGATGTAGAAAAGTAGGTTAAGGACTTTTGCAGATCCAGCAGGTTAAAAAGCTCTGAGTTCTGCATGGACTGGCGCAGATGTTTTTCCAGTTCGTCAGTACGGCGGATAATAATACGAATATATTTAAGGTATAAGGTTGCAGATTTATAAAGAATCTGAAACAGGAAACGAGTTTTCTTAAAGGTAGAAAACAGCTTGGAGTTATGAGCCGCAAAGTCTGCAGTAACCGCATTAGGTTCCAGACAGATGGTAACAAGGCAGTTTTCGGTAATGATAATGCCCAAAGGCAAAGTATCATAATCTTTATTACTGCGCAAAATAGGAATATCTACCAGGACGAGAATCTGATCGTCTTCAATTTCGATACGTGATTTTTCTTCTTCGTCCAGTGCGGCAGTGAGAAAGTCCATCTGAATACCGGTTGCTCCGGCAATTTCCTGAAGTTCTTCTTCTGAGGGAGCTACAGCATCTATCCAGCAGCCTTTAACCATAGTATCAATTTCCAGTTCGTCAAGTCCGTTATCGGTGCTTTTGACAATTTTATACATTGCTGACTTCCTCCCTTCGCTTCCTACATTATTAATGATTTTTTACAGATTGGCCAAAATAGCCTGAGCAAGCTGATCGCCGCAGCTGGTAGGGCGATGACCGCAGGTTACGCCGCTTAAAAGCTCGGCAACCTTTTTGGCTTCCATGCCTTCAACAAGCCTGCCAATGGATTTTAAATTGCCGGGGCAGCCGCCTTCAAAGGTAACATTATGCAGCTTACCGTCAATAATTTCAAAATTTATCTGGCGGGAACAAGTTCCCTTAGTTGTATAAGTAATCATTTTCTGCTCCTGTCTGCCGATACATTGCGGCAGAAATTGAATTTTGTAAGTTTTTTAACATCACAAAGTATATTATAACAGAGAAATTTCTACAGAAAAAGAGAAAATCCTGTAAATATAAAAAATAACCATGAAATTTTATCTAAATTTAACAAATATGAAATTATTTAAGAAAAAATACTGTTATTTTGTAATAAGTGTGGTATAATGAATACAATTTATTACCGGAAATGGTAGTATGGTAGCGCCTGGTGTCAGGCAGATTTTTAGTAGTATTTTGTAGTATGGAAGAGAGGTAGTTTTTGTATGTCTATTCAGTTGATTATTGTGTGTGTTTACATTGCGTTGCTTTTCGGCATCAGCTTTTGGGTTAAGCGCAGAGCGGATAAAGGGGCGACAGAGTATCTGTTTGCCGGAAGAAAGCTGACCACGGGTCTGATTGCCGTTAACATTACCGGCCTTGCCGTAGGTGCGGCGTCTACTGTTGGTGTTGCTGAAAATGCCTTTAAAGTTGGTATGGCAGCTGGCTGGTATAATGCGGCGTGGGCGGCAGGTGCCATTGTTATGGGCCTTGCGGCGGCAGGCAGACTGCGTGCCATGAAGGTTTCCACAATTCCTGAGTTTTTTGAGAAATACTATGATACCAAAGGCCGTGTAATCAGCGCAGTCGGACTTGTTATTATTATGTGCGTTATTACTGCCCTGCAGTACCTTGCAGGCGGCGCTATTCTGGCGGCTTTGCTTCCTGAGATTTTCAGTTTCCAGGGCGGCATGATTATGAGTGCTGTGGTATTTATTGGTATTACCTTAATTGGCGGTTTGTGGTCCAGCGGTCTTTCCAATATGGTCAGCGTTATTCTGATTTACGGCGGTGTGCTGTTTTCCTGTATTGCGGCAGTAAAAAATGTTGGCGGTATGGAAACTATTACTGCCAGTCTGCCTGATGCGGCGCAGATGCTTGATCCCATGGCAGGCATTCCGCTGGCTGTAATTATCGGCTGGGTTATTGTTATGATTACTCAGGCTATTACTGCTCAGGGACCTGTACAGATTGCCTGCGGCGCTAAAGATGCCAAAACTGCCCGCAACGGTTTTGTTTTAGGCGGACTTTTGATTTTCCCCATCGGCTTTTTGTGTGCTCTTTTAGGTATTGTTGCCAAAGTGCAGTTTCCTGATATTACCGCAACCATGGCTTTGCCCCAGGTTGTAATGAGCCTTAATCCCTTTGCTTCCGGTGTTACTCTGGCAGCTATGTGGGCGGCAGATGTTTCTACAGCCTGCACTATTTTGCTGGGCGCAGGAACTTTGTTTTCTCAGGATATTTACAAAAGATTTATTAATCCCACTATTACCGACGAAAAATTTGTTAAGGTGAACCGTCTGACTATTTTTATTGTTGGAATTATCACTTTGTGGTTTGCGTTTAATGCGGCAGGCATTTTAAAAACTATGATTGCCGGCCTTTCCATGACTACCGCACTGACATGCGTATTTTTGTTTACTGTATTTGCGCCCGGTCTGTGCCGTAAGAGCAGTGCCTTCTGGACAACTTTGGTTGGCCTTGCAGGCATTGTAGTGTGGGAGTTTGTTCCTGCGCTGCATGTTTTAAGCCATGTAATTTATTTTGAATGGATAATCTGCATTGCAACATTTTTGCTGATTTCCGTTCTTGACAAAAACAAAATTAAAGAAGTTGAGTTAAGAGAAGAGGACTAACTATGCAGGATGCTAAAAAAAGTATGTTCAGCAGTATTGATATTGGCCGTGCGGCTTTGCGCATTTCACTGACTGCCAGCAGAGCAGAGGAAATGCAGGTGAAGGAGATTATGGCCAAACAGGGCATCAGAACAACAGCTGTGGATTTTGGCGGGGAGTTTATTCCCTCTGTAGTCAAAATTATTGAACGTGCCGTTGTGGCTGCTCAAAGGCAGGGACTTGTTACGGAAACCCATGTTGGCGCCGGTGCTGTGGCAGGTGCTACCCATGCAGCCCTGGAGCAGGTAGTGGGTAAGGCTACAGGCTTTAACGTAGGCGGTAAAATTGGTCTTGCGCGCTGCGGTGAACATCTTTGTGTAGCAATCTTTATGGGCGTGGGCGTACTTAATTTAAACGAAATGTGTGTTGGTATGGCTCACCGCTCTCTGGCTAGTGACGAATAAGCAAGGAGCCTGTTATGAATATAATTGATATTATCGGGCCGGTAATGATTGGCCCTTCAAGCTCGCATACTGCAGGTGCAGTGCGTCTTGGCCTGCTGGCTGCCGGAATTTTGGGCAGCAGACCCACAGAGGCGGAGATTTATCTGCATGGCTCTTTTGCGGAAACTTATAAAGGCCACGGCACTGATATGGCGCTTTTGGCAGGGCTTATGGGCTGGATGCCGGATGATGCACGTATTCCGCGCGCCAAGGAGCTGGCAGCAGAAGATGGCCTGCAATACAGCTTTCATAAAGTAGATTTGGGCAACCTTACTCATCCTAATACCGTGCTTTTTAAGCTGAAGGATAAAGACGGCGGCAGCTGCGAGATTATCGGTTCTTCCGTAGGCGGCGGTCAGGTTAAGGTTACTGCCATTGACGGCTTTCCTGTGGAGCTGACAGGACGCTTTCCGGCGATTTTGACTGTGCATGAAGATACCAGAGGGGTTATTGCTCTTGTCAGCAGCACTCTGGCTAACGGCGGCGTAAATATCGCCACCATGCGTTTATTTAGAAATGATAAGGGCGGCACTGCCTCCATGGTTATTGAATGTGATGAAAATGTGCCGGCATGTATTATAAATCTGATTGATGCACTGCCCCAGATTAAGGCTGTACGCTTTATTGCCAGTGTATTGTGAGGTAGATAATGAAGAATGATAAACTTTCATTAAACAGATGGATTGACGAAGCTGAAGCTAAGGGACAATCCATGGATGAGTTTCTGCTGGAGTATAATATGCGTCAGCTGGAATGCAGTCAGGAAGAGCTGCTGGAAAAAATGCAGGGCATGCTTAAGGTTATGGAAGAATCCATTGCCTTTGGCTTGACCGGCGTGCGTTCACACAGCGGCTTAACCGGCGGTGATGCAAAAAAACTGCAAAACAGTGCCGTTCAGGCAGGATTTTGTGATCTGCTTGGCGAAAAGTCACGTGATGCAGTAATATTTGCCATGGCTGTAGGCGAATGCAACGCAGCTATGGGACGCATTGTAGCGGCACCTACTGCAGGCGCCAGCGGCGTATTGCCCGGAGTTTTCTTTTCCCTTAAAAAGCACTGTCATCTCAGTGATGATGTGCTGGCCCGCGGACTTATTGTAGCAGGCGGCATCGGTCTTGTAATTGCTGACCGTGCGTCCTTATCCGGAGCAATGGGCGGCTGTCAGGCAGAATGCGGCAGTGCGGCGGCTATGGCTGCCGGTGCGGCAGTGGCTATGCTGGGAGGAACACCTGCTCAGGTGGGAACTGCGGCAGCCATTGTTTTTAAAAACATTCTGGGACTGGTGTGTGACCCGGTGGCAGGGCTTGTGGAAGTGCCCTGCATTAAACGCAACGGTTCCTGCGCTCTGCAGGCTCTGGCTGCGGCAGAGCTGGCACTTGGCGGAATAGGCAGTTTTATTCCGGCAGATGAAGCTATTGATGCTATGAAAAGTGTAGGCGACAGCCTTCCCTGCGCCTTAAGAGAAACTGCCGGCGGCGGTATGGCGGCAGCGCCTGCGGCTCTGGCATGGGCAAAGGCATATTTTGCCCAATCGGAAAATAAAAAATAAAGGAGACGATTTTATGCAGATTATCAGCACTCCCTATGCACCTAAAGCTTTGGGTCCTTATTCTCAGGCAGTAGTAACAGGTGCTAATCTTTATGTATCCGGACAAATTGCCATTAACCCTGAAACAGGTGAAATGGTTCAGTCCAGCATCGAAGCAGAAACCCAGCAGATCTTCAGCAATATTGAAGCTATTTTGACAGAGGCTGGCTACAGATTTATGAATATTGCCAAAGTTACTGTTTTTACTACTGATATGGCGTATTTTGACGCTGTAAACAAAATTTATGCAGGTTATTTTAAAACAGAACCTCCTGCAAGATCTTTTGTACAGGTAGCCGCTCTGCCTAAAGGAGCAAGACTGGAAATTGAGGTTGTAGCCGTTAAATAATTTTTTATAAAAATTTTATAAAAAAGTGTTGACGAGTTTATAGACATATAGTATAATAACACCTGTCGCCAAGCTATTAAGTTTAGGCACGAGTAAATTTGGTGGCTGTGGTGAAGCGGTTAACACGGCGGATTGTGGCTCCGTTACTCGAGGGTTCGATCCCCTCCAGTCACCCCACCTTGTAGACCAGTTTAAAATTGGGGCGTAGCCAAGTCGGTAAGGCACGGGACTTTGACTCCCGCATGCGTTGGTTCGAGTCCAGCCGCCCCAGCCAAGTGATCCACTAGCTCAGTCGGTAGAGCACCTGACTTTTAATCAGGGTGTCCCGCGTTCGAGTCGCGGGTGGATCACCAACTCAAAAACATGCCGTTCGCAATACTGCGGACGGCTTTTTGTTTTTCTGGTATTTACTTGCAACATAACTTATGTTTATGCTATAATACTACTGTCGTTTATGCGGGTGTGGCGGAACTGGCAGACGCACTAGACTTAGGATCTAGCGCCTTCGGCGTGCAGGTTCGACTCCTGTCACCCGCACCAGCATTATAAGCAAAGCTGCGGAACTTGTTCTGCGGCTTTTTTGTTTGCTGAAAATAAAGTTGAAAATTCTTGAAAATATTGTGAAAAAGTAATATTATATCCATGTATAGATAACATTTGGGGCGGTATACATGTATATTTTTAAATTATTAATGAGTGCTGTATTAATTATTATGTTTTCGTGTTCTAATGTTGTTTTTGCCGAAGATATTGTTATAAGTAAAAATACTAGATTAGAAGGTAAGCTCATTACACCAGTTCATTCAAAATATAATAAAAAAGGGGATGTGATATTATTTTCTATCAGTGATAGTTACACACGTAATGGTATTGATATTATACCGGAAGGTACAACTGGGAAAGCAGTGGTTACGGATAGCCAAAAAGCCGGATACTTTGGTGTTGGTGGAAGAATATTTTTCGAACCACAGTCTTTAGTATTAATGAATGGTATGGAAGTTCCTTTAATGTTTAAAACGGGAAAGAATAGTGATTGGCGTGATACTGCTAACCAAGTTGTAGCAACTGCTGCTGTTGGAATTTTTGCAGGTTTTTTTCAAGGTAAAAATCAGAATTATCCTGCGGGTTCTAAATTTTATTTGTATGTCAAAGAAGATGTTAATTTGGGATCTGAGGAAGATGTAGAAAGAGATTTTTTAAATAGGGGTGTTATATGAATGAAGAAGATAGTTGTTTTTTTTATGATGATGATTTTAATGACATTTACGATGTCTGCTTTTGCAAATGAGCAGCAGAAACCTTTTAGTGAGAGAATTAAAGCTACTCTTGAGGAATACAATCAGACTCCGTTACAAAGAAAGATGGCAATGGAAGCTAAGCGTGCTAAATTAGCTAAAATGCCAAAAGTTGCTGTAATGTATATAAATAATTCACAAACTACATACAATGATGATATTGATCAGTTGGTGTTAACAAATTTAACTAATTTAATAAATCCGGAAACATATCAATACATAGATGGTGCTCCGTATATTGAAAGATTGAGTAAAATTGGTATTGTAGATATTACAACAGCAGAAAGAGCAGATATTATTGACGCTTTTGAAGGTGAAGACATAGATTATGCTGTATTTTTACAGGTTGATCCTTTTATTAGAAAAGATAAAATGACGTTCTTTACAGTAGGTAAAGAGATGACTGCAATAGTTCCATTTAAAATTATAGATGTGAAAAATAATAGATATTTGTACAATGGTAAATTTACCGAAATTGCAAAAGATAGTTCAATGCTTGGTGATATTGGTAATAAGTCTGTGTCAATAAAAGCTATTGAAAAGGTTAATGATAAAGTAGCCTCGGTTATTGATGTTAGGTTACCGAAAGAAAAAGTTGAAGTAACAAAGCCTGCTATATGAAGAAGTATTTAATTTGTAGTATTTTATTGTTGATACTTGGTTGTTGTTTTGTGCACGACGTTTATGCTGGTACTTATAATTCTAATGTAAGACAAAAAAGTACAGTTATGCTTATAATAAACAATATAGCTGATAGTAAACATAATGATGCTTTGAATAAAATAATGTATGAAGAGTTACATAAGAAGATAGATGTTATATACAAGGAAGAAGACTCTAATGCATATGTCAAAGAGTTTTTAAATAAAGATAATTCAATTTTATCTGCTGAAGATATGTGCAGAAAAATAGGAACTTGTAAATCAGATTACCTTATTTATGCAGAACTTAAAGAATTAAATAAAACAACAAATTTCAACTTTGTATATCATGGTAAAAAAATAGCAGCAACCTTTTATATCGCGATTGTAGATATTGAAAATAGAAGTTATTTATATAACTCAGAATACACTCTTACAGCAGAGGATAGTACTGATTATTTCTTTGTTGGCAGTGGTTCCGTTTCAAAAAAAGCTTTGAAAAAGGTTCTGTTTAGAGCAGGCGAGGCAATTTCTGCTCATTTACCATTATAAAAAATAGTATTGTCGCATAATATAGTGTTTGTCACCTGCGCCAGCCAGAAATAAAAGCTGCGGAACTTGTTCTGCGGCTTTTTTGTTTGTGCGGGTAAAATAAGGCTAAAAAAGATATAATATAAATATTATAAACAAAAAAATTGTTTTAAATCATATAATATGCTATAATTGTGGAAAAGGGGGCGAAGTTATGGAACTTTTAAAAATTGAGGCAGAAAACTTTAAAAATTGTCAGTCCGGATTTTCTGTAGATTTTACAGCCAGATCTAAAAAAACAGCAGAAGATAAGGAATATGAGCTGCATGAAATAGATACGGATTTATATGTATATAATATGATAGCTTTAATTGGCAAAAACGCCTCCGGAAAAACTACAGCCGCAGAACTCATTGAATGTGCGTATGATTTACTGGGTACATTTCGACTGGAAAATAAACACTACAGCTATGATAATATTAAATTAACTATATATTTTTATGAGGATAAAAGTATATATAAATATGTAGCAGAATTAAAAAATTCTGCTGATTTGGCTAATAAGGCAGTTTTTGTACGTCAGGAATTATACAGTAAAAAATATTATAAAAGCAAGCTGAAGGAAATTTACAGTGATAAAGATTTTAAAAGGGTAAAAATTAACGGTACTTTGCCGGAAGATACGTCTGTTTTATTTTTTGTACTGCGCGAAACAAAGCTGCGTGGTTTATATTTTGACAGCTTTGGCAAAGGCTGGGAAACATACAGAATTCTGTTTAAAACTATTGAAAAGTACAAAATAGATACAAGAATATTATGTAATATTTTTAAAATTTTTGATAATAATATTACCAGACTGGAAATGCTGGATAATCAGAATTATCTTCTGGTTTACAATGAGCGGGAAAAAATTGTTTCCGCAAAAGAACTGTTTTATTTTCTTTCCAGCGGTACCACTAAAGGAATTCTTCTTTATACTTTTGTGGTTGCTTCTTTAAAGGAAGGCTTTACGCTTATGATTGATGAAATTGAAAATCATTTTCATAAAACACTGGTAGAAAATATTCTTGCTTTGTACAGAGATAAAACAGTAAATCGCAGTCAGGCTGTTTTGGTGTTTACTACCCATTATTGTGAACTGCTGGATCTTTTTAACAGACAGGATAATATCTGGATTTGCAAAAATAATAACGGCATTATTGCAGAGAATATGTATACTGATTATTCTGTACGCAGTGAACTGCTGAAAAGCAGGCAGTTTTATGATAATACTTTTTCTACAGCTGTTAATTATGAGGAGCTGATGCGGTTAAAAAGGAGTCTCCAGCAATGAAATATCTTATCATGTGTGAGGGACCAAATGAACGGCAGATAATAGATATTTTGCTGGATAACAATTTGCTTGTATTTGACAGAGATGATTTGTTAGGGTTGGTACCGTATCATGCCCGGCAGATTAATTCATCAGGTCAGGTAAAGACTGTTTTAAATATGTATCCTGGCAATGATATTATTATTTTACGCATTGGTGATAAACAAAGTGAAGTATTACGTATTCCTGGAATTTATAAACAAAAAATAAATAATGTGCGAAAGGTATGCACTAAGCCGGAGCTGGAAGTGCTGCTGATTATTGCTGAGGAGCTATGGCAGGAATATCATAAGGTAAAATCCAGAATATCTGCCAAAGAGTTTGCAAAAGCAAATATTAAGCTGGGCAGTAAAAGATATGATAACAGTACTGCGTTTTATCGTGAATATTTTAGTGATGAGGCAGACAAGCTGGTTTACTGTATTAAAGAGTACAGAAGACTGCATAAAACCCATAAGCCTGATGAAGCTTATCTGGCAGATTTTTTGGTATAGCGCACCAACATTATAAGCAAAGCTGCGGAACTTGTTCCGCAGCTTTTTTGTTTGCTGAAAAAGCGTGCAGGCAGTGTACAGTTTTTCAAGTGTCAGACTAAAACATTATATAATAGAAGAAAATATACAAAAAGGCACAGCAGATTTAAAGTCTGCTGTGCCTTTTGTCGTTTAAAGTGCCTTAGCCTGTCCCTGCAGAGCAATGGTATGATTCAGTTTTTCGATTCCGGCAGAAAGCTTATCCAGCCTGCTTTCCATACGCACTAAAAGATACCAGCTCAGCGCCATAGGAAAACCGTAGTCGGCAATCCAGACGGCAATCTCGTTAAGCTCCATCTTAACTCCGCTGTTATTTTAAAACAGATACTTCGGTAGTGCGCACGCGGGCTTCAGCAATCTCAGTCAGTGCGCCGCCGGAAGTTTCAAACACATCTGCGGCAATAACGGCGTTCATGGCTGTTTGGGCCTGCTCTGCTGTTACGCCATCTTTGGGATCGGTTACTTTCAGCACTTTTTTATCTCCTGCGGCATTTTTAAATACTAATTCTAAAACTTTTTCCATTTTTTACCTCCAAGTACATTTAATAAAATTTTCAGTGCCAGCTGCATCCATGGCTTCATCTTACAGGCTCTCGCTGAGTTCTGCTTTCTGGGTAAGGCTGATGCTCTGCACGGTTTTTTTCATCAGTCCGCCCAGCGCTTCACCTGCCTTATGCAGATTTTCGTCAGTAGCCTCGTCCTTAATACCGCTGTAGGTGTGGGCTTTGGTTTTGGGAGTGCCTGCGGCGGTCACTCCGTCTTCAACGTTGATGCTTAAACTGCGTTTCAAAATTTCCTGGGTAATTGCCATAATGTAATTCCTCCTTGCGCTCAGGCGCTTAATCTTTTTTGATAAAGGCTGTAATACCACAATGCTTTGCCGCGCAGAACCATTCCTCCCGGACGCAGGTTATCCGTAAGGGGCTGATCCGGCAGATATAAAAGATCCCAGCGGGTCTGGCTGTCGCCGCTGCCGGGGCCGTAGCCGTCAATGCAGGCTGCTTCGGCGTGGGTTTTTACGGTTTCAAAGCCAATCGAAAGATTAAGTGCCATTGCCAAAACCGCAATAACCTGCGCCATAGCTTCAATCTGCAGGGCAGTGGGCGGATTAGTGCCAAAGCGTATCCTGCCTTCAGCTGTGCAGACTGCATCCAGCGCGCAGCACAGGCTGATGCCGACGCTGCGGCTGTTGCGCCTGTAGGTGTGGCTTTTGCTTTGGGTAAGACTGGTGCAGGTTTTATAAAGCTGTCCGTCACGGTCGATGTTCAGATGATAGTCATCAAAGGCCTGTCCGTAACGGCCTGCGCTCCAGTGCAGATACAGGCAGTTAATTTTTCCCCGGGACTGCCTGCCCAAAATATACAGCTGTTTGTAGGTGATGCGTGGCGGATTTTCTACCAGCATGTGTATCACATCCTTTCACTCTTATAATGGCAGGTAAGGTGCGTATTTTCCCCATGTGTAAAAAAAATTTTTTTTAGTTGGGAAAAACAGTACTAAAATGCCCATTATAAGAGTGACCTTCTTTTTTTCTTTTTCTTTTTTTCTTCGGCGTAATATCTTTTAATATAACTAATGCGTAAGCATTAGTAACCTTGTTCCTTTGATGCAGTAACTGCATAAAAAAACTGCTGCCCTTATAAGGCAGCAGTAAATATTACAACAGCTTCTTTAATTTTGTCAAAGCCGCATACTTGGTATAAAAAGTTTTTTTCTGAGAGCATTTATAAAGCTTACTTACCTGAGCTGTTTCTAAGCCGTGTAAATACAGCTTTTTGATAACAGCCTTCTGCAAGGGAGTAAGATGAGCAAGCAGTTGTTTTAAGGCAATTTCGTTGCAGCATCTGTTAATATCGTCTTCAGCACAGGGAATGCTTGCGGTAATATTATCGTCCTGACTGGTTTCATGAGCCAGTAATGAACTTTGCTTTTTCAGACTGCGCAGCAGCTCGTAATGAACATGGGCGCGTATCAGTCCCGGCAGATGAACATAATCTGCACCGTTATAGCGATAAATAAACTGCAGAAAAATAATCCAGGCAATGCTGATGGCATCCTCCCCAAGGGTAAGATAAACAGTTTCACGTCTGGCTTCTTTGTAAATAAGGGGCTTAAAAGCCATGCACAGCTGACTGACGGCAGAGCCATCTCCCTGCTGGGCTTTGGTAATTAAATCTTTTAAAATTGCTTCAGAGCTTGTTTTTGGAGTACTACATAGACTGGTTTCTATGATAATTCCTCTTTTCTGTAATTTTATGACGGGTATCCGTACTGTAAAGCATTGCCGGCAATGGCTAAAGTATGGCAGATTAATTTTAAATATGCCAGTATATAGAAGTATATTTCTATATTATACATTTTACTTAATGGAGGTACAAACAATGAATGATGAAAAAGCTTTAAAAGAAATAGGTGAAGAACTGCGCATCATCCGCAATCACAGCAGGCTGACCATTGCTCAGGCGGCAGAGCTGGCAGGCATCAGCAGCAAATACTGGTGCAGCATTGAACACGGACGCGCCAATATTACGCTGGAGGTTGCCGACCGCATCAGCAGAGCCTTAAAGATAAATCCTTTAGAGTGGCTGAAATATTACTGGGCAGCAGAAGGCAGGCATGATTTACAGCTGCATTACAAAAAATGCAGCTGTGAGATGCGGTGCTGTGAGGAGAAAAATAATAAGGTA
Organism: uncultured Phascolarctobacterium sp.; assembly: GCA_958448515.1. GTDB lineage: Bacteria > Bacillota > Negativicutes > Acidaminococcales > Acidaminococcaceae > URXU01. The sequence goes on along the minus strand of CAUDEF010000013.1, from coordinate 1,974 downwards.
TATATAAACAGACAAAGGTAATCTGTACATCTGCAGTAGAAGTATATTTTAGTACAGATTAAAAATATTATATGTGTATAAAAAATATTTAGTGTAAAAAATAGTATTATAAAAATAATTATACGTAAAATATGTAAAAAAATAAATAAAAAAACTTGAATTTTAAAATTAAGAGGAGTAATATTTGAGTATATAAAAATGAAAGAGGTGTTTTGATGAATAAGAAAGCAGCCATTCTGGCGGCAATTATGTTTGCGGGGGGGGTACAGCATCCTGCGCTTGCTGCTGATATTAATATCTCTGATGAGACATATACTGTTGATTCGGGATCCGCAATTTATACCGGTAATGATGCAACCAAGATATATGATGTTAATATAGGAACTTTACAGCATAATAGTTCAAAGAGTGCGTCGACGATAAATTGTTATAATGCTACACAGACAGTTACCGGCAAGATAGATACAATTGTGGGAGCAGGATCGAACTATTATGATAATACTTGGAATAATGGTGGTTTTGCAGCTATTTATGCAGGAAGTGTTGGATCAGATAAAGTCACAAAACAAACTATTGAGGCAATAATAGGCGATATCGGTGAGATAGGGAAAAGATTTGATTCCGGTATTATGGTGTATATGGGTGTACATCGTCAGGAGGTTGCGCATGTTGATAATATTTATGCGGCACAGTTTGGCATTGCTACTTATAATAGTCAATGGGGTCAGCAGGTTGTAGATTACGTTGGCAATATAAATGTGCAAAGCAATTCTAATCAATATATTTCATACGGTATATACAACAGAAACGATGTCGGAAACGGATTGAATTTAGCAGAGGACAAAGAAAGCTTACAGCAGATAAGTATAGGAGACAGTATAACTGTGGAAAATAATACTACGGGTGCTATTGCTATAGCCAATATTGGTGGCAGGCAGGAGATTATTTCTCTGAACAGTGAAGGTATTGGTATTAATGCTATTTCTAGTAGAGGGAAATATTCAATCTATATAAACCCGGAGGCGAATAACACTGACTATAAGGTAGAGACAATAAGCAAGATGCAGGGAAGCTTTAATATAAACTCCGGCAATATAGCAGTCTATGGTGGTTCTCAGTATATGGGAGGGGATGGTACGCCGAATAAGGACCGTCCGGATAATGGCAGTATTTTACAGTTTGTTGCCAATGAACTTCCTGTCGCAGCCGCTGCCGACGGTGAGGACGCGGATGTGGCAGCTCCTGTAATTGCCAATACACTGACCTTGGCTGAGGGTATTAACCTGACTGTGTATGATGGCAGAAGTGGTAACTATGGCGATGGCTTTAACGCATTTTTGATTTTGGGTGATGAAAATTCTGATTACAATGTAAAGCTGACTGAAAACAATAAAATTGAGGTTAACGGTATATATGAGGGCAACGGCAATATTATTTACGAGCTTGGCGCAGATAACCAGATAAAAGCAGGCGGTGCGGTGCTTTTAGATAAGGTATATCAGATTGCTGATGGTCAAAACTCTACCCTGAATCTTGCAGTAGAAAATAACAGTGGTACTGAACTGAGCAGTGACCAGGCATTTGAGGTTTTACGAGATGCGGCAAATCACATTTTTGTAGATACAGCAGATGCAAATGATGAGGCTTATGCTGGTGAGGGCGATGCTGCGTATGTAAATAATATCGGTACGAGTGGTAAAACTGTTACTACGGATAACGGCACATTTAACGTAGCGGGTACAGTAAAACTGAACGAAGGCTTAATTACCAATTACAGTGCTGAGTATTATTTTGATAAGGATAGTAATGTTGATGGTTCTGAAACTACAGAAGCACTTAACGATAGCTGGGAAGATGAAGATGGTGCAGATAAAAATTATGATTACTATCAGGGAGAGATTGCCAAACTTACAAATGATGAAACCTCTACTATGGGAGCGGTAGATTCAGCGCAGATGATAAACTATTTTGCGT
>CAUDEF010000012.1 GCA_958448515.1 uncultured Phascolarctobacterium sp. | reverse complement strand
TGGTACCGATATTAGCATGGGGTTTTGTTCTTTCGTATTTAGCTTTTGCCATTTTTTGAAATTCCTCCAATACATTTTCAAAATTAATAAGACCTTAAGTCTAGTTTATTATATTCGCTACATAACAGTAAACTCCTGCCATGTCAAACGTATATAACAAAAAAACCTCAGCAACTGAGGTTTACTTTTAATTGGTGGCGGCGCACGGATTCGAACCGCGGACACTGCGGGTATGAACCGCATGCTCTAGCCAACTGAGCTACGCCGCCAATTGGAGCTGATGACCAGGATTGAACTGGTGACCTTATCCTTACCAAGGATACGCTCTGCCGACTGAGCTACATCAGCATATTCAGCTTTGTTGGTTGCGGGGGCTGGACTTGAACCAACGACCTTCGGGTTATGAGCCCGACGAGCTACCAACTGCTCCACCCCGCGATAAGAGTTGGTGGAGAGGGTTGGATTCGAACCAACGAAGCGAAACGCGGCAGATTTACAGTCTGCTCCCTTTAGCCACTCGGGAACCTCTCCATTTGCGACATTGACAATTATATAACATGAACTAATTATTGTCAATACTTTTTCTTTTTTATTTTTGAAATAAAAAAACCTCAGCAACTGAGGTTTACTTTTTAGTTGGTGGCGGCGCACGGATTCGAACCGCGGACACTGCGGGTATGAACCGCATGCTCTAGCCAACTGAGCTACGCCGCCAATTGGAGCTGATGACCAGGATTGAACTGGTGACCTTATCCTTACCAAGGATACGCTCTGCCGACTGAGCTACATCAGCATATTCAGCTTTGTTGGTTGCGGGGGCTGGACTTGAACCAACGACCTTCGGGTTATGAGCCCGACGAGCTACCAACTGCTCCACCCCGCGATAAGAGTTGGTGGAGAGGGTTGGATTCGAACCAACGAAGCGAAACGCGGCAGATTTACAGTCTGCTCCCTTTAGCCACTCGGGAACCTCTCCATCTGGAGCTGACAAGAGGAATCGAACCCCCAACCTGCTGATTACAAGTCAGCTGCTCTGCCTGTTGAGCTATGTCAGCATCAGGACAAGTGATATTATATACGATACAAATAAACTTGTCAACACTTTTTATACATAAAAAATCCAATAAGTTACAAAAGCCAAAATAATTCTGTAATAAGCAAAACTGCTCAGACTATATTTATGTAAAAACTTCAAAAACCACAATACAGACCAGTAAGCAACAACAAAGGATACAACAAAACCAACAGCCAGAACCTGTAATTCTTGAACCGTAAGTCCATGAATATTTTTCAGCAGGTCATAAATACATGCAACAAACATTAACGGAACCGCAATAATAAAGGTATAGTTTGCAGCAACTTCCCTGCTTAAACCTACGAGAAGACCGCCTGCAATGGTACTGCCGCTGCGGGAAAATCCCGGCCATAAAGAAAGAAACTGAAATATTCCCACATACACAGCCTGCTTAATGCTTATCTCATCAATATTTTTAATAAGTTTATTCTGTTTGCCTTCAGTCTTGCGTTCAGCATAAATCAAAAGCAAACCACCCAGTGCTAACCCTATTGCCACAGTAAAAGGAGAAAACAGGTATGCTTTAATATATTTGTAAAGAAAAAACGCTACAGCCATTACAGGAACTATACCTGCTGCAACATGCCATACACTTAAGCCTTTGTTTATCTGCCATCCTTCCTTACTGAAAAAACGGTAAAATCTTTCTTTATATATAAAGATAACAGATAATATCGCGCCTAACTGCACAAATACATCAAATACGTCAGCCAATCTTCCGTCAAATCCTAATAAATGACCTACGATAATCATGTGACCTGTGGAGGAAACTGGCAAAAATTCTGTCAACCCTTCTACTATACCTACAATAACCGCTATTAAATACTGATCCATATAAAATCCCCTCTATGATTAAGTGTTAAAACATCCTTATTATACCATATAACAATTAAACATCAATGAAGTACACATTTTTTTCAAATAAAATCTGCGTAAAAAAAGACGGCGTTGCCGTCTTTTTTTGTACGATAAGCCATACATCACTCAATCACCAAAGCAAATACCAATCTGCCTTCCGGTATTAATTATTTCACTGTTTACGGGAACAAGTCTTGGAGAAGATGCCGCTTTTTGAATATACACAGTCACAATCTTGTCGTGAAACAAAGAAACCATTACATTATATTCGCCCCGCAGGCAGGCTTCTGCCGCAGCAACACCATAACGGGTAGATAAAACTCTGTCAAACGGAGTAGGAGAACCGCCACGCTGCAGATAACCAAGAACAGTACATCTTGACTCAATGCCTGTGCGTTCTTCAATCTCCCTTACCAGCTTTTCGCCAACACCGCCAAGTCTTACAGGCTCAAAACTGCCCTCAACCCTGCGCGCTACAGTCATTTCTCCGCCTACTGGCTTTGCACCTTCGGCAACAACAACGATACTGAAATTCTTTCCTGCAGCCTTCCTCTGATTTATTTTTTCAATCACAGAATCAATGCTGTAAGGAATCTCCGGAATCAGTATAACATCTGCACCGCCTGCAATACCGCTGTGCAGTGCAATCCAGCCTGCGTAACGGCCCATAACTTCAAGAGCCATTACCCTGTGATGAGACTCAGCAGTAGTATGCAGTCTGTCAACAGCCTCCGTAGCCATTGCCATTGCCGTATCAAAACCAAAAGTACGCTCAGTACAAGGAAGATCATTATCTATGGTCTTAGGAACACCAACTACCTTTACACCACATTCACGAGCTAATTTAGCAGCAATATTAAGACTTCCGTCACCGCCAATTACAACAAGTGCCTCAATTTCGTACTTGTCAAGATTCTCAACAACCTTGGCACTCATATCATAGTAAACAAATTCTCCGTCTTCTTCTACGGCAAACTTAAAAGGATTATCCCTGTTTGTTGTTCCCAAAATAGTTCCGCCTCGTGGCAAAATACCGGAAACATTTGTATAGTCCATCGGAATAAGCTGTCCATTTACTAATCCGTTGAACCCATTGGGTACACCATATACTTCACAGCCGTTTTGCAAAAAAGTTTTAACAACAGCACTTATCACCGCATTCAGTCCGGGGCAGTCACCGCCGCCGGTCAGCACGGCAAAACGACGCTTCTTTTCTGCCATCAAAACGCCTCCATTAATCTTCTACATTCCAAAGTTTAAAACCATCAGGACTGATACGAATAGCTTCAGTACCATCAAATTTATCATAGCACAGATTACCGTTCTGCTGATAGCCGGGCCAAGCAGTAACAATGGTAAACTTCTTGCTTAATTTACGCATAAGACTGTCAACATTAATATGAAATACAGGTACAAACAAAGTCTGTAATCTATCTAAAATGATAACATCTGCATTATAACTTTCTAAAATAGTACTCATAAGATCCGGAGCATATAAACCTCTGTCTGCTGCCGGAATAGCCAGAAACTCTTCACTTATAAGCATGCGGCAATCTACATAAGTCCATTTTTTTGTATCCGCAGCTTCACGCAGCACTTTACTTTTGCCGCTGCCTGGTTTTCCTGTAACAATAACAATATTGCCTCCGTCAGCTTTAGCCTGTTCTACAACTTTTACCAAATCTTCTACTTGATTCATTTGCAAAACCTCCTCTACAAAAAGCAGTTCAACCACTCTAAGTTACTCTCTTATATTCGCTGTACTTTTTTAAATTCCTCTAAAAAAATAACACTATTCTGAAAAAATCAGAACAGTGTCTATTTTTGTTACAGTTTTATCAAAATCAACTGTTTTTATTATGGAAGCGCTCTTCCGGATCTATGGATAACAATCCACTATAAACAGTACGCAAATCGGTAATATCGCCTCTGCTGATAATATACTTTTCCAGTTTACGCTTAACCCTCTGCAAAGCATTATCAATAGATTTTATATGCCTGTCCAGTTCTTCCGCAATCTCCTGGTAAGATTTACCGTCCAGATAGCTCATTAAAACTTTCCATTCCAGATCACTGAGAATATGATTCATTTTATTTTCGATATCACTGAATTCTTCGCGGCTGATAATCATATCTTCAGGATTGGCAACCTTCACACCGCTTATAATATCAAGCAGCGTTCTGTCAGAATCCTCTTCATAGATAGGCTTATTAAGCGATACATAAGAATTTAACGGAATATGTTTTTGTCTTGTTGCTGTTTTGATTGCAGTTATAATCTGCCTTGTTACACAAAGCTCTGCAAATGCGCGGAACGAAGACTGTTTATCGCTTTTATAATCTCTGATTGCTTTATAAAGACCTATCATGCCTTCCTGAATAATATCTTCACGTTCGGCACCAATAAGAAAATAACTGCGAGCTTTAGCTCTGACAAAGTTTCTATATTTGTGCAGCAGATATTCCTGTGCAAGCACATTATCATGGAGCTGTGCATCCAAAACGATTTCCTCATCAGTCATACTGCCAAAAGCTGCATAAGGATCGTTTTGTATTCCTGTACTCATAAATTACATTTCCTCCACATACATTTTGAAAATTCATAACTAAAGCCTATTATATTATGTTGCAGCACAAGCGTCAACTTTTCTTGCGCCTTAACATTTCAAAATGCTCCAGCACTTTGCTGTTAAGACGCCCACCTATTTCATTTCTGTTAAGCGCCCGTTTAGGATAATGTAATTTTTCAGCAATAGCTTTTTTGGTATTTTTAAAATCCTCATGAAACTCTCGTGCAGATATTCTGTAAGCACCTGCACCAAGAACATTTATTTGTTCAGCATAATCACTGGTAACAACAAAAACCTTAGCTCGTGTACGGCATAATTCATAACTTTTTCTTTCAATCCAGGAGTCAGCAGTTTCACCCTCAGCTGTAAAAATAACTTCAATTCCGTGCAGTTTATCACTGCTCGCTTCGCCGGCAGACTCCTGCGCATCAAAAGCTACAATGGCTCTGTACCCTTTAAATGCAGCATACTCAGAAATATTGGCAATCAGCACATCTCTTGCATGTTCCAGACTTTCTTCGCGTAAAGCAGCAAACTCTTTCCACGCATTAATAACATTGTATCCATCCACAATAAGATACTCTTTCATAATCAGCGCCCTGCCTTATATCTTTGCCTTACCGCCTCATACATTAAAATTGCACCTGCTGCAGATGCATTGAGTGAAGATACTCCTCCACCCATTGGAATACTTGCAATAACATCACATTTTTGTTTTACAAGTCGGCCAATGCCTTTGCCTTCTGCTCCAATAACCAGAACGACAGGTCCGGAAAAATTAACATCAAAATAATTTTCACCATCCATATCAGCACCGATAACCCAGCATCCTCTGCGCTGCAGTTCTTCAATAGTCTGAGCAATATTTCCGATTTGTACTACAGGAACATATTCTACGGCACCTGCTGAAATTTTAGCTACAACAGCATTCAGCGGGCAGCTGCGTCTTTTAGGCATCAGTACACCATGTACACCTGCCGCATCAGCAGTACGAATCAGCGCACCGACATTCTGCGGGTCCTGAAGCTCATCTAAAAGCAGAATAAAAGGATCTTCATTTTTACTTGCTGCTTTTGCAAAAACATCATCTATTGTCTGAAATGCGATAGGTGCTGCCAGTGCCACAACACCCTGATGGCGAATATCGGGAGCCATTTTATCAAGCTTTTCAGCCTTTACATATTCCAGTACAATGCCCTTTTGTTTAGCTGCAGCAATAATTTCACCGATACTTCCGCCTCTTACTCCATCCTGCACTAAAATTTTATTAACAGCACGATTACTTTTCAAAGCTTCTGCAACGGAATTTCTGCCAGCAATAATATTTTCGGACATAAATCCTCCTATTTCTCAGCGACAGCTTTTTTGGCTAAAATAGCCTGAAGCCTGCCACAGGACATTTCACCCTCGTGGCATACACCTTCACTTACACATGTAGGACCTGCATTTTCAAACAAAACAGGGGCTACTTTCTTACACTCAGCCAACATTTTTTCTGCCAGCATTCTTATTTCCCACTGCGCACGAGTGCAGCAGCGCAGACTGAAAAAGTTCATCAGAGAACGAACATTGAAAGTGCACACGATTTTAGTTTCCGCAGCATTGGGAAGTACGTAACGCGCGTCTTCTGCCAAAATTCCCATATCTGTAAATTCATTATACAAATTCTGAATATCAGTCATTAATTTATCAAACTTTGCCTTAGCTTCCGGCTTAGCTGCAATAGAAGGAGGAACTATAGTTTCAAAATTATGCTCTTTAACATATCTTTGAGACTGCTGTGAATAAGAAGCAATACGGTGTCTTACCAGCTGATGTGTTAAAACTCTGGATACTCCTTCAATGGCAAAAGTAAAAGTTACATGCTCCAAAGTAGAAAAATGTCCCATGCTTACCAGCTTACGCACCAGTTTGGCAGCCTGCTCATCACTGATTTTTTCTTCCAGCTCAGCTGCACCTATGGGAGAATAACATAAACGCGCACTCATAGCTACAGTTTTCTCCGGTTCCGGAGTATGACGAAGCAACTTTACTTCCATATCGCACCTCACTTTTCTTCAAGCATATTTTTAATAATAATAAAAGACTTTTCCAAAAGTTCTTCCAGTCTTTCTTCTTTTTCTGCTAAAAACAACCAGCCCATCAGTGCCTCAAAAGCTGTAGCCATTCTGTATTCATGTACAGATGCACTTTTTGGTACACTGGACTTGGCATTTCTTCCCCTTTTGAAGACTGCCTTTTCTTCCTCAGTAAGCAGTGACTCTATTTCCTGCATTGCCTGACACTGGCAAACAGCAGAAACCATTTTTGAACCCAAATCGTGAATAACTCTTACTTTACTGGAAACAGGTACCAGTCTTAATCTTACATACATGGAGAAAACAACATCACCAATATATGCCAAAACAATAGGATTCATCTGATTAGGCTCAGGAAATTTTACGCCGGCTGCTTCACAAGCAGCCAGCGCATTTTGTTTTAATAATTTATATTGTTCAAACCTCATTGTTTTTTCCATTTTACTCCCTGAGGAGTATCTTCCAAAACAATGCCCAAAGCAGTCAGCTGATTTCTCAGATTATCTGCCAGTGCATAATTTTTGGCAGCTCTTGCTTCCTGACGCATAGCAATAATCATTTCTACCAGTTCAGCTTCTTTGTTATTATCATCAGCCTGTACAGCAGGTTCAGCTTTCTCCAGTACACCAATAATGGAGCACATCTCAGCAAATGCGCCTGCAAGAATATCTAAAAGTTTGCCATCAGGTTTAATGCCATTATCCACAATAGATTTATGGTAAATATTTATTTCTTTGCCCAAAGCAAACATATGGCTGATAGCCAGCGCTGTATTGAAATCATCACGCATAGCTTCCATAAATTCATCGCGCAGCTCAACTGCCTTTTTGCGCAATGCCATGCTCTCTTCAGTAGCACCGGCAGTAATCATGGACTGCAGTGCAGTAAGATTTTCCTTAGCAGTACGCAAACGTGCCAGGCTCTTTTGAGCTTCGGTCAGACGAGCATCGCTGAAATCCAGCGGACTGCGGTAATGAGTAGATACAATGAAGAAACGCAATGTTTCCGGATCATAATGTTTTAAGATATCAATTACCATGAAGAAGTTGCCCAATGATTTGGACATTTTTTCTTCATTAACAGTAATAAAGCCATTATGCAGCCAGTAATGCACAAAAGGATGTACACCGGTGCAGCCTTCAGACTGAGCAATTTCGTTTTCATGATGCGGGAAAATAAGGTCACTGCCGCCGCCATGGAAATCAAAGCTTTCGCCAAGATATTTCATGCTCATGGTAGAGCATTCAATATGCCAGCCAGGCCTGCCTTCGCCCCATGGGCTTGTCCAGGAAGGTTCGCCAGGTTTTGCAGCTTTCCAGAGAGCAAAGTCCATAGGATTTTTCTTTCTGTCATCTACATCAACACGAGCGCCAGCCATCATATCTTCAAGATTTCTGCCGGACAGTTCTCCATAATGCTCAAATTTTTCTACGCTGTAGTAAACATCTCCGTCTACCACATAAGCATAACCGCGGTCAATCAGGCTCTGAACTGTGGCAATAATATCTTCAATATGTTCAGATACTCTTGGATATACATGTACACGTCTTACATTAAGTTTATCCATTACTTCAAAGTAAGAATCAATGTATCTGTTGCAGATGTCAAACCACTGTACGCCCTCTTTATTGGCAGAATTAATAATTTTATCATCAACATCAGTAAAGTTCTGTACATGAGTTACATCATAGCCTTCATGTTCCAGAAAGCGATGAATAACGTCCCAGGTAACAAAAGGACGGGCATTACCTACATGAGGATGATTATACGGAGTAACGCCGCAGACATAAATGCTTGCTTTGCCTTCCTGCATAGGTACAAAATCTTCTTTACGTTTAGTCAGGGTATTATAAACTTTAATTGTCATAATTATACTCCTTTACAGAGAAACGCCTGCTTTCGCAAGACTTGCTTTAATACGAGCTTCGCTGCGTTCAATACCTAAAAGAGGAATCATTTCTGCCAGCTCCGGACCATGCTGATTGCCGGTCAAAGCAACACGGATAGGCATAAATACATCCTTGCCTTTAAGTTTTGTTGTTTTTTGAATAGTTTTAAAGAGAGCCTTAACAGAAGCACCATCCAAAACTTCCAGTTTAGGAAGCTCTTCCAGCAGCATATTAATTACCGCAGGAACTGTTTCTGCTTTCAGTACAGCCTCAGCTTCATCATTTTCAAAACCAAATTCGTCATTAAAATACATTTCAACATTAGCAGGAATCTGTGCTGCAAAAGCAACATGATCTTTAGCAGTAGCCACAACTTTTTTCAGCCATGCAGTTTTTTCAGCATCTTCTTCGCCAGTCATATAACCAGCCGCAATCATATGCGGTTTAGCTGCTTCAAAGAAAGCATCTGCATCAAGCTGACGCATATAGTGCTGATTAATCCAGTTTAATTTATCAATATCAAAAACTGCCGGATTTTTAGCAACACGATCCATGGAGAATTCTTTAATAAGTTCTTCAATACTGAAGATTTCCTGTTCGCTGTTAGGAGCCCAGCCCAAAAGTGCCAGGAAGTTTACGATACCTTCAGGCAGATAGCCTAACTGACGATATTGGTCAACAGATGTTGCACCATGGCGTTTACTCATTTTAGTATGGTCTTTGCCTAAAATAAGAGAAATATGTCCAAATACAGGTTTTTCAAATCCAAGTGCATCATAAATCAGGCATTGACGCGGAGTGTTGGAAAGATGTTCTTCTGCACGGATAACATGACTGATATGCATGGAAGCATCATCAATAACAACTGCATAGTTATATGTAGGAATACCATCAGATTTTACAATAACAAAGTCACCAATATTATTGGAATCAAATACGACATCACCACGTACCATGTCGCGAACTAAAATCTGCTGATCTGCCGGCACACGGAAACGTACAGTCGGTTTGCGGCCTTCTGCTTCATAAGCAGCAATTTGTTCCGGAGTTAAATTACGGCATTTGCCCATGTAACGAGGCATTTTACCTTCTTTAATGAGAGCCTGACGTTCTTCTTCCAGTTCTTCGTCAGTGCAGTAGCAGTAATAAGCTTTTCCTTCTGCCAGCAATTTATCAGTATATTTTTTATAAATGTCAAGTCTTTCAGTCTGGCGATACGGACCATGCTCACCGCCTACATCGATACCTTCATCCCAGTCCATACCAAGCCATTTTAAAGCAGCTTTAATATTTTCTTCAGATTCACGGCTGGAGCGTTCCAAATCGGTATCTTCAATTCTTAAAATTAATTTACCACCCATTTTGCGGGCAAATAACCAGTTAAATAAAGCAGAACGAGCACCGCCGATATGGAACGGTCCAGTCGGACTAGGTGCAAATCTTACTCTAACTTCATCACACATTATAAATCCCTCCAAGATTTTTTATATTTAACTATTATATCATAACTGCAACATTTTGCCTATTTTATCAAACTTACTGCAGCCTCTGCCGCAATACCTTCTCCACGGCCTGTAAAGCCAAGCTTTTCAGTAGTAGTTGCTTTAACATTTACGCGGTCAATATCAATAGCCAAAATTTCTGCAACTCTTGCGCACATCTGCGGAATAAATGCAGCAAGCTTAGGCTGCTGAGCAATAATTGTTACATCTACATTGTTAATCTGCCAATTTTTCTCAGCCAGCAATACCGCTACATATTTTGTTAAAACAGCACTGTCTGCACCTTTAAATCTTTCATCGGTATCAGGAAAATGTCTGCCAATATCACCAAGAGCTGCAGCTCCAAGCAATGCATCCATCAAGGCGTGCAAAGCAACGTCAGCATCACTGTGTCCTAACAAACCCTTTTCGTAAGGAACCTCAATACCACACAAAATTAATTTGCGATTTTCCGCAAATCTGTGTACATCAAATCCACTGCCAACTCTAAATTGCATATTATTCATTCTTATCTCCCAGTTGTTTTAATAAATTTTCTGCAAATATTAAATCCTCCGGTGTCGTTACCTTTATATTTTCATAACGACCTTTTGCAGCTGCAACTTTTGCGCCGAACAATTCTACTACAGAAGCATCATCAGTTACCTGTGCAGGATGCTGTGCTAAATAATCATACGCTTTTTTCAGCAGCTGAATTTCAAAAATCTGCGGTGTCTGTACTGCAACAAGACTGCTGCGGACAGGAGTATTTATAACTTCCATATTTTCATTAACAACTTTAATAGTATCTTTTACCGGAACAGCCGCAATAGCTGCGCCATGAATCTTAGCCAGAGCAAGAGTATCATAAAATACATCATACCCGGCAAATGGCCTTGCCCCATCATGAACAGCCACATAACCGTCAGTTTCTGTAATTGTTTTTAAGGCATTATAGACAGAATCCTGTCTTTCTTTACCGCCGGCAACAACACAAAAAGGCAAGCTGGCAAAATATTCATCCTGATATCGCTGCAGCAGCTTTGTACCGTCTTCAACCTCTGCCACTGCCAGCACAACTATTGCCCTGGAAACAAGCCCCGTATCAGCAATCATTTTCAGGCAGTGCACTATCAGCGGCACGCCAGCAACCGGAGCAAAAGCCTTATTGATACCAAGTCCCAGTCTTTTTCCGGCACCTGCGGCAGGAATAACAGCAATTAAATTATCCAAAATTATCCCTCCGCATATACCTTTATTTTGGCAAAAATCATTCTTCCGGCAGCTGTCTGCAATACGGAAGTTACTACTATATCAGCATTACTGCCAACAAACTTACGTCCATTTTCAACAACAATCATAGTACCGTCGTCCAAATAAGCTACTGCCTGACCTGGTTCCTTGCCTTCCTTAACCAGAAAGACAGTCATTTCTTCACCTGATATAACTACAGGCTTTATGGCATTGGCCAGTTCATTGATATTTAAAACAGAAACACCCTGTATCTCAGCAACCTTGTTCAAATTAAAGTCATTGGTGATAATAGCAGCATCAGCCTGTTTAGCCAGTCTGACAAGCTTGGCATCAACCTCAGTCAAATCTTCATAATCATCATCGACAATCAGAATTCTGCTGCCGTAGCACTGCTGCAGGTCATGTACCCAGTCAAGTCCTCTGCGGCCTTTGGCTCTTTTCAAACTGTCAGAGGAATCAGAAAGCTTCTGCAGTTCTTCCAGAACAAAATTAGGTACTACCAGTTTGCCGTCAATAAATCCGGCAGCCATAATATCCATTACTCTGCCGTCAATAATGACACTTGTATCAAGCAGTTTATTGCTGCTGTAAAGTCTGTCGCCTAAAGGACCTGCTTTAACAATGTCTTCAGCTTTTTCAGTGCCTTTCATGCCTTTGATATTAGGCATTCTTACAAAAAAGCCCACAATATCATTATGCTTACGCAAGGCAACCTTGGCACCTACTACGGCAAGAATAAGGCTGAAAATAATCGGTATATACGGTCCGATTATAGGCAAATGTGAAAAAGGTGCACCAATCAGATTAGCAATGATAAGACCAATACCTATGCCAAATACCATAACCAGAATATCACTGGTAGGTATTCTGGAAAGGACAACAGCAAGTTTTTCGGAATAACTGAGCACATAGTTGATTATAAACGGAGCCAGCACAAGCCCCAGCCAGCCAAACACGAAAATGCCCATGATTCCGGAAATAATATTGGCCATAGCAATACCAAACAAACCATTTCCATGAAGATCATAACCCAAAACTTGTGATAAATAAGGCAGAAAATACTCTGTAAGTATGAGTCCGGTTACAATAAAAATCATAATAATTATCAGGTTAAAGATTCTTCTCAGCATATTACTCCTCCTTTCTTAAAATTTTAGTAAAATAAACTCTTACCTAGTGTATATGATACATCTAACTATATTAAAAAACAAGTAACACATATTAATAATTATGTCTTAAATGTTCTAAATTTGTAACTAAAATGTAATATTCATCAAAAGAAAAATGACTGTATCATAATTGTAATGGTACAGTCATTTTTACATTTAGTCGGTTATCTGGTCAGCAGCATTTTTTCAGCCACAAATCTGCCTGCTGGGCATTAATATTTTTTATAAGCATAATTTCACTTTGCAATATCTGCTTTGTGCTGTGCAGCAGTCTGCGCTCACCTACAGAAATTTTCTTATCTTTTTCTAAAAGCGACAATGTTTTAAAAACCTCAGCCACTTCCAGAATACTGCCGCTTTTTATTTTATCCATATAGATATGAAACCTTCTGTTCCACGAAATACTTTTTACAGCTTTCAGGTCCGGTGTTCCATGTAATACGTCAGCAACCTTGACCAGTTCGTTGTCATCTACAATAAAACGTAACCCAACCTTTTCTGCACTGCACACCGGTACAGAAATAACCATATTGTCAAACAACATCTTCAAAACAAAATAATCTTTTGCCTCACCATTTTCAGTACGCTGCTCGATGCTTGTTATAATAGCTCCTCCATGAAGAGGATAAACAACTCGATCGCCTGCCGCAAACATATCTACACCTCCTAAAACTATTCTTATTACTTAATATTCTAGCATTCCATAACCTTGATTGTCAAAATTTTATATTTTATCATTTTATTTTTTTCATGTCAATGTAAAAATTAAAACAAACTTTACAAAGATTTAACTTTTTTCGTTATGTAATCGCCGTAAAACATCTTGTCAAACTCCACATTTTATAACATAATAAAACCAGAAATCAAAGATATAGAAGGAGAACAAGTATGCAGGAACATACACAGGAATTATTAACTGAATTAAGAAGCAAAAAAGGCTTCATCTGCGATATGGATGGTGTTATCTATCATGGCAATCGTTTATTGCCCGGTGTTAAAGAATTTGTAGAATGGTTATATAAAGAAGATAAAAAATTTCTTTTCCTTACTAACTCCAGCGAACGCAGTCCCAAAGAACTGCAGCAAAAACTTGCACGCATGGGTTTGCATGTTGACGAAAGCCATTTTTATACAAGCGCTCTCGCTACAGCAAAATTCTTAAAATATCAGGCACCCGGATGCAGTGCCTATGTTATAGGTGCTCCCGGCCTTGTTAACGCATTATACGATGCAGGCATTACCATGAATGATGTTAACCCTGATTACGTAATTGTAGGTGAAACAAATTCTTACAATTATAATAATATCATTAAGGCAGTCAGCCTGATAAATAACGGCGCTCGTCTTATTGCCACAAACTCTGATCTTACCGGTCCGTCAGACTTTGGTATCATCCCGGCCTGCAGAGCACTTGTAGCTCCCATTGAACTGGCTACAGGCAAACAGGCATATTATGTAGGCAAGCCAAATCCATTAATGATGCGTACAGGTCTCAGCCTTTTGGATGTTCACTCCGGTGAAGCAGCAATGATTGGTGACCGTATGGATACTGACATTGTAGCAGGCATGGAAAGCGGTCTTATGACAGCTCTTGTTTTAAGCGGTGTAAGTACGGTAGAAAATATTAAAGGATTTTCCTACAGACCTAATATTATCTTAAACGGTGTAGGCGATATTCCGGAATTATAAAAACAAAAATCCCCTTCTTAAAATTAAGAAGGGGATTTTTTATTGCAATAATTTTCTCATTTCAACTGCAGTTAAAGTGAAAATTTCTTTTTTGGTATATAAAGCTCCTCTGCCGCGGCAATCAGCAAATAATGCAACATCTACATCAGGAATATTCGCCAGAGCTTCTTTAATAGTTTTGCCATTTTTAGCATAAGCCTCAAAACGCAGAACTAATGTATTGGCAGTTCCGGCAGGTACCAGCAGTGCTTCAAAATAATCATCCTCGCGCAGAACATTTTTAAGATTAACCTTGCCGCGCAGCAAAACATCATTATACTGCTCCTGAGGCAGATAAATTCTCATATATGCATCAATAATAGTACCTTCCTGTTTGCCAATATTATCAAAAGGCACTTCCACAGAAAAACAGGCAGTTTTATCGTCAGCTTCGTCCAAAACCGCTTCGGTTCTTTCTTTAACTTTAAAACGCAGCAGAGCATCACCCTGATGAGCAATGTAAAGACCAACAACCACAGCTCCCAGTATCATCAAGGCCACTAAAATTTTAATAATCAGAAATATCATAACTATCGCTCCTTAAGCCTTGTAATAATTTTTTATAATGCAGATTGGTGTTTTTTCACTGCCATTACCAAAAGGATTATCAATAAGAATTTCAGCAACCTTATCTGCATCAACACCTTTGGAAACACCTAAAACAGCAGAACGCTTCAAGTCGTTAACATCAGCAACAGCGGCACCATAGCAGCCACATGCTTTAGTAATAGCCTCTGCAACCTTTGCCGGATCTTTAGGTCCGTAAACAATATGCTTATCATACGGAGGCATTGTTCCGGTAATATCATCAATCAGACGTGCCTGTTCGCCAGCCATACGATAAAAAGTACCGCTGATACCACAGCATTTGGCAGCAAAACCGCAAATTACAGCCCACAGAACTCTGCCGCCGCCCTCAGCATCAATTAAAGCCTGCATGCTGTACCAGCTGCTGATACTTCCCTTGGACGGGAACAAATGACACAAAACCTTAGCCAAAAAGCCAGGTTTAAAATCCTCGCATCGCAAAGCTCTGCCCTGAGTAATTGCCACAACACTTTCAGCTGCGCATACAACATCATTGGGACCTATTTTATCTTTGCCAAACTCCAAAATCGCATCACAAATATCATCATGGTGTGTAAGTATTCTGGTAGGCACAGGTACAATTTCATACTTTTCCATAAAATCACTCCTTACCCTGCTCCTGATCATATACAGCCTTAATCTTATCAAACCATTTAGGATCCAGGCGAATTATTTTACCCTCTCTGTCGGTAAAAACATTGCGTGTACGGCCTTCAACAGCAACAGCGCCATCACGTAAACGGATAACTTTGTAAGTAAACTCCATTTTAGCTTTATTAAAGCCGCTCATTACTGTCTGCACTTCAAACTCATCATCAAATGTACAGGAATTTTTATATTGCACCTCAACCTGAGTAATAGGAAAAATAATATCTTCGTCCATTAATTCTCCCAAAGTAATACCGCAGGAACGAAGATAAGCAACACGTCCCATCTCGAACCAACGCAGGTAATTGGCATGATGAACAACACCCATCATATCAGTTTCTACAAAACGAACCATATCACGAATAGAAATCATATTAACTCCTTAACTATCTATTAAAAATCCTATTTATTATAGCACTTTAGGCGCTCATTTAACAAGCAAGCTAAATATCTTTCATCTTTTTATCGTCCAGCAACTGCTGAACTTTTTGTGAAAACAGAAAATGCAGCACTGAAAATATCGGAACACTTATAATAATTCCAATAATGCCTCCGATGCTTCCTCCTATTGTAATTGCCACAAGAACATAAAGCTCTGATAAGCCTACGGCTTTTCCTACAATTTTAGGATATAAAATATCTCCTTCAATTCTCTGCAAAACAAAGAAGAACAAAATAAACCACAAAATTTTATCCGGCGCCGCCATCAATGTTAAAAAGCATCCTGCCACAGCGCTTATAAAAGTACCTAAAATAGGTATCAGCGCCATTACTGCAACCAGCACAGATATTACAAGCGCGTACGGCAATCCAAGAATGAGCATGCCTGCAAAACACATTAATCCCAAAATTACAGCTTCGCTGACCTGCCCTGCTACATAACCGGAAAAAATTTTTTTAGAAGCAGCTCCTGCGGCAATCAAATATTCTGCATTATCTTTACTGCAAAAAGCATATAATGCTCTGCGGATGCTTTTTGCCAGAAATTCCTTTTCCAGCAATATATAAACAGCAACTACAACACCAATGACTATATCAGCCGTCATATAAACAAAGGAAGTTGCCGCATTCCATGTGCCGGAAAGCAGTGTACCCTTATTATTTTTCAAAAAATTAATCCATGAAGTATAAAGTTCTTCCCATTGTCTTGTTATGTAAGCAATATCATCATTGGACAAATGAAGTTCAGCTATTTTTTGCTGCAGATAATCATTAAGCTGTATCAGCGCAGGGGGGATAGCTTTGGCCAGTGCTTTGATGCTGGCATGTAATTCCGGAACAACTAAAAACAAAGTCAGACCACCTATACCAGTGATAATAAGCACGCTTATTACTATACAGACAGGTCTTTTTACATATTCTGCCCACGATGCATTTTTCAAAAATCTATCCCAGATAAATTCAATTTTTTCCAGCAAAACATTAACTATAAAAGCAATACTGCAGCCTATAATAAAAGGCATTAATATACTTATAGTTTTTTCCGCAGCAGCCAGGCTTACTTCATAGTTCCATAAAGTCCAAAATAAAAATACTGCCGCAATAACAATTCCAAAAATATTTTTATTCTTCATAATCTCATACCTCATAAAATTATGGATTTTGTTTTATTGTAGCACATAATTTATGCTCATACAAAACTTGCCGCAGTATCCATTGTTTTATAAAACTAAATATGTTATACTTTTATCATTATCTATGCGCCCGTAGCTCAGTGGATAGAGCATTGGCCTCCGGAGCCATGTGCGGTGGTTCGATTCCACTCGGGCGTACCAGATTTCATGCGGGTTTTGGGACTCGCTTTTTTATTTTTGGCGGTTTTCGTGAAAATCGCGTGAAACTTTTATAGGCATTACAATTAGTATAAATGCAATACAATATACAGAAAAAGTCTGCAGCTCTTTTAAGAACTGCAGACTTTTTTAGTTTAAGGAGTTTTAGGTATAAAATACAATATTGTCAAATTACCATTTGTCCGGTATTCCAGGATAATCGGCGATAGCCAGCATACTGCTGATGCCTGTAGCAAGTATTCTACCTTCAGCATCATAAATATTCATGTTCATATTTATGGCAGCTTTATCCTGATAAATTACAACAGCTTCTGCCTCAACAGCTGTTCCTGCACCAGCACTTTTGATAAAATCAACCGTCATGGATACAGTCACCACTCTTTTACCAACAGCAGCAGCTGCTATACCGGTTGCATTATCCATCAGTGTCATCAGCAAGCCGCCATGTAATTTATCATTCAGATTAGTATGCTTTTCAGGATCAATAGTAAGGCCAACTCTTGCCTTGCCGCAGCTGATATGAATTATCCTGATACCACAGTAATTCATAAACTTATTATGAGAATAAATCTCTTTGATATAAGAAACAATCTCATCTGCTGTCACAATCCATCACTCTCCAGACATTCGGTAAATGCTTTCTGAAAATCAGTACATTCGTCAAGATTTTTTATAAGGTTAAATAATTTTTCAGCCTTTTCCTGACCATATACACTTTCAGCTAACAAAATAAATTTCTTTCTGGCATCATCCCAGGAAAAAGGATTGTCCGGGTCCCCTTTGGGATACTCTACAGTCATCATGTAACTCTCACCATTTGCACATTTGATAACTACTTTGGAGGCCAGTTTTGTCGCATCCTTCTGATATAATCCCTCCATTTCTACGCTCTTTATTACTTTTACTCTATTCATCAGACTTCTTATGTCCTGCCTGTTAATCATATCTTCAGCAAAATGTTCGATAGCTACAGCTCCGAAATGCAGCATTACCGATACACAGTACTGAATACTGAACTTGCAGCCATAAGGATTCTGAGGAAAACAATTGTTAATCAGATAATCAGTAATATCATTTACGTGTATTTCTACTTCTGTAATATCACTGCTGCTGATTTTATATTTATTTTTTAAAACTTCAGCCGCGTAAATAGCAGCATGAGAATGCTTGCAGCACGGATATGGTTTAAAAGAGTTCTGGTCAATTTTTAAGGCTTTGCTGTCCAAATTTTCGGTAAGCAGCTCCAGATGAGGATTACTCGTCATGGCGTGACAAAAGCCTTTTTCGCCTTCCAGTATAGCACTGGCTCCTGTAAAGCCATTTTTAGCAAGATATGCAGATAGTACTCCGGCATAAGAGCTTTTACCGGCATGCAAAGCTTTGCTCATAGCACCTTCCTTTAAAAACTCCCAGAGCCCGGCTGCCTGTGTACCGGCACTGCCATAACACATCAGCGTCTGCTGTTCATCAAGACCTAAAAGGTTGGCAGCAGCTGCTGCTGCGCCAAAAGTGCCTGCTGTACCAGTAGTATGCCAGTAAAAATAAGATTCCGGAATAACACTTTCACCAACTCGCCCGCCTGCTTCATAACCTGCACATACAGCAGCAATCATCTGTTTTCCTGTTTTATGCTCTTTTTCAGCAATGGCAAAAA
The DNA here is from genome assembly GCA_958448515.1 of uncultured Phascolarctobacterium sp. Classification (GTDB taxonomy): domain Bacteria; phylum Bacillota; class Negativicutes; order Acidaminococcales; family Acidaminococcaceae; genus URXU01. The sequence continues at coordinate 38,469 of CAUDEF010000012.1, read as the reverse complement.
CACCGGGAATAACAACAGTAGCAAGATGAATAATAGACGGGTTATGTAAATCATCAAAATCAAGTGTATGAGAAGCCGCACCATTGCAGAAGGCTGCATCAAAAACTGTAGTTTTTAAATTTTTCTCACCTAAAACATGTGCTTCATCATTTCCGCCACGCAAAATACTTTTTCTTATAATCTGTGCAGGCTTTTCCTGCGAACCTCTTATAGCAACACCAAACCAGTCCAGCATACATTTTTTAGCCATATCTGCAGAAACCGGAGATAAAGTATCATAAGTCATGTTAGCAGTAAAAGCAGCTAATTTTTTCGTTGTCACTTTTATCAACTTCTTTCAATTTAACCAATATTAAAACATAGAACCAGATTGCTTATATTCACCAAATACTTCACGCAAAACGCCGCAGATTTCACCTAAGGTTGCATAGGTTTTAACAGCATCAATCAGATAAGGCATCAGGTTATCTTCTCCCTGCGCTGCAACTTTAAGTTTTGCCAACGCCATATCAACTTCCTGCTGATTACGATTTTGCTTCATTGCATTAACTTTTTCAATCTGTCTTTCAGCTACACTTAAATCTGCTGTCAGAACATCATTTGTTTCAATCTCTTTATTGTCGTTATATTTATTAACGCCTACTACTATACGGCTGCCTTCTTCAATTTCTCTCTGATAAGAGTATGCATGAGAAGCCATTTCACTTTGCATATAGCCTTTTTCAATAGCCGCAACAGCTCCGCCCATTTCTTCAATCTTTGTAATATATTCATAAGCTTCTTTTTCAAATTTTTCGGTCAAAGCTTCTACATAGTAAGAACCTGCCAGCGGATCAATAGTATCAGCTACACCGCTTTCATAAGCAATAAGCTGCTGAGTTCTCAAAGCAAGAGTTGCAGATTCTTCTGTCGGCAAAGCAATAGCTTCGTCATAAGCACAGCATGCCATGGACTGGATGCCGCCTAAAACCGCAGAAAGTGCCTGCCAGGTAATTCTGGCTACATTGTTCAGAGGCTGCTGAGCTGTCAGCACGCTGCCGGCAGTATGTACATGCACCCTCAGCATCTGCGCTTTGGCAACTGTTGCTCCATAACGTTCTTTCATAATCCTTGCCCACAGGCGTCTTGCAGCACGGAATTTTGCGGCCTCGGAAAAGAAATTCAATCCGGCAGTAAAAATCCAGCTGATACCTGGCGCAAAATCATCAACTTTCTGTCCTGCTTTTATTGCCGCATCAATATAAGCCATAGCATTGGAAAAGGCAAAGGCAATTTCCTGTACCTCGGACGCACCCGCTTCACGAATGTGATAAGCACCTACACTGATGGTATTCCATTTAGGAATATTTTTTGAGCAGTAAGCAAAAGTATCAGTAATAAGTCTCATAGACGGTCTGGGCGGGAAAATATATGTACCTCTGGCAATGTATTCTTTAAGAATATCATTTTGAATAGTACCTTTTAACTGTTCCGGTTTAACGCCCTGTTTTTCTGCAACTGCTACATACATGGCAAGCAAAACCGCTGCAGGTCCGTTAATTGTCATGGAAGTACTTACTTTATCCAAAGGAATTCCTTCAAACAGTTTTTCCATATCCGCCAGAGAATCAATTGCTACGCCAACTTTACCAACTTCACCATGTGATAGTTCCGCATCAGAATCAAGGCCAATCTGTGTTGGTAAGTCCATTGCTACAGACAAGCCTGTCTGACCGGCCTGCAGCAGATATTTATAGCGGGCATTAGTTTCTTCGGCTGTAGCAAATCCCGCATAAGCACGCATTGTCCATAATCTGCCCCTGTACATGGTAGGCTGTACACCGCGGGTAAAAGGATATTGTCCGGGAAATCCCAGTTTTTCATTATAATCAAAGTTTTCTACATCAAGAGGAGTATACAGTCTTTTTTCTGCAAAATCCTTGCGCTCCGGAAATTTACTCAATGCTTTGTCAACCTTAGCTTCATAATCGCATAATCCCTGCATTAAAACTTCTTTGTTCATCATGGTAAATCTCTCCTCACTTCTTCATTGTTCCGTTATATTCATAATTAAGATGCATATCAAAGGCGTGTGCCAAATCAACAGGCATATGCGCACTTCTCTTCTGAGACAGCTTCAGATACTCATATAACTGTTCCTTATAATCAGGGTGAGCACATTTATCAATGATTAATTTTGCTCTTTCCACCGGACTTAAACCGCGTATATCTGCCACACCCTGCTCTGTAATGAAAACCATGGTGTCGTGCTCAGTATGGTCTGCATGAGTTACCATGGGCACGATACTCGAAATACTGCCGCCTTTTGCTGTTGACGGTGTAGAGAAAATAGTAAGATAACCGTTACGCATGTAATCGCCGCTGCCGCCAATACCGTTCATCATCTTGCTGCCCATTACATGAGTTGAATTTGCCTGTCCGTAAATATCAAATTCCAAAGGAGTATTCAGTGAAATAACACCCAACCTTCTGATAACCTCAGGATTATTACTTATATCAAGAGGTCTTAAAACAATACTTCTGTTATATAATTCAGGAGCTTCTCTGTACATCTGCCAAACTTTAGGAGATGGGGTAAAAGCACATCCGGAGGCTTTTTTTATTTTTCCCATCTTTATTAAGCTGAAAACAGAATCCTGTAAAATTTCTGAGTACATTTCAAGATTCTCAAATTTTGATTTAGCCAGTCCTAAAAGAACTGCATTGGCAATACTGCCTACACCGGACTGCATGGGAAGCATCTTTTCCGGCAGCCGATGATGTTTTTGTTCGTGTTCCAAAAACTCCACCAGATTTTCTGCAATCCTGATACTGTCAGCATCAGGATCACACAAATTTCTAACATGATCCGGAATGTCAGATTCCACAATACAATCAATTCTGTCTATGCCACATTCAAGATATGCCGAACCAATTCTGTCACCGACGCTGTAAATAGGGATTTCTCTTCTTTTCGGCGGTCTGTTGCAAATGTAAATATCATGCATGCCTTCAAGGCTTAAGGGAATACTTGTATTAACTTCCACAATAATTTTTTGGGCATGCTTTACCAGCATAGGAATATTGCCTATGCCGGGCCCTAAAACAATACTGCCATCTGCATTAATTGCTGTAGCCTCAACTATGGCAACATCTACATCACCAAAAAATCCGTAATCTATCTGCTGGGCAAAGTGGCTTAAATGCTGGTCAATATAACCGATACTACCATCATTAATGCCATTACGGATACTCTTATTAGCTGCTGAATAATACGGCATTCTGCTTTTAATGCCGCCAACTTCTGCCAGTACCTCTTCTATTTCCGGACCGACAGATGCGCCGCTCCAGATATTGATACGACATTTTTTACCATTTTTGATAGCTTCAGCTAAAGCCATAGTTGTTTTTTTAGGGTAGCCGGAGGGGGTAAATCCACTTACGCCAACATTCATATTGTCGGTAATAAGTTCAGCTGCCTGATCGGCGCTGACTACCCTTTTAAATAACTCAGGGTTACGCAATCTGTCTGAACCTAACATAATATCCCTCTTTTCAAATTCGTACTTCCTGACTTAAGCTTAACCCCATTAACATATAAAGTAAAATACCATTTTCATTATATACATATATATTTTTATTATATGTTTTACTGCTATTTCTTGAAAATAAAGCACTTCACACTTTTTTCAAAAAGCTTTTGCAATAAAAAACATATTAATCTATAATAATATTAACGATGACATATCATATATTTTTATAAGCTAGTAAAAATTTTTAGGTGAAATTTATGGATATTGAATATTATCGTAATTTTATAGCTATAGTTGATACAGGCAGTATATCGGCAGCTGCCAAAAAAATTTCTATTGCACAGCCTGCATTAAGCAACCAACTTAAATTACTGCAAAAAAAATATAATACCAAACTCATTAACATAAAACGTGGCGGGCACTCACTTGAACTTACCGACGCAGGCAAGATTCTTTACCAGACCGCGCAAAATATATGTAAAGCCGAAGCATCTGCTGTCAAAGAAGTTATCAACTGCAGCGCCGGTTATCAGGGGACATTGAAAATCAGCCTCTCTCCCTCCATGTCTATAAGCTTTATCAGAAATTACCTATGTGAATTTTCAAGAATTTATCCGCAAATAAACTTTGAATTACACGAAGTAACAATCAGCGATTTAACCGCTCAGTTATTGGAAGGCCGGGCAGAAATAGCCGTTGCCAATGCCCCCCTGCAAAATGCCAATCGCTTTGAAACTATTTATACCCGCAAAGAGAATCTTGTTGCACTGTTTAATATCAACAGTCCATTTTTATCAGGCGCTGGCAGCAGTATTTTACTGGAAGATCTGCAGGATATTCCGGTATGCCTTTCGCGTGGATGCTCTGACTTGTTTGTGGCTGCATGTAATGATTCTAAACTTACGCCTAAAATTTTAAGTATAAACTCAACAAAAACAGCAACTATTACCTGGGCTGTTGAAAATATTGGTGTTGCCGTAGTTCCTGCAGCCAGTGAAGAAATTTTTTCTGATAACCTTATCTGCAAAATAATCCAGGATGACAGACTTTATATTGATAAAACGATATCCATTGTCAAAGGTCGGCCGCTTTCTCCTGTAGCAAAACTGTTTTTAAACTTTTTCTCCAAGTAAAATAAAAAACTGGTATTTTTCTTTATCTGAAAAATACCAGTTTTTTATTTAAAGTTCATATTCTTTTCACAATATTATCTACAATCATTATATATATTTTACATTATTTTTCTAAATTATAATTTATTTTAATTTTTAAATATTCGGATAATTATATAGACCCTATATTCACATTTATCATCTTGACAGCAGGAGTAGAATGAAAATGAACAAAGATAAAAGGAGAACAAATTATGCAGCTTACTTTATTAATGCGCGGCTTTGTTGTTTTAGGCGTTATAATGATGCATACAACATGGTTTTTCAGTAGGAATAACACAGAAACACTTATAACCCTGTCAGCAATGCTTTTGGATATTATTTCCCTGTTTGCAGTACCGCTGTTCATGTTTATATCCGGTTATATTTTTTCCGGCAAGCACAAACACGCCGATGCCTACAGTTTCAGCTTCTTCAGAAAAATGTTCTTTTCCGTACTATCACCATATCTGTTATTTTCACTGATGTACATATTAGGAACATATTTTTATACAAATTCTGAGTACAGTATCTGGCAAATTACCAAAATGCTGCTTACAGGAACTGCTGCTATTCATCTTGGTTTTTTCAGAGCCTTATTCGGCTTTTTTATTTTTTATCCGCTAATCATAAAGTTATTTATGCAGTCTTACAGGCAAAATAATCTTATATTATACTTTTTGGCTGTAATTATTCTGCAGATTACCTGGAAGTCAGTTAATGCCCTTAATATTTCCGAACCAATACTCATGTATCTAATTATGGCTCTGACTTTTTTACGATATATAGCTTATTTCTCTTTTGGTATTGCGGCATGGATTTATCAAAAACAACTGCTGAACTGGATTGATGCGCACACCAGACATTTATCATACCTGCTGCTAATGAGTATTCCTCTGGTTGCAATATGCTGGCAGTCAAAATACTACTGGCACAATAACCCTGCTTTAGAATTTATATGTTTTCCTTTAAATCTTATTTTATATACTGTAATTATAGGTCTTATCTTCAGATATACCGTAAAATTAAGCCTGCAAAAATCTTTTTCATCCAAACTTATAACCTATATAGGCAATTATTCCTTTGGTATTTTTCTTTTACATATACTTTTCATGCAGCTGGGAGCAAAAATGCTGCTTGCAGTTAATATTACTCCCGAACAAGTCATTTTTTACCCTTTATTGTTTGTAATAATGCTGCTCTTTAGTATATTATCTGTAGAAATTCTGGTGCGAATACCATTTCATAAATACCTTATAGGAAACATTCAGACAATACCATTACTGAGAAAAAAAGACACTGACTCAAAATAATCTGAATCAGTGTCTTTTTATTATATATTACATAACAGGACCGGCATTTAAAATTTCGTCAGGAAGCAAACCATGGAATTTTTTATTATTTTCATTAAATAATTTAGCAAGTTTTGCTAACTGGCTATCATAAGCTGCTTTATCTTTCCAGGTATTTTTAGGTACAAACAGCTCCTGCGGTACACCTTTGCAAGCCTGCGGAACCATAAAATTAAATACGGGGAAGTTTTCCCATTTTTCTTCTTTCAGACTTCCGTCCAAAATAGCATTAACTATCGCTCTTGTATAAGCAAGTTTAATACGGCTGCCAACACCGTACGGGCCGCCGCTCCAGCCGGTATTAACAAGATATACATCGGTTTGATGCTTCTCTATATTTTCTCCCAGCATTTTTGCATATATCAAAGGCTCCAAGGGCAGGAATGGCTCGCCAAAGCCAATGGAAAAAGTAGCTTCAGGCTCGGTAATACCGCGTTCAGTACCTGCAACCTTGCTTGTATAGCCAGCCAGATAGTGATACATAGCCTGATTTGTAGACAGCTTTGCAACCGGCGGAAGTACACCAAATGCATCAGCCGTTAAAAAGATAACGGTTTTAGGATGTCCTGCCACACTGGGAATCTCTGCATTTTCAATATGATAAAGAGGGTAAGCTGCACGTGTATTTTCGGTTAAAGTAACATCCGCATAGTCAGCAGTGCCGTTTTCATCAAGCATTACGTTTTCTAAAACTGCATTTTCGCGAATAGCACGATAAATCTGCGGTTCAGCTTCTTCAGTAAGATTGATGCACTTTGCATAGCAGCCGCCTTCAATATTGAAAATACCTTCGTCACTCCAGCCATGCTCGTCATCACCAATAAGTTTACGCGCGCCATCAGCAGACAAGGTAGTTTTTCCGGTACCGCTCAGGCCAAAAAACAGCGCAGTATCGCCATCTTTGCCAATATTGGCAGAACAGTGCATGGAAAAAACGCCCTGCTTAGGCAGAAGGTAGTTCATAACAGAGAAAATACCTTTTTTCATTTCTCCGGCATAGCGACCGCCGCCGATTAAAACAACTTTTTCAGTAAGATTTAAAATAATAAAGGTTTCGCTTCTGGTACCATCAACTGCCGGATCAGCTTCAACTCCAGGCACGCATAAAACGGTAAATCCTTCAGCGTCAGCAGGAACCTGTTCATTGCTGATAAAAAGATTTTTTATAAAAAGCTGATGCCATGCCAGTTCGTTGACAAAACGTACAGGAAGTCGATATTTTGCATCTGCTCCTGCATAGACATCTGTAACGTAAACCTTATGTTCCTTAATATAATTCAGACATTTAGCATACAATTTATCAAAAGTTTCTTTACTGCAGGGTTGGTTATTAGTCCAGCACACTTCATTGTGTGTTACTTCATCATCAACAATAAATTTATCTTTAGGAGAACGTCCGGTATGCTTACCAGTTTCAACACGCAGTGCACCTTTATCAGACAGTACACCTTCTTTATTTTCTAATGCCTCTTTAACAAGCTCTTCTCGAGTCAAATCAAATACAGCCATATTCAAAACCTGATCAATTTCTCTGCGTAACTTTGTGAGCGCCATAAAAACCTCCAATATCGTATATCATAATACTGTATATTGTATACTAAACATAGCATAAAAAACAAGTATTTTCTAAACTTTTAGTAAAAATCTTCATTTTTACAGCAAAAAAATAAAAAGCACTGAATAATTTCAGTGCCTTTTGCTATTTAAAATATTTTGTAAAACTCATTTTGGCATAATTCTGCACATCCTGCTCAAACAGAAGATACTGCTGCAAAAATGCTTTTCCTTCTTCTGTAAGCCTGGTTCCTCCGCCATTTCTGCCACCGCTGCTTCCTGAAACAAGAGCAAAGCCTAAATCATGTTCTGCCTTATTTAAAATCTTCCACGCTTTACTGGAAGACATTGACATAGCTTTATAAGCAGCTGCAAGAGAACCGTTAGCCTCAATCAGCTGCAGGAGCTGCGCTACACCTTTGCCAAAATTTATTTCGTCATTATATACTCTTACCTTAACATGAAAATTTTTAACTTTCATCTTACCAGCCCTTACCAAATCCGCAATTGGGATAAGTACATACATGGCAATTGAGGCATAATCCGCCTTCACCCAAAGCTGCCAGCTCTTTGGAAGTTACCCTGTCATCAGCAGCAACACGCGGCAAAACAAGATCAAATATCGTCCTTTTAGCATACATTACACATCCCGGCAAGCCCATAACAGGCACACCATCCAAATAAGCCAGCAAAAACATTGCTCCTGGCAGTACAGGTGCGCCATAGGAAATTATCTCAGCACCGGTATTTTTAATTGCCAAAGGTGTTCTGTCATCAGGATCAACACTCATCCCTCCGGTACAAAGTACCATTTCTGCGCCATATTCTGCAACCGCTCTTTTGATTTCCTGCGTAATTTTTTCATGTTCATCAGATAAAACTGTTTTATAGACTGCTTCAATACCATATTCAGCAAGTTTTTCTTCAATCACCGGAGTAAATGTATCTTTAATTCTTCCGTAATAAACCTCACTGCCTGTAGTAATTATTGCAGCCTTTTTTCTACGGTACGGTAAAAGTTTAAAAATAGGCTCACTTCCGCAAATAGCTTTTACCTGCTTCATTTTTTCTTTTTCAATAACTAAAGGTATGATGCGTGTTCCGGCAATCTTATCACCTTTTTTAACAGGGGTATTGCCATGACGTGCCGCAATCATCATCTGCCCAAAACTGTTTACTTTAAAAAGTTTTTCTTTATCGATTTTCAAAAGTCCGTCATATTCAGCAGCAAGTTCAATCTTACCTTCCTTTACAGGAGATTCTGACATACCCTCATTTTTGCATACAGAGCACAAAATATCTGCTGCGTCATTTTCATGCAGCAGATTTTCATCTGCTTCCCAGACATATAAATGTTCCTTGCCTATAGATAACAAAACAGGAATATCTTCTTCCCTGACTATGTGCCCCTTTCTGAAGACTGCGTCCTTAGTTACACCCTTTATAATCTGAGTCATATCATGAACCAGCACACAACCCACCGCATCAACTGTTTTTATAAGTTTCATTTTTCATGCACCTCTCCAGCAACCTCAAATCCCCGGTTTTTAAAAATTTGTGCAGCCTCCCGGCTTTGCAGAAATTCATAAAATTTAACAGCTTCTGGTTTTCCTGCTGATTTTTGCAAAACAGCCAGAGGATAAATTACTTCCTTTTGCAAAATTCCGTCAGGCAATTTTGCCGCTACTGCAACGTTTTTATTTACAGCTGCGTCTGTAGCATACACAATTCCGGCATCAGCACTGCCTTCAGCAACCCAGTACAATACCTCTGTTACATTTGTACCAAGGCTGGCTTTTGCTATAACCTTGTCCCATACACCAATTTTTTGCAGTGCCTCTTTTGCATATTGTCCAGCAGGAACGCTCTCAGGATCGCCAATAGCAGGTCTGTTTACACTGCCTAATTCAGCAAAATCATTAATACTTACATTACCATTTTTATTGACAATCAGCACCAGTTTATTTTCCAGCAATGGTACAATTTTTTCGGAAGCAATAAAACCTTTTTCCTGAAGTACCTGCATCTGCTTCTCAGCTGCCGAAAAAAATAAATCTGCCCCAAGGCCATTTTCGATCTGCATCTGCAGCTTGCCTGAACTGTCATAAACTCCCTCTATTTTTACATCAGGATTTTTTTTAGCAAAAGCAGGTATCAGCTCTTCTTCAAAAACTTTTTCCAGACTTGCAGCAGCTGCTATCTTAACTGTTTTCTGCTCATGTTCTTTGTCATTGCCGCAGCCTATACACAAACCAATAGCAAAAATAAATGCTGATAAGAAAAATACTAATCTAGACATTATCACTGATCTTCCTTTCTGCTACTATGCCATCTTTTATATAAAACTGCCTGCCGGAAATCCTGTACACTTCCTGCTTGTCATGGCTTACCAAAACAGCAGCTTTTCCATAATTTTTCAATAATATTTTCAGCTCAGCCTGCAGCTCTTCTTTCAAATCTGCATCCAGAGCAGAAAAAGGTTCGTCCAATAAAATAATTTCCGGCTCAGCACCTAAAAGCCGTGCCAGAGCAACTCGCTGTTTTTGTCCGCCGCTCAGCTGACGCGGAAAAGCATTTTCCATGCCATTGAGTCTGAACAGACTTACTAATTGCTTTAACTTTTCATTGCACTCCCCTTTAGTATAGTTTTTGGCACGCAAGCCGCACAAAATATTTTCTGCAACACTCATATTAGGAAAAAGTGCATAGTTTTGAAACAAATAGCCTATACCCCTTTTCTGTACTGCCCCATTAATATTTTTAGTACTGTCAAATAAAGTAACACCATCTAAAATTATATAACCCTCATCAGGCGACTCAATTCCGGCAAGACATTTAAGCAGCATGCTCTTTCCGCTGCCGCTGCTTCCCATAAGTCCTAAAATTTCATTTTCCAGCTTAAAATCTGCCTGCAGGATAAAATTTCTAAGTTTCTTTTTTATATTAACTTCCAGCAGCATTTACATTTCCTGCCTTTTTTTACAACGATACTGGTACAAGTTCATTCCGACAACTATCACAAAACAAACAGCCATAATAATAATTACATAATCAGCAGCCACATCCATATCACCGGAAATTACAGCAGAATATACAGCCAAAGGCAAAGTTCTAGTTTCACCGGCAATATTTCCGGCAATCATTGCCGTCGCCCCAAATTCGCCCAAAGCTCTGGCAAAAGAAAGAATACCGCCTGTAATAATTCCAGGCAGGGCATTGGGCAGCAGTACTCTGAAAAAAATACTCTGCTCCGACATACCCAATGTCCTTCCGGCATTTATAAAATCACCATCAACCTGTTCCAATGCTCCTCTGGCAGAACGATACATAAGCGGAAAGGCTATAACACCTGCCGCCAGTACTGTTCCCAGCCATGAAAAAGCAATCTGCACATTAAATGTTTCTATAAAAAACTTTCCCAGAACCCTGTTATTGCCAAAAACATACAGCAAAAAAAATCCTGCCACTGTAGGCGGCAATACCAGCGGCAAAGTTAAAACACCATCTGCCACAATTTTCAGATGTTCATTTTTGCGTGATACCACCCACCAGGCAACAGCAATGCCTGCCACAAAGACTACAGCCATAGTGACCACTGCTGTTTTCAGTGATATCCATACAGGTGTAAAATCCACCATCATCTGCCACACTCCGACGCTGAGCCTTTCAGAATTTTTAAGCCATGTTCAAGATGAGGCAATACAAAACTGAGGCTTTCCTCTACTGCCTTTTGGCTTCCGGGAAGATTAACAATCAAAGTGTTATTTCTTAATACGGATACGCCTCTTCCCAGCATAGCTCTTGGCGTTATTTTCATAGATTCCGCTCTGATAGCCTCAGCTATACCCGGAACAATACGTGTTGCCACAGCAAGTGTCGCTTCCGGAGAGCGATCACGTACTGACATTCCTGTACCGCCGGTTGTAACAATTAAATCAACCTGTCTGCTGTCAGCAAGCCTGATTAAAGCTTTTTCCAGTAATTTCTGTTCATCAGGCAGCAATACCTTTTCTACAACATCATATCCGGTCTGCTCCAGCAGCCCAGCAGCTCTTGGTCCGCTTGTATCAACGCGTTCACCGGCAAATCCTTTATCGCTTAAAGTAATAACGGCAGCTGTCATAGGCGCATTTTCGCCTTTTGGCTCAACCAGTATTTCATCTCCGGCTCGCATTACACCGCCATGAAGCACTTCAGCAAAAATACCTTCCCTTGGCATAATGCAGTCGCCTACTCTGTGATAAATCTGACAATGGGCATGACATTCCTTGCCAATCTGCGTAACTTTTAAAACTATATCACCGCAAATTAATCTTGTGCCAACTGGCAGATTTCTTAAATCAATGCCTTCAACCAGAATATTCTCACCAAAGGCACCTGTTTCTGCCTGTCCGCCCCGCTGATTAAAGTCTTCAACTTTTTCATAAGACAGCAAACTAACCTGTCTGTGCCATTTACCCGCATGGGCATCATTTTCTATGCCAAAACCTTCAACAAAAACAGCTTTTGCCACAGGCTTTTTTTCAGTGCCTTTACGCTCACTTATGCAAACAGCTTTTACTACGCCCTTTAATCCCATTTAAATTCACCACTTTTTCCACCAGTTTTAGTAAGCAGATGTACATCACTTATAACCATATTTTTATCTATAGCCTTGCACATATCGTAAATGGTCAGCAATGCAATCTGCACCCCTGTTAATGCTTCCATTTCCACTCCTGTTTTGCCATTGGTTTTAACTGTACAAAAGGCAGTAATATAATATTCTTCGCCAGCCTGCAGCTGAAAATCAATGCTGCATTTTGTAAGCATCAGCAAATGACATAAAGGTATAAGCTCTGCCGTTTTTTTTGCACCCATAATACCTGCCACTCTTGCCACACCAAGAACATCTCCCTTTTGTACGGTTCCCTGCTGCACACGTTCAAAAATTTCTCTGCTGACTTTTATTTTTCCAGTAGCTGTTGCAGTTCTCGAAGTAATATCCTTATCAGAAATATCAACCATCACAGCATTGCCCTGTTCATCAAAATGAGTTAATTCTGACATTTTATCCTCCTATTTCATTCATCTGAAAAATTGCCGGAGCACTTTCAAAATTATGCCCTGTGGGCTTTTCATAAACAGCCTTTCTGAAAACCTCGCCTAAAGATTTTTTATCAACATTCTGACGCAGGGCAGTTTTTAAATCTGCACCAGCATCACTGTACAGGCAAGTTTTTAAAAATCCCGTAGATGTTAAACGTACTCTGTTGCAGGATGAACAGAACTTTCCATGCAAAGGCTCTATGATGCCAACCGGTATACTGTAACCGTCAGCCCTGTAATAAACAGCAGGTCCATTGCCGTATTTCACATTATCTTTCTTGGAAAGTTTGAGTACCTTTTTTAATTTATCTGCACTCATTCCCTGTAAACTACTGTTGCAGGACAGGGGCATCAGTTCAATAAACCGTACAGGCACTTTCAAGCGTTCTGCAACATCAAGCAAAGCAAATAATTCTTTTTCAGCAAGTGTCCCAAGCGGTACACAGTTCAGCTTAACCGATATTCCGGCAGCAACTGCCTGCTCAATGCCTGCCAAAACTTTAGTCAGCAGATTTTGTCCTGTAATTTGGCGGTAAATATTTTCATCAGCTGTATCAAGGCTGACATTAATTCCGTCCACTTTAGCTTCTGCAAGCTCGGGCAGATACTGCTCAAGAAATACTCCATTGGTAGTCAGTGTAACCTGCTCTACTCCGTTAACTTTTTTCAACTGGCGCAAAAATTCACAGCAATTTTTACGCAGCAGCGGCTCTCCGCCGGTAATCTTAAATTTGTTTATTCCCGATTCCAGAGCAATTTCTGCAATCTGTAAAATTTCTTCATAAGTAAGAATATCCGAGTGCTGTAATTTCACATCTGTCTCAGGACGGCAATAACAGCATTTCAGATTACATCTGTCAGTTACTGATATCCGCATGTAATCTATCTTACGCTTATATTTATCTAACATATAACCTCGCTTGCGTCACTCTCGCTTAAGAGTTACGCCTGTAAAAAACAAATGCGGACCGAAATCCACATTTGTTTTGTATTTTATTTATTGCACATAGCAATCTGTTCCGGAGTAATAGGCAGTTCGTAGAAACGATGCTTGGTAGCATTATAAATAGCGTCTGCAATAGCCGGGTTAGGTGTATTAATAACAACCTCACCAATTGATTTTGCACCAAAAGGACCGGTACCTTCATAACTGGATTCAAACTCAACATTAATACGGCCAATATCCACGCGGGATGGAATTTTATATTGCATAAATGAATTTTCTGCTATATTACCATACTTGGTATAGGTAACATTTTCGCTGAGTGCCATACCAATGCCCTGCAAAATACCGCCTTCAGCCTGTACTCTGGCAAGATTTGGATTAATCGGCGTACCGCAGTCAACTACGGAGTTAAACTCAATTACCTCAACCTGTCCGGTAAGCAAATCTACTTCCAGCTCAGCCACACCAACCATATACGGCGGAGGTGAAACAGGAGAAGATTTAGTTACAGTTTCTTCCAAAGCAATATCATTACCGCACATGGAAGCTGTAGCAATATCAAATAAGGATACACGTTTATCCAAAGCTGCATTTACTACAAAATTACCGTCAAATTCAACATCGCTGACATTGCATTCAAGCAGTTTGGCACCTAAAGCACAGATTTTTTCTCTTAACTTCTGAGCACATTCTTCCACTGCTTTGCCGGTAAGATAAGTGGTAGAGGAAGCGTAGGAACCAGAGTCATACGGAGAACTGTCAGTATCAGCACCAAAAACAGTAATCTTATCTATATCACATTCCAAAACTTCAGCAGCAATCTGCGCTAAAATGGTATCGCAACCAGTTCCCATGTCAGCAGCACCAATAATAAGGGTATAGAAGCCTTCATCATTGATTTTTAATGTTGCACTGCCAACGTCAACAAAAGGAATACTGGAGCCCTGCATAGCCATACCCATGCCTACGCTGCGCACTTTTCCGTTACCCATATCACGCACAGGATATTTTTCATCCCATTTGCTCATTTCTTTAACGCGTGCCAGACAACGATCCAACGCACAGCTTGTGTTCCAGCTGTCGTAATAAGCAGGCATTAAATCGCCTTCACGGGTAATATTCATTTCTCTGATAGCAAAGGGATCCATCTTCAATGTTGCAGCCAGCTCGTTAACTGCAGATTCCACAGCAAATAATCCCTGAGTAGCGCCATATCCGCGATAAGCACCGGCAGACATTCTGTTTGTATAAACAACATCGCTTACAAAACGATAGCTTTCAGTTCTGTAAAGAGGAATGGATTTGTGACCGGACAAACCAACTGTCGTCGGACCATGCTCCCCGTAAGCACCTGTATTGGACAGAGTATAAACATCAATACCTCTGATTTTGCCATCATTCATAGCGCCAATACGTACACGCACTTCCATTTCATGACGCGGAGAAGAAGCAATCATAGATTCTTCACGAGAGAAAATTATCTTACTGGGTTTTTTAGTTTTCCAGGTTACAAAAGCAGGATATATTTCAGATACAGAAGTCTGTTTGGCACCAAAACCGCCGCCGATTCTGGGTTTGGTTACTCTTACTTTGGTTTTGGGAATATTCAATGCATTGGCAATAATTCTGCGGCAATGGAAAACAACCTGAGTAGAGCTGATAACATTCAGTCTGCCATAGGTATCAATAGTACAGAAAGTACGGAAAGTTTCCATCATAGACTGCTGCACTGCTTTAGTATGATATGTTCTGTCGATAACAACATCACATTCAGCCAAAGTTTTTTCGATATCACCTGCACCGCATTCGTCATGGGCACACAGGTTACGTTTATTATCTGCTCCTACAGGACACAGGCTTTCCCAGTTATCTTCAGGATGAACCAGAATTTCACTATCAAGGGCATCATGAAAATCAAGAATGGCATCCAGAACTTTATACTGAACTTTAATAAGATTTAAAGCCTTATCTACTGCTTTTTCATTTTCGCCGGCAACAATTGCCACAGGGTCGCCAACAAAACGTACATGTCTGTCAAGCAGCAGACGATCGTAAGGACTCGGTTCAGGATAAGTCTGCCCTGCGCAGGTAAAACGACGGGAATTCTGATCTATATCCTCCCAGGTATAAATAGCTTCAATACCGGGTACTTTAGCTGCAATAGCTGTATTAATGCTTTCAATATAAGCATTGGCATGAGGGGAACGCAGCAATTTTACAATTAAGCAGTCTTTCGGCGCAATATCGTCCATATAAACAGGTGCGCCGGTTACCAGCTGCATGGCATCTTTTTTTCTGACCGGCTGATTGACAAATTTCATCTGTTTTCCTCCTATGCTTTATTATTTTTCCATTCCAGGAATTTTTTTATACCGCGCAGCTGACCTTCATAGCCTGAGCAGCGGCACAGATTTCCTGCCAGATATTCTTTAATCTCTTCATCATTTGGATTTGGGTTTTCTCTGAATAAAGCCAGAGCATTCATGATAAAACCAGGATTACAGAAACCGCACTGTTCTGCACCCTGATCTGCAATAAATGCACCAAACTCAGCAGCTTCTTCCTGTAAACCTTCCAATGTAGTAACTTTATGGCCGCTGGCTTTAGCCGCCAGATAAGAGCAGGACAAAATAGGTTTATCATCTAAAAATACAGTGCATAAACCGCAGTTAGCTGTTTCACAGCCGCGTTTTACGCTGTAGCAGCCTTCATTACGCACAAAATCAATTAAAAGTGTATCTGCTTCAACTTCACGGGAAATCTTCTTGCCGTTTAATTCAATATTTACCAGCATCAGGCTTTACCTCCTGCTTCTAAAACTGTTCTTTCTGCCAAAACTTTAATCAGATGAGTTCTGTACTCGGCACTGCCTCTATTTGTATTGCCGGTAGGAATTACACTTGCCGCATATTCAGCAAAAGCAGCAGCTTTTTCTTTGGTTACCGGCAAAGTAACAAGGTTCTGCTCATCACATAAGAGCATAGCCCTGGAAGGACGGGCACCAACCGCAACACGAACTCCACTGTCAGTACAAGCAGCTGCACATGTCAGCACAGGAAAATCTGTTTTAGTAATTCTTACAGTCTGATAGCTGTAAGCTGCTTTAGTTTTCTTAATAATAATTCTAACTAAAATATCCCTGTCATAAGGCATTTTCACAAAATCTGCCAGAGGAATCAAACCGCCTTTATACATTTCCACATAGCAGTCCATTACCATAAACACAGAAATTACATCAGAAAAGCCGAATCTGCCGTACACACTGCCGCCTACAGTAGCAAGATTTCTGAACTGTACACCAACTATATGACGCATAGCCTCTTTTACAGCACCATTAGAATAAGCATCAAGTCCCTGATGTTCTTCCAGCTGTCTTAAGCTTACCATGCAGCCAATGCGAAATTCTTCATCAGTTTCTTCAACAGTATCCAAACCAAGCCCGGATAAATCAATAACCGTTCCAACATTTCCCTTGGTCATTTTTACCCACAACATACCGCCAATAATACGATTATTGCGTTTCTGGTTCAGCTCCCATGCTTCTTCCAGCGTTGCAGCCCTTTTATATTCCCTGATATTAATCATATTAGCCCTCCTGCCTTAGGGTATTCATGTCATAGTCTACTTAATTCTACCATATTTTAAATATTTTTACACCATACAATTTATATGCTATTATTTGTCATATAGAGTATATTATTTTAGAGGTCACACATTATGCAAACAAAAAATTTCTCACTTCTTCCAATCGGCTGTATTATTATGGCATCGGGAGAAGGCAGACGTTTTGGCAGCAATAAACTGCTGCAGATTTTTCAGAATAAACCACTTATTGAACACCTTCTGAGCAAAGTTACCCAAATTAATTTTGCTAAAACTATTGCCGTGACAAGATATGCAGAAATAGCTGCCATCTGCCAGACATATAATATTGAAGCACTTTGCCACCAGCTTCCGGGGCAAAATGATACTGTACGTCTTGGACTAGAAAATACTTATGACCGCGATTTAAAAGGATATATTTTCTGCGTGGCAGACCAGCCATTGCTTTCTGCTGCTACACTGCAGGATTTATGTACTGCCTTTCTTAAAAATCCAGATTATATATACCGTACATCATATAATAATAAACATGGTAATCCCGTTATCTTTCCCTCCAAATATGCTGCAGAGCTGATGCAATTGCCGCAAAATAAGGGCGGTTCCTATCTGTTAAAAAAATATCCCGAACAGGTACGCCTTGTACCAGTTCGGGATAAGTACGAATTACTTGATATTGATACTGCTGAAGATTTACAGCATCTTGAGTATCTGCTTACTCTTTAGGAAGTACAACATTCAAGAGAATAGCAACTACAGCTGCCGGAACAATGCCGGAACCGCCGAAAATAAGCTGTATAAACTCAGGAGTATTTTTCAAAATTGTAGGATTAGCACCCATACCATAGCCAACACCAAGAGCTACTGAAACGATAGTAAGACTTCTAGCGTTCAGTGGCTCTTTTGTTATTAACTGAATACCGCTGACAACGATAGAAGAAAACATCATTACTGCTGCGCCGCCCAGAACGGACTGAGGCATTATGGAAACAAGCGCGCCTAATTTAGGAATCAAACCGCACAAAATCAAAAATACAGCACCGGTTGCCAGAGCAAAACGATTGACAACCTTGGTCATAGCAACAAGACCTACGTTCTGACTGAAAGAAGTATTAGGAAGTACACCTAAAACTGCTGCAAAGGAAGAACCAAGTCCGTCGCAGATAACGCCGCCGGACAATTCTTTATCTGTAGCTTCTCTGCCCATACCGCCTTCTGTAACACCAGAAATATCGCCTACAGTTTCTACAGCGGTAACGATAAACATAATACCAACAGGAATAATAGCACGCATATCAAAAACGATATCAACCGGAAGTATTTCCGGAACTGCAAACCAGCCAGCCTCTGCCACTTTACTCCAGTTTAAAACCCATGCTTTGGTATATTCCACACCATTGGCATCTACCGCAGTTGTTGGCAAAACAAAGCTCATAATAACGGAAGCAACATAGCCGGCCATAATACCAAATAAAATGGAAGAATAGCTTACAAAGCCTTTGGTACCATGTTTAAAGAACAAAATAACAACCAGTACAAATGTTGCCAGCAAAATATTCTCCATAGAACCAAAATCCTTGGAGCCAAAACCGCCACCAAAAGAATTAATACCAACAGAAATCAGTGATAAACCAATAGACAAAACAACGGTTCCTGTGACTACTGACGGGAAAAATCTGCGTAACGGTTTAAGAAAATATCCCAGTACAGTTTCAAACAAACCGCCGATAATGGATGCACCCATCATTGCTCCATAAGCAACTACGCCGCTTCCCATAGTAGCAGCAACACCATTAAAAACTCCGATAAAGCCGGAGCTGGTACCCATGATAATAGGTACCTGTCCTCCGCAGGGACCAATGGAGTACAACTGCACCAATGTAACGATACCTGCAATAATCATTGCATTCTGTAATAAACTGATCTGTAAATCAGCCAAATCACTGCCGCCTACAATACCACAGGCACCTGTGATAATAAGCAGTGGTGTAAGATTGCCTACAAACATTGCCAAAACATGCTGCAGTCCAAGCGGAATAGCTTTTGATAAAGGCATTTTGGCATGAAACTGATAGGCAGCTTCCATACTATTTTGCTTTTCTTTCATTCACTCTACACCTCTCGCAAAAATTTACTTATTCATTTTAAATAAAACTTTAATTTTTGTAAAGTATTTTACATAAATTAAATGTATTTTTCTGCACGCACTTTAATAAGCTGAGCAGCTATGCTGACAGCTATTTCCGCAGGAGTTTCACTGCCAATATCAAGGCCTATAGGTGTAACAATTCTATTCAGGTTTTCTTCACTAAATCCTTCATTACGTAAAGTCAATCTTGTAATATGCGCTTTTTTTCTACTGCCGACAACACCTATATATGAAGCCTCGGTCGTTAAAACAAAACGTTCTACATCAGCATCATGCAAATGACCACGCGTCATTACTGCAACATAGTCATTTTTATTAATACTTAATACATTTTGTAAGTTTTTAAAATCAGCTAAAAGTACTTTTTCAGCCCTCGGAAAAAGGGCACTGTCTGTAAATTCTTTGCGGTCATCAATAACAATGCAGTGAAAATCAAGATGACTTAAAACAGGCACCAGTTCCTGCGCAAGATGCCCGCCGCCAAAAATATATACCTTCCCGTCATAGGCAAACTTTTCAGCATAATATTTATGATCTTCGTATTCAAATATACCGCTGAATCCGTCCATAGGCACATCCTGCATAATTTTTATTTTGCCATTGCCTGCAGGCAGAAGCAGATAATATGGTTCATTTGCTTCTGCAGCAGCTAATGCCTGCTGAGCAAAATCTATATTATTCTGCTCAGGTGCCAGATAATAATAAAGAACAGTGCATTTACCACCGCAAATCATGCCTAAATCAGCAACATTTTCTGCAGATAATACATACTCAAACAAAAAATTTTCCTGATCTGCAATTTTTTCCTGTCCTTTTAAAATTGCCTGATACTCTAAATTTCCGCCGCCAATGGTTCCGTATAACCTGCCTTCACTGCCAATCAGCATATAGGCGCCGCTACTTCTTGGCGTGGAACCGCTGCTTTCAATAATAGTAGCCAAAAGACAAGGCTGATTTTTTTTCAGATTCTGCAGTATCGCAGCAAATAATTTTTTCATTTTTTCTGCTCCCGTGCAAAACGGCATACCAGTTCCAGCACACTGCCAGCAATACATCTTGCTTTATCAGAAATTGTAAAACAATTATTTAATTCTTCTTTGCGCGGATCAATATCAGCTATCTTGAATCCTTCGGTAACATAGTAACCATTTCTGATCATGCCGCGAATAATTCCCGGAATAGTGGCATTTACAGGAACTTCTTTATCCGCAGCTTTAATAACGGCAATAAGCTCATCCTGCTTTACCAGAGCACCGATATTTTTTACAATCTCCAAAACACCTTCTGCCGGAGCATGAATTACTCTTTCAGAAGTATAACCGCCTATATTTCCCGGAATACCACTGTTGGGAGCTGCCATACCTTCTCTGATAATACGGCCAAGATTATGTCCCCGTTTTGTTTCTACAACAAAATCAACGTCCTCTCCTGCTTTAAAACCAGGACCCAAAGCAATAGTCAGCGGAGCCATATTCCTGTTTGTTCCAAGATTTTTTTTTGCAATAATCGCATCAACAACTACATCCGGTTTAAATTTCTCAATACACGCTCCGGTATTATCAACCATTACAGGTACTTTATCTGTATTCCAAACTGTTTCAGCTTCAGATAAATCGGAAATCAAAACACTTTCCATGCCTTCAAAAATCATGCTCTTTTCATACACGGCCTCGCACACAGAAACCTGTCTGCGAATTGCAGAAGGAGCATCACACTCTAAAACCAGTACATTAAAACCGGCTGACCACAACCTGTGAATTGTTCCTGTTGCCAGATCTCCGCCGCCACGCACAATAATCCTGCATTTATCCATATTTAACCTCATTACATTTTTATTTCTCTTACTTCAGCAGACCATATTTCCCATTCAGCATATCTTTCATCAAGAAAGATATAATCTTCCTTTTTCACTCGCCAGGCAAGGCCGCAGCCGGCAGAAATTTCCTGCGGAACGGGAATCATTCTGCCGGGAAGAAGCTGCTCACTGCAATATTTTTCCATAGCCATGGCTTCGGTTGTATTGTTAAAGGTAATTACTACATATTCATGTTTTATTCTCATTTACTACAACCCTTCCGCAATAAAAGTACCAGCCGCATTACCCAGACTGCCAATTGCTCTGGCTGCAGCTTCAGCAACTGCAGTAAGCTTTTGCAGTGTAGTTGCCGCATTATCAAGGTAAATCATGGTCTTACAACCAACCCTGCCTGCATCATTTTTTCAGCAATTACATACATATTAGTTACAGAACCAACCTTTAAAGTGTCAGCAATGCCATAATGATTTAAACAGGTTCCGCAGGTCAGAATTTCTACGCCCTGTGCTTCCAGTGAATAAAAATCCTCCAAAGAAGCAGAGCCTTCACAAGTCAGTTTAGCCCCACCGTTATACAGCAAGATTGTTTTCGGCAATTCGTCCTGCTGGGTTAAAGCAAAAATAAAGCCCTTCATTAAGATTGCTCCCAGTACATCATCACCATTACCCATTTTATCTGAAGCAATAACAACAACTTTATTTTTTCTGGCATCCGGTATGCATACTTCAATCTCCTGTACAGTATTTTCCTCAGGTGCATCACCTACGGTAAGCAGTACCTGAAATTTATTTTCAGCAAGCTTTTCACTTTTAACGGCATATCCCTTCTGATTAGCCATTTTAGTAAGATTTTGCACGGCAATTTCATTATCAACCAAAACCTGAATTTCTCCGGAACCATTTAACTGTTTAATAGCATTTTTAGTCTTTACTACCGGTATCGGGCAGGCATCTCCCATAGCATCTACTTTTATCATACTTCACACCTAACCTTTAACAATAATTTCTTTTTCAGTCAAAGCTGTAATTTCACCAACAATGCCTGCAGGCATTTTGGCAGAGCGCAAACTTTCTTCCAGCGCCTCAGCATCATCAGCAGCTACTGCAATCAGCAATCCGCCGGAAGTCTGAGGATCAAAAAGTACTTCTTCCATAGCAAAGGGTACATTTTCAAATTTTACAAACTCACCGGCATAATTACGATTACGCTGACCTGCAGCTGTAAGCAAAAACTCATCAGCATAAGCAAGTGCCTCTTTTATGACAGGCACGCTGCTGCAATACACTGTTGCAGACAGCTTTCCATCAAGCATCTCATGTAAATGGCCAAGAAAACTGAACCCTGTTACGTCCGTGCAGGCATGAACATTAAACTGATGCATAATTTCGGCTGCATACTTATTAAGATAAGTCATGGATGCAACTGCTTCCTGCATAGCTTCTGCAGAAGCTTCGCCAACTCTGTTGGCAGTACAGATTATGCCTACACCAAGTTTTTTAGTCAAAATCAACTTATCGCCAACCTGCGGCGTATTATTGGTGTAAATCTTTTCAGGATTAATCAGCCCCATAACAGATAAACCGTACTTTACATCGCTGTCAGCAATGGAATGTCCTCCTACCAGCTGGCCGCCTGCTTCGGCAACCTTTTCACTGCCACCGCGCATAATTTCTCCCAGAATATTAAGATCCATTTTTTCCGGAAAGCATACAATATTCAGAGCAGTCTTAACTTCGCCGCCCATAGCGTAAATATCACTAAGAGCATTTGCTGCGGCAATCTGCCCAAAAATATATGGATCATCAACCATTGGAGGGAAAAAGTCCAAAGTCTGTACTACAGCCAAATCATCCGTAATTTTATAAACAGCGGCATCATCTTTACTGTCATAACCAACAAGCAAATTTTTATCAGCAGTATTATGAGGCAATTTATCAAGAATATGGCTCAAAATACCTGCACCTAATTTGGCAGTACAGCCTCCACCTTTACAAAAAACTATTTTTTCCTGTTCACTCATGTACAGCCTCACCTCTTAGCCATATATTATCCGACGGTATACTATTATGCTGCAAAGCAGCAGCTATTTGCCAGGCACTTTTTACAGCTGCCTTGCTGTCACATTTATTCAGCACAACAAAAAAATTTCTGTCTGCAACACCTTTACGGCTGCCTCTGTCAGATACTAATATAACAGCCATATCTGCTTCCGTCAGCAAATGTTCTTTGCTGCACTGCAGTAATTCAAGTGTTTCATTAAGCCTGAAACATACTTTTTGCACAGGTCTTTTTAAAGCGTCCATACCCATTACTGCAATAACAATATCACAGGCAGGCAGAATAACCGGTTCATGTACAGCAGGCACCTTACAGGGTAAACCTTTGGCACCATCAGCCTCCAAAAGCACAATATCTGCCTTTAGCAGCATTTTATTCAGCAGCTCTGCATCCGGCATGGCAAGCTTATTATTTTCTGCATATGCACCAATAACAGCATGCCTGTTCTGCTTCCATAAAGCACTAACTGCCTGTTCATCAACAGCATAATTTTCTGTTGGTCTGAAAATATGTGTTGTAGTAGACACAACAACTTTTTTGCCGCAATCAGCAAAATAAGCAGCCATTTCATACATTACAGTTGTTTTTCCTCCGGCACCAACAATAGCAATAACATGCTGCCTGCCGTCCAGAAAAATATCATAATTTTTCATGTTAAAACTGCCTATTCTACAGTATTTTCCAAAGTACCAATTTTTTCAATAACACATTCTATTTTATCACCTTTTTTCAGAAAGCACGGCGGTTTCATTCCCATGCCAACTCCGGCCGGTGTCCCTGTAGCTATAATAGTGCCGGCACGCAAAGTCATACCATCAGAAAGTTCGGCAATGGCATCAGCTACGGTCTGCAGCATATATCTGGTGTTACTGGACTGGCGCAGCTGTCCGTTGACGTAGCAGCTGATAGCAAGGTTCTGCACATCATCAATTTCATCGGCAGTAACAATGCACGGTCCCATGGGTGTAAAGCCGTCAAGGCTTTTGCCTCTGTACCATTGTTTATGTCTTGTCTGCAGGTTTCGAGCACTTATATCGTTAATAATTGTATAACCAAAAATATAATTTGCAGCCTCTTCGGCAGCAACATTTTTTGCATCTTTTCCTAAAATAACACCAAGTTCAACCTCGTAATCAAGGCTGTCAACAAGTCCTTCATATGAAGGAACCGGCTCTTTAGTAGCAGTAGCTCTGTTTACTCTTTTAGAAAAGTAAATGGTGTACGGACGTTCTCCGCCAAATGCTTCTTCAGAAAAATGACCTGCTTCTTTTGCATGTTCTGCATAATTTATTCCCAGGCAAATAACATCCTGACGCGGATACACAACAGGTGCACATAATGTAACTGATGCTAAATTTACGGCAGCAGCAGTCAAAACATCAGTATTATTTTTTAATTCTGCCAATTTTTCTCTGTCATCTGCTGTCATATTCTCAATTAAATCCTGCATATCTCTGTAGGCAAAACTGTCTGTAAGCTTTGCCAGTACCTTAAGTCTGTAGGCAGTTTGACCATCATCAAATGCTGCCAGAACTTCTTCTTTATTATCAATTAAAGCTGTATAAAATCTCATGCCAAGCACGCCTCCCTTATTGACTGTTATTGCAACATATCAATATAATTATACCAAATATCAAGATATTATGGTAAAATACTGGTATATAAATTAACAAAAAATCATTTTTATTCTAAAATAATTTAACAAAAAGTAAGGTATCTATATGAAAAATATACAATCTGTTCTCCTTATAACTTCAGGAAACATTATCTGTGCTTTTGCAATACATACATTTATCATCTATAACAAATTCATTATTGGCGGCGTGACCGGTTCTTCCATTATCCTCAATCATTTTTTTGGAATCAATATTTCTACAGTAATGTATATTATTAACGCGCTGCTTTTTCTTCTGGGGCTTTTCTTTCTTGGTAAAAAATTTGCCTTTTCCACCCTGCTTTCAAGTATAATGCTGCCGTTTTTTATAGGTATTTTTGAAAAAATGACCTGGACAAAGCAGCTTGCATTAGACCCTTTTCTGGCCTGCGTTTTGGGCGGCATTCTTACAGGTATCGGCAACGGTCTCATCATCAGACAAAACGCCTCCACCGGCGGCTATGATATTCTGGCACTCATCTTACAAAAATCATTCTCCATACCAGTTTCTGTTACTGTATACGTTATCGACACAATTTTAATTTTAAGCATGCTTACCTTCTCTAATCTGACTAATCTTGTATACGGTCTTATCACAACATTCCTGCTGTCATATGCACTTAACAAAGTGCTTACATTTGGTACAGCACAGCTGCAAATAATGATTATTTCAGGACATTTTAACAAAATACGCCCTGCACTGCTGCAGAAAATTGATACCGGAGTAACCATGCTCCATAGCCAGACAGGTTTTTATGGCAAAGAAGTAGATGTACTTCTGACAATAATCCCCAACTATAAACTGCATAAACTAAAAAATGTTGTTACAGATATAGACCCGGAAGCTTTTATTACTGTTGCGGAAATTAACGAAGTAGGCGGCAGAGGCTATACTTTGGAACGTCAATCCCTGCCGCTGAAAGGCATGCGCTGATATTAAAGGAGTAACTATGAAAGTAATTTTATTTATCGGTCTGATTGATTTTGTTCTCAGCAGCATATCTTATATTTATTATTATAAAAATTTATCTGCTGCCAAAGCAAGATTTTTTACAATTACATATTTCTTACTGGCATTAAACGCCGTTTTAAGCAGAATGCTGCCTGACAATACGCCTGCTGTTCTTTTAAAAATCTCTTCATGGCTGGGCGGTTTATGGATAGCATTTCTGTATTACTCTCTCTGGCTGATAATCATACATGCACTATTATGGCTTATATGCAAAATATTAAAAATAAAACTGCCGTCAGCAAAAACTGTGATTTGCGGACTGGCAGCAATTATATGCTTTATTGCCTATGGTACTTATCAGGCCTTTAATCCTGTAGTAAGAACAGAAACCATTACTACAAGTAAACTGCCGGATAATGAAAATATAAGGATAGTTTTAGTAAGCGATATTCATCTGGGAAGAATTCTTGGACATGATTATGCAAAGCAGCTTGTTGAGCTGGTTAATCAGCAGCACCCTGACTATATCCTTTTGGCAGGAGATATAGCTGACGAAAGACTGCAGTATATTACGCAGGAAAATTCCCTTGCACCATTGAAAAATTTTAAATCTGCACATGGAGTTTATGCGGCTTTTGGCAATCACGACTATCTGGATAATCCTGAAATGTGGCGCAGCATGCTGGAAAAGCATAATATCACTGTTTTACAGGATGAAAATGTGCAAACAGGCAATCTAAACATCACAGGATTAAATGATTACAGCAAAAGCAAAACTGCTGAACCTTTAAAAAATCTGATTTCTGATCATGATAAATATAATATTGTCATTGATCATCAGCCACGTAAGATATATGCTGCATCTCAATATGGATATGACCTTTATGTTTCCGGACATACCCATACAGGACAGCTTTTTCCCAATAAATTTATTACAGAGCGTATGTATCCTTTAGATTACGGTATTAAAAAATTTGATAACCTGACCGCCGTTACCAGCAGCGGTTATGGGTTCTGGGGTTCTCCGGTACGCACAGAATACAGACCTGAAATTGTAGTCATTAATCTAAAAGGTACGAAATGAAGATAAAAAGACCTCCAAAACGGAGGTCTTTTTTCTATGCAATAAGTTTTTAACTTAAAAATTCACCAGCAAATTCACCTGCTGCAGAAACAATACCGTAGTACACACTGTAAAAAGCGGCAGTAGGATTAAAATAAAAAATCATACTGGGTAAAAATAAAAGTACAGTTAAAGCAATTATCTGCCACTGAAAAGAGTGTCTGCGTGCAAAGATAAAACTGCTGACAAATACAATTACAGGCAAACATAACAACAAAATAAACATTGCCGAACCCGTATTAACCATCAAAAGAGGTAATATATAGTAGGCTGCAGCCAAAACCATAGCATACTGCCACTGATGTTTATTTTTCACAGCCGCAACTTTCCTGTAAGTATGTTAAAACATCACTTACATTTGCTTCCGGTTTAACCTTTCCCCATGCAGCCTCTATGTTTCCATTTTCATCAATAAGATAGGTAGAGCGCACAACTCCCATACTTACCTTTCCATACAGTTTTTTCTCCTGCCATACCTCATATCCCTGTATGGCAATAAGATCAGGATCTGATAATAAAATAAAAGGCAATTCATGCTTGGCAGCAAAATTAAAATGAGATTTTACGCTGTCTTTGCTTATGCCTATAATTACAGCTCCCATTTTTTCATATTCAGAAAAAGTATCTCTGAAAGCCTGTGCCTGTCTGGTGCATCCCGGTGTGGAGTCTTTAGGATAAAAATATAAAACTACCTTTTTGCCTAAAAAATCAGACAAGCTGACAGCATTACCATCTTTGTCATTTAAAGTAAAATTTGGTGCTTTTGTACCAACTTCTAACATTTATGTCATCCTTTCTCAAGAATAATTCTCTGTGTTTATTTTATCACATTCAAAGTCTCATTTTGTGAAAGAATTGTATAACTTTTCAATAAAAACAAAAACCCTGCATAATTTATGCAGGGTTTAAAGGCTAATTACATAGCAGCTTCTTCAACGGGATATACGCTGATTTGGCGTTTGTCACGGCCTTTGCGTTCAAATTTTACACGACCTTCGATTTTAGCGTAGATGGTGTAATCTTTACCCATACCTACGTTGTTACCAGGATGGAATTTAGTACCACGTTGACGAACGATGATGCTGCCAGCAGTTACCAATTGAGTGTCATGAGCTTTGGTGCCCAAACGTTGAGCGTTAGAGTCACGACCATTGTGGGAGCTACCGGTACCTTTTTTATGTGCATGAAGTTGCAGAATAAGTTCAAACATTACTTTCACCTCCTGTGCTCTTTGATACAAAGATATTGCGAACACTGCCCGGCTATGGAGTTAAGACCACATAACATAGTCTCCAATATAGCCTGAGTCAGTTCACTTGGAGCACTTCCCAGTGCTACTTCCAAAACGCCGTCCTCCTGACAGACCTTATAGGACGGCTTTAATTTTAAATGTCGTTCCAGTCCCATCACAGGGGCCTGAGTTAATGCAGACACGGCACTGCAGATAATATCATTGCCTTCTTCTGCATAGCCAGCATGACCGCTGACCTTATAACCAGTTATAAATCCCTGTTCGTTCCTGTATAAATCAACAGTAATCATAGCTATTAAGCTTCAATTTTGGTGATTTCAACAGCAGTGAACGGTTGACGATGACCTTGACGTTTACGATAGTTGGATTTTGCTTTGTATTTGAAAACGAAAATTTTGTCGCCTTTGCCATGTTCAACAACTTTAGCAACAACTTTAGCGCCTTCAACTACAGGAGCACCGATTTTAACATCAGCGCCGTCAACTACGGTCAAAGCTTCGAATACAACTTCTTCGCCAACTTCTGCAGTTAATTTTTCAACTTGCAAAGTTTCGCCTTCGCTAACACGGTATTGTTTACCGCCGGTTTTGATAATTGCGTACATCTATTGCACCTCCCTTATTATAAACTCGCCAAATACGGTACTCTTCTGAGTTTACGGAACCTCTCTGCGCGGTTGGGGACGGACTAACACAGTCCATACTGGTATATTTTAACTTGTATAAAATTATTTGTCAACCAAATTATTATCCAAAATCATAAAAGATTCTATATGCAGTGAAGCATCTGCTTCTATCTTAATACTGCACGCCAGTTCTCTTTCCCACTGACGCAAATCTTTAAGCCGCAGCCACTCAGCAATCCATGGATTAGCAGCTATCAGCAGATTTTTGGAACTGCCTCGTCTTTTCAGCAAACTGCGTAAACGACGTTTGATTTCCAGAGCAAGAGTTTCTCTGCTCTGCACTCTGCCGCTGCCATCACATACGGGGCAGGGAGAGTAAAGTACAGAAGACAAATTCTGCCGTGATTTTTTGCGGGTCAGCTCAACAAGATTTAATACTGAAATCTCCTGAATCTTAGGGTGCATTCTGTCACCGGCCATAGCCTTTTGCAGTGCAGACAAAATCTCTGTCTTATGCGCCTCAGTATGCATATCAATAAAGTCTACAACTATTATACCGCCTATATCGCGAAGCCTGAGCTGACGGGCAATTTCTGCAGCTGCCTGCCTGTTAATCTCCATGATAGTTTCTTCAAGATTCTCACGTCCGCTGAACTTGCCGCTGTTAACATCAATTACAGTCATAGCCTCTGTATAATCAAATACCAGATAGCCTCCGCTTGGCAAAAATACCTTGCGATCAGAAATTCCGGCAATATCTTCACTAAGTTTATGATAGGTGAATATATCATCAAGTCCCTGATACAATGTAAGCTTTACGTTTTTTGCCTGCGGAATGCACTGCAGAAGTTCCTCTACTCTTTTATAAACGGACAGGTCATCAATAACTATTTCCGTAAGATTGCTGCTCAGATAATCTCGCACAATGCGTACCGGCAAATCAAGCTCCCTGCGCAAAAGAGCAGGAGCTTTGGCAACCTTCTCACGGGCTGACAGTATTTTCCATCCAGCCAATAATTCATTAATATCCGCTGTTAAAAGCTCATCACTTACGCCGACAGCAGCAGTTCTTATTACAATGCCAATATCATCAGGTCTGAGCTGCTGACATATTTTAGTAAGCCTTTCTTTTTCAGCTTTATCTGTAATTTTTCTTGATACTCCTATATAAGAAGCATGGGGCAGTAAAACAACATACTTTCCCGGCAAAGTAATATCACGTACTGCAGTAGGTCCTTTAGTACCCCTGGCATCTTTGGAAATCTGTACCAGAATACTCTGACCTTCAGTCACATCAATCTTGTCACCCAGATATAAAAAGGCATTTTGTTCAAGACCAATATCCACAAAAGCTGCCTGTATACCCTTAACAACATTACAAACTCTTCCCTTGTAAATGCTGCCAACAAGATGATTTTCATCTGCTCGCTCTACCATAAACTCCATTAAGCGACCATTTTCTACAAGTCCCATACGCGTTTCTTCCTGAGTAACGCCTATAATAATTTTTGCCGTCATTACTGCCTCCTTTCCGCACCAAATGCATTTTCTAATTTCTTATTTTAACATAAAAAAATTACCGGCAAAAGATATACCGGTAATTTTATATACTATATTAATGAGTGCCTTCTACAATTGTAATACCGGCTTCACTAAGTTTGTCAGTAATTTCACGGATAACAGGGCACATAACTCTTACACCTTCAGCATTTTTTGGCATGGCACAGTTGCTGACATGCAAAGCATCAATAGAAAGTTTTTTCATACGTTCTATTTTTTTGCGTATACCTTCCTGATTGGCAAGCATATTGTCTTCACAACCATTACATGTCCAAAAAGCAGCAAGCTGCAGCGGCTCTTCACCATAGCGCTCAAAAGCTGCTGTTTTTTCATTCATAGCGCGCAGACAGCCACTGCCTGCACAGGATGCGCTGACACGCAAACATCTTAAAACTGCTATTTTTTTCATAATAGATCTCCTCTTTTTATAACGTTGATGTATATTTTATTATAAATGCTGTTGATATCAAAAAAAAGACATACTTTCCTGTTATACTGTAAATGTAAGAAAAGGGGGATTTTTATGTTTAAATATTTTTATACCTTAACATTTTCTGTAACTCTGACTGTATTTGGCTGCATCTATATATCTTCTTCAACAGACGCTTTTGCGGCAGCTTCGGTAAACAACCATAATTTAACCGCTCCGCAAAATAATTTAAGCGCACCAAACTGGAACAGACGTACAACTATTAATCATAACCGAACAAATCGGCGTAATGACAGGATAGCAAATGAACAGCTGCAGCGTACACGAGAACTGCAGGATAAACAGGACAGACAGAGAAACGATATTGGAAAATAAGAGGGGTTGTGGTTATAGATCTCTTAATAATCTTATATGTTTATATCCATCTGCCATACTTATTTCTGTTTTGACTCTATACATAGCATCAATATTCTCTTTAGTTAAAACATCAACAGGATTTCCGTAAGCAAAAATCTTTGCATCTTTAAGCATCAAAATCTTATCACAAAACATAGAAGCTAAATTTAAATCATGAATTGTCATAATTATTGTTATATTATTTTCTTTAGCTAATTTAGTTATAGTATGCAAAATAAACAACTGATTATGTAAATCTAAACTACTGGTAGGCTCGTCCAAAATAATTATTTGGGGCTGTTGGGCCATCGCTCTGGCAATAAATACTCTTTGCCTTTCACCGCCGCTCATTTCTTTTATATTCCTGAAGGCAAATTCTTCCAAATTCATTTTCTTAATTATAGAAAAAACTATTTCTTCATCTTCAGCAGTATAATTTTTATTTGCATAAGGCATTCTGCCCATCATTACTGTATCTACTACATTCATAGGAAAAAAATTATTTGTATACTGTGGAACATAAGCAATTATTTTAGCTATTTCTTCATAATTTAATTCTCCTAGTACTTTACCATCATAACATATAGTTCCATTACAAGGAATATGAATATTGTTAATACATTTTAAAAAAGTCGTTTTACCTGTACCATTTGGTCCAAGTATCCCTAAAACTTCACCCTGCTTAACTTCAAGTGAT
This sequence comes from uncultured Phascolarctobacterium sp., assembly GCA_958448515.1. Taxonomy (GTDB): domain Bacteria; phylum Bacillota; class Negativicutes; order Acidaminococcales; family Acidaminococcaceae; genus URXU01. The sequence continues at coordinate 6,554 of CAUDEF010000012.1, read as the reverse complement.
ATATTATCCAGTATCATTTTATTATTTTTATAAGTAAACGATACGTTATTTACTACTAAACTCATTCTCTCACCTGTCCTTTAATGGAAATTTAGGATATGTATGACCTTCTATGTATTGTAGATTTTGATATTCCAGCCATTTATTGAATGTTGCCTCAGGATCCAAATCTGGCAAATATTCAGGATAAATAAATTTAGCAATATATAAGCTTCCTATGATCTTAGACGCTCCGCCATGAGAAAAATGTGATAACAACAATATGTTATCTTTTTTTACAGCTTCAATGCAGTCCCACCCTGCTCTGCTTATAATTTCTTTCTTTACTGCTTTCATATCTTCTTCAGTTGGTGGTATATATTTTGCCGGGATATTATCCTGACCAACTTTGACAATATATAAAGGATTTCTTTCGATTATACTTTCACTACTTACAGAAACATTTATGGCATCTTCAAAAATATTATCCGCACCAGAATATTTAACCATATTATAAAAATAATCACCTGGTACAGTTGTATTTCCTTCTCGCCTATATTCAAAGTAAACAGTTTTTTTAGGTGCATTTTTAAGATTAGATTGAACATATTCCAATTGCTTTATAAAGTATTCACTTATTTCATTTGCTTTTTCTTCTTTACCAAATAACGTTCCCAACAATTTACAATTATCAAAAAACTGATCTGTGTAATAAGCATCTACTACAATAACCTTTATACCAAACTTTGAAAGCTTTTTTTCAGCTTCTTCCCAACTCCCATTCCCAGTTAAAATTAATGCTTGTGGTGCTAATTCTATAATTCTTTCATAATTCAGTTCTCTTTGACTTTTTCCAATAACCTGGTTATATGCAAACTTGTTCTTATATTCTTCCTGATCCTGATATATTCCATAATCAACACCAACAATAGCATCCAGAGCACCAATAGCATTTATCAGCTCTGCATTATATCCGTTAGCAACAACAACCCTAGTTAAAGGTAAACTGATATTAATATCACGCCCTATGCTATCTTTCACAATAACATTATTCTTATTATTATCGCTATCAGCACAACCACCAATAATAAAAGATATTAAAATAGCAGCAAATAAAATAATTTTTTTCACTATTCCAGACCATTCCTTCTTGAAAGAATTAAATGTATAAATAAGGGTACACCTAAAAATGAAATTACTATACCCACAGGTATATTTACAGGATATAAAATAAACTTACCTATAGTGTCTGATATTAATAGCAAAAGTGCTCCAAGAATTCCAGAAAAAGGTATGTAAAATCTATGATCATTACCTATTATTATTCTTGCCATATGTGGAGCAATCAAACCAACAAAACCTATTACGCCTGTAAAGCTTATGATAGTAGAAGTTATAAATACAGACACCAGACCGCATCTTGTCCTTAGTTTTTCAGGATTAATACCCAAACTTTTTACCATCTCATCATCATTACTTGCCATCGCATTTAACGGCAAGCAATATCTCATTAAAATAATAAACCCAATAGCAACTACAACAAATGCTATTAATACATACTCCCATGTAGCTCTGTTAAATGTACCAAAAGTCCATTGTACGACAGCTTCTAACTTATGTTCTTTAGCAAAAAATTCTATTGTCGCAGTCATAGCACTGAATAAATAATTTAGTGCTATACCAACTAATACTATAGAACTTGGTTTTACTCCAATTTTTTTTGATACACCATAGACAATCAAACCACAACCGCAAGATGAAACAAAAGCACAAGTAATCATGCCTAAATCACTTTGAAAGAATAGTCCTGTTCCAAAAACAATACAAACAGAAGCTCCAAAAGCTGCTGCAGATGATATTCCCAATGTAAATGGACTTACTAAATAATTTCTTGTTACAGACTGCATAATAGCACCAGCTATGGCAAGCCCTACACCTGCTAAAATAGCCAGCAGGATGCGTGGCATTCTAAGCAATAAAATTATCTTATTTGTCGCTACATCAATACCACTATTTATTGTTCCGGAAAAAAACTTTTCTATAGCAATAAATACTTGCCAGTTAGTAGCTTGCTTCATACCTAATATCATAAAAATATATCCTAATAATAAGGTTAATATAGATACAGCAATGATTATCATGTATTTTTTATATAATTCTCTTTTATAGGCCTCTTGCAGCATATTTTCCTCCTAATCAGTCATCTTAAACTTCGGATAGGTATGTCCTTCTCGATATGGTAGTTTATTATATTTAGTAACCCATGTTTTTAACACCTCTTCCGGATGCAAATCTGGTAAATACTCTGGATACAAAAATTTAGCAATATACATAGTTCCAACTAATTCACAAGCACCACCAAATGCATAATTAGACATAAGCAAAATTCTATCGTTCCTTACAGCATTTATCATATCCCAGCCAGGTCTACACGTTATCTTATCTTTTCTTCTTAAAAATTCTTCATAACTTGGTGGTATAAAAATGCCTCTTTCAGTTCCCTCACTTATCTTTATTATATAATCAGGATTTCTTATTATCACGGCTTCACTATCAATATACGTATTATCAGCATCGTCAAAAATATTTTTTGCTTCAGCATATTCTAACATTTCTGAGTATGTGCTTCCCGGCACAATTGTAGTACAAGGATTTCTATATTCTATATACAGCTTGCGTTTGGGAACATTTTCCAACTGATCATTAATATACTTAAGCTTACTTTCAAAATAATTTATGATTTCTTCAGCCTCTTTTTTATACCCAAACAAGACTCCCACTAATTGACAATTTTCTCTAAAATCACCCGTATAATAAGCATTCAGAACAATAACTTTTATACCAAAAGGCTCTAAATTCTTTTCAGCTTCACGCCAACATCCATTATCAGAAATTATCAGAACATCTGGATTTAAGCTAATTATTCTTTCATAATTCAGCTCTTTTTGAGTTTCTCCAACTATATTTTCATCTTTAAATCTATTACCATAAGCCATATAATCATAATAACTATCTACACCAACTATTTTATCAATAGAATTACCAATAGCAGTCACTAAATTAATATTATGCCCATTAGTAACAACTGCTCTTTCAATAGGTAATTTTAAAATAACTTTTCTTCCAATGCTATCCACGACATATGACTCTTCTATATGTTCATTATTAAAAAAGTTATCCTTTAAAAAGAAGCAGCTAACTGAAAAACATATAAAAATAATTATGGAATACCAATATTTTCTCATAATTCATCCCTCATAATTCATCTATAAATACAATACTTTAAGTTACCTAATCGATAGCTTAGGATAAGTATGTCCTTCAATATACGGCAGCCGTTGATATTTAGTAATCCACGTTCTGAAAATCTCTTCCGGATGCAAATCTGGTAAATACTCTGGATACAAAAATTTAGCAATATACATAGTTCCAACTAATTCACAAACACCCCCAAATGCATAATGCGACATCAACAAAATTTTGTCATTTTTTACTGCATTTATTTGATCCCATCCTGGCCTATCTACAATACGTTTTTTTCTTATAACAAATTCATCTTCATCCGGTGGGGTATAAGAACCTCGTTCATAAGATTCACTAGCTTTAATAATATAATCTGGATTTCTTCTTATAATTTCTTCAGCATCAACATATGGATTATCAACATCATCAAAAATATTTTTTGCATGTGAATATTCAACCATCTTATAATATGGTCGTCCAGGAGTTACTGTAGTTCCTGCTTTTCTATATTCAAAATATAATGTTCTTTTTGGTACATTCTGTAATTGCTTATTTATATATTCTATTTTGCCTTCAAAATAATTTATAAATTCCTCAGCTTCTTTTTCATATCCAAATAACTTACCAACCAACTCACTATTTTTTCTAAAATCTCCGCTGTAGTAAGCATTTAAAACAACTACTTTTATTCCAAATGGTTCTAATTGTTTTTCGGCCTCCTGCCAATATCCATTACCTGAAATTATTAAAACATCAGGATTTAACCTAATTATTTTTTCATAATTTAATGCTCTTTGATTTTGTCCTATTAAATTTTCTTCTTTAAATCTGTTTTTATAAGCAATTTTATCATTATAAATTCCACTATCAACTCCTATAACTTTATCTATTGCATTACCTATTGAATTTATCAGTTCTGTATTATGACTATTTGCAACAACAGCACTTTTAACAGGTAAATTTAATTCAACTTTTCGTCCAACGCTATCTATAACAAATCCATTATAAGTTGTATTATCTTTTATAAATGTGCATCCAGCAGTAAGATTTAATATTATCGATAAAATAGTAACAAAAATTATAACCTTAAAACTTCTCATAAAAACCTCAATATAAGCAAGGGAGATTCTTAACGAATCTCCCTTGCTTATTCAAATACTTATATTAAATATCAAATTGAGCAGAAAGCATGAAAGTTCTTGGACTACCAAACGCAGTAGAATTTCCTCTTGAAATCCAATAATCTTTGCCGAGTACATTGTAGCACATTGCACTTAAAGTTACCGGTGTTGAATTAATTTCTGTTTTATGAGTATAGCCTAAGTCAAAAGTTGTATGAGATGGAACTTCCACACCATTATCATTAACATGAGATTTTCCTACATAGTTTATTCTCATAACTGCAGAATTATTTTCATCAGCTTCATACTCAGCTGCTAAAACAGCATTCCATTTAGGGACACCGCATACATATCTTCCTTCTAAATCTTCATATCCTTTAGCTAATTTTTCACGTTTAGCATTATTATACATAAAGCCACCCATCAAATTCCATTTATCAGCGACTTTACCAGTCAAAGAATATTCAATTCCTTTATAACGGCTTTCTCCTTCTTGTGTATATATTTGTCCTTCAGGTCCGTCAGAATCCTCTGCTATATAACTTCCCTGATTTAAGTCAAAAAATGCTAAACTATGTAAAATATCAGCATTTTCGTATTTTACACCAATTTCATTCTGGATATTCTTTATAGGTTCAAAGATCTCACCTACATTATCATAATTTACAGAAACCTCAACAGGTTTAGTATATGACTGCGCATGGCTAATATACAATGAAACATTATCAACAGGTTTATAGGCAAACGCCAAAGTAGGATTTAAACTATCTTTGCTGTATTCTTTACCAGAAGACCCACTTTTAACAGTTGTATCTTTATATTGTAATGCCCCAAATACCGATGCCTTGCCAAATTCAACTCTGTCAGCTAACGTCATTGCATAAGCATCTTCAATGCTAAAATTAACAGAATCTAAAGGACCTGCATAAATAGGAGTTCCGTTGATATGAACACCATTCCAAATATCACCTTCAATAGTTGCTTGTCCACTCTTACCGCCAGAATTTATCGCTCTGCTTTTATATTTATAATAATCTACAGCGAAACTTAGATTATTTTTTATATTGCCTATTTCAGTCTGATTGTTCACACCAATTTGCCAGTATAAACTTTTACTTTCAGAACTATAATCTCTAAATTTACCTGTTAATTTACCATCATTACCTAATTCTAATGACCCTCCACTTGGATCATATTTATGTTCTTCATAATTACCATAACCGCCATTAATAAATCCATTCCATTTATCGCTAAATTTTTGCTTATGGTTTAACGTAAAAAGATAACCATGATTCTCTTTTACCTGTCCATCAAAACTTAAATCAGTAGACAAATCTGGTGCTGAAGGCATATGACCTTGTTCAACTTTTGAAGACTTTATCCATCTTTGCCCTCCATGAACAGTCCAGTCAAAGTGTCCGCCAAAAATATTAGTTTCACTTTTTTCATCTTTATGGTCTAAATTTACATAAATACTTCTATCTTTAATATTGGCACCATCAATTGCTAATCCACCATCTTCATGATGAGCATTTACACGAATACCCCATTCTCCATTTTCACCAAAACGTCTTCCCACATCTAAATCTTCAGTCCAAGTACTACGTCCGGAAAATCTTTGTGTATATCTTGTAATAGGATCATCGGTTGCTTTTTTAGTAGTTGCATTCAACATACCAGCCGGAGCATCAGTACCATTAGTACCATTATTAGAAAAAGTTGCACCATTTAAAACTGTATTAGGCCCAGACACAATATCAACACTTTCTAATGTGTATGCTGGAATACTTCTAGTTTGATTAAATAAATTAGGTATACCATTTAAATAATAATGTGCTGCGTTCATATTAACACCACGCATACTAAAATCAGTATACATTGGTGAAGAACTACCAACAATAATTGAAGGATTGTTAGTTAAAACACCATTTAATGGCTGATTCGGATCATAAAAAGTTTCAATTGTTTTTTGTGAATATTGTTTTTGGGTAAAGGGGACATCAATTGCATCAATATCACCTAAAATACCAACTCTGTCACTAGAAACAACAAATCCACCGGGCAATACACCAGCATCCCCCTCAACAATAATACCCTTAAGTTGATGTTCCATTACTTTTTCACTATCAACTTCCTCAGCACTTGCACTAACTACAAACCCAACACTGGCAACTGCACATAAAACTGATGCAGCTAAAGATTTTTTAAATT